>NZ_JAASUA010000001.1:0-574938 GCF_014322845.1 Listeria immobilis | reverse complement strand
CCCATAGCTCAACTGGATAGAGTACTTGACTACGAATCAAGCGGTTAGAGGTTCGACTCCTCTTGGGCGCACTTTATTAAACGGGAAGTAGCTCAGCTTGGTAGAGCACTTGGTTTGGGACCAAGGGGTCGCAGGTTCGAATCCTGTCTTCCCGATTGATTCAATTTATTATTCTATAATGGGGCCTTAGCTCAGCTGGGAGAGCGCCTGCTTTGCACGCAGGAGGTCAGCGGTTCGATCCCGCTAGGCTCCACTTGATTCATATTTAATCCACATTATTAGAAAGAAAATGGTAGCCTTATTATTATGGCGGCGTAGCTCAGCTGGCTAGAGCGTTCGGTTCATACCCGAGAGGTCGTGGGTTCGATTCCCTCCGCCGCTATTTTCAATCTTGGACCTTTAGCTCAGTTGGTTAGAGCAGACGGCTCATAACCGTCCGGTCGCAGGTTCGAGTCCTGCAAGGTCCACTTGTCACTTTATTATTATCATGGAGGAATACCCAAGTCTGGCTGAAGGGATCGGTCTTGAAAACCGACAGGCGGGTAATACCGCGCGGGGGTTCGAATCCCTCTTCCTCCGTTTTTTTTTCACTTGTGATATGTGGACTAAATTTAATATTATTGTCGCGGGGTGGAGCAGTCTGGTAGCTCGTCGGGCTCATAACCCGAAGGTCGTAGGTTCAAATCCTGCCCCCGCAATAGTGGTTCCGTGGTGTAGGGGTTAACATGCCTGCCTGTCACGCAGGAGATCGCGGGTTCAAATCCCGTCGGGACCGCCATTATGGCTTGGTAGCTCAGTTGGTAGAGCACTTGATTGAAGCTCAAGGTGTCGGCAGTTCGATTCTGTCCCAAGCCATTCTTTTTAAAACATTTTTGCCTTATGGCGGATATGGCGAAGTGGTTAACGCACCTGATTGTGGTTCAGGCATTCGTGGGTTCGATTCCCATTATCCGCCCTTTGTTTTTAAAACTTATTATTATGCGGGTGTAGTTTAGTGGTAAAACTACAGCCTTCCAAGCTGTTGTCGTGGGTTCGATTCCCATCACCCGCTTTTTACCATGAATCTAGTTTTACTGAGGGCCTATAGCTCAGCTGGTTAGAGCGCACGCCTGATAAGCGTGAGGTCGATGGTTCGAGTCCATTTAGGCCCATTTTATTCCACAGTAGCTCAGTTGGTAGAGCAATCGGCTGTTAACCGATCGGTCGCAGGTTCGAGTCCTGCCTGTGGAGTTATTCTTTCAAAAAGAATAGAATTTTTATATCTGGGGAAGTACTCAAGTGGCTGAAGAGGCGCCCCTGCTAAGGGTGTAGGTCGCTCGCGCGGCGCGAGGGTTCAAATCCCTCCTTCTCCGCCAGATATGGCCCGTTGGTCAAGCGGTTAAGACACCGCCCTTTCACGGCGGTAACACGGGTTCGATTCCCGTACGGGTCATCCAAAAAACAATGTCGAACTTCGACATTGTTTTTTATTTATTAAAATTTCGGAGGCTGTTTATGAGTTCTAAAGGGAAATTTTGGATATTAACAATGGTTGTTGCCATCTCTGGGTTGTCTCAAGGGGTACTATTACCGCTGATTGCTATTATTTTAGAAGGTAAGGGTGTTAGCGCTTCAATAAATGGTTTTCATGCTACAGGAATTTATTTAGGTGTTTTACTTATTTCACCATTTATTGAAGCACCATTGCATAAGTATGGTTATAAGCCGATTATATTAGTTGGTGGAGGGCTAGTTGCCATTGCAATGCTAATTTTCCCAGTCTGGTTTAATTTGTACTTTTGGTTTGTGCTACGATTATTAATTGGGGTGGGAGACCATATGTTACATTTTTCTTCACAGACGTGGATTGGAGCAATGAGTGATCCTAGTAAGCGTGGGCGGAATATGGCTCTATATGGATTATTTTTTTCATTAGGATTTGCGATAGGTCCGCAATTAGTTAACTTAGCAGAAATTAATGTGAATTTACCGTTCTTTCTTTCTGGTGTATTGGTATTGATTGCCTGGATATTTGTTTGGTTTCTTAGGAATGATTTTGTTGGAGAGAAGGCAGATATTCGAAAAATTTCTTTTTGGGGTAGTTTAAAACGATTTTCTGATGTTTTTAAACTGGCTTGGGTTGCGATGATTCCTCCATTTTTATACGGCATATTGGAGACAGGACTTAATGCAACATTTCCTATTGTAGGTTTACGTGATGGTTTAGATACGATGATGATAGCGGTAGTGATTTCATCCTTCTCAGTTGGAACGATTATTTTTCAAGTGCCGATTGGGATTATTAGTGATAAATTTGGTCGAGGTCGAATGTTACCACTTTTGACGGGAACGGGTGCTATAGTGTTTGTCTTAACAGCTTTTGTTAAAATTCCTGTAATGTATGTGATTTTTTTCTTTGTTTTGGGGATATTATTAGGATCACTTTACTCACTGGGACTATCATACATGACTGATTTGACTCCGCTTGAGTTACTTCCAGCTGGAAATATTTTGGTGGGGATGTGCTTTAGCTTAGGGAGTATTATTGGACCAAGCGCTACAGGAATTATGATTGGTGTTTTTGGAAATCAAATATTTTATTTTGTAGTTGCCGGACTCCTTCTACTTGGCTGTTTGTTGTTAGCTTTGGGAGCACATAAAGAGACAATAAAAAAGAAAATCGAAATTTAATGATTGACAGCTTTTAGTTGTAAGTGGTATGATAACTTCAATCTAATTTAAGTAATAAAAAACTAAATAAATTACTCTTATTATGAGTGGTAGAGGGACTGGCCCGTTGAAACCCAGCAACCTTTCAATTCGTTGAAAAGGTGCTAAATCCTGCGAAGTGTGATGCTTCGAGAGATAAGAGAGACTTAAAAAGTTTCATTGTATTTGTGTATCGAAACTTCCAAACCTCTCTAGTTCTCTAGGGAGGTTTTTTCGTTGGCAAAAAAATAAAGGATAGGGTGATAAGTTATGGTAAAGGCGATTAGTTCAAATTTGGGGTATCCGCGACTTGGAGAGAAGCGCGAATGGAAACGAGCGTTAGAAAAATTTTGGAATGGATTAATTACAGAGCAAGAATTACTAGCTGAAACAAAAGCTTTGAGATTACATGCGCTAAAAAAACAACAAGAAAAAGGAATTGATTTAATTCCAGTGGGTGATTTTAGTTTTTATGATCAAGTACTTGATACAAGCGTAACTTTTGGTATTATTCCAAAACGATTTCAGCATGATGGTGGAAAAGTATCACTAAATACATACTTTGATATTGCTCGTGGAAAAAGTGAGGCAGTTGCTTCCGAAATGACCAAATGGTTTAATACGAACTATCACTACATTGTACCAGAACTTGTGGATGCGACTCCTAAAGTATTGCATAATCGGGCTCTTTATTATTACGAAGAGGCAAAAAAAGAGCTTGGTATTGATGGGAAACCTGTTCTTATCGGTCCAATTACGTATTTAAAACTCGGAAAAGGTAGTAATGCAGAAAGTTTTGAAGCATTAGTGGATAAATTTATTCCAGCCTATATAGAAATTTTAACAGAACTAGAATCTGCTGGGGTCGAGTGGGTACAAATAGATGAGCCTTATTTAGCAACAAGTTTCGCTAAAGAAGAATTACAGTTATTTGAAAAAGTGTATAAGGAGTTTCAAAAAGCAACACCAAACTTAAAGATCGAGTTACAAACTTATTTTGAAAGTTTGGATTATTATGAAGAGGTAGTGAATTTACCAGTTGCAGCAGTTGGGATTGATTTTGTTCATGATCACGGGGAGTCATTAAAGGCGTTAAAAACATATGGTTTTCCAGCAGATAAGTTTCTAGCAGCAGGAGTGGTTGATGGCAGAAATGTTTGGCGAAGTAATTTAGATGAAAAGTTAGAATTATTAAGCACTATTTCCAACTATGTTACTGATGGGAAACTAATTGTTCAGCCATCTAATTCGCTATTACATGTACCAGTGACAAAATGGAGCGAACCAGAGCTAGATGAAATCATTCTTGGCGGTTTATCATTCGCTGATCAGAAATTAGATGAAGTAGTTGTTTTAACAAAAGCTTTAACATTAGGTAAAGAGCATGTGGAAACAGAACTAAAAGAAGCTCGATTGGCTGTTTTAGCTTTAAATGAATCTAGTCATCGAAATAATCTAGAAGTTCAAGCGGCAATTGCAAATTTGGAAAATATTCGAGTCGAACGAGATTTACCATTTGCTGAGCGAATTAAACTACAACATGCTTGGTTGCAATTACCATTATTTCCAACAACAACAATTGGTAGTTTTCCGCAGTCACCCGAAGTTCGTAGTACCCGTGCAGAATGGTTGAAGGGAAATATCACGGATGCAGAATATAATGCCTTTATTGAAAAGGAAACAGCTCGGTGGATTCAAATTCAAGAAGATTTAGATTTGGATGTATTAGTTCATGGCGAGTTTGAACGGACGGATATGGTAGAATATTTTGGCCAAAAATTAGCAGGTTTTCAAGCGACGAAATTTGGCTGGGTTCAATCTTACGGTTCAAGAGCAGTTCGACCACCCCTAATTTATGGCGATGTTGCTTTTACAGAAGAAATTACCGTGAAAGAAAGTGTTTATGCGCAGTCGTTAACGAAACGACCGGTGAAAGGAATGCTTACTGCACCTGTGACTATTATTAATTGGAGTTTTGTTCGGGATGATATTCCTGAAAGTACTGTCGCTAACCAAGTGGGCTTAGCTCTTCGTAAAGAAGTAGAAGCACTAGAGCGTAATGGTATTAAAGTCATTCAAGTGGATGAGCCAGCTTTACGTGAAGGATTGCCACTAAAACGTGCAAGATGGGAAAAATATTTAAATGATGCCGTTTATTCATTTAAATTAACAACCACTTCGGTTCAAAACGATACACAAATCCATACCCATATGTGTTATTCAGATTTTGACGATATTATTGAAACTATAAGTGCTTTAGATGCGGATGTTATTTCTATTGAAACATCTAGAAGTCATGGAGAAATTATTTCGACTTTTGAAGAAGTGACTTATGATAAGGAAATCGGGCTTGGCGTTTATGATATTCATAGTCCACGTGTACCAACAGTAGCAGAGATTCAAAGTAATATTCACCGCGCTTTACGTGCTATTGATGCAAAACAGTTTTGGATAAATCCTGACTGTGGTTTAAAAACGAGAAAAGAGCCGGAAACAATTGCTGCACTTCAAGATATGATTAAAGCGACAAAAGAAGTACGTGCGGAATATCAAGTATTAGAGAAATAAGGAATGGAGGAGAGGTAATATGGCAAAGCTGAAACAAGAGACAATAGCTGCGCAAATTGGAAATAGAAAGTGTGAAAGAACGGGTGCTGTCAATATGCCAGTCTACTTTTCTACAGCTTACCAGCATGCCGATCTTGGAGTATCAACGGGATATGATTATACTAGAACGGGAAACCCAACGCGAGAGGCTTTGCAAGAAGCACTTGCAGATTTAGAAAACGGAACATATGCTTTTGCAACGAGTTCGGGAATGAGCGCTATTCAATTAGTTTTCCAACTTTTTAAAACAGGGGATCATATTATTAGCTCACAAGATTTATATGGAGGAACGTTTAGATATTTTGAACAGTTTGGTGCGCAGTATAAAATTGGCTTTTCTTATTGGAATGGTGCGAATTTAACTGATTTAGAAAAATTACTTCAACCGGAAACAAAAGCGATTTTTATTGAAACACCAACTAATCCTTTGATGCAAGAAACTGATATTGAGAAAGTAGCGAATTGGGCAAAGAAATATAACTTGCTTGTTATTGTGGATAATACTTTTTATACACCAGTTATCCAACAACCTCTTAATCTTGGGGCAGATATTGTGATTCATAGTGCGACAAAATACCTTGGCGGACACAATGACGTACTAGCAGGTGCAGTTATTGTAAAAGATGATTCACTGGGAGATTTCTTCTTTCAGCAGTTAAATGCGACAGGGACAGTATTATCACCATTTGATAGTTGGCTTTTGATTCGTGGACTGAAAACGCTTGTACTACGAGTTAAACAGCATCAAAAGAATGCGCAAAAAATTGCGGCATTTTTGGAGACACATTCTCTTATTGAGGAAGTACGTTATCCTGGACGCGGTGGTATGATAAGTTTCTTTATTCGAGATGCCGCCCTTGTTTCACCACTTTTAAAACAGCTGGAGTTATTTACTTTTGCAGAGAGTTTAGGCGGGGTGGAAAGTTTGATTACATACCCAACAACTCAAACACATGCGGATATACCTATAGAGTTAAGAAATTCCTATGGTTTAACAGATAAGTTATTACGAATTTCTGTTGGAATTGAAGCAAGTGAAGATTTAATTGCGGATTTAGCACAAGCTCTAGATAAAGTGGCGGAAGAGGTGGTTTCTTATGGGGAATAAATATAATCAAGACACCACTGTTATAAAAGCGAGTTTAGGTATTGATAAAGAAACAGGTGCATTAAATACGCCTATTCATTTGTCGTCTACATTTCACCAACATGATTTTGATAACTACCATAAATATGATTATGCGAGGAGCGGCAATCCTACTAGAGATAAAGTAGAAGATGCAATTGCTTGCTTAGAAGGAGGGACAGATGGTTTTGCTTTTGCAAGTGGAATGGCTGCGGTCTCTGCGGCGCTTTTAACCCTTTCAAAAGGAGATCATTTTATTATTGCAAAAGATGTTTATGGAGGGACTTTTCGGTTTGTGGAAAAGGTTTTACCGAGATTTGGAATTACGCATACCTTTGTAGATACTACTAATATTGATGAAATTGCTAATGCGTTTCAAGCGAATACGAAATTAGTGTATCTGGAAACACCGTCCAATCCATTATTACATGTTACTGATATTCGAACTGTTGCTAAACTTGCAAAAGCGAATGGTTGCTATACTTTTGTCGATAATACATTTTTAACACCATTAATTCAAAAACCGCTTGAGTTAGGTGCGGATTTAGTAATTCATAGTGCAACTAAATTTCTTAGTGGGCATAGCGATATACTTGCAGGGCTTATCGTTACGAATAATCCTCGTTTAGCGGAGGAAGTCTATTTCTTGCAAAATTCAACAGGGGGAGTGCTTGGTGTACAAGATGCTTGGTTATTACTTCGTGGTTTGAAAACACTCTCCGTACGGATGAAAGCAGGTGTTGAAACAGCTGAAAAAATAGCATTATTTCTAAATGCGGAGCCGGGAGTTCGAGCTGTACACTATCCTGGGTTACCTACGCATGCAGGCTATGATATTCAAGTGGAGCAAGCCACAAATGGCGGGGCAGTAATCTCTTTTGACCTTGGAAGTGAAGAAGCAGTGCGGCAATTTGTTAACCAACTAGAATTACCAGTATTTTCTGTAAGTTTAGGTGCGGTGGAAAGTATTTTATCTTATCCGGCAAAAATGTCACATGCGGCTGTTCCGGAAAAAGAGCGTTTGGCACAAGGGATTACGCCCGGTTTATTACGTTTCTCAGCGGGATTAGAGAATGTGGATGATTTAATTGCTGATTTCAAACAAGCACTTTCATTTGTGAAGAAGGGAAGTGTGGCACATTGAATTTGCGAAAAGATTTAAGTGAAAAAGTACTAATTGCAGATGGGGCAATGGGGACATTACTTTATTCTTATGGGGTAGATCGTTCTTTTGAGGAGCTAAATTTATCCCATCCAGAAGATATTGTCGCAATTCATAAAGCTTATATTGGCGCAGGAGCAGATATTATTCAAACAAATACGTATGGCGCTAATTATATCAAATTAGCTAGATATGGTTTAGAAGATGAAGTGAAGCGAATTAACCAGGCAGCAATTCGGTTGGCGAAAGAAGCTGCACGTGGGACGGGTACGTATATATTTGGAACGATAGGCGGAATAAACGGTGCTACGGATGCACGACTTCCTGCAGCACCACTTGAAGAAATTAAGCGTAGTTTTCGGGAGCAGTTATATTGTTTTCTACTTGATGGGGTAGATGCGATTTTACTGGAAACCTACTATGATTTAAATGAACTAAAGACAGTTTTAAAAATTATACGAGAAACGACAGACTTACCAGTAGTAGCTAATGTTTCTATGCATGAACCTGGTTTGCTTCAAAATGGGCAAAAACTGCCAGATGCTTTAGCGGAACTAATTGCGCTCGGTGCAGATGTTGTTGGAATTAATTGCCGACTTGGACCATATCATATGGCTCGTGCTCTTGAAACAGTGCCGCTATATGAGCATGCATATCTAGCCGTTTATCCAAATGCGAGTTTGCCAGAAATGCAAGAAGGAAAAGTAGTTTATCAATCAGATACAGATTATTTTGCGCATTATGGAGAGGTTTTTAGACAAGAAGGAGCACGGATTATTGGTGGATGTTGTGGAACGACACCAGACCATATAAAAGCACTTCGAGATGGCTTAAAAACAACGAAACCTGTTTTAGAAAAGGAAGTTCGACCTATTTTAGAACTAGTACCAGAAGAAGCAGTGGATGAGGAATTAGGAGAGCGGTTATTAGATAAAGTAAAAGAGCGCTTCACTGTTTTAGTGGAACTTGATCCACCAAGAACATTTGATACAACGAAATTTTTTGAAGGAGCAAAAGCTTTAGATGAAGCAGGGGTGGATGCTATTACTATTTCAGATAATTCCCTTGCGAGTCCGCGAATCAGCAATATGGCTCTGGCTTCAATTTTAAAACATGAACACGGAATTAAACCATTAATTCATTTGACGACTAGAGATCATAATTTAGTTGGAATGCATTCTCATGTGATGGGTTTTCATAAGTTAGGTTTGCATGATGTACTAGCAATCACGGGCGATCCGACCAAAGTAGGTGATTTCCCAGGTGCTTCTTCGGTTTTTGATTTACGCTCCGTAGAATTAGTACAATTAATTAAAAAGTTTAATGACGGAATTTCCTATACTGGTAAATCTTTAAAAGAGAAAGCGCGATTTCATGTCGGAGCAGCTTTTAATCCTAATGTATTGAATTTAGAAAAAGCAGTTCGTTTGATTGAAAGAAAAGTTGAATATGGCGCGGATTATATTATTACCCAACCAATTTATGATGTAAATAAAATAAAATTACTAAAAGAAGCACTTCAAAATGCTAATATTACTGTTCCGCTTTTTATTGGTGTGATGCCACTTTTATCAAGTCGAAATGCCGAATTTCTTCATAATGAAGTTCCGGGAATTAGGCTAACAGATGAAGTTCGAGAGCGCATGCGAGAAGCAGAAGAGAAGGGAAGAGCGAATGAGGAAGGAATGGAGCTGGCCTACGAAATAATGGATTCTATCTGCGACCATTTTCAAGGAATATATATAATTACGCCATTTTTACGTTATGATTTATCAATAGAATTAGCAAAATATGCTCAAAAAAAGCAACAAGTACCAATTGTTAGTAAATAAAAACAGGTTATCATCTCATAGGGGATGATAACCTGTTTTTTACATAAATAGATTTCGTGATAATAAACTTAACAGATAAGCAATTGCAAGGGTAATTCCAAAAATAGTGAGTGCTTTTGATGTGGACTTCATGGCTGGAATCATCGTGATTGGCGACGATTTACCGATGAAGCGTTTAACTGCACGAATTGCTTCTGGCAAACTAAGTAAAATCAGCAAGGTCCACCACGGCGCATTTTGAGTAAAAATAAGAGAAATTTCAAATACATAGCTAAAAAGAAAAGCAACAGCAAAGAGGACAGTTGCCCATTTACGTCCAAGTAAGATGGCTAACGTGAGTCGACCGTTTTTCTTATCCGGGTCTAAATCGCGAATACTATTAGCGAGTAGTAAGTTACCTACAAGCACCATTATCGGGATGGAAACGTAGACGATAAATGAACTAATAAATTCTGCTTGGATATAGAAGGAAATAAAAGTAATAATTCCTCCCATAAAGAATCCTGCCATAATCTCACCAAACGGGGTGTAGGCAATTGGATACGGGCCGCCTGTGTATAAAAAACCAACGAGCATGCAAATTGCGCCGAGTAAGCCAACATACCAATTGAGTTCCATTGATAAATATACGCCACCAAGGATGGATAAAATGTATAAAAAGATTGCAAGGAATAATATAAAACCTGGTCGCATTCCATTACGAACAATCGCGCCACCGTTACCAACCGAATGTTCATCGTCTTGTCCTTTTTTATAATCAAAGTATTCATTGAATAAATTAGCTGATGTTTGGATGAAGAAACAAGCAACTAACATGACAAGAAAACGTGTAAAATGAAAACTGGTATAACTCATTGCGACACTAGTTCCGAGAAATACAGGAACAAATGAAGCAACTAGTGTATGTGGACGAAGCAAGGACCACCATTTTTGAAAACCAGTTTGTTTCGTAAGTACAGATTTTGAAGCTTTACCCATGTTTTTCTCTCCTTTTTCACTTCCATATGTTTCAGATGTCTACCATTCATTTTAGGGAAATATTAGAACCACGTCAATAATTATTGCCGAAAAGGAAGAAAAAACGCAAATCAAGCAGTTTGGCTCGGTTTTTGGTATAATAGAAGATGTGAATGTAAAAGGAGAGATAAGCATATGAATACTAAATTGCCTCTTGATTTATTTAATCAAGCGAAACGTAGCGCAAGCCAAGATGAACCTGCCCTGTTTAGCTGGGTAACAGAACTTGATGAATTAGTGTCCCCAGTGAAATTATTTAAAAAGGCGGGTACTGCTTTTAAAGGTGAACGATTTTTCTGGCAAAATCCAGAAATGACACTAACAATGACTGGCTTTGGCGTTACGAAACAATTTTTGGCAGAAAAGAAAAAAGATGCTTTTCTTGGACTGCAAGAAAAAATTGAAAAACGACTGCGTTCAAGTGTAACTAATGCAACCGTAGATGCAACAGGTCCCCTTTATTTTGGTGGTTTTGCTTTTGATCCGGAACGTGATACAGAAAAAGAATGGCAGAGTTTTAAAGACGGCTTATTTTACTTACCATTATTTATGTTGACTAATAAAGATGGCAAAAGCTATTTAACGGTTAACTTATCTATTTATTCGGATGACACGGAGAGCAAATTAGAGGCTGTCTTTAACCAATGGCAAAAAATCATTCATCAAGAAGTTAATGAGGCAGAAATGGCTTTGCTAACTGATTCTAAAGAGCTAGGTAAAGAACATTTTATGGAAACCGCAAGTGAAATTATTGATTTAATCAACCATTCAGAGGATGTAAAAAAAGTGGTCCTAGCTAGACGGATGGGGCTTCGTTTCCAGCGACAAGTAGATAGTGCCATCATTTTGGAAAATATGCTAGAAACACAAGAAAACAGTTATTTCTTTCTCATTGAAAAAGGGTCTGGTGTATTCTTTGGAGCAAGCCCAGAGAGACTAATTGCTGTAAACAAGGATACGATTTATTCTTCTTGTGTAGCTGGTTCAACAGAGCGTGGTATGACGAAAGAAGAAGATGAGGAACTTGGAAATGCATTATTAAGTGATGTAAAAAATTTACAAGAGCATTCTTATGTTGTTCAAATGATGGAAGAGACTTTAAAACCATTTACAACGGGTCTATCATTATCCAGTCAACCTGTATTATTAAAAAATCGCGATATTCAACATCTATATATGAATATTACTGCAAAGAAAAAACCGGATGTAACTATGCTTGAAATGGTAAAAGCACTCCATCCAACACCAGCGCTTGGTGGACTACCACAAAAGATGGGTCTTGCAATTATTCGAATGAAAGAAGAAATGGACCGAGGACTATACGGTGCTCCAATTGGTTGGATTGATTTGAAAGGCCAAGGGGAATTTGCTGTGGCTATTCGATCTGGTTTAATTGTGGATTCGCAAGGAATATTATTTGCTGGTTGTGGGATTGTAGGAGATTCTATACCAAAAGAAGAATTAAAAGAAACTAAAGTTAAATTTCAACCGATGTTACGCGTACTAGGAGGCATGAAGAAATGACAAACCACGAACAAGTGCTGACAGATTATTTAGCTGCTTTTATTGAAGAGCTTGTACAGGCTGGTGTGAAAGAAGCAATTATTAGCCCTGGATCACGCTCAACACCTCTTGCACTAATGATGGCAGAGCATCCGATTTTGAAAATTTACGTGGATGTTGATGAACGCTCCGCAGGCTTTTTTGCTCTTGGTCTTGCGAAAGCATCTAAACGTCCAGTTGTTCTGCTTTGTACTTCTGGAACTGCTGCAGCGAACTACTTCCCAGCTGTTGGAGAAGCGAATTTATCACAAATCCCATTAATTGTTCTTACTGCCGATCGTCCGCATGAGCTAAGAAATGTGGGGGCACCGCAAGCGATGGATCAGTTACATTTGTATGGTACACATGTAAAAGATTTTACAGATATGGCTCTACCAGAGAATAGTGAAGAAATGATTCGTTATGCAAAATGGCATGGTAGTCGTGCAGTTGATATTGCTATGAAGACTCCTCGTGGTCCCGTACACTATAATTTTCCGCTTCGAGAACCACTTGTTCCGATTTTAGAGCCGTCACCATATACTGCAACAGGGGAACAACATCATCATGTACATATTTATTATACACATGAAGTTTTAGAAGACAGTGCTATTCAAAAAATGATTCGCGAATGTACCGGAAAAAAAGGTGTCTTCGTAGTTGGACCAATTGATAAAAAGGAAATAGAACAGCCACTGGTTGATTTAGCGAAGAAACTAGGTTGGCCTATTATTGCGGATCCACTTTCAGGATTACGTTCATACGGTGCAATGGATAATGTGGTAATTGACCAATATGATGCATTTATGAAAGAAGCTAAGATTTTACCTCAGCTGACTCCAGAAGTGGTAATCCGTTTTGGAAGTATGCCAGTGTCTAAACCACTTAAAAATTGGTTAGAAGCACTGAAAAATATCCGTTTTTATGTTGTTGATCCTGGTGCTGCTTGGAAAGATCCAATTAAAGCGGTAACAGATATGATTCACTGTGATGAACGATTCTTGCTAGATGTTTTACAAAAGCATATGCCTGCTGATGTAAAAAATGTCAATTGGCTGAATAGATGGATTACGTATAATGACACTGCTCGCCAAATTGTTATGGATGAAATGGCCAATACAACCTCCTTAGAAGAAGGGAAAATTGTTGCAGAATTACGGCGATTATTACCAGATAAAGCCGGTTTATTTATCGGTAATAGTATGCCGATTCGTGATGTCGATACGTATTTTCCACAAGTTGATAAAAAAATAAAAATGCTGGCTAATCGTGGAGCAAACGGTATTGATGGGGTAGTTTCATCAGCTTTAGGCGCAAGTGTTGTTTTTCAACCGATGTTTTTACTTATTGGTGATTTATCTTTTTATCATGATATGAATGGTTTACTTATGGCGAAGAAATATAAGATGAACTTAACAATTATTATAGTTAATAATGATGGAGGAGGAATTTTCTCTTTCTTACCTCAAGCTAAAGAACCAAAATATTTTGAGACGCTTTTTGGAACTTCCACTGAATTAGATTTTCGTTTTGCAGCTGCTTTGTATGATGCTGACTATCATGAAGCAACGTCAATAGATGCTTTAGAAGAAGCAGTAGATAAAGCGAATTTCCACAAAGGTTTAGATATTATTGAAGTGAAGACGAATCGTCATGAAAATAAGGCAAATCATCAATTGCTTTGGGACAAAATTGCGACAGCTTTAAAGGCACTTGATTAATATGCGAATTAACGGACAAACATATCATGTTACCACCTTTTTTAGTGGCGAAAATAGACCGGTATTATTGATGCTACACGGTTTTACTGGAACTAATGAGACCTATCAACAAGTTATTTTGAAATTAAAGAAGGATTATGATATTGTCGCGCCTGATATACTTGGTCACGGGAAAACAGCTAGCCCTAAAGCGTTAGAGCGCTATTCAATAGAACATATTTGCCAAGATTTAGCGGAAATCATGCATCAATTAAACATTGAGCAATGTATCTTGTTAGGCTATTCGATGGGTGGGCGAGTTGCAACTAGTTTTGCAGCAAGTTTTCCAGAAAAGGTTCAAGGACTTATTTTAATTAGTAGTTCCCCTGGTTTAGAGCAGGAATCTGACCGAACCAGCCGAATGATGGCAGATAACCAATTAGCAGAAACAATAGAACAAAAGGGTATCGAAGCTTTTGTCCAATACTGGGAAAAATTACCACTTTTTGCTTCCCAACAACAACTAACAATAGAAGAACAAAGAAAAGTAAGAAACGAACGATTATCACAAAAACCGCTTGGCTTAGCGATGAGTTTGCGAGGAATGGGTACAGGAAAACAACCATCTTATTGGGATGAACTAGCAAATTTCTTTTTTCCAGTTTTATTAATTACTGGTGAACTAGATGTAAAATTTGAAAACATTGCTAATGAGATGATAAAATACTTACCGTACGCAACACATCAATCCATTAAACAAGCAGGGCATGCTGTTTATTTAGAACAACCAACTACATTTCTTAGTGAGTTAAATCACTGGCTGGAAAGCAATTTAAAGGAGGAAGAACAATGAGTTTTAATTGGCAAACAGAAAAAGTATATGAGGAAATCAAATATGAAAGTTATGAAGGAATCGCGAAAATTACGATTAATCGTCCAGAAGTACATAATGCATTTACACCAAAAACAGTAACAGAAATGATTGATGCATTTAATTTAGCTCGTGATAATTCTAATCTTGGCGTAATTATTTTAACAGGTGAAGGTGAAAAAGCATTCTGTTCTGGTGGAGATCAAAAGGTTCGTGGTCATGGTGGCTATGTTGGTGATGATCAAATCCCACGCTTAAATGTGCTTGATTTACAACGTTTAATTAGAGTTATTCCAAAACCAGTTATTGCAATGGTCGCAGGATGGTCAATTGGTGGAGGAAACGTCCTTCAATTAGTGTGTGACTTAACGATTGCTGCAGATAATGCTAAATTTGGTCAAACTGGACCGAATGTGGGTAGTTTTGATGCTGGATATGGTTCTGGTTATTTAGCACGTGTTATTGGGCATAAGAAAGCGAAAGAAGTATGGTTTATGTGCCGTCAATATAGTGCAGAAGAAGCACTGGACATGGGCTGGATTAATACCGTTGTTCCATTAGCAGATTTAGAAAAAGAAACAGTAGCCTGGGCAAAAGAAATGCTACAAAAAAGTCCAACTGCGCTTCGTTTTATCAAAGCTGCTTTCAATGCCGATACAGATGGTTTAGCTGGGATTCAGCAATTAGCTGGAGATGCAACGCTTTTATATTATACAACGGACGAAGCAAAAGAAGGTCGCGATGCCTTTAAAGAAAAACGCGATCCAGACTTTGACCAATTTCCAAAATTCCCTTGATTTGAAGGTGTAAAAATGGACATGACTAACTGGCTTCAAAAACGAGTGCGGCTTTCTCCTAAAGAGACCGCGCTCGTTTTTGAAGGAAAAGCAGAAACATTTGAAGAAATATATCAAGCTGTAGAGGAGTTAGCAGGAAAATTATTTTTTCGAGGTGTGCGACAAGGCGATAGGGTGGCTATCCTTGGAAAGAATGATCGACTAACTTTTTTACTAATTCACGCATTACAACAAATTGGAGCAGAAACATTATTTCTTAATAATCGGCTGACTAAAAAAGAAATTGCTTTCCAATTGGAAAATGCCAAAGTAAAAGAAGTTCTAATTTCAGATGCATTTTTGGATAAAGTAGAATCAGGAATTAGTTATACGGAAATAAAGTTAAGTGAATATATCAAACCTGTTATTCTGACTAATTGGGATTTAACAAAAGTGGCTTCGATTATGTATACTTCGGGTACAACAGGAAATCCAAAAGGTGTCATCCAAACTTATGAAAATCATTGGTGGAGTGCCGTTTCATCTGTGTTGAATTTAGGTTTAACAGAGAAAGATAGCTGGCTTTGCGCGGTACCAATTTTTCATATTAGCGGTTTATCTATAATGATGCGTTCGATGATATATGGAATTCCAGTATATTTAGAAGAACATTTTGATGAGGTGAAAATTACTAAAATGCTTCTTTCAGGGGAAGTTTCGACAATCTCGGTTGTTACTTCGATGTTAGAGCGGCTGCTTAGTAATTATGATGGAAGTTACCACCCCAATTTGCGTACTGTGTTACTTGGTGGAGGGCCTGCAAGCAAAGCGACTCTAGAAGTTTGTAAAATGCGTAATATTCCATTAGTACAATCATTTGGCATGACCGAAACAGCTTCTCAAATTGTAACACTTTCACCAAAAGACGCGCTGAATAAAATTGGTTCTTCTGGAAAAGCGCTATTTCCGGCAGAGGTGAAAATTGCAGAAGACGGGGAAATTTTACTAAAAGGTCCATCCATAACTCCAGGATATTTGCATAATGAAGCGGCGACGAAAGAAGCCTTTTCTGATGGCTGGTTTAAAACAGGTGATATTGGTTATTTAGATGAAATGGGATTTTTATTTGTATTAGAAAGACGCTCGGATTTAATTATTTCTGGTGGGGAAAATATCTATCCAACAGAAGTAGAGCAAATTATTAGCAGTTATGAATCAGTGCAAGAAGTGGCTGTCGTTGGAAAAGTAGATGCAAAATGGGGTAGCGTACCAATTGCATATATTGTTGCAGATGCTCACTTTAATGAAGCAGACTTGCAAAATATATGTCAAACTAATTTAGCAAGGTATAAAATTCCTAAACAATTTTTATTAGTAGCTAGTTTGCCAAAAACAGCTTCTGGCAAAATCCAGCGTAATAAATTAAAAGAAAACTAAAAAAGGAAATGCCTATTATTTCGAGGCATTTCCTTTTTTTAATAATTGAGCCCTTCTTTTAAGGCTGCTAAGTTATCTTCCATGATAGAAAGATAATCACGGTTTTGATCTATATCTTTTTGTGTTAATGTTTCTAAATTATGCAAGGTTAGTGTTTTGGTATTCGTTTCTTGTTGAATTACATCAGCAATTTTAGAATTAGTATTTTGTTCTAGCATGATGTAAGGGATTTGTTCAGCATTAATTTTATCTACAATGGATTGTAATTTTTTTTGTGAAGGTTCATCACTAGTTGAGACACCAGCAATTGGAATTTGATGTAGTTGATATTCGGTTTCCCAATAACTATATGCTGCATGAGCGGTGACAAAATCTTTTTGTTTAGCATTACTAGTAACTGTTCTAAAATTTTGATCTAATTGTTTTAAATTATCTTCTACTGTTTGATAATTTTTTTCGAAAGTTTCTTTTTGACTAGGCATCTCTTTCACTAAACGATCTTTTACAAGCGTTGCCATTTGTTCCATATAAACTGGATTTAACCAAACATGTGGATTGATATCACCATGGTTATGCTCTTCTTCACTTTCATGGTCGTGTTCTTCTTCGTTTTCATGATTATGTTCTTCAGCAGCATCTGGATCAGTAGGCAAATCTAATTTTTCAGCAGTAGGGACAAAGCTAACATTTTCATTAGCAAGTGTTTTTTCTGCTTTATTCACAAAACCTTCCATCCCAAGACCAATATAGAAAAATAAATCGCTATCGGCAATTTTCATCATATCTTTTTGGGTTGGTTCAAAACTATGTGCATCTGAACCAGGAGGATAAATACTACTCACCTCTACATATTTTCCACCGATTTGTTCCGTTAAATATTGCAATGGATAAACCGTTGTATAAACTGTTAATTTATCACTGCTAGTCTTGCTTGTATCTTTTTCAGATGAACAACCCGCAAGTATTAATATAGTAGATAAAAGGGCCGTTAGCATCATAAAATAGCGTTTTTTCAATCCATTCACTCCTCTAAATCGAAATTATTCTTGTTTGCAAACTATGTCAATCGTAGTAATTACGATTTATAATCCAATGTTGATAATACCGTATTCTTTCAAAAAAAGCAAGAAAAAACGAACCGCCATAAAGCGATTCGTGCTATTATTAATGATGATGATGGGCATCGCATTGATGGTTGGACTGTTTATCTGAAGTGTTTTTATCTTTCTTCGGAGGAACAAAATCAAGCCCGCCTTTATGGAAGGGATGACATTTGGAGATTCGCTTAATGGCCAAGTAACTGCCTTTGAGTGCTCCATGTGTCTGAATGGCTTCAATCCCGTATGCAGAACAAGTTGGATAAAACCGACATGTAGCTGGAGTGAAACGCGAAATATATTTTTGATAAAGTCGGATTCCTCCGATAAGTATTTTTTTCATTAGTATTCATCCTTAAAATTCATGTTATCTACAGCTTACCATATTTTTGAAAAAAGAAAAGGAAGTGAGATTTTGTTTACTTATAAAGATGCACTTCAAAATGATGTAACGATTTATTTTGATAAGCAAAACTATCAAGCTGATGACGTATTAGTAGTGCCAACTTTCTTAGATGGCTGGCTATTTACCGAACATAAAAAACGTGGCTTAGAATTTCCTGGTGGTAAAGGGGAGCAAGGCGAAACTAACATGGAAGCGGCTAAACGAGAATTAATGGAAGAAACTGGTGCTATCCCAGGTGAACTTTATTTTGTTGCGGATTATCTTGTGACTTCGAAGGAACGAACTTTTACCAAACGAGTATATACAACAAAAGTAGAAAAGTTAGAAGCTAAAACAGATTATTTAGAGACAAGGGGACCAGTTGTTTTAAATGGAAACCTACGTCAACTTATTTGTGGACCTGCTTTTAGTTTTTTTATGCGAGATGCAGGAATGGTAAAAATAGTAGAAGCAGCAGAGCGGATTTTAAAACAACAAAAACTAGTCAATTAGGGGTAAACTCTGCTATGATAAAAGCATTGGAGGTGAGAAAAATTGGGTATGCCACTTGAAGTAAACACAATGATAGTCACAAAAGGAAATGAAAAAAGAATTTCTGATAATTTTTTTGAATTGGAAAAACAAGGATATCGAATTTATCCGATTGATGTTCCTATTATAGTTCGTAAAACAAAGGAAGGCGAAACTCTTGGAGAAGCCATTCCTCGCAAATTAGTTTGGGAAAATAACAAAACGATTATTAAATATGAGTTAATTGCTTTAAATTCAAGTAATTAATTGGGAGGGGATTATTTGAAACGAAAAGTTGGTATCATTGGCGCTGGTCATGTTGGAAGCGATGTGGCTTTTTCTCTTGTGACGCAGGGGATTTGTGATGAAATTGTTTTAATTGATAAACAAGAAACAAAGGCGATGAGTGAGGCGTTAGAACTTCGTGATATGTCTTCAATGACTCGTTCTTATACAGAAATTATCCCCAATGATCTTGATGCTTTAAGTGATGCGGATATTATTGTTATGGCAGTTGGTCCGGAAACATTATTAAGAGAAGATCGAATGGAAGAATTAATTGAAACAAGTAAAGCAGTAGCAGAGATAATTCCCAAAATTTTAGCAACTGGATTCAATGGGATTTTTATAAATATTACGAACCCTTGTGATGTTATTACAGCACTTATTCAAAAGTTATCTGGTTTTAATCATTCTCGTGTGTTTGGTACAGGCACATCTCTTGATACCGCAAGAATGCGAAGAGTTGTTGGTGAGGTGCTTAATATCAACCCAAAAAGTGTGGACGGTTATGTACTTGGTGAACATGGGGAGTCGCAATTTGTTGCTTGGTCAACAGTAAGGATTGGTGGTGTTCCTCTTTTAGATTACCAAACAAATAAACCACTTGATTTAGCTTCCTTAAAGCAAAGTGTCCGTGGCGGAGGATGGAATATTTTAACAGGTAAAGGATGGACTAGCTTTGGTATTGCAACAGCTACAGCGCAAATTGTAGACGCTGTTTTATCTAATGCCAAACAAGTTTTCCCACTAGCTGTCTTTTCAAAAGAGATGGAAATTTATATTGGTCAACCAGCAATTATTGGCAGTGAGGGTGTTACAAGTATTTTAAAACCACCACTTACAGAAGAAGAAAAGGCTGATTTGATCGCATCCAGTAACGTTATTAAAGCAGCACTGGAAACAGTAAATGAAAATAATTAATACAAAAGAAAGTTAGATACATAATAACTTGGGATAGTAGAAATCTTCTTTATTACGAAATATAATTGCTTTTCATGAACAAAATATTTTAGTGAAGGCAATAAAAAAACTAGTTCCAGTAAAAGAAATAATTTACCAGAACTAGTTTTTTATGCGGTCTTTGCTTTTTTTTGTTTAGGTTTATTTGATTTTCTAACGATAAAACGAATGAGACTAATAATTAATGAAACAATATATTCACCAAAAGCTCCAATGAAAATCGCGATGGCTATTTCTGTTTGGGCCATTCCTCCACCATAAAAACTAATGAAGAACACGACACCACTTGCAATCAACCCCATTGCGGCTAAAAAATATTTAAACCAGTACCAACGAAGGACAAAATCAAATAAACAAACAGCTGCTAAAAAGCCAAGAAAAATAATCGAGGATAACGGAATTAAACTCATAGATACAATCTCCTTTAATAAATAAAAACATCTTTTTATCCATCTATCATAACACAGGTTGGAAATAATGATAAGAAAAAATTGATTCAAAAACGTTTGAGATGAAAAGAGCTATTTTAAAAAAGGAATATCCGGATTAGTTATTGCATCTAGTCGGACTTTATGGTATTCTAGCTTAGAATTAAAATTTATCTCTTATCCAGAGCGGTAGAGGGACTGACCCTTTGAAGCCCAGCAACCTACACATATAAGTGAAAGGTGCTAATCTGTTGCAGGAGTATTATCTCCTGAACGATGAGAGCAAAGGTATAATGATAGCCTTTCTCTATTCGTGCGCGTTTTGTGCTAAATAGAGAAAGGCTTTTTATATGAGGCTTATTTGGAAAGAATTAAAGGAGGAAAATAAAATTGGCTAAAAATCGTCATCTATTTACATCGGAATCGGTTTCTGATGGACATCCAGATAAAATTGCAGATCAAATATCTGATGCAATTTTAGATGCAATTATTTCAAAAGATCCGGACGCACGTGTAGCTTGTGAAACTACTGTGACAACTGGACTTGTTTTAGTAGCAGGAGAAATTACGACTTCTGTTTATGTAGATATTCCAAAAATTGTTCGTGATACAATTAAAGAAATTGGCTATACGCGTGCAAAATATGGTTTTGATGCGGAAACATGTGCCGTTTTAACAGCCATTGATGAGCAATCACCAGATATTGCACAAGGTGTAGATGAAGCATTAGAATCAAGAAGCGGCGGGGAACATGATGCGGTTATTGAAGCAATCGGTGCAGGAGACCAAGGCTTAATGTTCGGATTTGCTACTGATGAAACAGAAGAATTAATGCCATTACCTATTTTCTTAGCACATGGTCTTGCACGTAAATTAACCGAACTACGCAAATCAAAAAAACTGGATTATTTACGTCCTGATGCTAAAACACAAGTAACTGTTGAATATGATGAATTAAATAGACCTGTTCGAATTGATACGATTGTTGTTTCGACACAACATCATCCCGATATTACACAAGAACAAATTGCTAAAGATTTGCACACATATCTTTTCCCAGAAGTGATTGATGCTTCTTTCTTAGATGAAGACACGAAATACTTTATCAATCCAACTGGTCGTTTTGTAATTGGTGGCCCCCTTGGAGATGCTGGCTTAACTGGTCGTAAAATCATTGTTGATACTTACGGCGGCTATGCGCGACATGGTGGCGGGGCATTTTCTGGAAAAGATCCGACTAAAGTAGATCGTTCTGGTGCTTATGCTGCTAGATATGTTGCTAAAAATATCGTTGCTGCGGGACTAGCTAAAAAAGTGGAAGTACAGCTTGCTTATGCTATTGGTGTGGCTCGTCCAGTATCGATTTCGATTGACACATATGGAACTAGTGAATTTTCGGAACAAGAGTTAATCGATGGAGTAAATGCATTATTTGATTTACGCCCAGCTGGTATTATTCACATGCTTGATTTACGTCGTCCGATTTATCGTCAAACAGCGGCTTTTGGACATTTTGGACGTAGTGATTTGGATTTACCTTGGGAAAGAACAGATAAAGCAGAAGCATTACAAAAATTAGTAGCAAAATAAAAGATACCGAACATTTCTTTTAAGAGTGTTCGGTTTTTCCTTCCTAAACAGTGCAAAGGAAGTCTAGTTATGATATGATAGACGTTGTGAAAAAAAGAAAAAATGATTATGTATATAGAGGAGAAATGTTACCATGTGTGGATTTGTAGGATGCGTACATGACCGCATTACAGAAATTACTGGCGCTGATAAAGAAACCTTTAGACAAATGAACAGTATGATAACGCACCGTGGACCGGATGATGAAGGTTATTTCACAGATGACCACGTGCAATTTGGTTTCCGCCGTTTAAGTATTATTGATGTAGAAAACGGTCATCAACCGCTAACGTATGAAAATGAACGTTATTGGATTATTTTTAATGGAGAAATTTATAACTATGTTGAACTCCGCGAGCAATTAATTGCAGAGGGAATGACATTTGAAACAGAGAGTGATACAGAAGTAATTATTGCTACGTATGCAAAATATAAAGAAAAAACCGCAGAACGTCTTCGTGGGATGTTTGGCTTTGTTATTTGGGATAAACAAGAAGAACTTGTATACGGCGCACGTGATCCATTTGGTATAAAACCATTTTTCTATGCAGAAGAAGATGGCAAGCTTTATATGGGCTCAGAAAAAAAATCCATTCTTCATGCTTTAAAAGAAAAGGAATTAGATGAAATTTCCTTGCAAAATTACATGACTTACCAATTCGTTCCAGAACCAGATTCTTTAACAAAAAATGTAAAGCGTTTGGAACCAGGTCATCAATTCATCAAAAAAATAGGCGAACCAATGGAAATAACTACATATTGGAAAGCAGCTTTTGCACCAGTGACAAAATCTGAAGACGCATGGGTGAAAGAAATCCGTGATGTAATGTATGATTCTGTTAAAATGCATATGCGCTCTGATGTTCCTGTAGGCTCGTTTTTATCTGGTGGAATTGATTCTTCCATTATTGCTGCGATTGCCAAAGAGTACCACCCAGCTATTAAAACATTTTCAGTTGGATTTGAGCGGGATGGATTTAGTGAAATTGATGTAGCAAAAGAAACTGCTGATAAACTTGGCGTAGAAAATATTAGCTATGTTATTTCTCCGGAAGAATACATGAAAGAATTACCAAAAATCGTGTGGCATATGGATGATCCGCTTGCTGATCCAGCTGCTATTCCGCTTTATTTCTTATCCAGAGAAGCTCGCAAACAAGTAACCGTTGCATTATCTGGTGAAGGAGCGGATGAACTTTTTGGCGGATATAATATTTACAACGAACCTAACTCTTTAGCAATGTTCAATAAAATGCCAAAAGTATTTAAATCGATGTTAAACAGTGTTGCGAGTGTGATGCCAGAGGGAATGCGTGGTAAAAGTTTCTTAGAACGTGGAACAACGCCGATGGAAGAACGCTATATCGGTAATGCAAAAATGTTCACTGAGAAAGAAAAACAAATTTTACTTCCAAAATACCAAGCTGGACACGATTATACAAATATTACCGATCCGTTTTATGCAGAAACAAAAAACTATCATCCGGTAGAAAGAATGCAGTATATTGATATTCATACTTGGCTTCGAGGCGATATTCTTTTAAAAGCAGACCGAATGACAATGGCTAACTCACTAGAAGTTCGTGTGCCTTTCCTTGATAAAGAAGTGTATAATGTTGCAAAAGGTATTCCAGACACCATGAAAACCACACAAGGAACAACGAAGTACATTTTACGTAAGGCAGCCGCGACATTCGTACCAGAACACGTACTTAATCGTCGTAAATTAGGATTCCCTGTGCCAATTCGTCACTGGTTAAAAGACGAAATGAATGCTTGGGTCAAAAATATTATTAAAGAATCACCAACAGATCATTTAATTAACAAAAAATATGTTCTAGACTTATTAGATGATCATTGTGCTGGAAAATTCGATTATAGCCGAAAAATCTGGACAGTAGTAATCTTTATGATTTGGTACGATATATATGTAGCCGATAAATACGATTTCGGTAAATAAAAGAAAACCTAGACAAGCCGTTGTTAGCTTTGTCTAGGTTTTCTTTTTTCGATGACGATAACAAAAGGAGCGTCATTTTGTTGATTAATAAACTGATAGGATAAAACATGAAATGCTTGTTGATTAATGGCTGTACAAAAAGCAACAACCGCTTCTTTTTCTGTTTTCCCTTCTGGATGTCCGTGATAAATAACTAGAATAATCACACCACCAATTTCTAAAAGCTCCATCAAATGAGTAATGCTAAGTAGGGTGGAATCAGCCGTTGTCGTAATTTGTTTATCACCACCAGGCAAATAACCTAAGTTGAAAATTGCTGCTCGAACGGGTTGTTTGGCATAAACAGGAATTGTCGCATGACTAGCACAAATTAATTCTACTTGGGAAGTCATCTCTGCCTTTTCTAGTCGAGTTCTTGTCGCATCAATAGCTACTTGTTGAATATCAAATCCTATAACATGACCATTTATACCCACTAGTTCTGCGAGAAGCAATGTATCATGTCCATTTCCGCAAGTCGCATCCACCACATAATCACCAGAACGAACAACTTTTCGAAGTGTATCATGAGCGAAAGGGAGCACTGCTCGTAAATTCATTTATTTATCACTTCCTGCGCTTGAAAAAATTTCCCTTGCCAGCTATCTCTTCTAACTAATTCAGCATCTATCGCATTAAGTACTTCAAATTTGTTTAAACTCCAGACTGGGCCAATCAAATCATCGACACCACCATCACCAGTAATCCGATGTATCACCATTTCAGGAGGTAATATTTCTAATTGATCTGCAACTAAATTTACATAACCATCACGAGTTAGAAATTCCAAATCCCCTTTTTTATAATCTTCTACCATTGGTGTGCCTTTTAAGAGATGGAGCAAGTGAATCTTAATCCCATCGACTCCGCTTTCAACGACTTTTCGGGTAGTTTCCATCATCATTTCTGGCGTTTCTTTTGGAAGACCATTGATAATATGTGTGCAAATTCGGATATTGTGTGCTTGGAGTTTTTGCACTCCTTCTAAATAACAATCATAATCATGCGCACGGTTAATTAATCGTCCAGTTTCATCATGTGCAGATTGCAAACCAAGTTCGAGCCAAAGATAGGTACGTTCATTTAATTCGGCTAAATATTCTACTACATCATCTGGTAAACAGTCAGGTCTTGTGGCAATGGAAAGACCAACAACACCTGGTTCATTTAAAACAGCCTCGAATTTTTCACGAAGTTCCGCAACCGGCGCATGCGTATTTGTAAATGCTTGGAAATACGCGATACATTTGCCATCTTTCCATTTCGTTTGCATTTTATCACGAACTTGTTGAAACTGAACTTTTAAATCAAGCGCACGATTTCCGGCAAAATCTCCAGACCCCGCTGCACTACAAAATGTACAACCACCATGCGCTACTGTACCATCACGGTTAGGGCAATCAAAGCCGCCGTCTAGTGCTACTTTATACGTTTTTTGACCAAATTGTTCACGTAAGCAGTAGTTCCAAGTATGGTATCGCTTGTTATCATTACTATATAAAAATGGATTTGTTTGTTTCACTAGTTTTAGACTCCTTCAAATGAAATTCTCCATTCATTTTAGCACATTTTAGCAAGCAAGTTGGAGAAATATTTAGAGCACTTGCTAAAAACTGTAATTTCAGCTACAATAAAGCTAATGAATTTTGAGAAAAAGCGATGAAATGGAGTAGTAATCCACTTATTTTGATGTTGAGAGAGCTGACGGTTGGTGCAAGTCAGTCACAAAATCCGGATGAACTTACCATGGAGCTTGGGTGTATCCCCGTTTTCCGCGTTAAGGATTTTTGAAGTTGAGTGGTCAAACACTAATGTGGGTGGTACCGCGGGAGAAGCATCTCTCGTCCCATGGCGATAAGCCGTTGGGATGTAGGGATTTTTTTGTATCCCAAATTCGATATTTTAAGGAAAAGAGAGGATGAATAAAGTGACATTTAATCACAAAAAAGTGGAGCCGAAATGGCAGCAATATTGGAGTCAACATAATACTTTTAAAACAACAACAGATAAAAATAAAGAAAATTTCTACGCACTTGATATGTTCCCGTATCCATCAGGGGCAGGGCTTCACGTTGGACATCCAGAAGGTTATACGGCAACGGATATTTTGTCTAGAATGAAGCGGATGCAAGGCAAAAATGTCCTTCATCCAATTGGGTGGGATGCTTTCGGTCTTCCTGCTGAACAATATGCAATTGATACTGGTAATGATCCGGAAGAATTTACCGCACTTAATATTGCCAATTTTACTCGTCAAATTAAATCACTTGGTTTTTCTTATGACTGGGAACGCGAAATTAATACGACTGACCCAGAATATTATAAATGGACGCAGTGGATTTTTGAAAAACTATATGAACATGGCTTGGCTTATGAAGCTGAAATTGCTGTCAACTGGTGTCCCGCGCTTGGTACTGTACTTGCCAATGAAGAAGTTATTGATGGTAAAAGTGAACGTGGTGGTTTCCCCGTTTACCGTAAACCAATGCGCCAATGGATGCTGAAAATAACAGCTTATGCTGACCGTTTGCTAGATGATCTAGAGCTAGTCGATTGGCCAGAAAATATTAAAGATATGCAACGTAACTGGATTGGACGTTCAGAAGGAGCAGAAGTAACTTTTAAAATTAAAGATTGCGATGAAACTTTTAACGTCTTTACAACACGTCCTGATACACTTTTTGGCGCAACATACACCGTTTTTGCACCAGAACATGAACTTATTGAAAAAATCACGACACCAGCTCAAAAAGATGCAGTGGACAATTATAAAAAACAAGTAGAGCTAAAAAGTGAGCTTGAAAGAACCGATCTTGCAAAAGAAAAAACAGGTGTGTTCACTGGCGCATACGCAATTAATCCCATCAACGGGGAAGAAGTGCCAATTTGGATTGCTGATTATGTTTTGATTCAATACGGAACTGGCGCAATTATGGCTGT
Source organism: Listeria immobilis (assembly GCF_014322845.1). Taxonomy (NCBI): domain Bacteria; kingdom Bacillati; phylum Bacillota; class Bacilli; order Caryophanales; family Listeriaceae; genus Listeria; species Listeria immobilis. The sequence goes on along the minus strand of NZ_JAASUA010000001.1, from coordinate 547,929 downwards.
ACCTGCACATGATGAAAGAGATTATGAATTTGCGAAACAATTTGGCATGAATATTCGTCCTGTTCTTGAAGGTGGAGATATTTCAAAAGAAGCTTTTACAGAAGATGGACCACATATAAATTCTGCCTTTTTGAATGGTATGAACAAAATGGATGGAATTAAAGCGGCGATTGATTGGCTAGAAAAAGAAGATGTGGGTAGCCGCAAAATCACTTATCGTTTGCGTGATTGGTTGTTTAGTAGACAACGTTATTGGGGAGAGCCTATTCCTGTTATTCACTGGGAAGATGGTGAAACAACCCTTGTACCAGAAGAGGAACTACCACTACTTCTGCCAAAAGCAACAGAAATTAAACCATCTGGAACCGGCGAATCTCCACTTGCTAATTTGTATGACTGGGTAAATGTTACGGATGAAAATGGTCGCAAAGGTCGCCGTGAGACAAACACCATGCCGCAATGGGCTGGATCAAGCTGGTACTTCTTGCGTTATATCGATCCAAAAAATAAAGATGCAATTGCAGATAAAGAAAAACTTGCAGAATGGCTACCAGTAGATGTTTATATTGGCGGGGCAGAACATGCTGTACTTCATTTGCTTTATGCTCGTTTCTGGCATAAATTCCTATATGATATTGGAGTTGTGCCAACAAAAGAGCCATTCCAAAAACTATTTAACCAAGGAATGATTCTTGGCGAAAATAATGAAAAAATGTCCAAATCTAGAGGCAATGTGGTTAACCCTGATGAAGTAGTTGAAAAATATGGTGCAGATACACTTCGCTTGTATGAAATGTTCATGGGACCTCTGGAAGCTTCCATCGCCTGGAATGAAAATGGACTAGAAGGGGCACGTAAATTCCTCGACCGGATTTGGCGATTGCTCGTAACAGAAGAAGGTACACTTGCAGAAAAAGTAACAACAGATGCAAATGCTAATTTGGAAAAAGCATATCATCAAATGGTAAAAACGGTAACTAATCATTACGAAAATCTTCGTTTCAATACAGGAATTTCACAACTAATGATTTTTATCAATGAAGCATACAAACAACCAAGCATTCCAAAAGAATATATCGAAGGTTTCGTTCAACTACTTTCGCCAATCGCTCCACATCTTGCAGAAGAATTGTGGGAGATCCTAGGTCATACAGAAACAATCAGCTATGTATCTTGGCCAACTTATGATGAAACCAAACTAGTAGAAGATGAAGTAGAAATCGTACTTCAAGTGAATGGTAAAGTGAAAAATAAAATCACTGTTGCGAAATCACTAGCTAAAGAAGAACTAGAGAAAATCGCTCAAGAAGACAATAAAATCAAAGAAAATCTTGAAGGTAAAACAATTCGTAAAGTGATTGTTGTTCCTGGCAAACTGGTTAATATTGTTGCGAATTAAAAGTAAAAACTGCTGGCTTTTTAGCTGGCAGTTTTATTTTTAGTTGGTTATTTGGTATAATGACGAAAAATGGAATGGAGAAAAGCTGATGAGTAATGGTAGTATTATCAATCGAATAGAAGGCATTTTAGACGACTTGCCAAAATCAGAAAAAAAAATTGGACAAGCAGTATTAGCGAATCCTGAATTTACAACTACAGCATCGATTCATAAACTAGCTCAACAAGCAGACGCGAGCGGGGCAGCAGTTGTCCGTTTCTGTAAATCAATTGGTCTTCAAAGCTTTCCTGAATTAAAGCGACAATTATCACTTGATTTAGTGAAACCACAAAAAAAAGGATATTACGACATTGAACCAAATGAAGACTTTCATACTATTACAGAAAAATTAGTTTCTAATATGATTCAAACAATGAATGATACGGCAAGTCAGCTAAATGAAACCAAAATTTTAGAGGCATGTGATTTACTAGGCGACGCAGATACAATTTATACTTATGGTGTTGGTGCTTCTTGGCTAGTGGCAGAAGACATCTCTCAAAAGTGGTTGCGAGCAGGAAAGCATGTTTTAGCCACTCAAGATGCGCATGTTCTTGCAATGGCTTTTGCTACAGGAAAGAAAAGAGCTGTTTTTATTGCTATTTCTAATAGTGGCGAAACGTCCGAAGTATTACAACTGGTTGAGCAAGCTAAATTAAACAATGTTCTTGTCATTAGTCTCACACGTTTTGGTCATAATAAATTAAAAGAACGAGCCGATTTATCTTTAGAAACTTCACGTGCCCCAGAAGCCGAAATCAGAAGTACAGCAACTAGTTCAAGACAGGCGCAATTGCTAGTAGTTGATATTTTATTTTACTACTATGCGTCTCACCACTATGATGAAATGATTGAACAAATTAAACAATCTCGAGAAGCGACAAACCGTTTTAGAGAATAAATAGAGATAGGAACTAGCTTATGAAATGTAGCTAGTTCCTATCTTTTTTACGGAGCATTAAAAAGCTTTGATAAACAAAAGTTTTAAATTTTAAAATATATGTTGAAATTTTATTTCATTTATATTATACTGTGTTGGAAGGAGTGGTTAGATGCTAGAGAATTTAGGAACAGAAGGGCGAAATAAAAAAACAGTTGATTTAGATACACTTTCGCCAAAAGAAATTTTAGCAGTTATGAATGAAGAAGATGCAACAGTTCCAACTGCTATCAAGAAAGTCTTACCTCAAATTGAACGTATTGTAAGCGGTGTCATCAACAGTTTTGAACAAGGGGGAAGATTAATTTATCTCGGAGCTGGGACTAGCGGAAGGTTAGGTGTGCTTGACGCAGCAGAATGTGTCCCTACGTTTGGCGTTGCAAAAGAGCAGGTTATTGGTTTAATTGCTGGTGGAGAGAAAGCTTTTGTAACTGCCGTAGAAGGAGCAGAGGACTCTATATCGCTTGGACAGGCTGATTTAAAGGAAATTCAATTAACTAAACATGATTTTGTTATTGGTATTGCAGCGAGTGGGCGAACACCATATGTGATTGGTGCATTGGATTATGCAAACTCAATTGGTGCAAAAACAGGCGCAATATCTTGTAATGCTAATGCTGAAATTTCTGCACATGCGGATATAGCGGTGGAAATTGTGACTGGAGCTGAAGTTTTAACTGGCTCTACTAGATTAAAAGCCGGTACAGCACAGAAGCTAGTACTGAACATGATTTCAACAGCATCAATGGTAGGTATTGGGAAAGTTTATAAGAACTTAATGGTAGACGTTTTATCGACAAATAAAAAATTAGAAGAACGTTCTAAGAGAATTATTATGGAAGCAACAGAAGTCGATTATGAGACAGCAAGTAGATTTTATGAAACATCTGGAAGACATGTCAAAGTTGCTATCGTAATGATTTTAACTGATTCAAGTAAAGAAGTAGCATTAGAAAAATTAAAAGCAGCAAAAGGATTTGTTCGAAATACCATCAAAAAATAAGGAGCTGGAATAATGACAAAAGAAGCAGAAATCGGCAAACAAATATTTATTCACGTCGGTGGAATGGGTAACGTTTCAAGAATTGCTCATTGTATGACAAGAGTGCGACTAGGTATTATTGATAGTAATCTTGTGGATATTGCAGAATTAAAAAAAGTACCAGGTGTCATTGGCGTGGTGGAAGATGATACATTACAAATTATAGTTGGACCAGGTGTTGTCAATAAGGTAGCTGCTGCTATGGCTGAGATGGCCGGTGTCAAAATCGGTGAAACTATTCAAGAAAATCTTGATAGTGAGACAAAAACTGGTAAAGAACTAGTAGAAGAAAAAGCTTCCAAAACAAAAGCTGAAATGAAAGCTAAACAAAATAATTCTTCCGGCTTTAAACGGCTATTAAAATCTATATCAAATATTTTTGTTCCATTAATTCCAGGATTTGTTGGGGCAGGTTTAATTGCAGGTATAGCAGCCATTATAACAAACAACATAACGGCCGGATACTTAGATGCAGCGGTTTGGACTCAATATGTGGATATTCTAGGAGTCATTAATAAAGGTATATTTTACTTCTTAGCAATTTATGTAGGGATTAACACTGCAAATGAATTTGGCGGCACACCGGTACTTGGTGGAGGAATTGCGGGGATTACACTTCTTTCTGGATTAGCAGAAGGGCATACAATTACCAATATTTTCACTGGAAACCCAATATCAGCAGGGCAAGGCGGTATTATTGGAGTTTTACTAGCTGTTTGGCTTATGTGTGTACTCGAAAAAAACTTGCGCAAAATTATTCCCAATGCCATTGACATTATTGTTACACCCACACTAGTTTTGTTAATTATTGGTTTAATAACTATTTTCTTAATTATGCCATTTGCAGGATTAGTATCAGACGGACTAGTCAATGGTATTAACTGGGTTATTGAAGTTGGTGGTGTTTTTGCAGGATTTGTTTTAGGAACACTATTCTTACCAATGGTTATGTTCGGCTTACACCAAGTTTTAACACCAATTCATGTAGAAATGATTGCTCAAAATGGTTACACAATCTTATTACCTATTCTCGCTATGGCAGGTGGCGGACAAGTTGGTGCTTCCATTGCTTTATGGATTCGCTGTCGTAAAAATAAACCACTTGTAAATATGATCAAAGGTGGTCTTCCTGTTGGTATTTTAGGTATCGGTGAGCCTTTGATTTACGGTGTAACCATTCCACTTGGTAAGCCATTCCTAACAGCTTGTCTTGGAGGTGGTATTGGCGGGGCAGTAATTGGCTTCTTTGGAAATGTCGGAGCAATTGCAATCGGCCCATCTGGAGTAGCACTTATTCCACTAATCGCTAATAACGAATGGCTTTCTTATGTCATTGGTTTAGTTGCAGCATACTTAGGCGGATTTATCCTAACTTATTTCTTTGGCACACCGAAAGATGCAATGGAACGCGTGGAGTTATAAGTCATTGAATACTATCCAAAAAGCGCTCAGATAAATCTGGCGCTTTTTGTACGATATTTACGAGAAAAGAGATGTTATGGTAATTAAATGGCTACACAAACAGAAGGTGTCCAGTTTGAATAACGAATTTTAATCTTGTTTCCAACTTGATAGTAATTGGCTTCGTATACATTAATAGCTTTTCGGAAATGTGTTTTTATAGTTTGTTGATCTTTTGTTTTATAGGTAATATAAAATTTATAAACATCACCTGATTCTTTTTCTTCAATTGTTCTTTTAATTTGAGTTATCTCTGCAACTGTTTCTGTGTCATTTAAATTTACATAACTTAGTTTTAAAATTCCAGTAGCCCAAAGTAGAACCAAAATAATAATTAGAATAACTAAAATACGTAATCCCCATTTTTTCACATTAATCATACCTTTCAAATGTATTTTGCATTTGAAAGAAAAGAAAGTCAAGTTTTTTTCAAGAATACGAGGAGAACAAAACTAAAATACTGTACAGTAATGCTAAAAAATTACTTTGTATTTGCTAGGTTTACATTATAGACTAGTAGCAGGGAAAGATGTAACTTTAACTTGCAAATTTAGTGTTATTATGTTATATTTATTGTTAGTGTTAAATCACACACGCACGGTGACAGACTGGGAAGGTGCTTGACGATTATTTGCTCAAGTTTTTCAGCTGGTTGATCCATGCGGAGGGCGGTTATCCGCAAAAAATAAACCAATAGGAGGGAATAACACAATGCCTGTTATTTCAATGAAACAATTATTAGAAGCTGGCGTTCACTTCGGTCATCAGACTCGTCGTTGGAACCCAAAAATGAAGAAATATATCTTCACAGAAAGAAATGGTATTTATATCATTGACCTACAAAAAACAGTGAAAAAAGTAGACGAAGCTTTCAACTTCATGCGTGAAGTAGCTAGCGACAACGGAACTATCCTGTTTGTAGGAACTAAAAAACAAGCACAAGAATCCGTTCGCGACGAAGCTATCCGTTCTGGACAATACTTCGTGAATCATCGTTGGTTAGGTGGAACTTTAACTAACTTTGAAACTATTCAAAAACGTATTCAACACCTTAAAAAAATCGAAAAAATGGAAGCTGATGGAACTTTTGAAGTCCTTCCTAAAAAAGAAGTTGTCCTTCTTAAAAAAGAACAAGAAAAATTAGAACGCTTCTTAGGCGGAATCAAAGACATGAAAGGTCTTCCAGATGCATTATTCATCGTTGACCCACGCAAAGAACGTATTGCGGTTGCAGAAGCTCGTAAACTTCATATTCCTATCATCGGTATTGTTGATACAAACTGTGATCCGGATGAAATCGACTACGTAATCCCTGCAAATGATGATGCTATTCGTGCGGTTAAACTATTAACTGCTAAAATGGCAGACGCTATCATTGAAGTAAACCAAGGGGAAGAGTTAACGGAAGCCGAAGTTGCTCCTGTAGAAGAAAAAGCTACAGAAGAAACTACGGAAGCATAAGATTTTATTTGAAACTTTCAAGGTGATAAGGCACTATTCTTATCACCTTTTTTAAAGAGAAAAATTGGAGGGAAATTAAATGGCAAATATTACAGCTCAAATGGTAAAAGAATTACGTGAAAAAACTGGTGCTGGTATGATGGATTGTAAAAAAGCACTTGTAGAAACTGAAGGAGATATGGAAAAAGCAATTGATTTTCTTCGTGAAAAAGGAATCGCTAAAGCAGCGAAAAAATCTGACCGTATTGCTTCTGAAGGTATGACACATGTAATCAGCAACGATAAACATGCCGTAGTACTTGAAGTAAATGCTGAAACAGATTTTGTAGCTAAAAATGATAACTTCCAACAATTAGTTGATGCACTTGCTAAACAAATTCTTGCAGTTCGCCCAGATAGCCTAGAAGAAGCACTTAAAACTGAAATGCCTAATGGACAAACTGTTCAAGATTATATCACAGAAGCAATTACAAAAATCGGTGAAAATATTTCTCTTCGTCGCTTCGAAGTAAAAGAAAAAGCGGATGAATCTGCTTTTGGTGAGTATATCCACATGAACGGACGTATTGGTGTACTTACACTTCTTGAAGGAACTAAGGATGCAGCAGTTGCAAAAGATGTTGCTATGCATATCGCTGCAATCAATCCTAAATACATTTCTCGTGAAGATGTTTCAACAGAAGAAGTGGAACACGAAAAAGAAGTGTTAACTCAACAAGCATTAAACGAAGGAAAACCAGCTAATATCGTTGAAAAAATGGTAGAAGGTCGTTTGAAAAAATATCTAAGCGAAATTTCCTTAGAAGACCAACCTTTCGTTAAAAACCCTGATATCACTGTAGGTGAATACGTGAAACAAAACGGTGGTAAAGTAGCATCATTCGTACGTTTCGAAGTAGGCGAAGGAATCGAGAAAAAAGAAGATAACTTTGTAGAAGAAGTTATGTCCCAAGTGAAAAAATAATTCGAATTTAGTATGAGATTTTATACGACATTAAAAACCCGTGATTCTATTGGCATTACGGGTTTTTTACTATTCGTGATTTCGTATGAATACCATATAATTGTCAAATCATTCATGCGAGTAAGTGCCCAAGGACGATTAGAGACTGGATTTCTAAAAATAAAATCATTTTGATGTAAAACGGATCCATGATCTTTGGCGATGGTAACCGCTTTTTCCACTGAATATTTTAGTAAATGATAACCTTCTTCATCAAGTAATAGTGTTCGTCTACCAGCAGGCGTTTTTGTTCCTTTTCCTTCAGCTGTTCGAAGCGTACAAGTAGACTTTAAAGTTATACGAACTTGTTGCTTAACATAGTCGAAGGCAAGGTTTTTGAGTTTTACACCCATTTCTTCTCCTCGCCACATTCCCTAAATAGCAAGATAGATCATAGAAAAATCTTATTTAGTAAAAAATGTTCTACAAGCAGATATAAATACATTGAATTCGTCAGTCTCTAACACCTTAAGTTTAATGGCTTCCGCCGCGTCTAATTGTTCAATTTCTGCGTATTGAAGTCTATTCTTGTCTAGCTTTTCGTATCTGACAGCAGAGTTCAAAATTGATTTCTTCAATTTATGAATTGCTTTAACCGTGTTTTATGCGTATCCTTCTTCAAGCTTTTCTCGTAAAAACTCTTCATATATTTCTAAACTTATATCAATTAAATAATAATTACCAAAAGGGAATTCTAAGTGATTTTTATAAACACAATATTTATTTGCTATTGTATCCTTGCTCTTTTTCTTTTTTTAAACATTTCCATATAAGAATCAAACCAGAAATTTAAAGTTAATTTTTGATTTTCGAAAACATATGATTTTTTACTATACTTTAAATTTTCAATCTCGTTTTTATAAACTTTAGCAAATGCTAAGGTTTTAAACCCAGATTTGCTTTTTTCAAGATACTTATTACCTTGATTGTAACGTACTCGGATTCCGTAACGTTTTCCTTTTTTGTCGAATACTCATATATTCCTAAATGCTTTGTTTGTTCCCATTTAGTCCAGGGCATTATTATTCGTCTTTTCAAAGTTATTGTTAGTACCTATGTTCTGCTTTTATTTCTAAAGAAAAACCCAGGAAGGGCACTTCTTTTTAAAAGCTAATTTCTTTTTTTACAGAATCATGATATAAAGTAGGTTCATTTTCATCCCATAAATTGAAGTGTAAACTGAAAGACCTATATAATTTTCATCTTTAGCCTAACCTCACCGTTAGGGCTTCTTTTATGCAAAAAAAATACACCGAACTTTTTAGCGCAGTGTCGCAGTTAATTTGAACAGCTAATAGTTGAATGAAATTTGAAATAAATTCACAAGACCAGTATTACATATTCTTATATTATGAATCAATAGTTAGCAGAGATTTTCACTCCAAACTAATAAATATACACAATTATTCATTCGGGATTATTTTAAAATGTTAATTATTTCACTAATTAGTGATGAATGACTTGAAAAAATACATAAAAACATGCCAATTAGTGAACGTTTTGTGAGGTCTTAATTTTATAATGAATAATCTGTGAATAACGACTCTTGTTGTGATGCTTTGGATGTATAAAATCCTGATTCGACACAAATTGTATAGTAATTATTCTAAATAAGGTCTATTTTTAGTCGTTCATGACAAGAATCGGGCATTTCATTACTTTTTTTGTTATACATTTTGTTTATGTGCTATAATTTTTTCAATGGCGGTGGGAAAATAAAAAAGCTTAAATGGGGAGGATTATTAATTGTTGGATTGCTTTTTGTTACAATGATGGGTACTTCTAGTGAGCCTACTAAATTTCAAAATTTGGATAAAAAAACGCAAACTATTATTAAGTCTATGGTGTTTTCAGAAGAGAATGAATACTATCAGTCTACGTATGTTGAAGAAAAGTAAATACATAAAAAAGGAGATAACATAATGAAATTACTATCAAAACTCTTTATAAGCTTAATATTGATTAGCATAGGTATTAGTTTTCCACAAGGAGTAAAAGCTGAAGAATCTACTGTGAAAATAGATAAGGCTAGTGAGGAAGTAGAATTTAGCTCTTTATCTGGTACAGAAAAGTCTTATTTAAGTAGTAAAGGATTCTCTGAGGAAGAGGAGTACCAACAAACAACAATTATTAAAACACCTTTAAAAGCAGGACTTATGTCAATTAATGCAATCACTTTGACTGCATCAACAAAGAAGGTGGGCGCGACAAAAGGTTATACAATTTATGTTATTACGGCTTCAAAATCAGGTTTTTTGAAATTAAACTCACAATTAACTTATGGAACAAAAAGAACGCGTTCTGCAGTGCTTCCATATAAAGCTCCAAAATCCTATGGTGGAGGAATTTACTTTGATTATACAGGAAAGAAAAAATACTTACCATGTAGTGTAAGTACTCAATATTATACAAGAATGGGAATGGGAACTGTTTCTGCAAAAGCTGGGGGTGTAACTTTAGGTAGATGATAGAATTAAACTATTATTGTCTGAGTGATATTAAAGAAGATGAAGTAGAAATTGAAATATTTAAAAGTATATCTACGCAGCAATTCAAAGATAATTATTATTTTTTAAAGGAAAAAACTGCTGATATTAATTTATTTTTCTATGAGGAAGACATACAGCCTTTTATAGATAACGACCTTGTAAGAAAAATTCTAGAAAAAGAAGGACTAACAAAACTTCCAATTGTCATACTGAATGGGAAATTAATTAAAAAAGGTCAATTTTTATCCACTAAAGAAATAGGAAATATATTGGATATAGGTATAAGTACGCAGGAATCAGACGATAATTATTAACAATAAAGCATCAAAAGGAGAGCTGAAAATTTGTCTTCTCCTTTTGATGCTGTTCCAGTTTCCCAATGACCAAGCGATGATCTTTTTAGAATGTATATCTTGAATAGAAGATACAAATTTTATCGATTGATACCTTATAAATTTTGTTCGAAAAAGGTCTGCTATTCCTTATTTATAGAAATGATTGTGGGATAAAAGCCAGTGAAGCTACAGAAGATCTGTTGTATAAACCATTTGAAAACTACTTATGTCCCAAGTGAAAAAATAATTTCATTTTAATATGAAGCATAAAAAACTGTCTCTCCTAGTGAGAGGCGGTTTTTTTTATTTTTAAAAAAAACAATATAACCCTTAGTAGACATATTTCTAAATTTAAAACGTATAAACTATACATAGTTATTCAATGGGTTTTTAAGTTTATGTGAAAAAAACCAATAATATTTTGGGAATAAGGCTATAAATAAGGAGTTTTTGTGACAAAGAGGTTTTGAAATGAATAAATAACTAATAGTTACTCAAAATGTGTTGATTATACTATAAATGGATAAGCTTTAGTTCATAATGTGTAAGAATAATTCTAAAAAAAGCTTAAATTTAGTCGTTCATGACAAGAATCGGACATTTCATTACATTTTTGGTTATACATAAATTTAGTGTGTTAGTATTTAAACATTAAATGCGGAAAGTAAGAAGGGGCTGAGGTTATTGTATCGGTATACATGAAATTATCAAAATATAATTAAAAAAACAAAAAGGAGTGTTACAACATGAAAAAAATGTATATCTTAATGCTAGCTTTTGTTTGCCTATGTACCGTTTTCATACCTGGTAAAGAAGCACAGGCTGCAGCTAAAATTAATAGTTGGGATTTGGTAGATTCTACTAAGCACCTAGATTATTCAGGTAATTCCAAGTATATGGCGTATATAAAAAAAGGAGCAGCTACTTGGAATGCTTATAAAAAAGGGGTAATTAGACCAGCATCTGCTACCAATAAATCAGATGTTTATTGTAGTGATGTTTATGTTAATAATAATGTCAACGCTACCACCTATAGTAATGGTAAAATCACTTTTAATAAAAAAAATATGGATAAGCAAAATAATGCTGGGAAACAAAATGTTGCAACACATGAACTGGGACATGGTTTACGATTAGGCCATAATGCATCAAGTGATGTAATGTATCAATATGGTACTTCCAAAACAACTTTATCTGTAAATGATAAACAATCTTATAATGCTGCATATAAAAAATATTAATTAAAAGGGGGAAGTAAAAATGAAGAAGAAAACAATCGCAATTATTGTTTTTACAACGTGTCTTTTAGTCATGAGTTGTTTTCTAGTTGTAAATACATATACAAATAAAGCTGCAACTCCCAAAAAAGAAGTTCCAATATATGAGATTTATTCCGATTATACCTTAGATGTGGATAAACCCGAAGAAGTAGTTGGTGATGCGGATTACGTTTTTGTAGGTGAAGTGACAAAGGAAATCGGCACAAATTATAAAAATAAGACTCCAATAGAACAAGCCAATGGTGAAATAGAATATATCGGTGAGGCATATACCCAATATGAACTAGATGTGATTACCAATTTAAAAAATGAGTTGCCTACAGCAGAAAGTATTTCCATTGAAAAACAAGGGGGATTACGTGAAGACGGTTCGGCATATGATGTTTTCGAAGATGATCAACTTCCAAAAGTAGGACAAATCTATATTTTTACTGCCTATGAACAAGATGATGGTAGTTTGCTAGTATCAGGGGCAAATTCAACCATCTCATTTGACGAAAAAACAAAAGAACTAGATACAAATAAAGAAGTGAGACAAACAGAAGAAGTGGAGCTTTATGAAGAGGCGGTTGAAAATCAAGTTGTGACAATAGAAGAGTGATTTGCAAAGCCTAAGTAAATCAATATAATAAAGCTTTGTAAGTATATTTCAATAATATCCGTGCAGGTAGTCTCAATAGCTTGATGACTACCTAGCATGGATAGATTCTTGTGTAATCGAAATTATGATAAATACATTTTAAGGTCATTATAGCAGTTTTATGAAGGACGTTACGTCGTTATAAAATTGGGACCTTATCATGTTTTTTTATTTTTTAGGTTGAAAATTTTAAAAAATAGGAGAAAAAGCATTAAATAATAAATTGTTCAATTAAAATAATTTTTGAACAATTAGCAATTATTTGTTGCGCTTTCAAAAAAAATCGGTTAAACTAATATCGTTGCATAATAAAAACAAAGGAGGAATGGACGATGAATAATTATAATATGATTTCCAACAAGGCATTATTGCGCGTTAAAATAGCATTTATTTCACCGGACCATTTCACGGGCAAGGAAACTCTCCTTTAATTTGGTTTTATTTATACAAAGTGGTGGCAAATAAATATATTTTTTCGGGTAATAATGGGCAAAAATTGGTCCATTATTTTTATTTGTCCATTTTTAAGGAAAAAAGGGAGGGAAAAGGCGTTTGAAGATATTTAAAGCTTTGAGTTGGTTTTTTAAAGAAAATTGGAAATCTTATGTATTTGGAGTAACCATCCTATTTATGATTGCACTTTTGCAATTAGTTCCGCCGCAAATAATTGGTTATACGGTGGATGCCATAACAAATGATTCGCTAACAAAAGAGAAATTGATAAAGTGGATGCTTATTCTTGTTGTAGCAGCGGTTCTTGCTTATGGCGGACGTTATGTATGGAGAATGCTCATTTTTGGTTCAGATAATAAATTGCAGCGAACGCTTCGTTTACGATTATTTGAACATTTTACGAAGATGTCACCATTTTTCTTTCAAAGGTATCGTACAGGAGATTTAATGGCACATGCGACAAATGATATTACGGCGATTCAGCAAGTGGCTGGTATTGGGGTTTTAACGCTTTCTGATTCGGTTTTAACAGGGGGAACAGTTATTGCTACCATGGCGATAACGATAGATTGGCGATTAACACTGATTGCATTATTACCGATGCCGTTTATGGTTCTTGGGAGTTCTATTCTTGGGAAAAAGCTACATGACCGGTTCCACGGCGCCCAAGCAGCATTTTCAACATTAAATGATAAAACACAAGAAAGTATTTCAGGAATTAAAGTAACACGTACATTCGGACAAGAGAAAGAAGATATTCAAGATTTTGCGAAACAAGCCAAAGATGTAGTCAAAAAAAATATTGCTGTAGCAAAAGTGGATGCAATGTTTGATCCGATGATTTCCATAATTGTAGGGATTTCTTTTGTTTTAGCTCTTGGGTTTGGTGCGAAGTTTGTTGTGGATGGCGAACTAACTATTGGACAAGTAATCGCATTTTCGAACTATTTATTCTTACTAATTTGGCCTATGCTAGCATTTGGATTTTTATACAATATCATTCAACGCGGAAATGCTTCTTATGACCGTGTGCAGCATTTATTAACAGAGAAAGAAGATATATTAGATCATGACGGAGCGCTAGATACGGTTCCGAATGGTGATTTGCAAGTGGTTATAAATGAATTTACGTATCCAGACGAATCAGAACCAGTCCTTGCAGATATTCACTTTGAATTAAAAGCGGGTGAAACACTTGGAATTGTCGGACGAACAGGGGCGGGTAAAACTTCTCTATTAAAATTACTGATGCGTGAATACGATACTTATAATGGAGAAATTTCCTTTGCTAATATAAAAATTCAAGATTACACAGTTCGAGCATTACGAGAATCGATTGGTTATATACCGCAAGATCAATTTTTGTTTTCAACGACGGTTCGGGATAATATTCGTTTTGGGAAACCAGAAGCATCTCAAGAAGAAGTGACTAAAATAGCACAACTTGTATCAGTAGATGAGGATATTCTAGGTTTTGAACAAGGATATGACACTATTGTTGGGGAACGAGGAGTATCGCTATCAGGAGGACAAAAACAACGACTTGCAATTGCTCGTGCGTTAATTATGAATCCGGAATTACTTGTATTAGATGATGCACTTTCAGCAGTTGATGCTAAAACGGAAGAGCAAATTCTATCCAATTTAAAAGAAAATCGATCTGATAAAACAACGATTATTAGCGCGCATCGTCTTAGTTCTGTGGAGCATGCTAATTTGATTATCGTCATTGACAAAGGAAAGATTGTAGAACGTGGAACACATAATGATTTAATGAAATTAGATGGTTGGTATGCAGAAATGTTTCAGGAGCAACAACTGGAAGAAGCCTTAGAAAAAGGGGGTGCGGCAGATGGAAACGATTAATGAGCAAGATGAAATGTTAGTGATGTCGGGAAAAGAACATCGCGAAGTTTTAAAACGAATGCTTCGTTATACAAAATATCATATTCCCAGTTTGATTTGGACGGGAGTTTTAGTTCTTCTTGTTACACTTGCAGATGTATTTACTCCGATTTTGATTAAAATATTTTTAGATGATTATTTAACACCAATGAATTTGGAGATGCAGGCTTTACTGATTCTTGGAGCGGGGTATTTAGGGATTACAATTGGAAAATCTATTGTGTGGTATTTCCAACTACTTTTCTTTCAAAAAATCGCTTTAGAAATCGTGCAACAAATGCGAATTGATATTTTTACTAAACTACATTCGCTCGGTATGCGTTATTTTGATAAAACGCCAGCTGGAAGTATTGTTTCGCGGGTAACTAATGATACGGAAGCTGTAAAAGATATGTTTATTAATGTTTTATCAACCGCCATTCAAAGTTTATTTATGCTCATTGGAATCTATGCAGCGATGTTTGCTCTTAATGTTCAGCTAGCACTTTATAGTTTGTTATTATTTCCATTAATCGTCTTCATCATTTTTGTTTACCGGAAATATAGTTCCAAATTTTATCGTGCGAGACGAGAAAAATTAAGTCAATTAAATGCAAAAATTGCCGAGTCTATTTCGGGCATGTCTATCGTACAACAGTTCAATCAAGAGCGTCGTTTAGTGAAAGAATTTGAGAAAATTAACAAAGATTATTATGATGTTGGTATGAAGAACATTAAATTTAATGCGTTACTTCTAGGTCCGGCAATTGATTTAATCTATGCGCTTGCTGTTGTGATTATTCTTAGTTTCTTTGGTGCAGAATCACTAATTGGTCCTGTGGCAATTGGAACGATTTATGCTTTTATTAGCTATTTTGATCGTTTTCTTGAAGCGATATATAATGTGATGGAACGACTGGCGATGTATCAAGAAGCAATCACTGCAGCGTCACGAGTATTTCGGATAATGGATGAAACAGAAGAAGTTCCGGCTCAATTAAATGACCCTGATGCAAAAATCACCCAAGCAAAAATCGAATTTAAAGATGTTTCCTTTGCCTATGAGGGTGGGCGTGATGTACTTAAAAATATTAGCTTTACTGCAGAACCTGGGCAGACGGTAGCATTAGTCGGACACACTGGAAGCGGGAAAAGTTCGATTATTAATTTGATGATGCGGTTTTATGAATTTGAACGTGGCGATATTTTAATTGATGGAAAATCAATTAAATCGCATCAAATGGCAGAATTACGAAAGAAAACAGGTTTAGTTTTACAAGATAGCTTTATGTTTTATGGTGATATTAAAAATAATATTCGTTTATATAATAAAACTATTACAGATGAACAAATTATAGATGCAGCAAAATTTGTTCAAGCAGATGGATTTATTCAAACATTAACAGATCAATATAATCATAAGGTAATTGAAAGAGGTTCTTCCTTTTCTAGCGGGCAAAGACAGTTGATTTCATTTGCGCGAACGGTAGTCACTAATCCGCAAATACTTGTGCTAGATGAGGCGACTGCAAACATTGATACAGAAACCGAAAGCTTAATTCAAACTGGATTAAAACGAATGCGAGAAGGGCGGACGACGATTGCGATTGCGCATCGACTTTCGACAATTAAAGATGCCGACTTGATATTAGTTTTATCTAAGGGACGAATTATTGAACGAGGGACACATGAAACATTAATTACTGAACAAGGTGTTTATCATGCAATGTACAAATTACAAAATAGTGGCATGGATTATAGAGATGCGCTTTAAGCAGAGAAGTTTATTTCACACGGTAAAAGGAATATAATGAGGAGCGAAGTGTTAGAGCAGATTAATAGGAGGAGTTAGTTGTGTCATTAGTTATTTCAATTATTATTACACTTGTTTTTGGTGCTGGAATTATTATGATTAGAATGAAGGCATCCAAACGACCAGCAAGTGTAAAAGGGATTATCATACCACCAATAATGATGTCGACAGGCGCGCTCATGTTTGTCATTCCTTTTTTCCGTGTATCATGGCTAGATATTTTAGAAGCGGTTGCGATGGGGCTTGTATTTTCCATTATTTTAATTTGGACAACAAAATTTGAAGTTCGCCATCAATACGTTTTTATTAAGCGAACAAAAGCTTTTCCGGTAATTTTGATGGGTTTATTACTTATTCGAATTTTTATTAAATACTGGATTAGTGGTAGTTTAGAAGTTGGGGAATTATCAGGAATGTTCTGGATTATGGCTTTTGCGATGATTGTACCGTGGCGAATTGTCATGTATTTCCAATATAAAAATACCGAAAAAGAACTTAATAAAGTAGAAGTAAATGCAGACTATGAATAATAGTGAAAGCATTTTCTAAAACTGCTTGAATTATGCAGTATGAATAGCTTATAATGAATAATGTTACATCGTGAGTAATGTTACTTGCCGGATGGGTGAAGCAAATCCGAGACTGACGCGGCCAGTTAAAAAAGGGCTTCCGAGTTTGGCTTGAAAAAAGGAGGACAACAGCGTGAAAAAATGGTTATTAGTAGTCTTAACTTTAGCACTAGGTCTGTCGCTTGCGGCTTGTTCTGGTTCTAGTAGTTCTGACAAGAAAGAAGATACAAAAAAATCTGAGTCAACCAATGTGAAAGATGATGTGCTAAATTATTATATGACTTTGGTAGACGTAATTGACACAAATAACGCAGACTATAATGCTTATGTAGCAGCAGTTGGTGCAGATCCAAAACCTGGTGAAGCAGAACTAGCAGCACTTGCAAAACCAGCAAGTGAATCTGCATTAAAAGTTTCTGTTGAATTAGCTAGTCAAAAAACACCTGACCTTGGTAAATATACAGATGATTTTAAAACAGCTGTAGAAGATTTAAGCATTGCTTATAAACAAGAATCAGATGCACTTAAAGCTAGTGGACGTGATACAACAAAAGCAGATGAAGCGATGGCTAAAGCGGACGAAGCATTGGCTAACGTATTAAAAGAAGCAGGGCTAAACCCTTCAAGTATCACAACTGATACAGCTTCTTGATAAGAAAAAAGACCGTTTTCCTTTTTGGAAGGAAGCGGTCTTTTTTTATTATTTCTTTTTCGTTTGATTGATTTCATTTTGTAATTGTTCAAAAGTTGCCATTAATTCTTGAGATTTAACTTCTAGTAGCTCTTTTTGGTCAAGTTCGGTATCATTGAATAAGACAGGGTCACCAAAGCGAATAATAATTTTTTTGCGTTTTAAGATTTCACCAAATGTTTTTGGACCATCATAGACAGCCGGAAGCATTGGTACTTTCGCTTTATGAGCAATCGTCACGGCGCCTCGTTTTAGATGAAGGTTAGTTGTCTTTCTTGTACCACTAGGGAAAATACCAACAACTTTACCTGATTTCAACATCCGAATAGGTGCTTTAATTGCACTTGGCCCTGGATTGTCACGATTCACTGGGAAGGCATTTAAGTGAGTCATTAGCCAGTTGAGCATCTTTCCTTTGAATAGCTCTTGTTTAGCCATATAATGAACTGGCGTTGGTGATAATGCGAAACCTAGGTATAAGATTTCAATCCAAGACGTATGGGTGGAAACAACTACATAAGGTGCTTCAATAATTTTGTCTTTATTTTGTACTTGAAATCGCCCACCAAGAATAATTAAAATAAAATGAACGAGGTTTTTTGCGAAATGATAAAACAACTTCTTCACTCCCAATATTGCTAGTTATTTTTTTAGACTATATCTAGTATACTTAAAAATAACAACTTTTGCATTAAAAATAAATAATCTACGGGAAAAAGAAAAGAGGATAATGATGAAATTTTTACATACAGCTGATTTACATTTAGGGAAAATTGTTTCGGGAGTATCAATGCTTGCGGAACAGGAATATATTTTAGCACAAATAACGAAGATTGCTCAGGAGGAAAAGATTGATGCCTTAATTGTGGCTGGGGACTTATATGACCGGTCCATACCACCAGCGGATGCAGTGAACGTTTTAAACGATATATTAGTAAAATGGAATGTCGAGCTTGGTATTCCGATTTTCGCGATTAGTGGGAATCATGACAGCGCAGAACGACTGTCATTTGGTACACAGTGGTATGAAAGCAGTAAACTTTATATGAAGGGGAAATGTAGCGCTGAATTTGAAGCAATTCCTTTTATGGATGCAGAAGTTTGGTTGGTGCCTTATCATGAACCAGCCGTTATTAGAGAGGCGTTTAATGATACATCCATCCGAAGCTTTGAAGATGCCATGCAAGCGATAACGAAACAAATTCGTACTAAATGGAATCCAGAGAAGGCGCAAATTTTAGTAGGACATGCTTTTGTTTCTGGAGGATTACCGAGTGACTCAGAGCGACAACTGGCAATTGGAAACGTGGACCGTGTGTCGACTAATTGCTTTGATGGTTTTACCTATACAGCACTTGGGCATTTGCATCATCCGCATGCGATAAATCACCCGTCGATTTTTTATAGTGGTTCTCCGCTTAAGTATTCTTTCTCGGAAGTGAGTGATAAGAAAAGTGTGCGGATTGTTGAAATCGAAGGGAATTCGCTTGTATGTGTGGAAGAACGTTTGCTTACACCAAAACATGATATGCGGATAATTTCTGGAACTTTGGCAGAACTTACAGAGAATTTGGTTGAAACTCCAGATGATTTCTTTCAAGTAAATCTAATGGATGAAGGTGCGCTAATTGATCCAATGGGGAAATTGCGCCAATTTTATCCGAATATTTTACATTTAGAACGAAAAAAACAGCAACTAAAAGAATCACAAGCTAGTTTTGAAGAAGTGATGAAAAAAGATGATTTAGAACTGTTTGATCAATTTTTTGAATACACTAATGGGACAGAATTAACAAAGGAACAAAAGGAAAAATTAACTAATATTTTCGAGCTTGCAAGAAAGGAAGAGGTAGAATGAGACCAATTAAACTAACTATGCAAGCTTTCGGAGCGTATGCTAAAAAGGAAGTAATTGATTTTGAGAAACTTGGTAATGAGCAAATTTTTGTAATTTCTGGAAAAACCGGTGCAGGGAAGTCAACAATTTTTGATGCGATTAGCTTTGCCATTTTTGGTAAGGCGAATACGTTTGATAGAGAGGGTTTCTCGATGCGTAGTCATTTTGCAACAGATAAAGAGATTACAGAAGTGACACTAGTTTTTAGACTCAAGGAGCATATTTATCAAATTAGCCGTATTCCACAACAGGAAATTGCCAAACAGCGGGGTAACGGAACAACCATTTCTCCTCAAAAAGCAGAATTATATGAGTTGATTGGGGATGAAATGAAGCTACTAGCAAGCTCAGTGCGAGATGTTAATACGAAAATGGAAGAATTAATCCAATTAAATGTTGATCAATTTAGGCAAATTTTGATGATTCCACAAGGAGAGTTTCGTGAATTACTTGTTTCAGATAGTAAGGAGAAAGAAGTGATTTTACAACGGTTGGCGCATACGCTTTATTATGAAAAAGTAGAAAATATTTTATGGAAAAAACAAAAAGAAGCCGAAATTTTCGTCACTGACGCTAGAAAGAAAGTAACCGAACTAGCGGAACTTAGCGTACCTGGTATAGAAGTCGCTGGAAAAACTACTGCCGAAATTAGCACGCTTCAAACAAGCGCCATTGCTCAAGAAGAGACTCATTTAGTTGATTTAGAAAACAAATTAGTTGTTATTCGGGAAGAAACTAGTCAAGCAGTGGAAAAAGTAACACTAGCAAAAGAGCAGCTACTTGATTGGCATCATTTGGATTTGTATACGGAGGAAGTTGCAACACTAGAACAAGCGTTGGATTATTATCAAGCGATGGAAAAACAGCTAGAAAAAGCGAAAAGAGCAAATAATTTACGTTCACAAGATGCTCTTTGTTTACGTTTGAAAGAACAACTACAAACAGCAGAAGTGAGAGAAAAACAAGTTACACTAGATGTTGAAAAAGTAACCGAACAGTTTGCAAACGCAAAAAAACAAAAAGAAACACTTGCAAAACACGAAGCAGAACTTGAGGCTAACAAACGTCAACTTTTCCAATTAGAAGAAATGGAACCAAAAATAATTGAATTAGAAACAGTTACCGTACAAAAACGTCGTACGGAATTAGAGTGGAAAGAACAAGTAGATTTTTTACAAAAAGTAATGGATAAACAGCAGGCATTATTAGCAGAAGTGGAAGCAGCAGAAGCAAGCTTAAATGAAATAAACGAAGCGGAAGTAGCTAATTTAGAAACTATCCAAAAGCGAACAACAATGGAAACACAAATCGAAAAAAATCAAGAATTAATAAATAAACGAACAAAAATGATTGCTTGGGAGAAACAAAAACAAACAGAAGAACAAACACTTACACGTCTTGTATTAGAAAAAAATACTATAGAAACGATGATAAAACAAGAAGAAACAAAATTTGCAAAAGAACAAGCCGCTACGCTTGCAGAACATTTGCACGACGGAGAAGCTTGTCCAGTTTGCGGTTCACTAACACATCCAGAACTTGCAACTTGGGAGGAAGCTGCTAACCTAGAACAATTAGAACAGGCAAAAGCGAATTTACAAGCCAAACAATTAACCCTTTCCACTACAGAAAAAACAATTAGTCAATTGGATTGGCAATTAAATGAGTGGGCGGAAATTCAAGATGTCCCTTTAGAGGAAGTAAGTAAAAGCTTGGCGGAACAACAGCAATTAACCATTGAACTAACAAAACAAATCGAGGCATTGCAATTAAAAATAGCTCAAAAAGAAAATATCCAAACTAAAATAAACACATTGAAAAACAAACAAAAAGAAACTGAATTAGAAAAAAACAGTATCGGAGAGCAAGTAGAAAGCTTACATCAACAAGTGCAATTAGCGAATGGGAAATTAAGTTATCTAGAGCAATCTATCCCAGTTGATATGCGAGATAAAGCTGTTTTTGATAAGCAAAAAAATAAGCTGCAAACAAATATTCAAGACTACGAAACACAAAAAGAACATGTGGAAACAATGTACAAGCAGGCAGAAAAAGAAACAACTAGGTTAGAATCCACTTTAACTATTGCTATCAAAACAACCGCAGATGCGAAAATGGCTTTACAAGTACAGCGGGAAATTTTTAAAGAGGCGATGAAAGAAAATCATTTTTCAAATTATGAAGCTTATAAACAAGCCTTAATGGCAGAGGAAGAGCTTGCAAGTTTAGAAACACAAATTTCTGAGTTTCAGAAAAAACGTCATTTGGCCATTTCACGTCAAGCAGATTTAACTGCAAAATTAAAAGATAAACAAAAACCAAATATCGAACAACTTGAACTGTTTATGAAAGAAAAACAACAAATATTAATGCAATTAGAAGAAGACACAATAAAGCAGCGTGAATTATTAGCAAAACGCAAAGAACTCGTGGAAAATTACCAAAAAAGCATTCAAGCAGTCGAACAAGCAGAAGCCAATTATGCAGATATTGGTTTGTTAGCGGATGTAGCACGTGGTAAAAATCCACGTAGACTCACGTTTGAACGTTATATACTAGCGATGTTTTTAGATACGATTATTCACCGGGCGAATCATCGTTTATCGAAAATGACAAGTGGACGTTTTGAGCTACGTCGTAAAGTTGAAAAAGCTAAAGGAAATGTCCAAAGCGGTCTAGAATTAGAAGTTTTTGATGAATATACAGGACTAACCCGTCATGTGAAGACACTTTCAGGCGGAGAAAGCTTTAAAACTTCTCTGGCACTTGCTTTGTCTCTAGCAGAAGTGGTGCAGGAAATGGCTGGGGGAATCTCACTAGAGACGATGTTTATTGATGAAGGTTTTGGAACATTAGATCCAGAATCACTGGAAGTAGCAGTTGAATGTTTACTAGAAACACAGGAAAATGGGCGCCTTGTTGGAATTATCTCACATGTTCCTGAACTAAAAGAGCGAATTTCTGCAAGATTGGAAGTAACAGCGACCAATCATGGTAGTACGACTAAATTTATTACAGCTAATAACTAAAAGTCTGCCTGCATTGCCGACACTCGTCTTTTCCTATATAATAGTAGTTTAGAGTAATGGACGGTTTTTGGGAGGAATAAAGTTAATGGAGCACTTTACCGCAATTCAAAATAAAATGATTCCATATAGTGTCAAGCAAGCCGGAAAAAAACTGATGGAAGACGGAGAAATTATTCAGTTTGCTGAAAAGGATGCATCAGATCATTTGCTAACATATTTTATTGATCAAAATGTGGTAGAAGATGCTGGAAATGAAAATTATGCTTGCAGTTGTGCAGAGTTTCAGCTAAACGCAATTTGTAAGCATATTTATGCGACACACTTAAAAATGGAAAAAGAAAAGCAAAAAAAAGCAAAGCAAGATTTTAAAAATCGAATTTTAACACAAGAATCCAATACACTTCTATCCCTTTTTCAGCAAAATATGGCGCAACAGCTCGATGTAGAAGAAGATAATACGAATAAAACACCACTTTTAACGCAATATATTGTTCGTCTAAAGCCAGATGAATCAAGCTATATAATGACCATTGAAGTGAAAGTTGGGACTGAACGGACCTATGTTGTAAAAAATATGAATACCTTTCTTGCAGCAGTACGTGACCGGCAATGGCTCGTGTTTACGAAAAATTTTGCTTATGATCCAAACGAACATTTTTTTGCGGAAGAGGACAAAAAAATCCTAGGAAAACTACTACAAATTAGTGAAATTGCGAAAATGTATGATACGGATACGTTTTATTGGAATAAATCTTACGCGGAAGAAAAAAACTTGACCATTCCGCCCAGTATGGCAAGTAGTTTATTAGAACTTTTGTCTGGTCGGGATACGATATGTATTATTATGAAAGAGCGTGTAGAAGATATTAAATACCGCGGTCTAACCGTTCGACATGATAAATTGGATTTTATTTTTGAGCTTAAAAAAAATGCCGATGATAAATATCAGCTGGAACTGGAAGATTTACAACAAGCGATCTTTTTTGAAGCATACCAATTACTCTTTTTTGATGGTACCTTTTTTATTCCAACACCGGAAGTTTGGGAGTCTTTAAAACCATTAGTGGAGTTTCATAAAGTAACAAAAAATGAAGTCGTACAGTTTTCTGAGTCGCAATTAAGTGAAGTAGTTTCCTACGTGTTACCTGCTTTACAGAAAAGTGGGAAATTAAAATTAGATGATTCGATTGAAGGACGTATTACGCAACAACCACTTGATTGCAAACTATTTATCGCTTTAGAATACGGCGAGCATACTTTACGATTAGAGTATCATTATGGTAATCAACAATTTGACCCTTTTGTTACAACAGAAGAAGAAAATGAGAAAATTATGATTCGCGATGTTGAGAAAGAAGCACGTGTGATGAATATTTTAGAAAGCGCTCCTGTTCATTTTTCTGGAACAAAAATGATTGTTAATAAGCAAGAAAAAGATCTATATCAATTTTATTACCGGACGATTCCAAAGCTAGCTGCATTCGCAGAAATTTATATGGAAGACGGACTAGAGGAAATGGTAGAGGATAATGTTCGCCCAGTAACAACACTGGATGTTTCTGGCGATAACGATTATCTTTCTGTGACCTTTGATTTTAAAGGTATACCAGAAGCGGAAGTCCAAAATGTCCTAGAATCTTTACGTGAAAAACGAAGCTATCATCGATTGAAAAATGGGCGTTTCTTATCACTTGAATCGGAAAATTATAAACAAATGGAAGACGTTTTGCAAATGTTAGAGGTTCGTAAAAAGGATGTCCAAAGCAATATGCAAGTTCCACTTTATCGCGGTATGCAAATCTATGATATTTTAGGAGCAGGGACACAAGATGAACATCATAAATTTAGTCGCTCGTTTCGTGAATTATTAACAGATATAACGACACAATCAGAGGATAGTTTTCCTTTGCCAAAAGGGTTGAAAGCGGAGTTGCGCGATTATCAATTAACCGGTTTTGAATGGATGAAATCACTGGCTAAATACAATCTGGGTGGGATTTTGGCTGATGATATGGGACTTGGAAAAACGGTTCAAACCATTAGCTTTTTGGCATCAGAACTAGAAGAAAATCCAAACTTAAAGCCAGTATTAATCGTTACACCAGCATCGCTACTATACAATTGGCAAAGTGAGCTCGAAAAATTTGCACCAACTATTCCTGTCACTGTTTTACATGGAACAAAAGAATCGCGCTTGGCAGAAATGAAAGAGATGAAGTCTGGTCATGTTTATTTGATTTCGTATCCATCGTTGCGCCAAGATATTTTAAACCTAGCAAATGTCGCTTTTTCTAGTGTTATAATTGATGAATCACAGGCAATTAAAAACTATCATACAAAAGCCTCACAAGCTGTTCGAGCATTAAAGCGTAATCATGTTTTTGCTTTAAGTGGAACGCCGCTTGAAAACAGTATTGATGAACTTTGGGCAATTTATCAAACTTTAATGCCCGGTTTTTTCCCATCATTACGAAAGTTTAAAGAAATTCCATATGAAAATATTGCAAAAATGATTCGTCCGTTTTTACTGCGCCGCCTTAAACAAGATGTAGTAAAAGAATTACCTGATAAAATCGAAACAAATCTATATTCCGAACTGACCGATGAACAAAAAACCATCTATTTAGCTTATTTAGAAAAAATTCAAGCTGACTTAGAAGAAAGTAATGGTAATGCAGGAGAAGAACGCATTAAATTACTGGCCGGTTTAACCCGATTACGTCAAATTTGTTGTGATCCGAGTCTTTTTGTAGAAAATTATCAAGGTGAATCTGGTAAATTACTACAGTTATTTGATACAATACAGACAGCAAGAGAAAATGGTAAGCGAATCTTGATTTTTTCCCAGTTTACAGGAATGCTTGCGATTATTCGTCGTAAACTAGAAGAAGATGGTCAAACATTCTTTTATATGGACGGGAAAACGCCAGCGAAATCAAGATTAGATATGGTAAATTCCTTTAATGAAGGGGAGAATGACATTTTCTTAATTTCTTTAAAAGCTGGTGGAACAGGGCTAAATCTTGTTGGTGCGGATACAGTGATTTTATATGATTTATGGTGGAATCCTGCTGTGGAAGAACAAGCGACTGGTCGAGCGCACCGAATTGGCCAAAAACGTGTCGTCCAAGTTTTTCGGATGATTACAAAAGGTACTATTGAAGAACGAATTTTTGATTTACAGAAGAAAAAACAAGCATTAGTGGATGAACTTATCCAACCAGGCGAACAAATGCTAGGAAAACTTAGCACAGAAGAAATTAAACAAATTTTACAATTGGATAATGGAAGGGATGAAAAATAATGAAAAAATGGGAAGTATTCGCAGTTCAAAATGTAGGAGCAGCAGAAGAAATTATCGAAAAGTTGGTAAGTGAAGGCTATGAAAAAGAAGATATTTCAGTTTTAGCTAAATCCAAACATAATAAAAACTTAGAAACATTAGCTGAAAAAGAAAACATCGAAATTGAACGTCCAGTAAATGAAGAAGCATTTGGTATTATTTCTGGCATACTTCAATCGCTTAGTGGAGCTATTGTTATTCCGCAAGCTTACAATCCAAAGTATGGCGCTTTATATGCAGCTGGTCCATTCGCAAAATGGTTCTCTAAAACAGATGATAAATCAATCAAAAGATTATTAGAAGATTTTGATCTAACAGATGAACAAATCAATAAAATGATTGAAAATCTACATGATGATAATATTTTGATTTTTGCTAGATGAGAAGGAGTTATTATGCCAATAAGTCAGATATTAATTAGCCGTCGCACAGAATTGATAGATTCTTTTTATGAAGAATATTACACTAATACTGATGAATATAAACTTAGGCTTGATGCAGGAGAAGGAGAGGAATCTATTGGTTCGCTAAGTAGAAACTCTTGTGGAATGATTATCGATGCTATTACTAAAGAACAGAAACCTAATTTTAATTCTATTGGTAAAAGACGCTTTAATGATAAAACCGATATTAAAAAAATCCATCAGCATATGAACGAAATAGACAAGGTCATTTTAACTAAGTTGATTGAGTGGAAAGAACAAGGTGGAAGTTTATACTCGGATGCCGATATTGTCCAATTTATGATGAAAAACAAGGATATTTTAGCTTCAATTCAACAACGTATTTTAGAAGGTTTTATGCAAGAAAGCTTAAATAAAGTTGCTGAACAACAAAAAGAAATCATTCAATTATCAACGCAAATTATTCCGATTACCGAAACAATCAGTGTATTACCAATTGTCGGCAGTTTAGATGATGATCGTGGTTACTTTATGAAAGAAAAAGCAATTGAATCTGCGGATAAGTTAGATATAGAAACAATTGTTATTGACTTTTCCAGCGCGATTTTAAAAGATGATTTAGCAACAAAACACATGGAAGATATGATTCAATCCTTTAAACTAATTGGCTTATCACCAATTATTTCTGGTATGCAGCCAAGTTTTGCGCAGCGAACCATTCAAGTAGGATCCAGTATTTCTAAATTACCTTCATTTGGCTCTTTGGAACAGGCATTAAGAAATTTAGGAATATAGTAATCGAGGTGAACGGCATTAATATGCCGTTCATTTTTTTGTTATAAGAAAAAGTTATAAAAATATATCAGTTTCTCTTTGTTTACTTATCACTCGTTTTTAAGTACAATAGATAAGTAGGATCAATCGTTTCAAGAACTGAAGGAGGAAACGTGGATGACCAATTGGAAAAATAAAGCAAAAGCATCATTCAAGTTAAATAACAAAACGTATCATTATTACAAACTTAAAACCTTAGAAGAGGACAATATTACAAAAATCGAAAAATTACCTTACTCGATTCGTGTTTTGTTAGAATCAGTATTGCGACAAGCGGATGGAAGAGTCATTAAAGATTCTCACATTGAAGATTTAGCACATTGGTCTAATGATGGAAATAGTGGGGAAGTCCCATTTAAACCCGCGCGTGTTATTTTGCAAGATTTTACAGGAGTACCAGCAGTTGTTGATTTAGCCTCATTACGAAAAGCAATGGCAGATCTAGGCGGCGATCCTGAAAAAATCAATCCAGAAATTCCAGTTGATTTAGTAGTTGATCACTCGGTACAAGTGGATAGTTATGCCAATCCAGAAGCTTTGAAAATCAATATGGATCTTGAGTTCAAACGTAACATGGAACGCTATCAGTTCTTAAACTGGGCACAAAAAGCGTTTGATAACTATCGTGCAGTGCCACCAGCAACTGGTATTGTTCATCAAGTAAACTTAGAATATTTAGCCAATGTCGTAATTGCCAATGAAGTAGCAGAGGGTGAATTTGTAGCCTTCCCTGATTCTCTTGTTGGTACAGACAGTCACACTACAATGATAAATGGTATCGGCGTTCTAGGCTGGGGTGTCGGTGGTATCGAAGCTGAAGCAGGAATGCTCGGACAACCCTCTTATTTCCCAGTGCCTGAAGTTATTGGTGTCAAATTAATTGGTGCACTGCCACATGGAGCAACTGCAACAGATTTTGCCTTAAAAGTAACACAAGTATTACGGGAACAAAAAGTAGTTGGTAAGTTTGTAGAATTCTATGGTCCAGGCGTTGCAACATTGCCGCTTGCTGATAGGGCTACTGTAGCGAACATGGCGCCAGAATATGGTGCAACATGTGGCTTTTTCCCAGTGGATAAAGAAGCCTTAAATTATTTAAAATTAACTGGTCGTGATGTCGAACAAATCGAGTTAGTGGAAGCTTATTTAGAAGCGAATGATTTATTCTTCACCCCTGAAAAAGTCGAACCGAATTATACGCAAACAGTAGAAATAGATTTATCAACTATCGAACCAAATTTAGCAGGTCCAAAACGCCCGCAAGACTTGATTCCACTTTCAAAAATGAAAGATACTTTCCGAAAATCGCTTACTGCTAAAGCAGGCAACCAAGGTTTCGGATTAGATAAATCAAATTTAGATAAAGAAGTGACAGTTACTTTTGGAAATGGCGATCAATCAACTATGAAAACTGGTTCTGTCGCTATAGCTGCGATTACAAGTTGCACCAATACTTCCAATCCGTATGTTATGTTAAGCGCTGGTTTAGTTGCTAAAAAAGCTGTTGAAAAAGGGTTAGAAGTACCCAAATTTGTGAAAACTTCTTTAGCTCCGGGTTCTAAAGTTGTCACTGGTTATCTAGAAAAAGCAGGATTACTACCTTATCTTGAAAAACTTGGCTTTGATTTAGTTGGTTATGGTTGTACAACTTGTATTGGTAACTCAGGCCCATTAAAAGATGAAATAGAAGAAGCTATTCAAGATAATGATCTGCTTGTATCTGCTGTATTAAGTGGAAATCGTAATTTTGAAGGTAGAATTCACGCGCTTGTAAAAGCAAACTTCTTAGCATCACCACCACTTGTTGTTGCTTATGCGCTTGCTGGGACAACAAATGTAGATATGTTAACAGAACCAATCGGACGTGGAAATAATGGAGAAGATATCTTTTTGGATGATATTTGGCCAAGTTCAGAGGAAGTAAAAGCACTTGTTCAGGAAACAGTAACTCCAGAACTTTTCCGTGAGCAATATGCCCATGTGTTTGATGAAAATGCAGCTTGGAATGCTATCGAAACAACAGAAGATGCACTTTACAAATGGGATGAGGATTCCACCTATATCGCCAATCCGCCTTTCTTTGATAATTTAGCAAAAGAAGCAGGAGAAGTAGAAGCTTTATCGGGTCTTCGGATTATCGGCAAATTTGGGGATTCTGTTACAACCGATCATATTTCACCAGCCGGAGCAATCGGAAAAGATACACCAGCTGGAAAATTCCTTCAAGATCAAGGTGTTGCTATTCGTGACTTTAACTCTTATGGCTCTCGTCGTGGACATCATGATGTAATGATGCGCGGAACTTTCGCAAATATTCGTATTAAAAATCAAATCGCTCCTGGAACAGAAGGCGGTTATACAACTTACTGGCCAACTGGTGAAGTGATGTCAATTTATGATGCATCTCGTAAGTATATTGAAAATAACACTGGTTTAGTGGTGCTTGCTGGTGATGATTATGGAATGGGATCTTCTCGTGACTGGGCAGCCAAAGGAACTAATTTACTTGGAATAAAAACGGTTATCGCAAAAAGTTATGAGCGAATTCATCGTTCAAATCTAGTGATGATGGGTGTTTTACCACTTCAATTCCAACCAGGTGATGATGCAGAAACACTTGGATTAACTGGTTCTGAAAGCCTTTCAGTAGATATATCAGAAAACGTATCCCCAAGAGATATTATCCAAGTAACAGCTGTTCGTGAAGATGGTAGTGAAATAATTTTCAACGCACTAGCAAGATTTGATTCAGAGGTAGAAATTGATTATTATCGCCATGGTGGAATTTTACCAATGGTTTTACGTGGCAAACTAGAATAATTGCTAAAGAGGCGAAAAGTAACTCGCCTCTTTTTTTATTACACTTGCATTAATAGAACGTATGTTTTATGATTGGTAAATAGGGAGTGTGTGAATTTGAGGTATCAGAAAATCATTTTTATAAGTACAGGAGTTATTGCAGCAGTTGTCGGGTATCTTATTTTTGCTAGCAACTATAAGCCAGATGTACCTAACTGGTTACTTTTTCTATTTTTAGCATTAAGCATAGCTGTTGCAGTTAGTCAGTGGAAAGAGAGACGATTAATATGGAGTTGTATTGGT
This sequence comes from Listeria immobilis, assembly GCF_014322845.1. Lineage (NCBI taxonomy): Bacteria > Bacillati > Bacillota > Bacilli > Caryophanales > Listeriaceae > Listeria > Listeria immobilis. The sequence continues at coordinate 517,821 of NZ_JAASUA010000001.1, read as the reverse complement.
CTATTTATAGCTGTTTCAATTAGTGTTTTTTACATTTTATCGATATAGGAGGTAGTCAATTTGTCAGAGGAACTGCGTTGTCCATGGTCCATTAATGACCCATATGAACTAGAATACCATGATAAAGAATGGTGTGTCCCAAGTAAAGACGACACTTATTTATTTGAAATGCTCAATTTAGAAGGAGCACAAGCTGGTCTTTCTTGGAAATTAATTTTACATAAAAGAAAAGCCTATCAAGAAGCTTTTTTTGGTTTTGATATTGCTAAATGTGCAAATTTAACTGATGAACAATTAGCAGAAATTATTGCAAAAGCTGCAATCGTTAAAAACCGGCTAAAAGTCAAGGCTGTTCGAACAAATGCAATAGCTACCCAAAAGGTTCAAGCAGAATTTGGCACATTTGCAGATTATATTTGGAGCTTTACAAATAACAAGCGAATCATCAATAAATGGGACAGCGTAAATTCTGTACCAGCTAGTAATGAATTATCCGAAAAAATTAGTAAAGATTTAAAAAAACGCGGCTTTAAATTTGTTGGTCCTGTTATTATTTATTCTTATCTTCAGGCGATTGGTATGGTAGATGATCATTTAATTACCTGTCCATTCCATACGCTTCATCGGGAGGAGAGACGATGATTCCAGCTAAATTAAAACAAGGGGATGAAATTCGTATTATTGCACCAAGCCGTTCGATGAGTATTATAGTGGATAATCAAATAAAATTAGCAGAGAAAAGGTTAAATGAATTAGGTTTCGTAGTGAGTTTTGGGGAACATGTATTAGAAACAGACTGCATGATGAGTTCTAGTATTCATTCTCGTGTATCAGATATACATGAAGCATTTAATGATACCAATGTAAAGGCGATTTTGACTGTGATTGGTGGATTTAATAGTAATCAATTATTGCCATATCTAGATTATGAATTAATATCCGAGAATCCAAAAATTCTTTGTGGTTTTTCGGACATTACCGCACTGGCAACAGCCATTTATACGCAAACAGAACTAGTTACTTATTCTGGCGCTCATTTCTCTACTTTTTCGATGGAGCGGGGACTTGACTATACGATAGAATCATTTCAAGCATGCCTAACACAAACAGAAGCCTATCTTTTTAAGGAAAGTGATTTTTGGAGTGATGATTTGTGGTATCTTGATCAACAAAATAGAAATTTTATTCCAAATACTGGCTTATCCGTCGTACATCACGGTGAGGCTGAGGGCACGCTGCTTGGTGGTAATTTATGCACGCTTAATTTATTGCAGGGAACCGAATTTATGCCTAATCTAAAAGATACGATTTTATTTTTAGAAGACGATGAACAAACAACTCCGGAACTTTTTGATCGCAACTTAGAATCGCTTCTTAGTCAGCCAGGTGCAGACGAAATAAAAGGTTTAGTCATTGGACGTTTCCAAAATAACTCTGCTGTCACGGAAGAACAACTAAGTTATATCATCCAGACAAAAACGGCACTGCATAATATTCCGGTTATCACGGGGGCGGATTTTGGACACACCCAACCAAATGCTACTTTTCCAATTGGTGGAACAGTCAAAATAGCTACCAATCAAGCAGATAAAATTTATATCGTAAAACATTAAAATGAACGATGGAAGTAACATATAAGCTTTAATGAGCACCTTTAGATACTAAAAATATCAACAAAAATGGACCACCTATCTATACATTAGGTGGTCCATTTTTTTAACTTAATGCTACATCACGTTTTTTAAAGATGAAGAATGTGAAGAATAGGATAATCGCAGTATAAACACCGAGTCCTGCGATAACTTGCCAGTCTGCCAAATTACCAGCGATCTCTGTACCACCAACTGTGTCATTCAGACTAAGTAAGTTGAAGAGAATCCATTTCATCCATTCGTATTTCTCAATGGCAATCGGAAGTAGTTGGCGGATAATACCACCAGAGAATAATATTCCAACACCAACACCGACAGCAAGCGCTTGTGAGCGAACCACCGAGGAGAAGAAGAAGGCGATTGTTGCATATACTATCATTAATAAAAAGTTTGTTCCAAGCATTGTCCAAGCAAAAGTCCAAGCCGTCATTGCACCTGTTTCAGGAGCAAGTGGCATAAAAATAGATTGCGATGGTAAAATGAAGGAGAAGATAAAGCCTGATAAAAATAAGGTGATTGAACTAATGATACTATATAAAATACAAACTAGATATTTTGAAAATAAAATCTGACTTCTTGAATATGGACGAGTCAGTAATAATTTTATGGTACCAGCTGAAAATTCTGTAGCTACAATCATACTTGCAACAATAACAACAAGCATCGTTGCTACAGCAGCAGAATTTCCAAGAGTAGCGAAGAAGTTAGCGCTTGATATACCAGTGGGGTTATTTACTGGTTTTTCACCTGCATCTACATAAGGTTGATAAAAATCTATTTGTTGTTGTAATGCTTCTTTTTCTGCTTTAGAACTAGCCGCTTTTTCTTGCTGTTTTAAGTAGGCTAAGGAATCTGTTAGAGAAAGGGTTTCTGTTTTATAGGTGGGGTTTCCATCTTTATCAGCAGAGTTCCAGTAATCATCTTCACTAACAGGGGCTCCACTCGTATCGTAATAAACATTAATGCCAGCGCCACCACTTGGTTCAGTGCTCTCGCTGTCAATACGGCTAACGAAAAGCATTAGGACAGCCAACATTAGTACAATAAGAAATAAGACAATTTGCATAATCCAACTTGATTTACGTAAGAATAATTTATAAAATTCATTTTTCACTAAAGCAATCATGCATTTTCACCTCCGTTTTTTGTTAACTCTAGGAATCGATCTTCAAGGGAGGCTTGCATTGGAATCATTTCTAATAAATCGATATCTGCTTGAATTAAAGCACGAGCAATTAAATAAGTATCTTCTTGTTTGACTTCAATTTTAAATAAATTATCTTTTTCGGCGATTATTTTGACTGGTAAATTATGTAGTACTGCTTTTGCTGCTACTGGATTGGTGACTTTAAGTTTATAAACAGCGATATTATTTTCTAGTAAGTCACTCATTTTTTCTGTGTGAGTTAGCACGCCTTTATTGATGATTGCGAATCGATCTGTAATCTGCTGAATTTCGCTAAGTAGATGACTAGAGATTAAAACAGCTGTTCCGTTTGTTGCTAAATCACGAATTAAATTTCTAAATTCTGCCATTCCTTGAGGGTCAAGTCCATTGGTAGGTTCGTCTAAGATAAGTAGGGCAGGACTATGAATAAGCGCTTGAGCAACACCTAAACGTTGACGCATACCAAGAGAATAGGTTTTAACTTTCTGATCAATTGCACCAGTTAATTTGACAAGTTCAACGATTTCTCGAATATGCTCATCTGTAATTGTTTTTTGACTCATCCGTGCAAATTGTTTTAAATTGTTCCATCCAGACATATACATATAGAACTCTGGGTTTTCAATAATGGAACCAACTTCTGAAATTGCTGCTTTAAAATCGGTATCAACATTTTTTCCATTAATAAAAACAGTTCCTTCCGTACGACGAATTAGACCAACAATCGAACGAATAATAGTGGTTTTTCCAGCGCCATTAGGGCCTAACAAACCAAATACTTCACCCTTTTGAATATCAAAGCTGATATCTTTAACAAGGGCTTTTTGTCCAACTTTCTTTGTGACATGTTCTAATTGTAAAACAGTTTCACTCATGAACTCACTCCTTTAATTTATCTACTATAAAGTATACTTATTTATAGTACTAATTACATTCGACTCAAGGACGGAAAAGTATCAGACTTTAGTTGTAGTCTGCTTTTCGAAGCTAAGATGCCAATGGATGCTATAATGATCAATTAGTTGGCAATATTTACTACCCCCATAGATTTCTTGGATGGGGATTTCGATTGTACCAGTTTTTGATAGTAGCGCAAAAGCATGGACAAAACTTTCCTCTGTGTCAAAAATTACTGCAACAGAAAGCCGGTTACCTGCATCTGTTTCATCATCTAATGTGTCGGAAAAATAGAATAAATCGTTTGTATCTTTGGTTAGTCTTGCATGAAGAATTCGCTCTCCTAAAAATTTGTCACCAGAAAATCCTTCCATTTCATGAAAATAACGTGTATTGGTAATTTCAGCTTGGAAAACTTTTTTATAAAATTCAAGGGCAACACCCGCTTCTCCATTAAAAGTAAGGTAGGGGATGACTGTTTGTGTCATTGTTATCAACTCCATTCAAAAACTATTATACTCATTTCTATATTAAAGCGAAAGCGCAAGCCCTGGGATGGACTTGCGCTTTCTTCTAACTTTTTTATATTAATAGTGGACAAGTTAGCTAGTTTTAGACACCTTTGTAAGCTTCTAGATAGATTTCTTTTAATTCGCTTACTAAAGGTTGTTTAGGGTTGGCAGTAGTACATTGGTCCATGAATGCGCGATCTGCAAGTGTATCAACTACCGCATCCAAGTCTTTTTTAGCAACATTTTGTCCTTTCAGACTCATGTCGATACCAACATCTTTACCAAGTTTAATAATTGCATCTACTAGTGATTTAACGCCTTCTTCTGTAGTTGCAGCAGGGAAGCCGATAATACGAGAGATACGAGCATAATCTTCATCTGCACGGAAGCTTTCATATCTTGGGAATAACGCGTGTTTTTTAGGTTTAAGTGCGTTATAACGAATAACATGTGGCATAAGGATAGCATTTGCACGACCATGAGGAATATGGAATTCAGGGCCGATTTTGTGTGCCAAACTATGGTTAATTCCTAGGAAAGCATTAGCAAACGCCATACCAGCTAAGGCAGAAGCATTATGCATTTTTTCACGAGCATCAGGGTCTCCAGTAAGAACGGATTCACGTAAGTTTTCAAAAACAAGTTCGATTGCACGGATGGATAGACCACGTGTATAATCACTTGCCATAACAGATACATAAGATTCAATTGCGTGAGTTAGAACGTCCATACCAGTGTCAGCAGTAATATGTGCTGGAACAGTTGTTACATATTGTGCATCGACAATTGCAACATCTGGTGTTAGTTCATAGTCAGCAAGAGGGTATTTAATGTTGTTTTCTTTATCAGTAATAACGGCAAATGGTGTCACTTCAGATCCTGTACCACTTGTTGTTGGAATCGCAACAAATTTTGCTTTTCCACCTAGTTTAGGATATTTGAAAGTACGTTTGCGAATATCAATGAATTTTTGTTTTAAGCCGAAGAATGAAGCTTCTGGATGTTCATAGAATAACCACATACCTTTGGCAGCATCCATTGCAGAACCACCACCAAGAGCGATAATAGTATCTGGTTTGAAGTCTTTCATTAATTCTGCACCTTTGTAAACTGTTACATCAGATGGATCTGGTTCAACATCAGCAAAAACTTGATAAGCTACATCGTTGCCACGTTTTTTCAGATGTTCAATGACTACATCAACGTATTTGAATTGCACCATACCTGGGTCAGTTACGATAAATACACGTTCAACGCCTTCCATTTTTTGAAGGTATTGAGTGGAATATTTTTCAAAGAAGATTTTTGGTGGAAGTTTAAACCATTGCATATTATTTCTCCGATCCGCGATACGTTTAACGTTCAGCAAGTTAGTCGCACTTACATTTTGTGATACAGAGTTTTTACCATAAGATCCACAACCAAGTGTTAGGGAAGGGATGAAGCCGTTATAAATGTCACCAATACCACCTTGAGCGCTTGGTGCGTTAACGATGATACGACAAGCTTTCATACGGATACCAAAGGCTTTTTGAACTTCTTTATCTGTAGAATGAATAACTGCAGAATGTCCAAGTCCTCCGTATACTAACATTTCTTCACAACGGTCAAATGCTTCTGCTTGGTTAGCTGCTTCGATAAATGCAAGAACTGGACTAAGTTTTTCATGAGATAGTGGGTATTTGTCGCCCACACCTTTAATTTCAGCAACAAGAATTTTTGTGTCTTCTGGAACTTTAAAACCAGCTTGATTTGCAATCCATGCAGGGGATTTACCAACTACATCTGGATTAAGTGTTCCTTTTTCAGGATTGATGACATAGCTTTCTAATTTTTTGAATTCAGCGCCTTTAACGAAATAGCATTTATTAGCTTCCATTTCAGCTTTTACTTCTTTGGCTACTTCTTTGTCTACGATGACTGCTTGTTCAGAAGCACAAATCATACCTTGGTCAAAAGATTTAGAAAGAATAATATCATTAACAGAACGTTTGATTTTAGCTGTTTTGTCAATATAAGCTGGCACGTTACCTGGTCCAACGCCTAGTGCAGGTTTACCAGTTGAGTATGCTGATTTAACCATTCCAGCACCACCAGTTGCAAGTACAAGTGCAACTTTATCATGATTCATTAATTGTTTCGTTGCTTCTAATGAAGGTTTTTCTACCCATTGGATACAATGTTCAGGTGCTCCAGCTGCGATTGCTGCATCATAGACAACTTTTGCAGCGGCAGATGAACAACCTTGAGCGCTTGGATGGAAGGCGAAAATGATTGGGTTACGTGTTTTAATAGCGATAATTGCTTTGAAAAGAGTAGTGGAAGTAGGGTTTGTTACAGGTGTAACGCCGGCAACCACACCAACTGGTTCAGCAATTTCAATCACACCAGTTTGTTCATCCTCATTAATGATACCTACTGTTTTATTGTTTTTGATGCTATTCCAAATATATTCTGTTGCGAAGATATTTTTAATACATTTATCTTCGTATAATCCACGTCCAGTTTCTTCTACTGCTAATTTTGCAAGGGGCATATGTTGGTCAAGTCCGGCAAGCGCCATTGCATGTACGATATTGTCTACTTGTTCTTGGTTGTAATTTTCAAATGCCTTCAATGCTTTTTGTCCATTGTCTGCTAGTTTGTCAATCACTTTTTGAACTTCTAATACTTCTTGGGCCGCATTTTCTTTAATTGCCATTTTCCAGAACCTCCTAATATTTGTTCGGGACTTAAAACGTCCATAGCAGACTTTTTCTGTCCCTGATAATCCAAAAAAATTTAGCTTGTTGCTGTGCTATGTTCTTTTGTTTTATTTGATTACACCGTTAGTATAAGCCATCAGAAAAAGTTTGTCCAGTATTTCACGTGAAAATATTCACAAATTGATTAAAATGAGTGAATAGTCCTTTTGGAAATGGCTGTTTTAGTTATTTAGATATAGGTAGAATGAGAATTTTTATCATGCTTTTTTTAGAGAAATAACATCTTTAACTAATTGGTAATGCAATGGTTATTATCATAACGAAGATTTGATTTAATAGAAACATTGTCATGGTTTTGCAATGTGGGTTATAGGGAACACCTAATAGTTCTTTTTGCTTATTTGTTTATTTATAACAATTTACATATTTTTTATAAAAAACAATTTTATTTTCTTGACTTTCAGATTTTTCTTATGTAAGATGAATACAAGTAAAAAGTGATAGCTATGATGAAGAGTAAGTAACATGATGAATGCTTTTAGAGAGCTGGCGGTTGGTGTGAGTCAGTAGCGGACATGATGTGAATGGACTTCTGAGCTCTCGGCCGAATGGGTTTTCCTTAGTAGGTTGCAGCGATTAGGCCTTATCGTTACACAAGGCAACCATTCGAAATTTGGATGGATTAAGTGAACTGTTTTTGCAGTTAATCAAGGTGGTACCACGGGTCTCTCGTCCTTGTCTAGTATTTTTGCTAGGCTTGGAGAGAGATCCTTTTTTATTTATTTTAGTAAAAACATTAAACAAGAATAGTACTTTCTCGACAATTTTAAAGAGAGTTAGCGTGTGGTGCGAGCTAATAAATTGGTGAGATAGGAATGGGCCTTGTGCGTGATACCTTGAAACAAGTAGTAGGGGTAAACGGTAGCTCCCGTTATCGAGCAGCTGAATCATTCAGCACTGAGATAGGAGGTTTTCTCCTAATTTGAGGTGGCACCGCGATAACTCGCCCTCAGAAAAAGCATTATTTTGCGCTTTTTCTGAGGGCTTTTTTTATTTTCATTAAGAGAGGATGAATTAAATGAGAAAATCTAAAAAAATGGATGCAGATACATTAACAGCGATATTAGCATTTCTAAGATTAGAGGGACAAGGAAAAAGTTTACTTGAAGGTGCGGCAAAAGATGCAGATGCTGGCAGGTATTCCATTATAGCTTTAAATCCTGTCCATGAAATCAAGGTTTATCAAAACAATTACTATCTAGATGGAAAACATAAAAAAGTGATGGATCCTTTAAAAGAAATTGAAAAATTCATTGAAAAAGCCAAAGAAAATGAAAGCGAATTGCCACTTGATTCAGGAGCAATTGGATATGTTGGTTATGACGTTATTGCTTTATATGAAAACTTAGGACAAATTCCAACCGAGAAACGAGATATGCCAGACATTCGATTCTATGTATATGAAGCTTTTGTTATTATGGATCATCAAGCAGAGGAATTAATATTAGTGCAAGATAATTGTTACTCCGGAAGAACTGAGAAGGAACTGGATGAGGCACTTGCCCAAATGGAGCGGCAGTTATTGACACCTAATAAAGAAGAACATGCAGCAGTTAATGTTCCTAAAATGACCTTTAAAAGCAATTATACAAAAGCAGAATATATGAGCTTAGTCGAACAGGCAAAAAGCTATATTCAAGAGGGGGATTTCTTTCAAGTAGTATTATCGCAACGACTAGAAGCTGATTTTACTATTTCTCCATTTGATTATTATCGAAAATTACGTTTATTAAATCCATCACCTTATCTGTATTTTATTGATTTTATCGACACTGTTTTAATCGGTTCATCGCCAGAAAGCTTAATTAAAACTAAGGGCAGGCAAGTGATTACAAATCCAATTGCTGGAACGAGAAGGCGTGGTGCAACAAAGCAAGAAGATGAAAAACTTGCAAACGAATTATTAGCAGATGAAAAAGAATTGGCAGAGCACCGAATGTTGGTTGATTTAGGAAGAAACGATATTGGCAAAATTGCTGTTATCGGTTCTGTAGAAGTACCAGTTTACTTAACGATTGAAAGGTACCGGTTTTTAATGCATCTTGTTTCAGTAGTGGAAGGGACCTTAAAACCAGGACTTACGGCGATGGATGCGCTTCGTTCAACATTGCCAGCTGGAACTGTTAGTGGCGCACCGAAAATTAGAGCGATGCAACGAATATATGAATGGGAGAATGTAAAGCGTGGCCCATATGCTGGAGCTGTTGGTTATTTAACAAAAAATGGCGATTCGGATTTTGCACTTTCAATTAGAACCATGGTATTGCACGATGGAAAAGCATATGTTCAGGCTGGTGCAGGGATTGTTTATGATTCAGATCCGGAAAGTGAATATTTAGAAACATTGCAAAAAGCAAAAGCGCTTTTGGAGGTGGGAGAATGATTTTACTAGTAGATAATTATGATTCTTTTACTTTTAATTTGGAACAGTATTTAGCTGAATATGCGCACGTGGTAGTGAAGCGAAATGATGCGGCTGATTTGTTAAAAGTAGCAGATCAAGCATCCGGTATAGTTCTTTCTCCTGGACCAGGAAAACCAAGTGAAGCAGGACTTTTAGAAGAAGTTGTAGCCAAATTTGCAAAAGTAAAACCAGTCCTTGGCATTTGTTTAGGGCACCAGGCAATTGGTGAAGTTTTTGGCGGGGAAGTAAAGCAAGCGAAGAAAATTAGACACGGCAAAGTATCCATTATGCGTCAAACAGCAGGAGCAATTTTTGCAGATTTGCCAGAAGAAATGCCCGTTATGCGTTATCACTCTTTAATAGTAGATAAAAATAATTTGCCAGAGGACTTAGAGGTGTTAGCTGTTGCAACTGATGATGCAGAAGTGATGGCGATGAAGCTAAAAAATTATCCAGTATACGGATTTCAATTTCATCCGGAATCGATTGGAACAGTTGATGGAAAACGAATGATGAAAAATTTCATTACTATAGTAGAAGGAGTGCATCCAAATGGAACAATTATTACAAAAAGTATATGACCAACAAAATTTATCAAAAGTAGAAATGAATCGTATCGCAACAGCCATCTTTGAAGGGAAACTTTCCCAAATAAAAATTGCAGCTTTCTTGATGGCACTAAAAGCAAAAGGTGAAACAGCGGAAGAGATGGTGGGTATAGCAGAGGTTATGAAACATGTGGCTACCCCAATTGAATTCCCTGCTGGAACTGCCATGGATAATTGTGGAACTGGTGGAGATAAATCGAATAGTTTTAATATAAGTACAACTTCTGCTTTTGTTATCGCAGCTTCTGGTATTCCAATCGCTAAAATTGGGAATGGAAGTATTTCTAGTCGTTCTGGAAGTGCTGATGTATGTCAAGAACTAGGAATTGATATTAATATGCAACCAGAAGATGTCACTCATTTACTGGAACATGTAGGGATTGCTTTTTTATATGCCCCGCATGTCCACCCAAATATGAAATATGTAATGGATGTTAGGAAAGAACTAGGAACACCGACAATCTTTAATCTAATCGGACCGTTATCTAATCCAATACATTTGGAGACACAATTAATGGGGATTTATCGCCGTGATTTATTAGAGCAGACAGCACGAGTATTAGGAGAACTCGGTCGTAAACGGGCATTAGTATTAAATGGAGCTGGCTTTATGGATGAGGCTTCCTTGGCAGGAGAAAATCATTTTGCATTATATGAAGATGGTGAAGTGAGCTTGCATACCATTACGCCGGCTGATGTGGGGCTAGCCAGTTATCCACAAGAAGCCATTAACGGCGGAACTCCACAGGAAAACGCTAAAATACTTCGAAGCGTGCTAGACGGGGAGCCGGGAGCTTATTTGGATACTGTTCTATTTAATGCAGGTTTCGGATTATTTGCAAATGGAAAAGTAAATTCAGTAAAAGCGGGCGTTGAATTAGCTCGTGAATTAGTGGAAAGTGGCGCTGCTAAACAAAAATTGACCGATTTAATAAACTATCAAAAAGAGGTGCTCGTAAAATGACATTTTTAGAAGAAATTTTAGCTCAAAAAGCAGTTGAAGTTGCTAAAATGCCAAAAGAAGATTTGCTAGAAAAGCGAGAAACGTATTCTTTTTATGATTTTTTAAAAGCTCATACGACTGAAATGCAATTGATTGCGGAAGTAAAGCGAGCCTCCCCGTCCAAAGGAGAAATAAATATGAATGTCAATCCAGTTACGCAAGCTAAAGCCTATGAAGCATCAGGAGCTTCCATGATTTCTGTTTTAACAGATCCGATTTTTTTCAAAGGTTCTATTACTGATTTACGAGAAGTTGCAAGTAACGTGACAATACCAGTGTTATGTAAAGACTTTATTATAAGTGAAAAACAATTGATTCGTGCTAGAAACGCTGGTGCAACAGTAGTTTTGCTCATTATTTCAGCACTAGGAGAAAAGAAACTTAAACAACTTTTTCATCAGGCATTATCACTTGATTTGGAAGTTTTAGTAGAAGTTCATAATGCGGAGGAATTAGCGGTTGCCCAGAAAATTGGCGCTAAATTAATTGGGGTAAACAATCGTAATTTGCACACCTTTGAAGTAGATATTGCCGTGAGTGAAGCACTTGTTTCTGATTTTGCTTCGGATGCTTGTTTTATTAGCGAATCAGGATTTAAAGTTGCAGCAGATGTAGAAAGAGTAAAAGAATCTTATCATGCTGTACTCGTTGGAGAAGCGCTTATGAGAGAGAAAACTCCTGAAATAGCAGCAAGAAAGTTGAAGGTGAAACGATGCTAGTAAAAATTTGTGGTTTAAAAAAAGCGGTAGATGTGCAGGCGGCAGTCGAAAATGGCGCAGATATGATTGGTTTTGTATTCGCTAAAAGCAAACGAAATGTTTCAGTGGAGGAAGCCCACCAATTAGCTAAAAATATTCCAGCTGCTATTAAAAAAGTAGGTGTTTTTGTTAATCCAACAGAAGAAGAACTAACAGAGGCAATTCAAAAAGTTCCGCTAGATATTGTTCAACTTCATGGTCAAGAATCTACAGAACAAGCTAATCGAACAGATGTAGAAGTAATTAAAGCTTTCCAAGTGAAAAATGGCATAGTTCCGAATAATATAAAGGATTATCCAAATGCGTATATTTTACTTGATGCGCCTGCGGAAGAATATGAGGGTGGTAGTGGGAAAACCTTTGATTGGGAAAAAATTAACTGTAACTTATTAACAACAGAAAAATTAATTATAGCTGGTGGATTAAATGCGGATAATGTAACAGAAGCAATTACTCGTTTTTCTCCATTTGCAGTAGATATTTCTTCTGGTGTTGAAACGGCAGGCGAAAAAGATCCGACAAAAATAAAAAAATTTATTAAAATAGTAAAAGGAGACGAGCAATGATGAACTATAACGCCCCTGATAAAAATGGTTTTTACGGAAGATTTGGTGGGAGATTTGTACCAGAAACATTGATGAAAGCAGTTAAAGAACTAGAAGAGGCGTATCAAGCTTCTAAAACAGATCCCGCTTTTCAAAAAGAAGTAAATTATTATTTAAAAGAATACGTTGGGCGAGAAACACCACTTTATTTTGCTGAACAATTAACTGCGTATGCTGGCGGAGCAAAAATTTATTTAAAACGAGAAGATTTAAATCATACAGGCGCACATAAAATCAATAATACAATTGGGCAAGCTCTTCTAGCAAGACAAATGGGAAAACAAAAAGTAGTAGCAGAAACAGGCGCTGGGCAACATGGTGTAGCAACCGCAACTGTAGCAGCACTATTTAATATGGAATGTACTATTTTTATGGGAGAAGAAGACGTAAAGCGCCAATCGCTCAACGTTTTTAGAATGGAATTACTTGGTGCGAAAGTTGTTAGCGTAAAAGCGGGAAGTCGTACACTTAAAGATGCTGTCAATGAAGCATTGCGCTTTTGGGTGGCGAATGTGGAAGATACACACTACATTATGGGATCGGTTCTTGGGCCACATCCATTCCCAGAAATCGTTCGTGATTACCAAAGTGTTATCGGAACAGAAGCAAGAAAACAACATTTAGAAGCAGAAGGAAAGCTGCCTGAAGCGATTGTTGCTTGTGTTGGTGGTGGAAGCAATGCGATGGGCTTGTTTTATCCTTTTGTAGAAGATGAAAATGTTCAAATGTACGGGGTGGAAGCAGCTGGGCATGGACTTGAAACAGAATTTCATGCGGCGACTATTTCTAAAGGGGAAATTGGTATTTTGCACGGGGCGATGATGGATGTTTTACAAGACGAAAACGGACAAATTATCGAGGCGTTTTCTATTTCAGCAGGGCTTGACTATCCAGGAATTGGCCCAGAGCATAGTTTTTTTCGGGATATGGGCCGGGCAGAGTACCATTCAGTAACAGATGATGAGGCGGTTGAAGCATTTCAACTACTTTGCCGTACAGAAGGGATTATTCCAGCACTAGAAAGTTCTCATGCGATTTGTTATGCAGTAAAACTTGCTGCAAAAATGCGACCAGAAGAAAGTATGATTGTTTGTTTATCTGGCCGAGGCGATAAAGATGTTAATCAATTAAAAGCACGTTTGGAGGGAGAAACAAATGACTAAAACTTTAACAGAAAAACTTATAAATAAGTCCGGACATCCAGCAATTGTTACTTATATTATGGGAGGGGACGGTGGACTTAATCACTTGGAAGAGCAATTATTATTTCTTGAAAAATCCGGTGTAAGTGCGATTGAAATTGGTATTCCTTTTTCTGATCCTGTAGCAGATGGGCCGGTTATTCAACTGGCTGGATTACGTGCTTTAAAAGAAAAAATTAGTCTGGAAGCTATTTTAACACAATTAGCCTCTAGCAAAGTCCAAATACCGCTAATTATAATGAGCTATATTAATCCAATTTTTCATTTAGGAATTCCTAAATTTGTCGAATTACTTAAGAAAACGCCTGTTAAAGGGATAATTATTCCTGATCTACCCTATGAACATCAACAGCTTATTACTCCAGAAATCAAAGGAACAGACATCGCATTAATTCCGCTTGTATCACTCACTAGCCCTAAAGAACGTCTTACAGAAATTGCCAATCAAGCGGAGGGCTTTATTTATGCTGTAACAGTCAATGGCACTACTGGCGTGAGAAATGATTTTGATGCTGAGATTGATGCGCATTTAACTTATTTAAAGCGTATTAGTCCTGTTCCGGTTCTAGCTGGATTTGGGGTTTCCACAGTAGAGCATGTGGAAAAATTTGCTGCTGTTTGTGATGGGGTTATTATCGGTAGCAAAGTAGTGCAAATGTTACATGAGAACCGTAAAACGGAACTTGGGGATTTTTTAAAACAAGCTGCAAGTATTGAAGTCAAATGATAATTTCTACTTACAATTTCTCTTTAAATATGGTAAAGTCTGGTGTATAGATTAATAAAGAGGAGTTGTAGGAATGACTGCGGAAGTAAAACCAACACATGCTAGAATGTTGAATAATACTAAAAATATAACTTTAGGAATTGCGATAATATCAACTATCCAAGCTGTATTAAGTACTATTTCGATTGTGAGTCTTTTTTCACTTCAGCAAAGAAAAGAGGTACTTGCTAATGCGAGTGTAACTGCCCTTATTCAAAACACTATTATGACTACAACTATTATGGCGGTAATTTGTATAGCATTTACGATTATGTTATTTCTTTCCTATGCCAAACTTAGAAAAGGGAATATTATTTCGCCAATAGTTTATTATTTTTATATGGCATTTACTGTATTAGGCGTGATTTTATCATTCATTAATACTAACATGAACTTTATTTCGCTTATTTTACCAGCTGTGCTACTTGCGTTAAGCGTTTCTTGCATTTTAAATCTTAGGAGAATGCAGTAAAAGTAGCAATTGCGTGATTTTTTTACATACTAAACACAAAAAACGTTCAATAAAAAATCAATTGAGGTAATAGAAATTATGAGTTCAAAATTAATGCGAGGAACGGCAGTACTAACAGCCGGGACATTGTTATCTAAAATATTAGGAATTCTGTATGTTATTCCATTTTACTGGATTGCAGGTGGAGAAGATGCGACTATACTTTATCAATATGGGTATGTTCCTTACCAAATATTCTTAAATATTGCGACAGCTGGTGTTCCGCTTGCAGTTGCCAAATACATTTCAAAATATAATTCATTAAATGAGTATGCGCTAAGTCAAAGGCTGTATAAATCAAGTGCCCGTTTAATGATTTTTACAGGAATTGCTAGTTTTTTAATTATGTATATTTTTGCACCTGTTTTAGCCGGAATGCAAGAGGTTAGTGGTGGAACTAGTATAGAAGATATTACAAGTGTGATTCGAGCAGTGAGTTTTGCTTTACTAATTATTCCGTTTATGAGCTTGCTACGTGGTTATTTCCAAGGGTTTCACTCTATGGGGCCATCTGCTGTCTCACAGGTTATTGAGCAAATAGCGAGAATTGTATTTTTGCTTGCTAGTACCTATATTGTGCTTCATTTAATTAATGGAAGTCTTGTAACCGCAATGAGTTTAGCCACTTTTGCAGCTTTCGTTGGTGCATTCTTTAGTTTGCTATGTCTTATTTGGTATTATAAAAAACGACGACCGGGAATTCAGAAAATGATAGCGACAAGTGATAATCGTTTACAAGTATCAACTTTCCATTTGCTAAAAGAAATCTCCATATCTGCGGTTCCTTTTATTATTGTCGGTATGGCGATGTCTTTATATCAACAAATTGATTTATTTACTTTTGCACGTGTACTAACATATGACGGAGTATCTGGCAAAGCAGCAGAAGATTTGTTGTCCATCTTTAATTTTTCCGTTCAAAAAATTATTATGATTCCCGGGACGCTAGCTTTAGCATTTTCGATGACATTAGTTCCTTTAGTTGCAGCTTCATTTAATAAAGGGAAAATGCGAGAAGTACATCATTATTTAACAGCTGTTTTTCAAGTGTTACTATTTCTCGTTGTACCAGCTTGTTTAGGAATAGCGTTACTTGCTGATCCGCTTTACACCATATTTTATGGTCATAATGCCGATGGAGCAATGTTACTTCGCTTTTTTGCACCATTTGCGGTATTCTTTTCTTTATTTAGTGTAACTGCAGCGATTTTACAAGGAATTGATGAACAACGATATACAGTACTTAGCTTGTTACTTGGATTATTAACAAAATCCGTATTACAAATGCCGCTTATTTTATTATTTGGTGCAAAGGGTGGCGCGCTTGCAACAGGTCTTGGCTATATTGTTTCAGTGGTGTTTACCATTTTCATCATTAAAAAATATGCAAATTATTCATTTAAATATATTATCCGTCGTTTAGTTTTAATTTTAGGAATAAGTTTTGTAATGCTTGCGGTTGTTTGGCTTGTTTATCATGGCTTAGCACTATTTTTAAACCCGGAAGTAAGATTTTCTGCTTTGTTTATTGTTATCTTATCTGCTGGTGTAGGAGCATATATTTATGCGTTTCTTGCTGCGAAGGCTGGTTTGCTTGACTATATTCTAGGCGATCGGATGCAAAAAATTCGTCAAAAACTTCATTTGAATTAAACGTTTTATAAAGAACAAGCCAATATTTATTTAGGTTTGTTCTTTTTTTTTAAAACAGATAATGGTAAAGTAAACAAGGATGTATAATTTAATGTAAAGGAAGTTAGACGATGGGTTCAAAACTGCTCAGAGGAACTTTTATTCTGACGCTTGGGACATTAATCTCTAAAGTGCTCGGAATATTGTACGTGATTCCGTTTTATGCGATTATTGGAGGAGATGAACCAGCGCTTCTATATAATTTCGGTTATGTGCCGTATCAATTGTTCTTAAGTGTTGCAACTGCGGGGATACCACTTGCTGTTGCAAAATATATAGCAAAATATAATGCCATGGAAGAATATGCGGTTGGTCGACGTTTATTTAGAACTGGTGTTTACTTAATGATTTTCTCAGGAATAGTTTGTTTCTTAGCAATGTATGGACTCGCACCGACCCTTGCTAAGATGCAACAATTAGAAGGCGGATATAGTTTAGAAGATGGGATTCAGGTTATACGTGCTGTAAGTTTTGCTCTACTTATTATTCCAGTAATGAGCTTATTACGTGGATTTTTCCAAGGCTATAATTCGATGGGACCTTCTGCTGTATCTCAAGTATTAGAGCAAGTAGTCCGAATTATGTTTTTGCTTTCAGGAACATTTATTGTGATGTATGTGCTTGATGGAAATGTAGTTACTGCGGTTAGTGTAGCGACATTCTCGGCATTTGTTGGCGCTTTTGCCAGTTTGCTTTTATTACTTTGGTATTTTTATAAACGAAAACCAGGACTAGATGAAATGCTTTTAGAGGATCGTGGAACAGTCCAGCTTTCTATTCCTAGGCTATATAAAGATATTATTCTTTCAGCCATTCCTTTTATTATTGTTGGATCAGCAACCTCGCTCTATCAATTAATTGATCAATTTACTCTAGGGCGTGTGCTTGAATACATTGGAATAACACCGGCGATGGTTAATTCCTATGTAGCAATCATTAACTTTGATGTGCAAAAACTAATTATGATTCCTGGAACACTCGCAATCGCTTTTTCAATGGCTTTAGTTCCACTTGTGACAGGAGCTTATGTAAGAAGAGAATACGCGCAAGTGAAACGGCAACTGAATGATGTTTTTCAAATTTTGTTATTTTTAACTATCCCAGCTTGTTTTGGGATTGCAATGCTCGCTCGGCCATTATTTACAGTGTTTTTTGCACCGAGTAATGATGGAACAGAACTTTTACAATTATTTGCGCCAATTGCGGTTTTATTTTCCTTATTTAGTGTTGCTGCTGCTGTACTTCAAGGGATTGATGAACAACGCTTTACCGTGCTTGGTTTATTACTTGGTTTGCTTACAAAATCTGTATTGCAAATGCCGCTTATTATGTTATTTGAAGCAAAAGGATCGATTTTGGCAACAGGAGCGGGTTACGCCGTTTCATGTGTTTTTATGTTACTTATTATAAAAAAATATGTGCATTTTTCTTTCAAAATTATTATGCGACGAACGGTCTTATTTATCGGAATGACTGCTGTAATGGGTGTGGTTGTTATTGGGCTTTATATGAGTCTCGCAAACTTTATTAGCCCAAATCATAAAATGTCAGCATTCTTTTTAACGGCAATTTGTGGTGGAATAGGTGCAGTTTTTTATGGTTATATGGCGTTTAAATTACACCTATCTGATAAGTTATTTGGTCCACGTGGAACGAGAATACGTGAAAAATTAAGGATTCGCTAGGAGGATTATATGAAAAAAACACCATTTATTATTAGCGGCGTTGGTCTTCTTGGCTTTATTCTTTTTATGTCAGGAGTCATGACGAAGGCAAACTGGATACAAACATTTGATCATTACTGGAATAGCATTATTCGAGTCGGAATAACAGATACTAAAACTACGGCGATTTCATATTTAACTGATATTGGTGGGGTAGCAACGATTTGTCTGTTAACTGTAGTTGGAATAGTCATTTTGCTTTATTTGCGAAAAGTTGATATTGCGATTTGGTTTGGTGGCACAGTGTTGGTGGGTGGTGCGTTGATCCCATCTATTATTAAAAATATTGTTCAGCGCCCAAGACCGACATATAAGTTAATTGAACAAGGCGGTTTTAGCTTTCCAAGCGGACATGCAACTGGTTCAACAGTTTTCTATGGAATGCTTGCTTTTTTCCTAATTCTCTATGTGAGTAAAAGATGGTTACGTATTACAATTGCTGTTTTAGCGCTTTCTGTCATAGTGTTTGTTATGTGTACTCGTGTTTACTTAGGTGTTCATTTCCCAAGTGATGTGGTTGGTGGCTTCTTGATTGGAAATGCAGTGGTCTTTTGCTCTATTGGCTGCTACTTCCTTTGGGGTAAAAAATTAGCATTATGGGCAAATAAATTTAAAAAAATAGCTTAAAAAAGAAGCTGCTCCTTTTTATAGAGAGTAGCTTCTTATTATTTAGGCATGTTCATCTGTTTCACTAAAAATTTTCAAATATGTTGGAAGTTCTTCCGCGATTTCGGTTGGAAGCACGACATAACGTTTTTTTGCAAGAATTTCACCGATGTAACTATGCAGAAAAACAGCAGCAAGTGTTCCAATTATTGGTTTTTCTGTTTGAGCCATTAAACCACAAATGGTTCCTGCAAGCGTGTCACCCATTCCGCCAGTAGCCATCGCGGGAGTTCCATAAATATTTTGCCATGCTGATTCTCCAGCATATACTTTTGTTCGATGACCTTTTAGCACGATGGTGGCATCTAAAGTCATCGCAATCTCTGTGGTTGTCTCTGCTTTTGGGACAAGCGTTTTGAGCCGTTCCCATTCTCCTGCATGTGGTGTGAAAGTTAATTTTGCAGCAGGACGAGGAATTTCTCCTTTAGCGTAAATTGTAATGCCATCCCCATCAATAATAATTTGCTGTTTGTCGGTAGCATTTTGTAATACCAATTGGAAAATTTCTTCTGCATAAGCATCTAAACCAAGACCAGGACCAATTAAAATCGTATCAAACTGTTGGATCTGTTCACTTAAACTGGCGATATTTTCATAATCAATAAACATACATTCTGGAATACGTGTTTGAAGGGCGGGGCGGTTAACGCTATCAGAAGCAACCGTTGTTAAGCCAGCTCCACTTTTAACACATGCTTCAGCAGCCATAATTGCAGCGCCACCAAATTGCTTATTCCCAGCGACTATTAATACACGACCATAATCTCCCTTATGCGTTTCATCTTCTCGTTTTGGAATCCAGGCGCACATTGCTTTTGGTGTAATTTTCTTCACTTTTGTGAAACCTCCTTATGACACTGGCTTTTATCTACCGAACCGGGTAAAATAAAGAACAGATAAATCATGTTTATCTTAAATGATAAGGAGGCTTTTGTAAAATGAAACCTATATATCCTGCCGTAAAAGCCGTCATCGTAAAGGACGGAAAATTTCTCGCGCTTAAAAAGAAAGGTGTCGAAGGAGAAGTTTTTGAACTCCCAGGTGGACGGATGAATTACGGTGAAACACACGGGGAAGCACTTTTTAGAGAAGTTTATGAAGAAACGAAATTACAAGTGCAGCCATTTATTTTATATGATACATGGGAGTTTTTTCAGGAAGAATACCAAATTACAGGTGTTATTTATTTAGTTGAAATGCCGGAAACCGGAGCAATTGAACTATCAGAAGAACATGAAGCGTATCGCTTTTTACCACTTGAAAAGGATAGCTTACAATGGATGGATATTGTTTTCTCCTCTCGTATGGAACGCTGGGATATGGAAGCAATTAAAGGTTTTATGAGAAAATAAGGAGTTACGGCTTCCAAGCTGCGTAAAAACAGTTTACAATAGAGAAGATAAGTTTGAAGGAGGGAATATTGATGACAGAAATTAATTGGCAAAAAGAAGTGGAATCTCGTAAAGATGATTTCCTAGAAGACTTAAAAGGGTTACTTCGCATTCCTAGTGTTCGCGATGATAGTAAAAAAACAGAAGATGCGCCGTTTGGACCTGATGTGAAACGAGCACTCGATTATATGATAGACCTTGGTAAGAAAGATGGCTTTACAACAAAAGAAGTTGGTAATGTAGCAGGACATCTAGAATACGGTCAAGGAGAAGAGCTTGTTGGCGTTTTAGGTCATGTGGATGTTGTCCCAGTTGGTGATGGTTGGACAAATGGACCATTTGAACCAACTTTGCGTGATGGAAAACTTTATGCTCGTGGTGTGGCAGATGACAAAGGACCAACTATCGCAGGTTATTATGCATTAAAAATCATCAAAGAATTAGGCTTGCCACTTTCTCGTCGTGTACGAATCATCATTGGTTCTGATGAAGAAAGCGGAATGAGCTGTGTAGAACGTTATTTCGAAACAGAAGAACAACCAACGCTTGGTTTTGTTCCAGATGCTGAATTCCCAATAATTCATGCAGAAAAAGGTATTTCTGAATTAGATGTATCTTTTAAAGACGGAGAGGCAAGTGGGGAAGCAGCCTTTCGTTTACTAAGTTTCGAATCAGGCGAACGCTACAATATGGTACCAGATCATGCTAGTGCAATTATCGAAAACGTGAAAGACTTTGATGAACTTTCAAGCAGTTTCAAAAATTTCCTTGCTAACCACCCAGTAGAAGGAACATTAGAAGAAAATGGCAAAACTGTCAAAATTAATTTTGTTGGTAAGTCCGCGCATGCGATGGAACCTAACAATGGAATTAATGCCGGTCTTCATTTAGTAGCCTTTTTAGGTAAATTTAAACTAACTGGTGCTGCAAATGATTTTGTTACATTTGGTCGTGATTATTTATTTGGTGATTCTCGTGCCGTAAAACTTGGTATTAGTTATGAAGATAAAGAAAGTGGCGAATTAACTATGAATGTTGGTGTAATTCGTTATGATGTTGCAGAAGGTGGAAAATTTGGACTTAATTTCCGATATCCAGTAACAGCTAATATGGACAAACTAAAAAATAAAATGCAAACAGTTGTATATGAATATAATGCGCAGTATACGCATTACAGTGATTCTAAACCACTTTTCGTGCCAAAAGATCATCCTTTAATTCAAACTTTGCAAGAAGTTTATACGAAACAAACAGGTGAAGAAGCTACTTTACTTGCGATTGGTGGCGGAACTTATGCGCGTCATATGGAGACTGGTGTGGCGTTTGGCGCACTATTCCCAGGCCGTGAAGATACGATGCACCAAAAAGATGAATTCAGTTATTTTGATGATTTATTAAAAGCTACAGCAATTTATGCCGAAGCACTTTACAAATTAGCAAAGTAAGGGTTATAATTGAAAAAATTAACTGCTGCAAAGCTTAGTTTTGCAGCAGTTTCTCTATTTAATTAAGTTTTTAGATAGTTCCAACAAATTAACTAGCAAGGAGTGTCTTGAGATGAAAGTATTAGTAAATAACCATTTAGTGGAAAGAGATGAAGCCTCAGTTGATGTAGAAGATCGCGGCTATCAATTTGGCGATGGTGTATATGAAGTGGTTCGTTTGTATAATGGCCAATTTTTTACATATGATGAGCATATCGAGCGTTTATATGCGAGTGCAGCAAAAATTGATTTGGTTATTCCTTACACTAAAGAAGAACTTCGTAAATTAATAGAATCATTGGTTGCAGCCAATAACATTCATACTGGTAATGTTTATTTACAAGTTACTCGTGGCGTTCAAAATCCTCGTAATCATGTAATTCCTGACGATTTTCCACTGGAAGGAGTACTTACAGCAGCAGCACGCGAAGTTCCTAGAAATGAAAAGCAATTTATTGAAGGTGGAACAGCCATTACAGAAGAAGATGTTCGTTGGTTACGTTGTGATATTAAAAGTTTAAGCTTACTAGGTAATATTATGGCAAAAAATAAAGCGCATCAACAAAATGCTTTAGAAGCTATCTTACACCGCGGGGAACAAGTTACCGAATGTTCCGCATCTAATGTTTCTATCATAAAAGATGGCGTATTGTGGACACATGCGGCAGATAATTTAATTTTAAATGGTATTACGCGCCAAGTAATTTTAGATGTTGCTAGAAAAAATGGAGTTCCTGTACGAGAAGCTGATTTTACGTTGACAGATCTTCGTGAAGCAGATGAAGTTTTTATTTCCAGTACAACAATTGAAATTACACCTATTACACATATTGATGGTGTACAAGTAGGCGATGGAAAACGTGGACCAATTACCGCACAATTGCATAGCTATTTTGTTGAAGAAATTGTTCGTTCTTGCGGAGAATTAGCAGTAGCTAAATAAATGAATCTTCCAACCTTCCTTTAAAACGGGAAGGTTTTTTTATTGGGTATCATATATGTAAAAAATTATATAACTTTTATTTTATTACGGGGAGCTTAATGACCGCGCTTTCACTCGAAATCAGCTTAATTTAAGGGATTGACAAATATTCTTCAAGGTGTATAATTCAAAAGGATAATAGTTCGCATACGAAACATTTGCTTGCGAACAGTACGGAGGGGAAATAATGGAAGAAAAGTTAGTGAAAGAAGTGATTTTCTCTTTTCGCGAAGTACAACGAAAAACACACCATGTATTAGCGGAAGAAGCAGCTAATAGAGAAATTACAACAACGCAATTACTCGCCATTAGAGAGTTGCAGCGAGAATCTGAATTAACACTTGGAGAACTAGCTGAACGAATGAAATTGGGGAAAAGTACAGTTTCTGGAATTGTGGATCGCTTAGTAAAAGCTGGTTTTTTAGAGCGTACTCGTAATGAAAGTAACCGTCGTGCACTTAGCTTAGCGCTTACTGAAAAAGGTGCTAGCAAAGCAGCAGAAACGTATCATGTTTTCTTCAATCGTCTAGAACCAATTTTAAAAGTTGGGGAAGAAAAACTTCAAGCAATGTTAGAAATTCATCAAGAAATAATTACCATTTTAGAAAGGGAAGGTGCACAAGATTGAATATGAAAGCAGCAAGTACATCAGTGAAGCGTAATGGTATTTTAATTGTTATGCTAATGGGCGCCTTTGTTACGATTCTCAACCAAACGTTGATGAATGTCGCGCTACCAAGTATTATGAGAGATTTTGGGATTACAGCAAGTCAAGGACAATGGTTATCCACAGGATTTATGTTAGTGAATGGTGTCATGATTCCAATGACGGCATTTTTGATTGAACGATTTACAACACGTCAACTTTATTTATTTGCAATGGTTACTTTTGCCATTGGTACAGCGGTTGGCGGATTTGCAACGGACTATACAATGCTAATAGCTGGGAGAATGGTCCAAGCAGTTGGTGCGGGGATTGTTATGCCGCTATTAACCGTTGTTGTATTAAATTTATTCCCGATGGAACGAAGAGGTCGGGCGATGGGGCTTATTGGTTTAGCGATGAACTTTGCACCGGCAATTGGTCCGACACTTTCAGGTTGGATTGTTCAACAATATGATTGGCGCAATTTATTCTTTATTATTATTCCGTTTGCGATTTTAGATATTGTAGTAGCAATTTTCTTACTTAAAAATGTTGGGAAGCGGACTTTCCCGAAACTCGATATTCTTGGTGTAATTATGTCGACAGTTGGGTTTGGTAGCTTGTTATTAGGATTTAGTAATGCAGGTGATCATGCTTGGTTAACTTGGAAAGTAGCTGGATTTATTATTCTTGGTTTAGTTGTACTAGGATTATTTATTCGTTATCAAACAAGCTCCAAAGCACCACTTCTTAACTTTAGAGTATTTAAATATCCGACTTTTGCGCTTACGACATCGATTAGTTTCTTTGTTGTTATGGGGCTTTTTGGCGGAATGCTCTTACTACCAATTTTCTTACAAACAGTTCGTGGATTCTCTCCACTTGAGTCGGGGCTTGTCCTTTTACCAGGAGCGCTTGTGACTGCGATACTTTCTCCTGTGACTGGGATATTATTTGACCGATTTGGAGCGAAATATTTATCATTAGTCGGTTTGGTCATTATGGCGGTTTCTACGTTTATGTTCACAAGTTTAGATGAATCTACTACTTTAACGTATATTATCATCATTCAAACAATTCGTTCAGCGGGAATGGCCATGGTAATGATGCCACTCCAAACTGCTGCACTTAACTCACTACCACTTAATCTTGCATCCCACGGGTCAGCAATGTTTAATACAATGAGGCAAGTAGCAGGATCTATCGGAACAGCAGCATTGATTACTATTATGTCAAAAAGTGCAGCTAGTTTTGCGAAAAACATGGGCCCAAGTGATGTCATGGGTAAAACAAAAGCGGAGATTGCTAATCATGTACTTATTCACGGAATTGAAACAGCCTTTTTAGTAGCAGGAATTCTTTCTGTAGTTGCTTGCATTTTAGCGCTCTTTATTAAAAAAAATAATAGCACAAGAGAACCAATCGTCGAAAAAACAGAATAAATATAATTATTATTTAGAAAAACCACCTGTTGAATCTGTGTCTAATCGGATTTTCCTAGGTGGTTTTTTTATACTTCTATTTGTAGTGTTTTTAAATAAAAAATTGCAATAACGAACATATGTTGACTTGACTAGAAGAGTGAAGAGAAGTAAAATCATGAATAGTTACCAATTTGTTCGGAAGTATTTTTAAAGGGCATAGGGAAGTTGCAAAGAGCTAGTAAAAGGTGTGTATGTAAATGAAAGATAATTTTTTTGGGAGAGAATATGACATAGCGCCGGCTGGTGGGGAAACTGGTCAAGCATTTGTTGCAACGCATGAAGACGAAAAATTCTTTTTAAAAAGAAATTCTTCGCCTTTTTTAGCTGCACTTTCTGTAGAAAATATTGTACCAAAACTTGTTTGGACAAGACGTGTGGAAAATGGCGATGTAATTACAGCGCAAAAATGGGTAAACTGTCATATTTTAACGCGGGATGAAATGAATGGAAGTAGGGTGGCTGCCTTGCTTGCTAAAATTCATCATTCAGAAACTTTGCAACATATGCTAGAAAAAATCGAGAATTGTTATTTTTCAGCAGAACAACTACTGGCTCGGTTAAAAACAGAAGTAGCTGCCTATAGTAATACGACACCTTCTATGATAGAAGCAATACAATACTTGGATTTAAACCTTCCATCAATTGGACAGACGGATTATGTCGTTTGTCATGGAGATGTAAATCATAATAATTGGATTATTTCTGAGGAGAATGAATTGTTTCTAGTAGATTGGGACGGTGCAATGCTTGCAGATGCTGCAAATGATATTGGAATGATTTTATACCAATATATTCCACGTAATGAGTGGGAAAAGTGGCTTTCTGAATATGGGACAACCTTAACGCCGGATTTACATCGCAAATTAAAATGGTATACAATTTGCCAAACGGTGATGCAGTTGACTTTAAATCAATCGTTTGAAGCGAATGAACGAGCAAAACAAATTTTTCAAAATGCAATAGAAGATGATGAGGTGTAAAGAACGATGCGTGTAAAACATAAACCATGGGCTAAAGACAGATTGCAAGAATTTCCAGCAATTTATATTGAAAACCCAGAAGACCTAAAAGGAAAATGGCAAGAAGTATTTGGTAATGATCATCCAATTCATATCGAAATTGGTTCTGGAAAAGGACAGTTTATAAGCGGAATGGCAAAAGCAAATCCAGCTATTAACTATATTGGCATTGAAATGATTGAAAGTGTTCTTGTTTCTGCGCTAGATAAGGCAATTGAAGCAGATGTACCCAATTTACGTTTAGTGGCTCGTGATGCTAAATTATTGGAAGAATGTTTTGAGAAGGGGGAGATAGCACAAATTTATCTTAATTTCTCAGATCCGTGGCCAAAAAAACGCCATACAAAACGTCGTCTAACCAATCCTACTTTCCTTGCTATTTATGAACGACTTTTACCGAAAGCAGGAGAAATTCATTTTAAAACAGATAATCGCAGCTTATTTGAATATTCATTAGTAGCGTTTTCTGCCTATAATATGCTACTCACTTTTGTTTCGCTTGATTTACATAATAGCGATTATGAAGGAAATATCAAAACTGAATATGAAGAAAAATTTTCAGCTAAAGGATTTCCGATTTATCGGCTTGAAGCAAAATTTGATAGAGACGAAGGATGAATCAGGTGCATTTACTGCATCTGGTTTTTATATTTTAAGGGAGGAATGTATAATGGATACAATTCAAATTGGTGATATTACGATATATTGGTTAAGAGGCGGTTACACACATTTTGATGCAGGTGCGATGTTTGGTGTTGTACCTAAGCCGCTTTGGGAGAAAAAATATCCAGCAAATAAAAATAATCAGCTTGCGACTGTGACGGATCCAATGTTTTTTCGATTTGAAGGAAAAAATTATTTAATTGATAGTGGAATAGGGAATAATCGTTTAACAGAAAAACAAAAACGTAATTATGGTGTGACAGAAGAATCACACGTACTGGAAGATTTAGCTAAACTAGGTGTCTCTCCAGAAGATATTGATTATGTCTTAATGACACATTTACATTTTGATCATGTGCTTGGTTTGACAGGTGTTTCTAAAGAAGGTTACCATTCTGTTTTTAAAAACGCTGAAATTTGGACTTCTAAGACGGAATGGGATGAAATGCAACAACCAAACATTCGTTCCAAGGCGACATACTGGAAAGAAAATTGGGAGCAAATTGAGTCACAAATTCATACTTTTGAAAAGGAAATACAAATCAATAAAGCGATAAAAATGGAACTTACTGGAGGGCATAGTGAGGGACATGCAATTATTTGGTTGGAATCAAACGGAGAAAAAGCTGTTCATATGGCGGATATTTTTCCAACATTTGCTCACCAAAATGTTCTTTGGGTTACCGCATATGATGATTATCCAATGACATCCATTGCCGCAAAACAAACTATTTTTGAAAAAACATTTGGAGAAAATTATTGGTTTTTATCTTATCATGATGCAAGATTCCGGGCTGTTAAAATAGCTGCAAATGGAGATATTCAGCAGAGTTACCAAATTAATAACCGAACTTAAGAAGTGTTTAAACGCTTCTTTTTTTGAGGGTATTTATATTATATGGTATTATAGAATTATAAATCGCTCAATGAAGCCAAATTAATAACCCGGGTAGGGGGATTAACTGTAAATACTGTAAGGGGGTATATAAGTGGAACAGGTTGATCGGAAAGCATTGATAACAAGATTTGCTAAAATTGAAGGGCATGTGCGCTCAATAAAAAATATGACTGAAGAAGAACGCGACTTCGAAATGATTATGCAGCAAATTGGTGCAGTAAAAAAAGCAATGGACGCAGCAGCAAAAGTGATTTACACTGAACAGATGAAAGAGCTTATTAAGCAAGGCGAAATAGATGAAGTAATCGTTAAAAAGAAAATAGACAGCTATATTCGTTAATTGTCTATTATGGTTAGAGTGATGTTATTGGTGCGAGGAGGATAATCCGGATGAGTAGTTCCCAATTATTATTGCCAAGATGGCGCAAAATAGTCCATATGCTTTATTTAAGAATGTCCTATATTAGTGGAAGAGAGATCGGTGAATCATTAGCGGTCACCCCTAGAACAATTCGGAATGATATTAAGGCTATTAATCCTTTACTACAAGTTGCTGGAAACAAAATTGAATCTCTTCCAGGTGTAGGTTATCGTTTAATTATAGAAGATGAAAAGGCACTTCAAGAATTGCTGTTAGACGATTCCACCGGACAATCAAATATGAATATTGTTCCCATGTTTGCAGAAGAGCGAGCAGATTATATTATTCGTTATTTACTATTAAAAAATGATTACGTTAAGCTGGAAACACTTGCAGAAGAACTTTTCGTCAGTAAGTCAACCATAAATTCCGATATTTTAGAAGTAAAGGAAAAGCTGAAAGATTATTCATTATCCGTTGAAAGAAGGGCGGGTTACGGTATCCGGATTTCTGGGACAGAGTTAGCAATTCGTTTTTGTTACTCTAGATATTTACTTGCAGAATCTGCTACCCCGCTAATCACGGAAACAGAAAGAACTTTTTTTCATGATGTAAGTTTAGAAAAAATGCTCGAAATTGTTGTCTCCAATGTAGCAAAATATAATATTCATATGACAGATATTTCCGTTAAAAATTTAATTATCCATATTGCAATTGCCGTTTCACGTGTCAAAGAAAACTGTTATATTACGGCAACCGATTTAGAAGATATTGAATTTAGTATGTCTGAATTACGAGCGGCACAAACAATTATGAAAGAAATTGAACTTGCGGAAAAAATTCATTTTCCAGAAAGTGAGATTTCCTATATTTTATTACATTTAAGCGCGAAAAATTGGAAAAGTGGATTTAATAATTACCGTGAATATATCATTGTGGATAAAATATTAGAGCAAATTAAACGGCTGTATGGTTATGACTTTCAACAAGACCGAAAGATGGTTTCAAATATTGCGCTGCATTTAAAACCAGCCATTAATCGAATTAAATTTAAAATGAACATCCAAAATCCTTATTTGGAAAATTTAAAAGAGAACTATCCATTTGCGTTTGAACTAGGTCTAGTGGCAAAAGATGTATTAGAAACAGAGTTGAAAACAGAGGTTAATGAGGCGGAAGCAGGTTATTTAGCCATTCATTTTTTATATGGACTTGATAAAGAATTTGTACATCAAAAGCAAAAAGTGTTAATAGTTTGTGCTTCTGGGCTAGGAACATCCCAATTACTTGAGTCTAAAGTAAGAAAACAATTTGCTGGGAGCTTGGATATTGTCGGAGTATATTCATTTAAGGACTATAAAACAAAGGGTACCTCTTGTGACTTTGTTATTTCAACAGTTCCATTGCAAACAACGCGACATCCAGTAGTCCAAGTATCGCCATTTTTAACGAAAGAAGATATTGAAAACATTTCTTTATTATTGAAAACAGATGAAGCAGAAAACCAATTAGAATTCGAAAAAATTTTTCGTGAAGGACTGTTTTTAATTAGTACGAAAACAAATAAAGCAGAAATATTAGCTGATTTAGCGGGACTTTTACGACAAAAGCAGCTAGTTGGTGCTGATTACTTGCCGTCACTTATTGAACGCGAAGAAATTGTGCCGACTTATTTGGGAAATGGACTTGCTGCCCCTCATCCAGTGGAAGCGGAAGTTTTAGAAACAGTTATTGCAGTATGTATTTGTCCTGCTGGAGTAGATTGGAACGAGGAAAAGCGAGCGCAAGTAGTTTTTATGTTAGCGGTAAAAAATGAAGAACAAAAGCGATTGGCGACGCTCTATACGCTAATTAGCGATTTAGTAGAAAACCCTAAAGCGATGAATGAACTTAAACGAGTAACCGATTTTGATAGCTTTATGCGTGTGCTGCGAACGATTTAAGAAGATAACTGCAGTAAGAAAAGCTCCTTTTTAAACAGAAAAATGGGAGTTTTTTTCTTTATTTCCGCATCTACTAATTTAATGGGGAAAAAGACTGGATTTATTTACTAGAAAGAAAGCGCTACACTTATTGTAATATCTAAGGAGGTTTAAGAAATTGAAAAAATTCATCGAGAAATTAAGTTGGTTATCACAGAAGCTTGGAAATCAAATTCATTTGAAGTCCATGCGTGATGCATTTGCTACTATTTTACCTTTTATTATGTTAGCAGGATTTATGGTTTTAATTAATAACGTAATTATCAAGCCGGATGGTTTTATGTCCGCCATTATTAGTTCAGAAACACTAACTACTTGGCAAAACCTAGGTAATAGTATTGTAAACGGGACGCTTGGAATAATCACTATTTTAATTGGCGCATCCGTTTCTTATTTCCTAGCGCAAAATCGTAAATTTGAAAATCCTTTTGCTCCAGCACTTATGACGATTGCTTTAATTGTTATTTTTGTACCTGCTATTACAGAAGTAGTTCCAATGGGCGCAGAAAAAACAGTTGAAGTGACTGGTGTATTACCACTTTCATTAATGGGCTCTGCAGGGATGTTTGTTGGTATT
Source organism: Listeria immobilis (assembly GCF_014322845.1). Lineage (NCBI taxonomy): Bacteria > Bacillati > Bacillota > Bacilli > Caryophanales > Listeriaceae > Listeria > Listeria immobilis. The sequence goes on along the minus strand of NZ_JAASUA010000001.1, from coordinate 487,401 downwards.
GTTACGGCATTACTTTCAACAGAAGTATTTATTCGTCTTTCAAAGAGCGAAAAAATGAAGATTCGTATTTCAGGGGATAGTGTTCCACCAGCAGTTATTAAATCATTTAATGTACTTATCCCAACAATGTTAACAGTTCTTATTTTTGCATTTATCTCTTTCTTAGTGGCAACACTATTCAGTCTAAACTTGTATTCATTAATTAGTACACTTATTCAAAAACCATTAACATTCCTTGTAACAAGTGTGCCTGGATTCTTAACGTTAATGACAATTTCTCAAATGCTATATTCTATTGGTATTGCTGGAAGTGGTATTCTTGGTCCGATTATGGATCCTGTGCTACTCGCTAATATGCAAGAAAATATGACGGCGTTTGCTAATCATGCAGAAATTCCACATATTATTAACACAACTTTCCGTGATATTTTTGGTGTTATGGGTGGAGGCGGAAATACAATTGCCTTATTAATCGCTATCTTTATCTGGTCTAAACGTAAAGATTATCGTGAAATTGCAACACTTTCCTCTGCTCCAGGTCTATTTAATATTAATGAACCGGTTGTTTTCGGACTACCAATTGTTTATAACTTAAGTTTAATGATTCCATTTATTATCTCTACACCATTATGTTTAGGTCTAGCGTATATAGCGACAAAACTCCAATTGATTTCTGAAGTTGTAGTTATGGTTCCGTGGACGACTCCGGTTGTGGCATCAGGATTCCTAGCGACTGGTGGAGACTGGCGTGCAGCTGTATTCCAAATCTTTTTAATCGGCGTTTGTGTACTTCTATATTTACCATTCTTAAAAGCGAACGATCGAGTAAAAGCGGCATAGGAGGACGTATTAATGAAAAATATTATGTTAATGTGTAATGCGGGAATGTCTACAAGTGTTCTTGTTCGAAAAATGGAACGAGTTGCAGAAGAACGTGAATTAGAAGTATCTATTTGGGCTATTTCTGAAACGGACTTTGAGAAAAACTGGCGTAAAGCAGATGTTATTTTGCTTGGGCCACAAGTTAGTTATATGAAAGATAAAGTGATGGAAGTAGTAAGCGGAAATATTCCAGTTACAGTCATTGATGTCGTTGATTATGGACGGATGAATGGCGAGAAAGTACTAGATGTCGCATTGGATCTACTGAAGTAAAACGTAATACTCTCGCAAGGAGGAAAGCTAATGGCAATTTATTTAGATAAAACAAAGCCTGTGGAAGATCGTGTAGAAGACTTGATTTCCCAGATGACGCTCGCAGAAAAATGTGGGCAATTGAATCAGCGCATGTATGGTTGGAATGCTTTTTCGAGAAATGGAGAGGTATTTCAAATTACAGATGATTTTAAACAAGAGGTAGCTCGTTTTGAAGGGATAGGTGCTTTATATGGTCTATTCCGAGCTGATCCATGGTCGAAAATGAATAAGGATACTGGTATTTCACGAGTGCATTCTGCAAAAGTCGCTAATATGATTCAGCGTTATGTGATGGAGAATACAAGATTAGGAATTCCGGTTTTATTAGCGGAAGAAGTTCCACACGGTCATCAGGCGCTAGATAGTGAATCGTATCCTGTAAACCTTGCGCGAGCAGCTTCATTTCATCCAGAATTACAACAACAAGTAGCGGAAGCGATTGCCGAAGAAATCTCTGAAAAAGGAGTTCATTTGGCACTTGCTTCAGCGCTTGATATTCTTCGCGATCCACGCTGGGGAAGAGCGGAAGAATGTTACGGAGAAGACCCATATCTTGCCGCAGAATTAACGGCTGCCATTACAACAGGTTTTCAAAAAGATAGTAAAGTTGCTGTAATTTTAAAACATTTTGCAGCACAGGGAGAACCTGTTGGTGGTCATAATTCTGGTCCAGTTTCGATTGGTGTAAGAGAACTTAGAGAAATTTTCTTAGAGCCTTTACGTGCTGGAATAAGAAGTGGCGCTTTAGGTGTGATGGCTGCGTATAACGAGATTGATGGTGTACCTTGTCATGCGAATAAAGAGCTACTAACAACCATTTTGCGAGAAGAAATGGACTTTAAAGGAATTGTGATGGCAGACGGTTGTGCATTAGATCGATTATTAAAATTAAATCCGGATCCTAAAGTAGCCGCTAAAATGGCGATAGAAGCTGGTGTAGATTTAAGTTTATGGGATAATGTCTTTCCGTTTTTAGAGGCGAGTGTAACCGAGGGCGTCTTGGAGGAAGAAGTGGTCAATCAAGCGGTCCGCCGAATTTTACGAGTGAAATTTGAACTTGGGCTATTTGAAAATCCTTTTGTCGATGAAATAATGCCAGATGTGTCTCCTAATTGGAAAAAACTTAATTTACAAGCTGCTAGAGAAGGAATTTGCCTTTTGAAAAATGAAGCTAATACATTACCGTTAAAAGGTGAGCGTAAAAAACTAGCGATTGTTGGCCCGAATGCAGATGCACTCTACAATCAACTTGGAGATTATACAGCTCCTCAAAATGAAGAAGAATGTGTGACTGTTTTAGCTGGACTAAAAAATATTCTTCCGCAAGAATGGGAATTATTTTATGAAAAAGGTTCGGATATTCGCGAAGAAGTCGACGGTGGTATTGCGCAGGCAGAAGCGATGGCAGAAAAATCAGACGCTATTATTCTAGTGCTTGGTGGTTCAAGTGCAAGAAACTTCAATATGGAATTTTTAAATAACGGTGCAGTTAGTTCGAAGGGTCCGAATATGGATGCTGGAGAAAATGTGGATGTATCTGATATTGCTCTTCCAGAAGTGCAGTTAGATTTATTCCGTGCGATGAAACGTACTAATAAACCGGTTATTGTTGTAATGATACAAGGTCGACCAATTGCTATTCCAGAGATTAGTAAAGAAGCAGATGCGATTCTGACAGCTTGGTATCCAGGTAGTATGGGAGGAGCAGCAATAGCGGAAGTTCTAATTGGTCAATATAATCCATCAGGCAAGCTTCCTGTTAGTATTCCTGCATCTTCTGGTCAAATACCAGTTTATTATAATCAAAAAGCAGTGGAATATAAGGAAGACTATTTTGACTTAACTGGAAAGCCGCTTTATCCGTTTGGTTACGGTTTAAGTTATAGTACGTTTGCTTACCAGGATATAAATATTCCAAAAGAATTTGTAACGATTTCCTCTTTGTTAGCTGGAGAAACCGTAGCAATTACCGTTACCGTTGAAAACACTTCTGAAATAACAGGAGAAGAAGTCGTGCAACTTTATATTCACGATATGGAAGCGAGTATAACGAGACGAAAGAAAGAATTAAAAGCGTTTAAAAAAGTTCGAATAGAGCCTAATGAAAAAGTAGCAATAACATTTGAATTAGATAAAACGGCTTTTGAAATTTGGTCTATAAATAATAAATATGAAATGGAGACGGGCGGTATACAGGTTTTCGTTGGCGGAAGTTCTGATACAAATTTAGTCGGTCAAGTAACAATCGTAGGAGGTTAACACAAAATGGAAGGTATGGAACTTGCGTCATTTCAGATAATTAGCTCGGTTGGAGCAGCAAGAAGTTGTATCATAGAAGCGATGAAACTTGGTAGAGAAAGAAAGTTTGATGAAGCGTATCAGAAAATAGATGAAGCGAATGAATTTTTGAGTGAAGGACATAAAAATCATGTTCAATTAATTCAAAAAGAGGCAGACGGTGGAGACGTTCAAATTTCGATTTTATTTATGCATGCGGAAGACCAGTTTATGACGACCTATACATTGCGGGACGTTGCTTATGAAATGATTGCAATTTGGAAAGAAATGAAATAATAAAAAAGAGGTTCTCCACTTGAATAGTAGAGAATCTCTTTTTTAATTTGTTTTAAACCATTAAGCTAAATACACATCGATAATTGTTCCGGTGTTAGCATCGGCAATAAATTCGTATTGTTTTTTCTCCCCTTCACGAATACATGTGATGCCGCCGTGATAAACAAAAGTATCAATCGCAAATTTTTTGTAGTGTTGTTTTTTAAGTTGAATCCATGAACCCTCAATTGGTCCGTCTTGTTTAAATGCGTTTTTCACATTTTCTAAAATAACATCACCTGAAATTGTCTTATCGTTTAGAAAATAATGATAAACAAGGTGTCCAGCTGCTGCACCTGCTCCTACGCCGGCAATGAAAGCTTTCCAGTTCATTGTTTTGCCTCCCTAGTGTTTTTCCTATACTTTTTTTTAAAATGGCATAGTAAAAGCAACTATACGCATCTCTTTTAACCATTATACTACAAATTTTTGATTATAAAAGTTTTTTTGAACACGCTTTCGAAAAAATGGAAGGCATTATGAGCATGAACGCGTAATATTTGTTATAATAAAAGAGATTTCAGACGGAAAGAGTTGATTATTAATGGAAAAAGAAACGTTGGCGATGTTTAAAGAATTAACGGAATTACAGGGAACTTCAGGAGATGAGCATCGAATTCGTGCTTTTATGCGAAAAGAACTTACACCTGTTTCAGACGAAATAATCCAAGACGGACTAGGCGGTATATTTGGTGTACGTAATGGAGCAGCAGATGGTCCGCGAGTGCTAGTTGCTGGGCACATGGATGAAGTTGGTTTTATGGTAACGCAAATTACAGAAAATGGAATGATTCGTTTTCAAACAATTGGTGGTTGGAATCCGCAAGTTCTCCAAGCACAACGAGTACAGGTGATGGCGCCGAATGGTCCAGTCATTGGAGTGGTAGCCTCTGTTCCGCCACATTTGTTGTCAGAAGCGGAACGAAGCAAACCTACTGATCCGAAGAATTTATTGATTGATATTGGTGCAGATGATAAAGCAGATGCCGAAAAAATCGGGATTAAACCTGGGCAATTTATTGTTCCTGTTGCTGAATTTACGCCACTTGCTAATCCAAAGAAAATTTTAGCAAAAGCTTGGGATAATCGTTATGGTGTTGGTCTTGCCATTGAACTTTTAAAAGAACTAAAAGGTGAATCATTACCTAATACATTATTTTCCGGAGCGAATGTTCAAGAAGAAGTAGGTTTGCGCGGTGCGGGTGTTAGTGCTAATATGATTCAACCAGACCTATTCTTTGCGCTGGATGCTAGCCCGGCTAATGATACAACTGGAAATAAATCGCAATTTGGCCAGATTGGTCAAGGATTCTTATTGCGAATTTTTGACCGGACAATGATTATGCATCGTGGTATGCGTGAGTTTTTATTAGATACAGCAGAAACAAACCATATTCCATATCAATATTTTGTTTCACCAGGTGGCACGGATGCAGGGAAAGTCCATACATCGTTAAGTGGTATTCCTAGCGCTGTCATTGGTGTTCCAGCACGATATATCCATTCTACTAATTCCATTTTACATGTGGATGATTATGCGGCTGCGAAAGAAATGATTACAACCCTTATTCGTGGATTAGATAAAACGACTTTTGAAACTATCAAAAACAATGCATAAAATTGTAAAAAATCCAGTGCTTTTAGTGGGGGCTATCCTTGTAACAGCAAGTCTTGTCTTTTTTCTAGGCTATGCTGTAAAAGTCTCCTATTTTCGAGCAACGGAATTTGGTTGGATTATAACTACTTTTGTAGCAGGGGCGCTAACGTTGATTTTTGGATATTATGGTGATTATCAAAAGCGGAAAAAAGCGCGTTCTAAAGTGAGATGAAAAGTTTGGCTTTTTCGTAAAAGCCGAACTTTTTTCTTACGTAAATATATTGAGCGTTATTCTGGACGAAAGCTTTTTTTGACGGTACGATTTAACTAGAATATGAAGAGAAGGAGCATAAATATGAAAAACTTAGAATCTGTAGAACAATTTAACGATATTAAATCAGAAGGTAAATCTGTTTTTATGTTTAGCGCTGATTGGTGTGGCGATTGTAAATATATTGAACCTATAATGCCAGAGATTGAGGCGGAAAATGAAGATTTCACTTTTTATCATGTTGACCGAGATGCCTTTATTATGTTATGTGCTGATTTAGCGATTTTTGGAATCCCTAGTTTTCTTGCGTTTGAAGATGGAGAAGAAGTGGGGCGTTTCGTTAGTAAAGATCGAAAAACAAAAGAAGAAATTAATGATTTTCTAGCTGCGATTTAAAAAGTGCCGGTTTTTCAGGGAAGGGGAGGCAACTATTGGCGAAAATGACTACATTAAAAATGAAAGAACGACTTGAAAAAGAATTAAATGCGCCTAATCGACAGTTTTCTTATAATCGTGACAATGATACGCTTCTAGTAATGCAAGCGGATAAAAAAGTGAGCCTTACAATTCCGCAAATTATTGCTAATTACGAAAATGATGGAGAGGCGGCTATCCAAAAAATTGTTTATTATGTTGAAGAAGGCTTTCGAGCGGCGGTGGGTGAAGTGGCGCTTAAAAATAACATGGAGCGTATATATCCAGTTGTTCGTGCCACTTCTTTTCCAAATCAAACAAAAACGGGAACAAAACTTCTAACAGAACCACATACAGCCGAAACACAGCTTTTTTATGCTTTTGATTTAGGTAAATCTTACCGTTTTATTGAGGAAGATATGTTGCAACAAGAAGGAATAACATCAGAAGCTATTAAAACGGCTGCCTTTCTTAATTTGGCGAAATTGGAAGTACCGCTTAAGAAAGATTCGGTCAATGGAAATGATTTTTATTTTGTAAGAACGAATGATGGTTATGATGCAAGTAGGCTGTTAAATGAATCGTTTTTAGCTGAAATGCGTAAAAAATTGACCGGAGAAATGGTGCTTGCGGTACCGCATCAAGATGTCTTAATTATTGGTGATATTCAGGATAATACAGGGTATGATGTTCTTGCTCATATGACAATGGATTTCTTTGCGGATGGACTTGTACCAATTACCTCTTTGCCATTTGTGTATAATAATGGTAAACTGGAACCGATATTTATAATGGCAAAAAACAGACTAAAGGAGTAGAAGACGTGATAGTAAACGCATTTTATAACAAAAATGGAGTAGGGGATACACTACTAATCGAAACGGGAGAAGTAACTTTCGAAAATCGCGAGTGGGAACGCCGTGGAGATGTAACAAGAATTTTTAACCGAGAAACAAATGAATTAGCAGGTTTTAATATTTTCAATAGCTCCGAGTACTTTGCTATTACTGCAAATGGAAAAGTGGAACTAACAGAAGAATTAGTAGCTAAAATGAATCAAGTTATTGAAAAAGCGGGTTTTAAACCTGAAATTGTTGCTGATTTATCACCTAAATTTGTTGTAGGTTATGTAGAGTCGAAAGAGAAGCATCCTAATGCAGATAAACTAAATGTTTGTCAAATTAACGTTGGTGAGGAAGTATTACAAATTGTTTGTGGTGCACCCAATATAGACGTGGGACAAAAGGTAGTAGTTGCTAAGATTGGTGCTGTTATGCCAAGTGGATTGATCATAAAACCATCGAATTTACGAGGAGAAGATTCCTTTGGGATGGTTTGTGCAGCAAGAGAGTTAGCGATTCCTAATGCACCGACGGAAAAGGGGATACTTGTTTTAGAAGATTCCGCAGTTACTGGAGACGTTTTTCCAGTTAGTTTCTAATCTAGATAACCGTTTTTGAACATCTGATATTAAATCAGATGTTTTTTTATTTGCTTATATTACAATATTGTGAAACTCATTTAAATGTTCTACTATGAAACCGATAATTGTATACAAAATATCTATAAATCGTATTAAAAACAATATTTTTTCGCTATATAACAAAAACTTATATCAGGTTTGAGGCTTGTGATAGCAAGGTATTATAACGAATATGACTCGAAATAAAGCATATTCACAATTTTGTCATGGATTATTTTGTTTTTGTCTGTTAGAATCAAACAAGAAAATTAAATTATAGGGTGATTATGAATGGGATGGTTTAAAGATTTTTTCTTTGGAGATATGGACGAAGAAATTGATACATATGAAAAGACACCTGCTAAAAAAGCAGAAAAGAAAGTAAAAAGTGCTCCAGAGAAGGCGCCAAAAAGCAACAATGTGACCGCAATAAAAACAAAAGAAAATCGTACTATAAGAAATACACGGCCAGTAACAAGTAAGCCCAAGCCGACCTTAAAACAAAAGCCAATGCAACAAATGAAGCGCCCTATGAAAACGCAAATGGTCTATCAATATCCAAAAGGTGAATTTCGATTTCCCTTAATACCAGATAAACCACAAAATATTTCAACACAAAAAACACCAAAAATGAATCCAGTACAACAAAAAACAGAACCAATAGCAGCAAAAGAAGAAGTGCGAAAACGACCTTTTGCAGCAACAGATGTTCCGTCTCCAGTATATGCTTTTAATAAAAGACCTAGTAGATTTGAATTTGAGCTAAACGAGTCAGAAGAAATAGAAGAAATACGCGAAGACTTAACAATTGCACCAGTAGATTCACCAGATTTAGCAGAAGCTGAAACAATTGCATTTGATACTGAAATTGAGCAGCAAATAAAAGAAACTATCCCAGAAGAAATAGAAGAAGCAGTTATCGCAGAAGAGATTCCTGCTGTTTTGCCAGAGCAACCGACAGAGCCAGTTACAGATGAACCGAAAACATCGCGAGTCTCACTTATAAAAGAAGAAACAACTGCTGCACCACCTGAAAAAGCAACACAAGTAGAAAATAATAGACAAGAACAATTACGAAAAAGCAGAATTCCATTTAATGTAATGATGGTAAGAAGTGATAAACAAGCACTTCAAAAAGAAGAAGAGATTCCTGAACAGCAGGTCATATCAGAACAACCAATAAGAAGAGAAGAGCCAAAAGAACCAGTAGTAGAAACTGTTGGTAACTATCAATTTCCAGAATTTAACTTGCTCCATCCACCGGTCTCGAAAAGAGAAGATGACTCGTGGCTTCAAATGCAGCAAGAAATGTTAAATGAAACATTAGAAAATTTCAATGTTCATGCAAGTGTTGTTAATAGAACACAAGGTCCAGCTGTTACTAGATTTGAAGTTCAACCAGAAAAAGGTGTAAAAGTTAGCAAAATAACTAATTTGACAGATGATATTAAATTAAGCTTGGCTGCGAAAGATATTCGAATTGAAGCGCCAATACCTGGTAAAAGCACAGTTGGTATTGAAATTCCTAATCAGACGAGTCGTCCAGTAATGCTTTCAGAATTAATGAACACAGAAGCCTTTCAATCGTCTACGTCACCGCTTACTGCTGCACTCGGACTAGACATTTCAGGGACTCCAATTATTACTGATTTGCAAAAAATGCCCCATGGTTTAATTGCAGGGGCGACAGGGTCGGGTAAAAGTGTTTGTATCAATTCACTCCTTGTAAGCTTGCTTTATAAAGCGACACCAGACCAGTTAAAATTACTTTTAATTGATCCGAAAATGGTAGAACTAGCACCATATAACCGAATTCCACATCTTGTAAGTCCTGTTATTACAGATGCAAAAGCAGCCACAGTCGCATTAAAATGGGCAGTAGAAGAAATGGAACGCCGCTATCAATTATTTAGCCATACAGGTGTTCGAAATATGGAAAAATATAATGAGTATGCAAGTCATCCAGATCACACAGGGGAAAAATTACCTTATATTTTAATCGTAATTGATGAGTTAGCAGATTTAATGATGGTAGCGCCAAATGATGTAGAAGAATCTATTAGCCGTATTGCTCAAAAAGCCCGTGCGTGTGGCATTCATATGATTGTAGCAACACAGAGACCATCTGTAGACGTAATTACAGGTCTTATTAAGGCTAACATACCAACACGTGTTTCTTTCTCTGTATCGTCGCAAATCGACTCTAGAACGATACTTGATTCAAGTGGGGCTGAAAAACTACTTGGAAAAGGGGATATGCTTTTCTTGCCAAGTGGTGCAAGTAAACCTGTACGACTACAAGGGACATTTGTTAGTGACGAAGAAATCGATGCTGTTGTTGCACATGTTCGTACTCAAGGTGAGGCTAATTACATTTTTGAAGAACAGGAACTTCTTATCAAAGAAACCGCAAAAGAAAATACAGATGAATTATTTGAAGAGGCTTGTGATTTTGTATTAAGTCAAAATGCCGCATCAACTTCTTTATTACAAAGACATTTTAGAATTGGTTATAACCGGGCAGCTAGATTGATGGAATCGCTTGAAAATCATCAAATTGTTTCCGGAATCAATGGTTCCAAACCACGGGATGTAATTATCACAAAAGATCAATTAGCGAAACTTAGAAATAAAGAAACATAATTTCATAGTACTAAACTAACATGATACTTCACCTGTCTTGCATTTTTTGCCTATTTTTATGAGTCATTTCTCTTATATTTGATGAAAGGTTTTTCTATTTACATGGAAAGTGATATAATAAGCTGGTGAATTATTGATACAGCAAGAATATAAACAAAAAACACAACTGGAACGTAAGATGATGTCTAGAAAGTGAACGATTTATACTGTTTTCAAAGTTAAGACTTAATGCTTAACTGTTAACATATTTTTTTAGGCACCCTCTTCAAGATAAATTAATGGGGGTTCAAATAATGACTATCTATCATTTTGTTGGAATAAAAGGGTCAGGAATGAGTGCACTTGCTCAGATTCTGCATGATAAAGGTTTTCAAGTGCAAGGAAGCGATGTAGATAAATATTTCTTCACACAAAAAGCTTTAGAAGAAAAGCAAATTCCGATTACTACTTTTTCGGCGGATAATATAAAGAGTGGGCTAACAATTATTGCAGGAAACGCATTTCCAGATACACATGAGGAAATTGAGCGCGCGGTGGAATTAGATCTTCCAGTTATTCGTTACCATAAATTTTTAGGTCAATTAATTGACGGTTACACAAGTATTGCTATTACAGGTTCGCACGGTAAAACATCAACAACAGGTCTACTTTCCCATGTAGTTGGTGCAATTCGTCCTACCTCGTACTTAATTGGTGACGGAACAGGTAGTGGAACAAAAGGTGCTGAGTATTTTGCACTGGAAGCTTGTGAATATCAACGCCATTTCCTTGCTTATAAACCAACATATGCTATCATGACGAATATTGATTGGGATCATCCAGATTATTTTAAGAGTGTGGATGATGTTTTTAACGCGTTTGAAACACTTGGAAAACAAGTGAAAAAAGCTGTTTTTGCACTTGGGGACGACGCAGAACTTCGCAAACTTTCATTAGATATTCCAATCATTTATTTTGGCTTTGGTGAAGACAACGAATTCCAAGCGAAAAATGTTATTAAAGAAACGACTGGAACACGTTTTGATGTCTATCATCGCGATGAGTTTTTAGCTTCTTTTGAAATTCCTGCGTACGGAGATCATAATGTATTAAATGCATTAAGTGTTATCGCTTTATGTGATTATGAAGGACTACCTGTAGAAGAGGTTAAAGCCGAATTAAAAACATTTGAGGGTGTTAAAAGAAGATTTAGTATCACGGAAAAAGGCAATCAAGTGTTAGTAGATGATTATGCCCATCATCCGTCAGAAATACGTGCAACAGTGAATGCTGCACGACAAAAATATCCTGATAAAAAGGTTGTCGCTGTATTCCAACCGCATACATTTACACGTACACGCACATTCTTACAAGGATTTGCGGATAGCTTAAATTTAGCGGATGAAGTTTATCTTTGCGATATCTTTGGTTCAGCACGCGAAAAAACAGGCAATTTAACGATTGCTGATTTGGCACATAAAACAAAAGGTAATCACATTATAAAAGAAGAGCATACGGAAGAACTTTTGAAATATCCTGGAGCAGTGATTTTATTTATGGGTGCTGGTGATGTTCAAAAATTCCAAGCTGCTTACGAAAAAGTATTAAGCCAAGAAGCACTGACCGATACTGAATTAAAAAAAAGTGCTATTAATTAATAAATAACGAGAGCATGCCTATTTGTTGGCATGCTCTTTACTTGTTTATAATTATTATAAATTAAAGCTTTACACTACTTAATCCGTGTATTAAAATATATCTTGTGATACAAAATACAACTACATAGATTAAATGGAGGGATAAAAGTGGCAGAACGTTTAGTAGGCACACAAGCTCCAAGGTTTGAAATGGAAGCTGTTATGCCCAATCAGACTTTTGGGAAAGTAAGTCTAGAAAAAAATATAGAAGATGATAAATGGACAGTTCTGTTTTTCTATCCAATGGACTTTACATTTGTTTGTCCGACAGAAATTGTAGCGATTTCCGCTCGTTCAGATGAATTTGATGCTTTAGATGCGAGAATCATTGGTGCTTCAACAGATACCATTCATTCTCACCTTGCATGGACAAATACGCCGATTAAAGAAGGTGGAATTGGCAAGTTGAATTATCCTCTTGCAGCTGATACAAACCATCAAGTAGCAAGTGATTATGGGGTGTTAATTGAAGAAGAGGGTGTCGCATTGCGTGGTCTTTTCATTATTAATCCTAAAGGTGAAATTCAATACGAGGTAGTGCATCATAATAATATCGGTCGCGAAGTCGATGAAGTTTTAAGAGTTTTACAAGCTTTACAAACTGGTGGACTATGCCCGATTAATTGGCAACCTGGTGAAAAAACAATTGTATAAAAAAGTAAAGCGCCTAGGAAATAAATTCCTAAGCGCTTATTTTTATACTAAGTTTTCTGGGTTTAATGCTTCTAATTCAGGAAGTACGAAAATACCATCTTTACGAATGAGCACATCATCAAAATAAATTTCTCCACCGCCATAATCAGCGCGTTGAATATTTACTAAATCCCAGTGTATTGCTGATTGATTACCATTGAAGGCTTCATCATAACATTGACCAGGTGTAAAATGGAAACTTCCTTCAATTTTTTCATCAAACAGAATATCTTGCATTGGTTCATGGATGAATGGATTGACACCAATCGCAAATTCTCCAACAAAACGAGCGCCTTCATCTGTATCTAAAACTTTGTTAATACGAGCAGTATCATTGGCAGTTGCTTCTACAATTTTTCCATCTTTAAAAGTAAAAGAAACATTTTCAAAAGTAAATCCTTGATAAGGGGAGGGGGTATTGTAAGTAAGTTTCCCGTTAATAGAGTTGCGTACAGGGGCAGTGAATACTTCGCCGTCCGGAATATTCATTTCACCAGCACATTTAATTGCGGGAATATCTTTAATGCTAAATGTTAAATCTGTTCCCGGTCCAACTAAGTGAACTTTATCTGTTTTATTCATAAGTTCTACTAAGCCATCCATCGCAGCACTCATTTTTCCGTAATCTAAGTTACATACATTAAAGTAGAAATCTTCAAATCCGACTGTACTCATTTTTGCAAGTTGAGCCATAGATGAACTTGGATAACGAAGCACTACCCATTTTGTGTTTTTGACGCGAATATTAGAATGCATTTTACCAATTGTATCACCATGAATTTTTAATTTATCAGCAGGAACATCGGATGTTTCATTAATATTATCTCCTGCGCGTAAACCTATGTATGCATCCATTTCTTTCATCACATTACCTTCAAACTCAGCAATCTTTTCGTACTGCTCACTATCTGCTCCAAGCATTAACGCTCGGTCGATTTGTGGTTCTTTCAAAGAAACAAACGGGAAACCACCTGCTTTATATGCTTCTTCCACTAAAGCCATCACCAGCTCTTTTTGGACACCAAAGTTTTCAATCAAAACTTTTTCTCCAGCACCAAGTTTGACGGAATAGTTGATTAAATTATGTGCTAATTTTTCAATTCTTGAATCTCTCAATCTTTTGACCTCCCTGAAATTAAAAATAAGCAAAAAGTTGCTCCTATCTATTTTACTCTAAATTTAACCAAAAGCAACCATCTGTAATTAATTAGCCAAGTTTCTTTCTTATTAGTTTATTTTTTTGCAGTTAATTGCTAAAATGAAGCTAATACCTTTTCTTTTTTACAATAAGTACATAGATTTCTTAGGGGAAGAAAGTTTTAGAGGGAAATGCTCAGGGTATAGAAAAAAGAACATGGAGGTGTGGATAGATGATAGTAATCTTGTATATTGCAGCATTGATCGCTGCGATAGCACTTTTAGTTATTGCCATCAATTTGGGGAAAACATTAAAATCAACTTCCCAAACAATGGACGAGGTAGCTAAATCATTAGAAAAAATAACAGTAGAAGTACAAGGTATTACAGGTCAGTCACAAAAATTACTTGATAAAACCAATATACTTCTAGAAGACGTGAATGGTAAAGTTGCGAAAGTAGATCCAGTTTTTGATGCAGTTGGTGATATTGGAACATCTTTATTAGGATTAAGCCAATCTGTTCGCGAATTAGCAACACTAGCAACAAATAAAGTAGAACAAAATGAAGCAAAGATTTCTCAAGCTGTCTCCATTAGCAATTCCATTCTTTCTTTTAGAGAAAAAATGAAAGCAAATAAAGCAGCGAAAGAAGCCGCAAAAGAAGCATCTGAACAATCAAATTTCTAATATAATCTGGAGGGATTTATCATGGCAGAAAAAGATGGTATTAATACAAAAGATTTTCTAATCGGTGGTTTAATTGGAGCAATCGTTGGTTCAGCGGCAGCACTTCTTTTAGCACCGAAATCAGGTAAAGAATTACGTGAAGACTTAAATACTCAAGTAGATACATTGAAAGAAAAAAGCAACCAATGGAAAGACGTTGCATACGAAAAAGGTATCGAAATTAGTGGCATAGCAAAGGGAACAAAAGATAAATTAGTTGATTCTGCTGGTGGATTTGTAGATGTAGTTAAAGACAAATCTGGTAAATTAGCAGACACAGTTGCTAAACAAGGAAAAGCTGTTAAAGATGTCGTTTCTCAAAATAAAGAAGAAAACGCAGAAGCAGCGAAACAAGCAGTAGAAGTAGTAAAAAGTGAAGCAAAAGAAGCAGCTAGCGATGTAGAAAAAGCAGCTGATAAAACAAAAGCTGAATCCAAAAAAGCGTTAGATGAAGGCAAAGATGCCGCTAAAAAAGTAGCAGCTGATACAAAAAAAGCTGTTAAATAAGTAAATTAGAAATAGCAAGATTAAAAAAAGCCCAACTTACCAATATTAGACTAAAAATCTAAAATTGGAAGTTGGCTTTTTTATTGGAAAGAAAAAGTGAATCGCTACTTGAAATTTGTTAAATAACATGTTAGTATTAGATTTACATTATCCACTTTAACACTTAAAAGCGATTAAGTATAAAAGTAGATTCGTGACAAATCATCTGTTTTCCTCTATAATGAGAAATAATCTTGGAGCAGATTTTTAGAAGGGTGGAAGTTACATGGTTAACGCAAATTTAGAGGAATTAAGAACACAGGTAGATCAATTAAATATTGATTTGCTAGAATTAATTAGTAAACGTGCGAATTTAGTACAAGAAATTGGGAAAATTAAAGGGACGCAAGGTTCTCTTCGTTTTGATCCATTGCGTGAAAGAGAAATGCTTAATACAATTCTCGCAGCCAATAATGGTCCTTTTGAAGATAGTACGATTCAGCAATTATTTAAAGAAATTTTTAAAGCAGGATTAGAACTTCAAGAAGATGATCACTCTAAAGCATTACTTGTATCTCGAAAAAACAAAAAAGAAGACACGATTGTTACAGTAAAAGGCTTGCCAATTGGAAATGGTGAACCGGTATTTGTTTTTGGTCCTTGTTCTGTAGAGTCTTACGAACAAGTAGCAGCAGTTGCAGAGTCAATTAAAGCTAAGGGATTAAAACTCATCCGTGGTGGAGCATTTAAACCACGTACTAGCCCTTATGACTTCCAAGGATTGGGACTAGAAGGTTTAAAAATTCTAAAACGTGTTTCTGATGAATATGGTTTGGCAGTTATTAGTGAAATCGTTACACCAGCTGATATAGAAGTAGCACTTGACTATGTGGATGTTATTCAAATTGGTGCTAGAAACATGCAAAACTTTGAATTATTAAAAGCAGCAGGTCGAGTAGATAAACCAATTTTACTAAAACGTGGCTTATCGGCTACAATTGAAGAATTTATTGGTGCCGCTGAATATATTATGTCACAAGGGAATGGCAAAATCATTCTTTGTGAACGTGGTATACGCACATACGAAAAAGCGACAAGAAATACATTAGACATTTCTGCAGTACCTATATTGAAAAAAGAAACTCATTTACCGGTAATGGTGGATGTAACACACTCTACAGGTAGAAAAGACTTGTTATTGCCTTGTGCAAAAGCTGCTCTTGCAATTGAAGCGGATGGGGTTATGGCAGAAGTCCATCCTGACCCAGCAGTAGCATTATCTGATTCAGCTCAACAAATGGATATACCTGAATTTGAAGTTTTTTGGAAAGAAATTTTAGCTAGTAATTTAGTTCCTCATAAAATCAAATAATTTCTAAAAACCTTGGTACGCCAAGGTTTTTTATTTTGCTAATAAATAGTAATGCTTAATCGGCATTTATATGTAAATTATAATGCTGTTTTGATATGAAAATAAATGAAAATAAAGAGTGAAAACAATTGCATATCGAAAAAAGTTATCGTATTATTAAAGGAAGGCTAGTATGATTCCGTTTTCAAATGGTATAGAGAGCCATTAAAATAATTGATATGGAGAGTGAATAGGGATGAATGTAACAATTTATGATGTTGCGCGGGAAGCAAATGTATCCATGGCAACAGTGTCTCGGGTAGTCAACGGCAATCCGAATGTTAAACCAGTAACAAGAAAAAAAGTATTGGATGTGATTAATCAATTAGGTTATCGTCCAAACGCTGTAGCTAGAGGACTTGCTAGCAAACGTACGACGACTGTCGGTGTAATTATTCCAGATATTTCTAACGTATTCTACGCAGAACTTGCTCGTGGAATTGAAGATATTGCAACGATGTACAAATATAATATTATTCTTAGCAATTCAGACGAAAATGAGGATAAAGAACTTCAAGTACTAAATACACTTCTCGGCAAACAAGTGGACGGTATTATTTATATGGGCGAACGTATTTCAGAACAATTGCAAGAAGAATTTGATCGTTCACCAGCACCAGTTGTTTTAGCTGGAGCAGTGGATATGGAAAATAAATTAGCTTCTGTTAATATTGACTACAAACAAGCAACCAAAGAAGCGGTAAAACGTTTTGTAAATAATGGTCATAAACAAATCGCTTTTGTAAGTGGTCCTTTAAATGAGCCAGTAAATAGTGAAATGAAACTTGCGGGTTATAAAGAAGCGCTTAAAGAAGCTGGTATTAAGTACCAAGAAGATTATATTATTGAAGCGAAATATAACTACAATGCTGGAGTTAAAGCTTGGGCAGAGTTAAGTACGCTTGCAAAAAAACCAAATGCTGTAGTTGTAGCGGATGATGAATTAGCTATTGGTATTTTAAATGCTGCGCTTGATGCTGGAGTTAAAGTTCCAGAAGAATTAGAGGTAATGACTAGTAATAATACGAAGCTAACATTAATGTCTCGCCCGCAGCTTTCGACAATTGTACAACCGTTGTATGATATTGGTGCAGTAGCGATGCGTTTACTAACAAAATTAATGACAAACGAAGAAGTAGACGAAAAAACGGTTATCTTGCCACATAGCGAAAAACTTCGCGGTACAACAAAAGAAAAATAAAAAGTTGACATCATTTTTATCAATATGTTATAAATGTATGTATACTTTCTATAATGAAAATGACAATGAACGGACGAAGTAGTTACTTATTCTTATTTTTAGAGAGCTAGTGGGTGGTGAAAACTAGTAGAGGTAAGTAGTCGAATTACATCCCGGAGTCACGTTGCGCAGGATAATGGCGCGACCGGTGTTAAGCCGTTATTTTACTTGAGTAGGAATTTTTCCTAAAAGTAGGGTGGTACCACGTTAATTACAACGTCCCTTCGCTAGTTTAGCTGGCGAAGGGACGTTTTTTATTTTCAAAAAAATAAAGGAGACTGATGAAAATGAATATTATCGATGAATTAGAGTGGCGCGGAGCCATTTATCAACAAACGGATGAAGAGGGACTACGTAAATGGGTTGAGGAAAAACAAATTTCGCTTTATTGTGGGATTGATCCTTCTGGAGATTCCATGCATATTGGGCATTTAATTCCATTTATGATATTACGTCGTTTTCAAAACGCTGGGCACCGTCCGATTATTTTAGTCGGCGGAGCAACAGGGACAATTGGTGATCCAAGTGGTAAAAAAGAAGAGCGTCAGTTGCAATCAATGGAACAAATTAGTAAAAACGTCGAAAGTTTGCGTGTTCAACTTGGAAAGATTTTTGATTTCAAAGGTGATTCTGCGGCAAGCATGGTAAACAACTATGACTGGACGAAAGAGCTCAGCATTCTTGATTTCTTGCGTGATTATGGAAAAGAATTTAATGTGAATACAATGCTTTCGAAAGATATTGTTGCAAGTCGTTTAGAAGTAGGGATTTCCTTTACAGAGTTTGCTTACCAAATCTTGCAAGCAATGGACTTTAATCATTTATATGAATTTAATGATTGTCGTCTGCAAATTGGTGGCAGTGACCAGTGGGGAAACATTACAGCCGGACTTGACTTAATTCGTAAAAAACAAGGAGAAAATGCCAAAGCTTTTGGTTTAACTATTCCTTTATTAACAAAAGCCGATGGAACTAAATTTGGTAAATCAGAAGGTGGCGCAATTTGGTTAAATCCAGAAAAAACAACGCCATATGAGTTTTATCAATTTTGGATTAATACCGATGACCGTGATGTCGTGAAATATTTGAAATACTTCACTTTCTTGACGGAAGCCGAAATTGCTGATTTAGCAAAACAAGTGGAAGAAGAACCGCATTTACGAGCAGCACAAAAAACGTTAGCTGCTGAAATGACTAAATTCGTGCATAGTGAGGAAGCCCTTGCTCAAGCACTCAAAATATCTAAAGCATTATTCAGTGGGGATGTAAAAGCTCTTACTGCAACAGAAATCGAACAAGGTTTCAAAGATGTGCCTACTTTTGAAGCAGAAAATGTAGAAATGAATTTAGTAGATTGGTTAGTTTCACTCGGGGTTGAACCATCAAAACGCCAAGCTCGTGAAGATGTAATGAATGGGGCAATATACATTAATGGCGAGCGAGTGCAAGATTTAGAAAAAGCTATTGGTGAAAGTGATCGCATCGAAAATAAATTTACGATTGTAAGACGTGGGAAGAAGAAGTATTTCTTAGTTTCTTATAAGTAATAAAAAATAGCGTACAAAAACCGAGTACTAAGAAAAGAGTAGTATATCAACAAGCTACAGCTAAATCGGGCATTACGTATAAAGGGAATGGGCTCGTAGTGGAGGAGAAATACATTCGCGTAAATCTGGAATGTCATCATTTGGGCAAGGTGAGTGAGTCATCTGTAGTTCGATAGGTGCATGGGAGAGGGAGGACAAATTAATGAAAAAAACTATTTTAATTGTAGCAATGTCGCTTTTTATAATGCTTAGCTTTATGGATATTATGCTAATTATTGATGTGAATGTATCAACTATTATTGGGGCTCTGGTTTTAGGTGCAGCGCAAACTATAATGGTGCTCGTGCCCATACTTATTATTATTTTGTTAGTGAAGCTGATAAAGCGACGTAGTACAAGCTGAGACATAGTTAGTAATATGAGGAAGAATACCAATTTGTAGTGCGCCTTTAAAGTTAGATTTTTTAATCCAACTTTAAAGGCGTATTTTAATTGGCTAAATATGATGAATTCAAGGAAAAGTAGTGAAAGCCTATCTAAATGGGGAAGAACTAAGCAACCTAGTTCTTTTCAGTACTGCGATGGATAACTGAATAAAAATACCACGCAGATTTCTTTGATTGGTGTTTATTCTAACTTTTGGGTCTCACTACATTTTTCAAGCGAGTGTTTTTTTGCAACAAAAAACCTTGCAATCACAACAAAAGTCATGATTTGCAAGGCGATTAGTTCTAATTAACGGCTGTAGAATTCTACGATAAATGCTTCGTTGATTTCAGCAGCAAGTTCAGAACGTTCTGGAATACGGTTAAGTGAACCAGTTAGAGTTTCTGCATCGAAAGTTACGTAATCAGGCACGAAGCTTGAAACGTCAAGGCTTTCAGCAATTGCAGAGTTTTTAGCAGATTTTTCACGAACAGAAATCACTTGACCAACAGAAACTTGGTAAGAAGGGATATCTACGCGTTTGCCATCTACAGTGATGTGGCCATGGTTTACTAGTTGGCGAGCTGCACGACGAGTACGAGCAAGACCAAGACGGTAAACGATGTTATCAAGGCGTTGTTCTAGTAAGATCATGAAGTTCTCACCATGTTTACCTTGTAATTTACCAGCTTTGTTGAACGTGTTTTTGAATTGACGTTCAGTTAATCCATACATATGACGCAATTTTTGCTTTTCAGCTTGTTGCAAACCATATTCTGAGATTTTTTTACGTTGAGTTGGGCCGTGTTGACCTGGAGCATACGGACGACGTTCTAATTCTTTACCTGTTCCAGAAAGTGAAATTCCTAAACGACGGGAAACTTTCCAGCTTGGACCTGTATAACGAGCCATAAGAGACTCCTCCTTTTATTTGTTTTTGGTATAAAACAAACGTGACGTAAAACCAAATCAGGGCAGTTTACCTTCATATACCATCACCATAGCAGCCGCCGGTTACGCGATATACCACAGAATTAATCTGGGGGTAAACAACACACTCATTCATTTCACTCAAGCTGCATTTTACACATCTTCCAGTATAGTATAATTAGTAGTCTGTTGTCAATTGATTTCGTTAGGTAATTCGTGAACGATGGCATCACGAATTTTCTCAAGCCAAAATTGATCCACTTCATCAAAACGAGCAGTAGAAGGGCTATCAATATCCAGCACACCAAGAAGCTGTCCATTTTTAACAAGTGGTAGAACGATTTCTGAGTTTGAAGCAGCGTCACATGCAATATGTCCGGGGAATTGATGGACATCTTCTACAATATATGTTTTTTGAGCGGATGCAGCAGAACCACATACACCTTTACCAAGAGGAATGCGGATACAGGCTGGCAAACCTTGGAATGGACCGAGAACTAATTGGTTCGTTTCTTTTTCGAGTAAATAAAAGCCAACCCAATTAATATTTGTTAGCGCTTGATTTAATATAGAAGAAACATTACTTAAATTCGCGATAAGGTTTGTTTCACCAGCAATCATTGCTTGCACTTGTTTTAAAGCGAGTGCATAATTCTCTTCTTTTGAACCAGTCATTTTTGATATTTCAATCATTAAGTATCCCCACTTTTCTTTTCAAATAATGATTATAGTATAGCATGAACAGTAGGGGATTTCGGGAATTTTGTTTTAGTCAAAAATAAAAAAAGGATGCTTTGAAATTTTTTTCGCTAAACGCAAGTAATTCTTGGCAAATCGTGTTAAAATAAAAGATGTGTATAATTAGCTAAAAAGGAAGAATAAAATAGGCTACATATGGAAAGATGTACATAATGGAAAAAATGTATGAGCAGCACAAGTTTGGCTGTTTTTCTTTCACAAGTTGACGTTGATGGGAGGATTTTGGATGTACTACATGTTAATTGGTTTTATTATCGTAGTAATTGCGGTCATTGGTGCAGGCTACATATTAAAAAGAAAACATTACCAAAGAATAAATGAGTTAGAAGAAATGAAAATTAAGCTTAGAGAGAGACCTGTGATTGATGAACTGACCAAAGTCAAAAAGTTAAAGCTTACTGGTCAAACAGAAGCGCTTTTTGAGTCATGGCGAACATCTTGGGACGAAATTGAAACAAGATTATTTCCTGATTTAGAAGAAGTGTTACTCGAAGCTGAGATGAATACAGATCGTTATAAATTTCGTTCTGCTACATACGTTGAAAATGATATCGAACAAATGCTTGTTGTCATTGAAAAACAAATGGATCAAATTCTTGGTGGTTTAAAAGAATTACTTATTAGTGAAGAAAAAAATGCAAAAGAAAGCCGTATGACCAAAGAAAAATTTGCAGAGCTTCGCCGTGAAGTTTTAACAAGAGGATTTAAACTAGGTGATACATTAAGTTATGTTGAAACAAAACTAGATACACTTGCAGAAAGTCTAAATCAATATGACTTATTAACAGACCAAGGCGATCACTTAGAAGCCCGAGAAATTGTTTTAGTTGTCCAAAAAGAAATGAAAGTTATCGAAGGCCAAATGGATCGTATTCCTTCATTATTACATGAGACAGATACTATTTTACCTGAAGAAATAAGTAAACTACGTATTGGTTACGAAGAAATGGTTCGTAAAGGCTATTATTTAGCTCAAATGGAACTAGATAAAGAAATTTCTCGGATGAAGACACAAATGGATAAAATGAAACAAAATGTAATCAATCTAGATTTGGATGCAGCAGAGCAAGGCATAGAAGAGTTGCACACAGAAATTGACTTATTCTATGATACATTGGAACATGAAGCAGAAGCACGTCATTTCGTTAAAGAAAATCACAGTCCAACTTCAGATAAATTGCAACGTCAAAATGTGGTATCTGATGCACTTGCTGAACAAATTACAGAAGTGAAGCAAACTTATCACGTTGGAGAAGAAGATTTAGCTATATACTTGAAAACGAGTGCTAAATTAAGTGAAGCAAAAGAGAACTTTGAACAACTCACAGCGCTAATAGCTAGTGGAGAAATTGCTTACTCAGCAGCGCAAGATACATTAAAAGAAATTGATGCAGCACTTATTACTATTAGCACAGAACAAGACAAATTTGCTGAAGAATTACGTTCGCTTCGTAAAGATGAATTAGAAGCACGTGATGATGCAGAGCGTATGCGTCGGGCTATTATCACACTAGACCGTAAGATGGAACGAGAACGCTTGCCTGGACTTCCGGAAGAGTATCTATCGTTACGCGCTCATATGGGAGAGTCCATTGATGCGCTAGAAAAACGTTTGGAAGAAAAGCCTTTGAATATGAAAGCTGTTAGTCAAGATTGGCGAGTTGCTGAAGAAGATTTAACGCATTTGACAGAAAAAGCGGAAGAAATGATGGAAAATGTTCGTTTAGTCGAGCATGTTATCCAGTACGCTAACCGATACCGATTACGTAATCAAGAGCTAGCGAATGAATTAGTTCAAGCTGAAAATCACTTTTACAATGATTACCAATACAAAAAAGCGTTAGAAATTGCTGTAACAGCGCTTGAAAAAGTAGAAACAGGTGCATTTAAAAAAGTCGAAAAAGCGTATGAAGCTAAAGTTAGTGTAGATGATATTGAATAAAAACAAAAACAGGCATTTCTATTTTTTATAGGAATCCTGTTTTTTTATGAAAATAGTAGTTGGATTGTAATGGAATTATGATAAAATGATAAGTGGAATATTGGGGAGGAGAATCTAGTCTGTATGATTTATTTCGATAATAGTGCGACAACAAAGCCAAATAGTGCCGTGCTTGAAACATATACGAAAGTGGCAAGTACTTATTTTGCCAACCCTTCTTCCTTACATCGTTTTGGAGCTAAATCTAAAGAATTACTGGATACTTCAAGAAAGCAACTAGCAACGATGTTAGAAGTTTTACCAGAAGAACTTATTTTTACATCTGGTGGAACGGAAGGGAATAATTTAGCCATTAAAGGGCTTGCTTATAGCTATCAAAACCGCGGCAAACATATTATAACTTCAAGCATTGAACATCCGTCTGTACGACTCGTGATGGAGGAGCTAGAGCAAGAAGGGTTTAGGGTAACCTATTTAAAAGTAGATAAGAGTGGTGTCATCAATCTAACGGAATTAAAACAAGCACTTTCCGATGACACTATTTTAGTATCCATTATGGGCGTAAATAATGAAGTAGGAAGTATTCAACCACTGCGAGAAATTGGTCAATTAACAGCGGAACGACCAGATACTTTTTTTCATGTTGATTTTGTCCAAGGAATTGGGAAAATCCCTGTAAAAATAAAAGAACATCATATTGACCTACTAACTATTTCAGGTCATAAATTTCATGCTTTACGTGGTTCAGGTGTGCTTTTTAAAAGGAAAAATGTGCATTTACATCCTGAAATTATTGGCGGTGGTCAGGAAATGGGTTACCGTAGTGGAACGGAAAATCTAGCTGGAACTGTGGCACTTGCCAAAGCTCTAAGACTTGCTTTAGAACAGCAACAAAAGCAAACAGATATAGTTACAATTCGCGATTTTCTATTAACGGAGATTGCAAAGATGCCCGATATGACCGTTCATACAAAAAAGGTGGTTGCTGCACCACATATCGTTTGTTTTTCAGCAAAAGGACATCGCGGTGAAATTCTCGTCCATGCACTTGAAAAAGAAGATATATACATTTCCACAACAAGTGCCTGTTCATCCAAACAAAAATTAGCAAGTAGCACATTAAAAGCAATGGGTGTGACGGACGAAGAAGCAACTGGTGCGGTTCGAGTAAGTTTATCTTATGAAAATCGCCTGTCAGAAGCAAAAATATTTATTCAAAAACTGCAAGAAATCATCGAAAATCTAAATAAAGTGGTGAAATAAATTGGAATTTGATCGAATGTTAATTAGATACGGAGAATTATCTACAAAAGGAAAAAACCGAAAACAGTTTGTCACAAAGCTAGCGCAAAATGTGAAGCGGGCTATGAAGGATTTACCGGAAGTTCGGATACACGGCGAACGCGACCGGATGTATATTATTTTAAATGGCGCGGATTATCAGCTTGCAGAAGAACGTTTAAAACCGATTTTTGGGATTCAATCTTTTAGTCCAGCTGTTCGAGTGGATTTGGATTTGGAAGAAGTGAAAAATGCAGCACTCGCTTTAGTTCAAGATGCGCATAAAGAGAATGGAACATTTAAAGTGGCGGCAAGAAGAAGTCATCGTGAATTCCCACTAGATTCTAATGAAATAAACCAAGAAATTGGCGCTCACGTACTTCAAAATATAGCAGATTTAACAGTTAATGTGAAAAATCCGGATGTGAAGCTAACTATTGATGTTCGAAAAGAAGGCGTATTTTTATCTTGCCGAACTATTCTTGGTGCGGCTGGTCTTCCAGTTGGTTCATCTGGTCGAGCAATGTTAATGTTATCAGGTGGAATTGATAGTCCAGTAGCTGGTTATTTAGCACAAAAACGTGGCGTGGAAATCGAAGCAGTTCATTTTCATAGTCCCCCATACACTAGTGAGCAAGCAAAGCAAAAAGCAATTGATTTAGCAGCAAAACTTGCTAAATATAGCGGACAAGTGCAGATGCATATTGTACCATTTACAGAAATTCAAGAGGTCATTAAACAACAAATTCCGGAGAGCGTCATCATGACTGTTACTCGTCGGATGATGCTTAGAATTACAGATGAGATTCGCCGCAGAAGAAATGGCCTTGCAATTGTAAATGGAGAAAGTTTAGGACAAGTTGCCAGCCAAACACTAGAAAGCATGCTAGCTATTAATGCAGTTACAGCAACGCCTATTATTCGTCCGGTAGTATCAATGGACAAAAATGAAATCATACAAATTGCACAAAAAATCGATACGTATCATTTATCTGTACAACCATTTGAAGATTGCTGTACGATTTTTACACCACCATCCCCAAAAACAAAACCAAAACTTGATAAAATCGAGCATTATGAAAGCTTTACTGACTTTGATTCATTAATAAGTAAAGCACTTGAACAAATTGAAACCATTTCTGTGAATATTGCAGAAACGGAGCAAGTCAAAGATGAGTTTGCCGATTTATTTTAAAACAAAAACCGTTTGCCTTTTTTATGAAGGTAAACGGTTTTTTGTATACTATATACACGAATGATTTGTTTTTATGCATAAAATAGTTTTAAAATTTAATAAAAAACCATTTGACATTATAAATATACATCATTATAATGAAAAGTATCATTTAATAATTAACGGGAGGGGTTAGGATGAAAGTTTCGATTATTGGGGCAACAGGATATGGTGGTTTGGAGTTAATTCGGTTACTTCATCATCATCCACTGATTGACATTGCTTCGTTACATAGCTTTTCTACACACTCAAAAACATTGGCTGATGTTTATCCACATTTAAAAAATTTAGAGTCTAGCCCCTTAAATCATCTAAATCCAGCAGAAATTATAGATAAAAGTGAAACTGTTTTTTTAGCAACGCCATCTGGTATTTCTAAAGATATTGCCACGCCATATTTGGAAGCTGGTTTAAACGTCATTGATTTATCAGGGGATTTTCGCTTAAAAGACGGTAAAGTATATGAAAAATGGTACGGAAAAAGTGCAGCAGCAGAGCATTATTTAGCTAAGGCTGTATATGGTTTAGCCGAATTTCAAACAAACACAGCAGCAACATTTATCGCTAACCCGGGATGTTACGCAACAGCAACATTACTTGGTTTAGCCCCACTCGTGAAAAATCAGTTAATCGAGCCAACGTCTATTATTGTGGATGGCAAGTCAGGTCTTTCAGGAGCAGGGAAAGCCCCTTCTGCTAGTACGCATTTTACAGAAACGAATGAAAATATGACACTTTACAAAATGAATGCTCATCAACATATTCCGGAAATTATGCAACAGTTAAATAGCTGGGATGAGAGTATTCCAGCTATTCAATTTTCCACCTCATTAATCCCCATCACAAGAGGAATTTTCACAACTATCTATGTAAAACCTAAAAATCCACTAACAAAAAAACAATTACATACACTTTATACAACGACTTATGAAAATTCGCCATTTGTCCGAATTCAGTCAGAGGATTGCTATCCAACTATAAAACAAGTAATAGCATCGAATTATTGTGATATTGGACTTGCCTATAATGAAAAAACTAATACAATCACGATCATTTCGGTTATTGATAATTTAGTAAAAGGAGCGGCTGGTCAAGCCATTCAAAACCTAAATATTATCGCTAATTTTGCTGAAAATGATGGATTAAATTTTATCCCAGTTTATCCATAAAGGGGGAAGAAGACGATGAAACAAATAAAAGGCAATATAGCCTCACCAATTGGTTTTTACGCAGATGGAAAACATGCTGGATTAAAAAGGAAGAGAAATGATATAGGTTGGATTTATTCAGAAAAACCAGCAGAATCGGCAGCTGTCTATACAATGAATCAAATGCAAGCCGCGCCGATTTTTGTAACAAAAGATTCTTTTGCTAGTAGTGCTAATTTACAAGCAATTATTGTAAATAGTGGTAATGCAAATGCCTGTAATGGAAATCAAGGAATGCTTGATGCGCTCACAATGCGTGCTAAAACTGCTGAAAATTTACAGATTGCAGCCGAGTTAGTGGCAGTGGCTTCTACAGGAATTATAGGAGAACTATTGCCGATGGATAAAATTATTGCTGGTATTGATATGCTTGAAAAACAGGCTGGAAATGCGGCTGATTTTGAAGAAGCTATTTTGACAACAGACACATTTCAAAAACAAATTACCTTTCAAACAGAACTAAGTGGAAAAACAGTGACAATGTCAGGTGTTGCAAAAGGTTCAGGAATGATTCATCCAAATATGGCGACGATGCTTGCTTTTATAACAACCGATGCAGTGATTCCAGCTCCATTATTGCAAAAATTATTAAAAGTAAAAGTAGACAAAACATTCAATCAAATAACAGTAGATGGCGATACTTCAACCAATGATATGGTCGTTGTAATGGCAAATGGTTGTGCAGAAAATCCATTACTCCAAGAAGGAACGGCTGACTTTGAAAAATTCGCAACAATGTTTCAAGCGGTGACAGAACATTTAGCTAAAAGCATTGCTCGTGACGGTGAAGGAGCAACCAAACTGATTGAAGTACGAGTAAATGGAGCAACAAAAACAGAAGATGCACGAATGATCGCTAAAAAAATAGTATCCTCTAGTCTTGTTAAAACAGCTGCATTTGGTGGTGATGGTAATTGGGGAAGAATCATTTGTGCAATTGGCTATTCGGGTGGTCGATTTGCCCCAGATAATATTACGATTAAAATCGGTGGTATTGAAATTTTAAATCATAGCAACCAAACAATTTTTAATCAACAAGCATTAGATGATTATTTAGAAGAAGAACATATCGTTATCGAAGTGGACTTGCATATCGGTCTTGAATCAGGAACTGCATGGGGCTGCGACTTGAGTTATGACTATGTTAAAATCAATGCTTGTTACCGGACGTAAGGAGTGAAAAAAGATGGAAAATACGATTGTAATCAAATTGGGTGGGGTAGCAAGTGATAATTTGACAGAAGCTTTCTTTGAACAAATCGCTCATTGGCAAGCTGATGGAAAGAAAATAGTTATTGTTCATGGTGGCGGTCATTATGTATCGAAAATGATGCAAGCAATGGACATTCCTGTAGAGACAAAAAACGGATTGCGTATTACCAATCAAGCCACTTTAGACGTAACCAAAATGGTATTAATTGGTCAGGTCCAGCCAGCAATTACAACAGCTTTTCAAAAACGAGGGATGGCTGTGATTGGTTTAAATGCTGGAGATACTGGTTTGCTCGAAGCTGTCCAAGTAAGTGATTGCGAACTTGGTTTTGTTGGTGAAATAACCAAAGTAAAAATAACTTTAATAGAGCAGCTACTTGGAGAAAATATGATTACAGTTATTGCGCCACTTGGGGTAACTAAAGAATACAACTGGTTAAATGTAAATGCAGATTCGGTAGCTTGTGAGGTTGCAAGTTCATTAAAAGCAGAGGCTCTTTATCTTTTAACAGATGTTCCAGGAGTAAGAAATGGATCTGAAATACTTACGGAAATAACTAGTTCAGACATGGAACAACTACAAACAACCGGTATTATAATGGGTGGTATGATTCCAAAATTAGCAAGTGCTGCTTTTGCCGTAGAAAATGGGGTTAAACAAGTAATTATTACTGATTCTCTTTTATCAGTAGGCACTAAAATAACAAGTAAGGTGGCGATATAATGAAACATGTCTTCCCAACATATACTAGAATTCCAATTGATTTAGTCCAAGGAAAAGGGACCGTTGTAACAGCTGAAACGGGTCAAAAATATCTTGATTTCACAAGCGGAATAGCAGTCTGCAATTTGGGCCACTGCCCGGAAAATATCACTAATGCAATCCAAAACCAATTAAGCCGTATATGGCATACATCCAATTTATATGAATCGGCTTTGCAAGATCAAGTTGCCGAACTGATTGTTGGCGCGGAAGATAGATTAGTATTTTTTTGCAATAGCGGAACAGAAGCAAATGAAGCAGCGTTAAAATTAGCAAGAAAACACACTGGGAAAGAGAAAATTATCACCTTCGAAAAATCTTTTCATGGTCGAACATTTGGCTCGATGTCCGCTACAGCTCAAGCAAAAATTCACCAAGGATTCGGCGGTCTTGTGCCTGGTTTTACCTATGTTCCTTTTAATGACATTGCAGCTTTTCGGACAGCTATTGATGAAAATACAGCGGCAGTGATGCTGGAAATAATTCAAGGCGAAGGAGGTGTTATTCCTGCGAATGCAGCATGGTTGCTTGAGGTTCAACAACTATGTAGAAAAGCTGGTGCATTATTAATTATTGATGAAGTACAAACTGGACTTGGTCGAACCGGCTCCCTTTATAGTTATCAACATATTGGTTTAGATCCAGATATTTTTACTTTAGCAAAGGGATTAGGTAATGGTTTGCCAATTGGAGCGATGGTTGGAAAATCAGAACTTAGTAGCGCTTTTGGACCTGGAAGTCATGGTTCAACTTTTGGGGGAAATAAAATTGCACTTGCCGCTGCAAAAGAAGTTTTAGAAACGATCAAGCAACCAGCTTTTTTAGAAGAAGTACAAGCAAAAGCGGATTATTTCAGAGATATATTAGAAACAAAGTGCGCTCATTTGCCAAACGTAACGAGCATCCGTGGAGAAGGTTTTCTTATTGGAATAGAAGTGGGTTGTCGCGCAGATTTGGTAGTAAGTGATTTAATGAAACAGGGCTTGCTCATACTAACAGCTGGGCCTAATGTTCTTCGTATTTTACCACCTTTAACAGTAAGTTACGCGGAAATGAATGAGGCAGCAGACATACTTAAAACAGTATTAGAAAATCAATTGATTGGGAGTGAAATGGGATGACAACAGATACAAAAACGAACTCTTTTGGGAAAGATATGTTGAGTTTGCTAGAATGGAACAAAGCTGAATTAATGGATTTGATGGAGCTTGCCGTTTCAATGAAAACGAATCCAGCTCATTACAGTCATATTTTAAGTGGAAAAATTTTAGGAATGATTTTTGATAAGCCATCCACTAGAACGAGGGTTTCTTTTGAAGCAGGAATTTTACAGCTTGGAGGACAGGCAATTGTTATGAGCTCAAAAGAATTACAAATTGGTCGCGGGGAACCAATCAAAGATACAGCTCACGTAATGTCAGAATATATTGATGCTATTATGATTCGAACTTTTAGCCATCAGAAAGTAGAAGAACTCGCACTGCATGCAGAAATTCCAATTATCAATGGGTTAACAGATTTACATCATCCTTGCCAAGCGCTCGCAGATTTAATGACGATTTATGAATGGAAAGATCAATTTAATGGAGTGAAGTTAGCTTATATTGGAGATGGAAATAATGTTTGCCATTCTTTACTTTTAGCTGGTGCGATGGTGGGCTTAGATATTAGCCTCGCGATGCCAAAAGGATATGAAATAGATGAAGCAATTCTGTTAACTGCACAAAAATTAGCA
The DNA here is from genome assembly GCF_014322845.1 of Listeria immobilis. NCBI lineage: Bacteria > Bacillati > Bacillota > Bacilli > Caryophanales > Listeriaceae > Listeria > Listeria immobilis. The sequence continues at coordinate 456,796 of NZ_JAASUA010000001.1, read as the reverse complement.
GCAGAAACAGGAAGTAAACTCTTTATTACTGAAGACCCAAAACTTGCAGTAATGGATGCTGATTTCATTTATACTGATGTTTGGACGAGTATGGGGCAAGAAGAGGAGAATGCGAAAAGATTTGCAGACTTTGGAGAAAAATATCAAGTGAATGCAGCGTTAACAAAATATGCGAAATCAGATTATCATTTTTTACATTGTTTACCAGCACATAGGGAAGAAGAAGTGACAACGGAAATTATCGACGGTGAGCATTCGGTTATTTATCAGCAAGCAGGGAATCGATTGCATGCACAAAAAGCATTACTTGCCGCCATTTTAGAAACAAAATAAAAACAGTCCGGCCGAGCTTGGCCAGACTGTTATTTTTTATAGGAAATTACGTTTTACTTTGTCCCAGAAAGAGTTTTTAGGCAATTTAATTATGTTAATGAAACGATCGCCAACTTCTAAATTTACTTCATGGACATGTTGGATACTAAGTGCTTCACTATCCATGCCAATCATCGGAAATTCATTGTTTCCTTCTTCTGAAGAGATTTCAATTCGCAGTTTGCGTTTTGGGCTAAGTATGAACGAAGACCCTAGCGTCCGGAATTTGTTGTTATTAATAGAAGCAAGCTCACTCACTTGCATAGATGGAAGTAATGGATCCACAATCGAACCGTTTACTGATTTATTGTAAGCTGTACTTCCTGTTGGTGTGGAAATAACCATACCATCACCGCGGAAAGTTTCAAAGTGTGAGTCATTAATATATAGGTCCATCGTAAGTGTTCGGATGATGGAAGAACGAATGTTAAATTCATTTAATACATAAAATGCTTTGGTATTATTAACCGTACCGTAAATTGTTGGGTAACGACGAACCAACCAGCGATCTTCAATGGCTGCTTTAATAATCTCATCTAATTGATTAATATGGAAATCACAGTATTGTCCTAATTGCTCAGTTAATGCAATTCCAGCATATAGACAGTCTTGACGGAAGCCAGTTTCTCTGACTGATTTAAGAAATGCACCGTCGCCACCAATACTAATAATTACATTTGCTTTTTGATAGTCATCAGTTAGTTCATAACCGTAGTCCGTTGTAATTTTCTTTAATTCTTTTGCTTTTGCATGTAGTTCTTCTGTTTTTCGATAGGAAAAATAAAAAATAGTTTTTGCCATGTTAGTTGTCCCTCCAGAATACAATTTTAAATCAACAAACTTATTATAACATGACTTAGAGGCAATTTCTTTCTTCTTCTTGAAAAAAGTGAAATGGGACACAATTACGAAAGATATTTGTACAAAATTACCGATACTGGTATTATTACAGTATCTTAAATGAAAAAAGGGGAGAAATTAATGAATGCTAAAAGATGGATTGCATTAGGAATCGTTTTGGCACTTTTAATCGTAAGTGCTTTAGCGAAAGTTACATCAACTCAACTAGCAAACGAAGAAGAGGAAGAAATGGCGGTAATGGATACTTTATTTGCAGGGACAAATGAATTAACTGAAACCGTTATAGAAGACGCAGGGCCAAGCAGAATAGCAGTCTTATCTGTAGATGGAACAATTCAAGATACAGGAGAGAGCAGCTCTTTATTTGGAGAAACAGGATATAATCATTCCTTCTTTATGGATCAATTAGAACAAGTTCGTTTCGATGATTCGATTAGAGGTGTACTGCTTTATGTGAATTCACCAGGTGGAGGTGTAATGGAATCTGCACAAATTCGCGATAAAATTTTACAAATTAAAAAAGAACGTTCCATTCCAGTTTATGTTTCAATGGGGAGTATGGCAGCATCAGGCGGGTATTATATCTCCGCACCAGCTGACAAAATTTTTGCTAGTAAAGAAACGCTTACTGGCTCTCTGGGTGTTATTATGCAAGGATATGACTATAGTGAATTAATGAAAAAACTAGGGATTTCCGACAATACAATTAAAAGTGGTACCCATAAAGACATTATGAGCCCGACAAGACCAATGACGGACGAAGAGAAAAAAATTATGCAGTCCATGATTGATGATTCGTATAATGAATTTGTCCATGTGGTTGCAAGTGGTCGTGGTATGAGCGAAGAACAAGTTCGTAAAATTGCGGATGGACGGATTTATGATGGTCGTCAAGCGAAAGAAAATGGTTTAATTGATGAATTTGGCTACCAAGAAGATGCCTTAGCCGCACTTAAAAAAGAGCAAAAATTATCGAATGCATCTGTTATTCAATATGATGCTCCAACCGGTTTTGATTCATTCTTCTCTGTTGCCACGCAAAAAATAGCAGGCCAAAATGCGGATATTACACAACTAATTAAACTAACTGGTACGCTACAAGCACCAAGGATGATGTATTTATATGGAGAATAACAGGGGAGGAGAAGTATCAATGACGGAAGAAAATATCCCTTTTCAAAATAAACGTCAAGTCTATCATTATCAGCCTAAAATACTTCCAGAAAACTCTATACCAAAGCAATATTTTGCCGGTTTTTGGATTCGATTTTTAGCTTACCTAGTAGATTTAGTTGCAATCCTGGCGATTACTGGCATTCTAGTTAATCCGATTTTCCGTGTCGCAGGTATCACCATGGATAAAAGCTTTTTTTCTATTTACTGGATTGGCATCACACTTTTATTTTTAGCATATTTTGTTCTATTAACTAAGTTTTTTGGACAGACACTTGGCAAGATGCTATTTGGTCTTCGAGTGATTAAACTCGATGGGGAAAAATTATCTTGGTTAACCGTTTTATTTCGTGAAGGAGCAATGCGATTTGTATTAAAAACTATTTGGCCGCTATATTTAGTTTGTGCCTTTACGCCAAATAAACAAGGGATTGCTGACTTTCTTGAGTCTACTTCAGTTGTACACACTGGCTACTTAGAATTAGATGATAAATGGTCAAATGGAGCAAAAAAATAGCTTATAATGATTATCTTCTTTAAAATGAAATAGAAGCTTCAAATTAAAGGAGGAAGAAAAATGACTCAAGTAACATTTAAACATAATCCAGTTACCTTAATAGGTACAGAACGAAAAGTTGGCGATAAAGCGCCAAACTTCACAGTAGTAAATAGAGATTTAGAAGAAGTAACTTTGCACGATTATGACGGGAAAGTTAGACTTATCAGTGTTGTTCCTTCGATAGATACAAGTGTTTGTTCAACACAAACACGCAAATTTAATGAAGAAGCAAGCAACTTAGATAATACCGTTGTTTTGACAATTTCGGTTGATTTACCATTTGCACAAAAAAAATGGTGTGCAGCAGAAGGGTTACCAAACGCAATTACATTATCAGATCACCGAGATCTTTCTTTCGGGGAAGCATATGGTGTGATTATGAAAGAACTTCGCTTACTTGCTCGTTCTGTGTTTGTTGTAAATGCAACAGGTGAAATAGTTTATACAGAAGTAGTTCCAGAAGGTAGTGAACACCCAAATTATGAAGCGGCAATTGAAGCTGCTAAAAAAGCATAATATAGATAAAGTCTTCCTTTCATAGGAAGGCTTTTTCTGTATTATTGTTAGAAATAAACTGTACTAATCAATTTTATATATTTAGAATAAACAATTCTTATTTTACACTAGAAAATCCTTTCACATTCTCTCTAAATACTGTATAATATTTGGTGGTGTTAGTAATGATAAAAATTCGAGGTGTTACTTTTGGCAAATGAAGCAACGCAAGAATTATTTCAAGTGCTTGATAATACAGCTATTATCTTGCAAAATGAGCTTGAAATAAGCTATTTGGAAGCGGTCTATGAAACAGGCGAAAATCTGTTTCAAAAAGAAGTTTTACAAAAAGAAGAGCTGTCTTCTGAAAAACAAGCGAAATTAGAAGAGTCCTATGAAAGCTTGGAGCTCGATAATTTTTCCAATGAAGAGATTCGCAAAGGTCTCCAACTGGCACTACTTAAAGGCATGAAACATGGTATTCAAGTGAATCACCAAATGACACCAGACTCCATTGGTTTTATTGTGGCATATTTACTTGAAAAAGTGATTCAAAAAAAGAAAAATATTTCGATTTTGGATCCTGCATGTGGGACAGCTAATCTTTTAACGACAGTAATAAATCAGCTGGAACTAAAAGAAGCAATGGAGATTCATGCAACTGGTGTAGATGTAGACGATTTGCTTATTTCGCTTGCACTTGTTGGGGCGGATTTACAGCGACAAAAAATGACGTTGCTGCATCAAGATGGATTAGCTAATTTATTAGTGGACCCAGTTGATGTTGTATTAAGTGATTTACCTGTTGGCTATTATCCGGATGATGAAAATGCGAAATCATTTGAACTTAGCCGTGAAGAAGGACATTCATTTGCACATTTCCTTTTCATTGAACAAGGAATGCGCTACACAAAACCAGGAGGATATTTATTCTTTTTGGTACCTGACGCAATGTTTGGGACTAGTGACTTTGCTAAGGTGGACAAGTTTATCAAGAAAAACGGTCATATCGAGGGGATTATTAAATTACCCGAAACACTGTTTAAGTCTGAACAAGCACGAAAAAGCATCTTGATTTTACGAAAAGCGGCAGAAAATGTAAAGCCGCCAAAAGAAGTTTTACTGGCTAATCTCTCATCGCTTACAGATCCAAGCGTTACTGCGCCGATTTTAGCGGAAATCGAGAATTGGTTCAAAGGAAACAATAATGGAAGGAATGGACAAAAATAAAATGGAAAAAACAATTGCAATTAACGCCGGAAGTTCATCTTTGAAATTCCAATTATACGATATGCCATCTGAACGAGTTATTACAGCAGGTATTGTAGAAAGAATTGGCTTAAAGGATTCTATTTTTACAATTACTGTAGATGGAGAAAAAATTAAAGAAGTGGTGGATATTCCTGACCACGAAGTCGCAGTACAAATGTTACTTGAAAAATTAATTAACCATAAAGTAATCGGTTCTTATGACGAAATTACAGGTATTGGTCATCGTGTTGTTCACGGTGGGGAAAGATTCCCTGAGTCCGTTTATATTGACGATGAAGTAATTAAAGATATTGAAGCGTTGTCTGAACTTGCACCACTTCACAACCCAGCTAACGTTACAGGAATTAAAGCTTTCCGTAAAATTTTGCCGGATGTTGTATCAGTTGCTGTTTTCGATACTGCTTTCCACCAAACTATGCCACCAGCAAGTTATTTATATAGTTTACCATTTAGCTACTATGAAGATTATGGCATCCGTAAATATGGTTTCCACGGAACAAGCCATAAATATGTATCCGAACGTGCTGCAGAACTTCTAGGACGCCCTGTAGAAGAATTACGTCTATTAACTTGTCACCTTGGTAATGGAGCAAGTATTGCCGCAGTTGAAGGTGGAAAATCAATGGATACTTCCATGGGATTCACACCACTTGCCGGTGTTTCAATGGGAACTCGTTCTGGTAACATTGACCCAGCGCTTATTCCGTTTATCATGGAAAAAACAGGTAAATCAGCAGAACAAGTATTAGATGTCTTGAATAAAGAATCTGGTATGCTTGGTGTATCAGGAATTTCTAGTGATCTTCGTGATTTAGAAGATGAAGCAGCTAAAGGAAATGATCGTGCAGAGCTTGCACTACAAGTATTCGTTGATCGTATTCATAAATATATTGGATCTTATGCAGCTCGCATGAACGGTGTAGATGCAATTATTTTCACAGCTGGTATAGGTGAAAATAGTTCTTTCATCCGTGAAAAAGTATTACGTGGTTTAGAATTTATGGGCGTATACTGGGATCCAGCACTTAACCAAGTCCGCGGTGAAGAAAGATTTCTTAACTATCCGCACTCCCCAGTAAAAGTTATCATTATTCCAACAAACGAAGAATTAATGATTGCTCGTGATGTAGAAACAATTAAAAATAATCGCTAAATAGTAATTTTTAGCTTTATAAAAAAACAGAACGCCTTTCTTCAAAAGAAGGGGCGTTCTGTTTTTTTGAAAACTTAGTTAGGCCATAAACTAGGGTTTGAGTAGTAAGCATCTAAATCACCGCTAAACCATCGGCCGTTTAATACTTGATGAACGATTTGGTTTTTTGCTGTTTCAGAAATGCTTGTATCTGCTTCGATACGATCAATAATAGCTTGATTTGTATCGGTTTCTTTCTCCATTTTAATTTGAGCTTGGTTATCATCAGCATCTAAAATTAGATTACTTGGATTGTCAGCGCTCCACGTTGTCCATTTTGTTAAATTATCTCCATTTGGATCCCCATCATGCAAGAAATTTTTAAGATAAGCACGGAATTTTTCTTGTAACTCTTCTGCTCCTGGCAATTGATAAGAGTCTGTAATTGTAGAGAGATATGTCTGGTTGTTACTATCTAAGAAGGGGATAAATACACCATGATATGCACCAACTAGACTCATATCTGTAGTCGTTTTTAAATTGGTTCCAAATGGCATTTTTGTATTGTAAATCGGCGCATCGTAATGTTGTTCCATTTTTTTAGCAGATAATTCAGTATTAAATAGGGTATAAAAATCACTGCCATATTGCTTAGCGAACTGGAATTCAGCTAGTTTTTCCTTGTTTTTAGGAATGGCTCCACTTGCAAAACTTTCTGCAAAATAAGGATCTCCCATAGCAAAAAAGGAAAACTCGCTTGTACCTGAGAGCATAATTAAAGGCACATTATTATAATTTTTTGTATCAAAGCCATTTTTTGGAATCACTGCTCCATCGGTGTATAAGTGGGGAAAAGCGCTCATTCGAATGGAAGCATTTCCCATGAGTTTACTTAATCGTTCAGCAGAAACTCCATATAAGTAATCTGCAACTTCCTTATTATTTTCTTGTAACCAAGTATAAGCTTCCTCTTCCGTTGCTTTTACACCATCTTCTACAACGAGTGGGGCAATTGCTTTGGCAAAAACCTTGATGCTATCATCAGGATCGGCAACAGTCATACCTCCACTAAAGGCAATTGCTTTTTGGTATTTATCTTTAAAAATAGGAGAGGTGAGTGAGGCCATTACATCTCTACCACCCGCAGAAAAACCAGAGAAAGTAATATTATCTGGATCACCACCAAAAGCTTCAATGTTTTCTTTTACCCAATCAAGCGACTTTGCCATATCAAGCAAAGCATAGTTACCTGAATCTTCTAGTTTATCACCAGTATTTAAGGCTTTTAAAGGGTTAAAACCAAGTGCGCCAAGACGATAATCAACAGAAATAAAAATCGTATTTAAATCTTTTACAAATGCTTCTCCGCCAATTTCTGTAGCACTTCCGCCTTGATTATTTCCACCATGAATATAAACCATAACAGGCAGCTTTTTCTCTGAAGTGTCTGGGCGATAAATATTCATATGAAGGCTTTCTTCGCTTCCTGTTACACCATCTTGTGCAGTTTGAATAAATACTTCTTTATCTTTTGTTGCATCTAAAGTGCCATCATATTTTTCTGGACTTTCTGGTTTCTTCCAGCGTAATTCTTTCACAGGGGCTTTGGCATAGGGAACACCTTTCCAAACTAAAACGCTTTCATTTTTATCCTTATAACCTTTTACTTTTCCATACTTAGTAGTTACCGTAACTCCTTTTTTGTAATTTAAATGGTCTTTTTCTACTTCTTCGTTTTGATTGGAGCCACATCCAGCAAGAACTATAAGTAAGCAGCTAACAAATACTAACAACATCCATTTTTTCATTTTCCCACTCCTTATTATTAATTTAGCTAAAAAAACCTGAAACAAACGCGTACTTAAAAAGTGCGCATTTGTTTCAGGTTATGCCCAAAAGGTTACATTCCTTTAACAAAATATAAGATGTTTTAAATATAGCATGAAATTTTGTAAAAACAATATTATTTAAATAAAATCCACACAACTGACACATTCTTGTTTTTTCGCGTTTATTTTATACGTTTTCCGGCGTAAAAACAGATACTCTCAAAGGAAAGTATCTGTTTTAAGCATGTATGTTTATTTTTCATCTTTGTAATCTGGTTCGTCATTCCGAACAACGAGAACATCACAAGGGGAGTGGCGAATAATATATTCAGATACACTACCAATCAATAAGCGTTCTACTGCATTTAGCCCTGTAGCACCACACATAATTAAATCTGCTTGGAATGCTTTTGCAGCTTCTTTTGTAATAGCTGTTTTTGGAGAACCATATTCAATATAGCTTTCTACTTTTGTCACACCAGCTTTTAAGGCATCTTCTTTATAACCGCTAAGTAGTTCATCTGCATATTCAGTCGCTTTATCTGCCATGCTTGTATCATAGTTAGCCACAGACGAGAAAGCACGAGTATCAATAACATGCACAAGACCCAGTGCAGCATCATTACGATTAGCTACCTGAATTGCCTTTTGGAATGCACTTTCTGCTTCTTTTGAACCGTCGACTGCCACTAAAACTCTTTCGTATTGTTGTAACATAATAATTCCTCCAATCAAAATATGTATCTTCTATAACTATACTTTACCCCTTTTTTCGTAAAAGAACCATTAATTACTAAAAAAATTGGCTTCAAAATTATTTTGCATTTATTAGGCTGATTTTGTGTGAATTTCAGTTGGTTAATTTTTTACAACTTAGGTATATTGTGTTAGCATGATGGTGTAGAAAAAAATATGTGGTTCATTATACCTATTCAGGGAGCGTGATTTAGATGTTAGTCGGCGTACCGAAAGAGATAAAAAATAATGAAAATAGAGTGGCTATGACTCCGGCGAGTGTTTTATCCTATGTTAATGCAGGGCACACAGTACTCGTAGAAAAAGGGGCGGGTGTAGGTTCTAGTTATCAAGATGCCGATTTTGTACAGGCGGGAGCAAAAATGGTTGATACAGCTAAAGAAGCTTGGAATGTGGATATGGTCGTAAAAGTAAAAGAACCAATTGCATCAGAGTATGGCTATTTTAAAGAAGGACTTGTACTTTTTACATACTTACATTTAGCAAACGAGCCAACTTTGGCAAAAGCTTTAATCGAAAGTAAAGTTAACAGTATTGCTTATGAAACAGTGGAATTAGCAGATCACTCACTGCCGTTACTTTCGCCGATGAGTGAAGTGGCTGGGAGGATGGCAGCTCAAATAGGTGCACAATTTTTGCAAAAAACAAATGGGGGAATGGGCGTATTGCTCGGCGGGGTTCCAGGTGTAGAAAAAAGTGAGGTCGTTATTATTGGTGGTGGCATTGCAGGTACTAATGCCGCAAAAATTGCGATAGGACTTGGTGCAAATGTAACTATTTTAGATTTGAATTTAAAACGATTACGTGAGTTGGATGATATTTTTGGCACTCAAGTACAAACCTTAATGTCGAATGATTTTAATATTGAAATAGCTGTAAAAAAAGCAGATTTAGTTATCGGGGCAGTGCTTATTCCAGGGGCTAAAGCGCCAAAATTAGTAAAAGAGCATGTGATTAAACAAATGAATCCGGGAGCTGTTCTAGTAGATATTGCCATTGATCAGGGAGGGATTTTTGATACAACAGACCATGTTTCCACACATGATAATCCAACCTACGAAAAATTTGGCGTTCTTCATTACGCTGTAGCTAATATGCCAGGTGCAGTACCAAGAACATCCACTATAGCACTTACCAACGCAACATTACCTTTTGGATTAAAACTTGCAAATCATGGATTAGAAGTAGCTGTGAAAAAAGACCCATATTTACTACGTGGATTAAATACGTATCAAGGGCATATTACGTATCAAGCTGTGGCAGACTCACTTGGACTAGTTTATACAGATAGTAAACAATTAATTTAACAACAAGATTAAAACAGAAGTATTTTTACACCAAAAAAGCAGAAACCTAGTATATGCCATTTTAAGCCTCCTTCTAGAGTATAAATCAAACGCTAGAGGTAGAGAATCCTTAAAAATGGTTATATAATGATTTCTGCTTTTTATTTTATACTAATTGATTTTAATTGCTTATCTTATTGGATGATTTGTAATGTTTTTGGGAATTCCGTTAGAACTTTCACACCGTCTTTTGTTACGACTAAATCATCTTCAATACGAACACCAGCAACTCCTGGTACATAAATTCCTGGTTCAATTGTAAACACCATATTTTCTTGAAGCGGCATGTCATTCGTTTCTGTAATAGAAGGGAACTCATGGACACTTGCTCCAAGACCATGACCGAGACGATGCGGGAAATAATCTCCATAACCAGCTTCTCGGATAATGTTTCTTGCAGTTAAATCAATTTCACTCGCTTTTATCCCTGCCTTTACTTTAGCAACTGCTGCTGTTTGCGCCTCTAGAACAGTATTATAAATCTTTTGCTGTTCTTCAGAAATTTCACCAAAAGCAACTGTCCGAGTAATATCTGAACAATATCCTTTATGAACCACGCCTAAATCAAATAGGACTAGATCTCCTTTTTTAATTTTTGTTTCTCCTGGTGTACCATGCGGAAGGGCACCGTTTTTACCTGTTAAAACCATTGTATCAAAAGACATTGCTGTTACGCCTTTTTTCTTCATTTCGTATTCAATCTTGGCAACAATTTCTGCCTCTGTTTTTCCTTCTGCAATTTCATCTACGCCCACTTGAACAGCAAAGTCAGCAAGTAAAGCTGCTTCTTTTAATATTTGTAATTCTGTTTCTGTTTTTATTAAGCGGATTTGTGCTATCTTATGTTCAATTGGAATAAAAGAACTAGTAGAGAAAAGACCAGCTAATTGCTCAAAACGATCAACATTTAGATGGTTTTTTTCTATTGCAAATTTACTTGGAGTTGCTACTCGCTTTTTAATTTCACTAGCGATGATTTTGAACGGGTTTTCTGTATCAGTATAACCATATGCTGGATGAGTCCAGTCGCCTCCACGTACATCTTCTACTTCTAAAGCAGGAGTGAAAAGAAATGGTTCGCTTTCTGAAAATACAGCTAGTCCTAGTACTCTTTCATGTGGTTCGCTGTGATAACCAGAAAAGTAAGCAATATTTTCAGGATCTGTTAAAAATGCTACTTCGGCACCTTGCTCTTTTAACCAATTTTGTAGGACATCGATATTTTTTTCCATTTTTGTGTACCTTCTTTCCAATTGATTTTTATATAATAATAACATGCAAAGGAAATATTTTGCTAATAAACACCTCCTAGTTTACGAGGTGTTATATATTAGTTTATAATAAGAATGGTACAACAATACGCACTTAATATTAATTGGAAAGGATGTTTTTTTCATGAAGATTTCATTTCACGGGCAGTCTTGTATTAAAATTATTACTGGAAATACAACTATTTTAGTCGATCCATTTATTTCTGGAAATGAAAAATGCGATTTAAAAGCAGAAGAGCAGATGCCAGACTATATTGTGCTGTCACACGGACATGATGACCATGTTGGTGATACAGTTCAAATTGCGAAAAACGCTGGATCAGAAGTTATTTGTAACGCAGATTTGGCTGCATTTTTAGCAGTGGAAGATGGACTTGAAAAAATTTCTCCAATGCATATTGGTGGAAAAAGACAATTTGATTTTGGTCAAGTGAAGTTAACACAAGCTTTTCACGGCTCGCAAACCGTTCGTGACGGCCGTATTATTAATGTAGGTTTTCCAACAGGTATCGTATTTACAATTGAGGGAAAGAATATTTATTTTGCAGGAGATACAGGTCTATTTTCTGATATGAAATTAATCGGGGAATTAAATCCGCTAGATCTAGCCTTTTTACCAATTGGTGATAATTTTACAATGGGACCTGAAGATGCTGCGATTGCGGCTCGATTCTTACAAACAAAAATGGTTATTCCCATGCACTACAATACATTTCCGCTAATTGAACAAGATCCATATAAATTTGTTGCATCGCTAGATAAAGAAATTACTGGAAAAGTACTAGAAATTGGCGAAGAAATCGAAATCTAACAAAAGAAATGGGTGAAATGAGTCGTGGCCACAAAACATGAACAGATTTTGAAATATATTGAAAACCTTGCAGTTGGAGAAAAAATATCTGTAAGAAAAATTGCTAAAAACTTATCTGTTAGTGAAGGAACTGCTTATCGAGCAATCAAAGACGCGGAAATAATCGGCTTTGTTTCTACTATTAAGCGAGTGGGGACCCTTCGAATAGAACGAAAACAAAAAGACAGCATTGAAAAATTAACTTTTGCAGAAATTGTCAATATGATTGATGGACAAGTTCTTGGCGGACGTGCTGGACTTTATAAATCACTAAACAAGTTTGTTATTGGCGCGATGACTGTAGAAGCAATGGAGCGTTACACAGATGCTGGCAATTTACTAATTGTTGGAAATCGAGTGAGCGCCCATGAACTTGCTCTAAAACGCGGGGCAGCAGTACTGATTACAGGTGGATTTGACACGGATGATGAAGTAAAACGACTAGCAGATGAAAAAGAACTACCGATTTTGTCTACTTCTTATGATACATTCACTGTCGCAACCATGATTAATCGAGCAATTTATGACCAGTTAATCAAAAAAGAAGTTGTTTTTGTGGAGGATATTTTAACACCATTAGAAACAACTGCATTTTTATCCACAGCAGATAAAGTAGAAGACTGGCATAAAATGGAAGATACTACCGGACATAGCCGTTTTCCAGTTGTAAACCGAGCTATGAGACTGACCGGAATGGTTACAAGCAAAGATATTTTAGATAAAAATCCAAGTATTTCAATAGAACGTGTAATGACAAAAAATCCTCTAACAGTAGGACCAAAAATGAGTGTTGCTTCCGTTGCGCACATGATGATTTGGGAAAGTATTGAAGTAATCCCAGTAGTAAAAGATGATTTAACATTAATTGGGATTGTGAGCAGACAAGATATTCTAAAATCAATGCAAATGATTCAAAAACAACCACAAGTTGGTGAGACCATTGACGACACGATTACTAATCAACTTTCCGAAAAAGCTGACACAAATGTGGAGGCAGATTATGAATTTAAAGTGAGCCCGCAAATGACTAATTCTCTTGGTACATTATCATATGGTGTTTTCACGCAGATTGTATGTGAAGTTGTTCAGCAGAAATTATTTTCAATGAAAAAACGCAATGTGGCAATCGAAAATGTGACCATGTATTTCTTAAAACCTGTCCAAATGGATGCGACAATGGTGATTAAACCACGTATTTTGGAAATGGGACGTAAAGCAGGAAAATTAGATGTGGAACTATATTTAGAAGGAATATTAACCGGAAAAGCAATTGTTGCTTGTCAAATGATGGAACGTTAAACAGAAATTGAGGCGAAAAAATGAAAAATGAGATTTTACATGAAGTAAAACAATATGAAACGATTATTTTGCATCGGCATGTAAGACCAGATCCAGATGCTTATGGTTCGCAAATGGGACTTGCAGAAATTATTCATGCAAGTTTTCCTGAAAAAAAAGTCTATTCAGTAGGAAATGATGAAACTTCTTTACAATTTCTTGGCAAAGTAGAAGAGATTTCCGATGATACTTACAAAGAGGCGCTTGTTATTGTATGTGATACTGCCAATCAAGAACGTGTTTCAGATCAACGTTTTCAATTAGGAAAAAAATTAATAAAAATAGATCATCACCCAAATGATGATGCTTACGGGGACATACTTTGGGTAAACACAAATGCTTCTTCTTGTAGTGAAATGATAGTTGATTTTTGGGAAACTTTTTCCGAAGAACTCGTACTAAATGAAAAAGCAGCTCGACTACTATATGCTGGAATTGTTGGAGATACAGGCAGATTTTTATATCCGAGTACGACTGAGGAGACATTAAGATTATCAGCGAGACTTGTTACTTTTCCATTTGATCGTCCAGCGCTTTACCGGCAACTATATGAACTGCCCAAAAATACAATAAAGCTTTCTGGTTATATTTTACAAAACTTTGTGATGGACGAAAATGGTGCAGCAACAGTTTATCTAAGTGATACACTATTAGCTGAATTTGATGTTAATCCTAGAGACGCTTCAGCACTTGTTTCCTCTATTGAGAATGTAGCGGGTATTAAAGCCTGGATTATGTATATTCAAGAGGGACCTGTTATTAGAGCACGATTACGTTCAAAAGGACCTGTCATTAACGAACTAGCGAAAGAATATGGTGGCGGTGGTCATCCGCTTGCTTCTGGCGCGACCTTGCATAGTGAAGAAGAAATTAAAGAAATGACAGAAAAATTACAACTGATTTGTGCGACTAAATAGAAGGACGATAAGGTCAGATATCTATCTGGCTTTATTTTTACATAAAAACACGAACACACTTTCTTTTTTAGAATTTAACCGATATAATGGAAAAAGAGAGTTTTGAAAGGAGAGAGGATAGTGGGATTTGTTCATTTACAAGTTGCAAGCGCATATGATTTACTTTCAAGTACTGCATCAGTTGATTCGCTTGTCGCTAAAGCAAAAGAATACCATTATCCAGCCTTAGCAATTACGGATAAAAACGTGCTTTATGGAGCAATTGAATTTTACCAAAAATGTTTAGCGGTGGATATAAAACCAATTATTGGGATGACGGTAACGATACAAGGTTATGTAAATCCAATTAATTCCTACGAGTTAATACTAATTGCAAAAACAACTGCTGGATATCATGAGTTACTGAAAATCGCTAGTGCCATTCAAACACGCGAAGAAGGATTAGAGCTTCCGCAAAGCTGGCTACGTGCTTATAGTACTGACCTTATTGCAATTTCACCAGGAGCAAAAGGAGAAGTAGAGCGGCTTCTTATGGAAGATAATCAGGATGGAGCATTAGAAGCTTACGAAAACTTAGTGACTATTTTTGGTAAAGATTCTGTTTATCTATCAGTGCAAAAAGAAAACCCACGTCTTTTCGCAAAAATTGAAACATTTTGCGCAGAAGAAAAAGTACGCGCAGTAGCGACTAAAGATGTGCAATATATTGAACCAAAAGATGCACAGGCAAGAGAAGTATTAACAGCTATTCGTGATAATCGGACGGTGGACTGGACGACACTTCCACTTGCGGGCTCTAATTATTTTACTTCGCAGGATGAGATGGTGCGAGTTTGGCAAACTGATTTTGAAAAAAAGACATGCGAGGAAACTGGTAAATTAGCAGATCGATGTCAAGTTGAAATAGCATTAGATCAACATCTACTGCCAAGGTTTCCAATAGCTGATAATCAAAAGGCCTCTGATGTTTTACAACAAACAGCATATGCCGGATTAAAAGAACGTGGACTAATGCGGGCTGAATATCAAGAACGTTTAGATTATGAGTTAAAAGTAATTACCGAAATGGGATTTGCGGATTATTTTCTTATTGTATGGGATGTTATTCGCTATTCTAAAGAAGCAGGAATTTTAACGGGTCCTGGTCGTGGTTCCGCAGCAGGTTCGTTAGTTTCTTTTGCATTAAGAATTACAGATGTGGACCCAATTAAATACCATTTGTTATTTGAACGTTTTTTAAATCCAGAACGAATTACCATGCCCGATATTGACTTGGATTTTCCGGATAATCGTCGTGATGAAGTAATTTCATATGTTGTATCAAAATACGGTGAAGCACATGTGGCACAAATTGGTACATTTGGTACACTTGCAGCAAAAGCAGCTATCCGTGATACTGCAAGAAGTTTTGGTTTAAATTCGGTTCTTTTATCTGAGTGGTCTAAATTAATTCCAAGCCAGTTAGGTATTACTTTACAGAAGGCGATTCAAGAAAATCCACGGCTAGAAAATCATATAAAAAGCTCCAAAGTAAATGAAATGATTTGGGAAGTTGCATGTCAGCTAGAGGGCCTCCCTCGACATATTTCAACGCATGCCGCTGGAATTGTTATAAGTGATAAACCGCTTGTTGAACAAGTTGCTCTACAATTAGGCAGTGGTGATGCACGTTTAACACAGTTTGCCATGGGAGAACTAGAAAAAATCGGTTTACTTAAAATGGATTTTCTTGGCCTTAGAAATCTAAGTTTACTTGATCGTGTGCTAAAATCAGTTAATTACACTCGTGAAAAACCATTAACTTTGGCTGATATTTCACTAGATGATGAAAAAACATTGAAGTTATTCCAAACAGGGGATACAACCGGTGTTTTTCAATTTGAATCGGACGGAATTCGTCGGGTGCTCAGGAAGTTAAAACCAACTTCTTTTGAAGATATCGTCGCAGTAGACGCCCTTTATCGCCCGGGTCCAATGGAACAAATTGATACATTTATTGCCAGAAAACATGGAAAAGAAGCGATTCAATATCCACATCCAGATTTAGCACCAATTTTAGAAGTGACTTATGGGGTGATTGTTTATCAAGAACAAATTATCCAAGTCGCTAACTTAATGGCAGGTTTTTCACTTGGCGAAGCGGATTTACTACGTCGTGCAGTAAGTAAGAAAAAAGCAGATGTGCTAAATGAAGAACGGATACATTTTGTAGATGGGGCGAGAAGTAAGGGCTATTCTGATAGTAGCGCCAATCAAGTGTATGACATGATTGTACAGTTTGCGAATTATGGATTTAACCGTAGTCATGCAGCGGCATATTCTAAAATTGCTTTTCAATTAGCCTACCTAAAGGCGAATTATCCAGCCGCATTTATGTCTTCTTTGCTTAGCTCTGTTTTTGGAAATGATGATAAGATTGCGCAATATATTACCGAAGCAAAAAACTATGGTATCCAAATGTTAGCGCCTAGTATTAATCATAGTCATTATTATTTTCAAATGGAAGGCGAAACGGCCATTCGTTATAGTTTTCGAGTCATTCGAAAAGTGCCAACCAAGTTTGTTCTCGAAATTATTAACGAACGAAAAAAAGCACCTTTCCAAGATTTCTTTGATTTTTGTGAACGTATGCCACATAAAATGTTATCAGAAACTGTCTTAGAAGCTTTAGTATTATCAGGTTGTTTTGATGAATTTGGTGAAGATAGAGCAACGATACTTGCGACGATTGATGCCGTATTGCAGTATATTTCTTTACTTGGTGAAGATTCTAAAGGGATGAACCTTTTTGCAGAAGATGATGATTTTTTAAAGAAAATGAAGCCGCGTTACCGAAAAACAGCACCTATTTCCATTGATGAAAAATTAGAAAAAGAAAAGCTCTATACTGGTCAATATGTCTCTGCGCATCCAGTAGCTTACTATCAAACTAAACTACAAAATATCGCAATTACTAGACTTGCGGAAATTAGTTCTGGAAAAAATTATCAAGTTGCAGTTTATGTTCATGAAGTTAAATCCATTAGAACGAAAAAAGGGGAGACAATGTGCTTTTTGACTGTTAGTGATGACACGAAAGAATTAAGTGCAGTGATGTTCCCTGAAAGTTATCGTAAATATGCTTCTTTCGCTCAAAAAGGAGAGATTCTGTTTTTACAAGTGAAAGCAGATAAGCGAAATGGCGAACTTCAGTTAATTGTAAATCAAGCAGAAGATTTAAAAGAAGTGAAAGCTCCAATGAGACTGTTTATTCAACTAACTGAGTCGTCTCAAATGGAACGCATAAGACCCATTTTATTAAAATATAAAGGGAGCTCTAAGGTTATTATCCATCAAGCATTAACTAAGCAAACAACAGAGTTAAAAAATATTCAAGTGGAGCCTTCAGAGGGATTACACGAGGCCTTAGTAACACTTCTTGGTAAAGAGAATGTTGTTTTTAAGTAATCTTAAACTTTCTATATTTAGCAAAAGTATGTTATAGTTTAACGTGGGAAACGATATTGCGCAGTCTGTCCAATGATTATTCGGACGGACTGGCATTTTGTCTTCTTATGGGAAAATGCGGTTAAAAATATGTTTCATGTCTTTATAATTTTTCATTTTATAGTATTTAAAAACCGTTATTACCACAATAGAAAGCGTAAATGGGGAGGGTTATCCTTGTTAGGAGACTTGTTTACAAAACCAAAAAAGAGAAAATATGCCACAATTCCTTCTGATGGGACGAAAGCAGATGTTCCAGAAGGTATTATGACAAAATGTCCAGAGTGTAAAAAAATAATGTATACTAAAGAATTGCAAAAGAACTTGATGGTATGCAGTTATTGTGGATTTCATCATCCAATTGGAGCAAAAGTAAGAATTGATATGCTTGTTGATCCGGATTCTTTTGAAGAACTTGATGCTAGCTTAACTACAGCAAATCCACTTGGTTTTGAAGATTATATGGATAGAATCGAAAAAGATAAACAAAAAACTGGATTGAACGAAGCTATTGTTACTGGTCATGCAACGATAGATGGAAATCCTTTAGTTATCGCAGTAATGGATTCTCGTTTTAGAATGGCAAGTATGGGATCTGTTGTAGGCGAAAAAATTCTTCGTGCAGTAGAAGAGGCAGATAAAACAAAGAAACCTTTTGTGATATTTACTGCTTCAGGTGGCGCTCGTATGCAAGAAGGAATGATTTCCCTTATGCAAATGGCGAAAACATCCGCTGCATTCAAGCGGTTTAGCAATCATGGTGGTTTAGCAATCACTGTGATGACACACCCAACAACAGGTGGAGTTTCTGCAAGTTTTGCTTCTTTAGGCGATTATAATTTTGCTGAGCCAGGAGCACTTATTGGCTTTGCTGGGCGTCGAGTGATTGAACAAACCGTCCGAGAAGAGCTGCCAGAGGACTTCCAAACAGCAGAATTTTTACTTAAGCATGGGCAATTGGACGATTGCATTTCACGGCTTGATTTGCAAAATAAATTAAGTTTTATTTTAAAAATCCATGTAAAAACACCTGAATCAGGAGGTGAATCTGATGGCGAATGAAATGGAATTTGAAAAGCCTATATTAGAACTAAAAAGTAAAATTGCTGACTTAAAAGAATACAACGAAACATCAGATGTAGACTTATCTAGTGAAATCGAAAAGTTAGAAAAACGTCTAGCTAAATTGGAAGCAAGTATCTATAGTAATATGACTGCTTGGGATAAATTTCAAGTCGCTCGTCATCCAGAACGCCCTACAACACTTGACTATATTCCACTTTTATTTGAAGATTTTATGGAGCTTCATGGTGATCGTTCTTTTGGCGATGATGCAGCTATTGTTGGTGGGATTGCTACGTTTAAAGGTATTCCTGTGACTGTTGTTGGACATCAGCGAGGTAAGGATACAAAGGATAATTTGCATCGTAATTTTGGAATGCCACATCCAGAAGGTTTCCGAAAAGCGCTTCGGTTAATGAAACAAGCAGATAAATTTGGTAGACCAATTATTTGTTTCATTGATACAAAAGGAGCATATCCTGGTCGTGCTGCCGAAGAACGCGGACAAAGTGAGGCAATTGCTCGGAATCTTTATGA
This sequence comes from Listeria immobilis, assembly GCF_014322845.1. Classification (NCBI taxonomy): domain Bacteria; kingdom Bacillati; phylum Bacillota; class Bacilli; order Caryophanales; family Listeriaceae; genus Listeria; species Listeria immobilis. The sequence continues at coordinate 437,540 of NZ_JAASUA010000001.1, read as the reverse complement.
AATGAGCGATATGAAAGTACCTATCATTTCTATTGTTATTGGTGAAGGTGGTAGTGGAGGAGCGCTTGCTTTAGGTGTTGGAAATCAGATATTCATGCTTGAAAATGCGGTTTTCTCGGTTATTTCACCAGAAGGAGCGGCAGCCATTTTATGGAAAGATGCTGGGCAAGCAAAAAAAGCAGCGGAATCAATGCGTATCACTGCAGGCGATTTGTATGAACTTAATATTACGGATGGAATTATTCCAGAAGTAAAAGGCGGAGCACATCGCGATTTAGTTGCTCAAGCAGAAGAAATAAATAAAACAATTACCAAGTCACTACATGCTTTAATGGCATTTTCTGAAGAACAATTAAAAGAGCAACGTTATGAAAAATTCAAGAAAATTGGTGCATATGAAACTTTATAAGCGATAATGAAAGATGATTTCCTGTTTTTTTGGAAATCATCTTTTTGGTATGTACCAAAATAGATAAAGAAAGTTAAACACTTAACAAGTATAGACCGATTATATCTTTTTGTTGATATAATGCCGTTTTAACAGCTAATTGGAATAGACCGATATAAATAAAGCTGAAATAGTGCTATTGCTGGCGAAAAAAGTGTTCTATTCGTGCTTTTCATTTAGCGGTTTTTCATGTAGAATAAACACATGTGATGAAAAACAATATCATTGTCTGAGGTGGTAAGTAAAATGAAACGAATTGCAATTTTGACAAGTGGAGGAGACGCTCCAGGAATGAATGCAGCCACTCGTGCTGTTGTACGTAAAGCAATCTATGAAGGACTTGAAGTTTATGGTATTAACTATGGTTTTTTAGGTTTGGTTAATGGTGATATCCATAAATTAGAGTTAGGTTCTGTTGGTGATATACTTCATCGTGGAGGAACATTCCTTTATTCTGCAAGATATCCTGAATTTGCTACAGAAGAAGGACAACTTAAAGGAATCGAACAACTGAAAAAACATCAAATCGACGGCTTAGTTGTTATCGGTGGAGATGGCTCTTACCACGGAGCGGAAGCACTTACAAATCGTGGCTTTCCAACTATTGGTATTCCAGGAACGATTGATAATGATATTTCTGGTACTGATTTCACCATTGGTTTTGATACTGCGCTAAATACTGTTTTAGATGCATTAGATAAAATCCGTGATACAGCAACAAGTCATGAACGTACTTTTATTATTGAAGTAATGGGTCGTGATGCTGGGGATATCGCACTTTGGTCTGGTCTTGGTGGCGGCGCTGAAGCTATCATCGTACCTGAACAAGAATTCAATATGGATGATATCGTGGATCGTTTAAACAAAGGTCGTGAACGTGGTAAAAAACATAGCATTATTGTCGTTGCAGAAGGTGTTATGTCAGGAAATGAATTTGCTAAACAATTAGCTGAATATGGCGACTATCATGCACGTGTAACTGTTTTAGGACATGTTCAACGTGGTGGAAGCCCAACTGCATTTGATCGTGTGCTTGCAAGCCGTCTTGGCGCGCATGCGGTAGAATTATTATTAGAAAATCGTGGTGGATTAGCTGTAGGAATCCGCGAAAACCGTATTGTCGAAAATAATATTGGCGAAATTTTGAAAGAAAAACATGTATGTGATAAACAACTGTTTGATCTTGCTTCTATTTTGTCGATTTAAAACGGCTGAAGAGCTGGCTGCCATAACAACGCATGGTAGCCTTTCTTTGTGAAAAAATGTAGTTATAAAATTCTTTGAAACAAAAGAAGTAAATGTCTGAATAGGGATGCCGTAAAATCCTATAAAGCGTTTTCTTAATAACAGCACTATACTGGGTAAATGCATTTTTATTCACAAACTTACTTGTAATACATGGTTGTTACTGGTAAAATGTGAAAGATATGTTTATAATAAATACGAATGAATAGCTAAGTTCTAGGAGGAGTAATAACATGAAAAAAACGAAAATTGTTTGTACAATTGGTCCTGCAAGCGAGTCAGTTGACACATTAGTTCAACTAATTGAAGCAGGAATGAACGTAGCACGTCTTAATTTCTCACACGGAGATTTTGAAGAGCACGGTGCACGAATTGTGAACATCCGTGAAGCATCAAAAATTACTGGCAAACAAGTTGCTATTTTACTTGATACAAAAGGTCCAGAAATCCGTACAAATGACATGGTTGGCGGAAAATTAGAATTCCAAACAGGCGACGTTGTACGTGTTTCTATGACACCTGTTGAAGGAACAAAAGAAAAATTCTCTGTAACTTATGGAGAACTTTTTGACGATGTAGAAATTGGATCTTCCATTTTACTTGATGATGGTTTAATCGGTCTGGAAGTAATTGAAAAAGACGAAGCTAATCGTGAACTAGTAACAAAAGTACTTAACCCAGGTGTGCTTAAAAATAAAAAAGGCGTTAACGTACCAAACGTTTCTATCAACCTACCAGGAATCACAGAAAAAGACGCTGCAGATATCCGTTTTGGTTTAGAACAAGGTATCGATTTTATCGCGGCATCTTTTGTACGTCGAGCTACAGATGTTCTTGAAATTACTAAGATTTTAGAAGAATATAACGCAACTCACGTTCAAATTATTCCGAAAATCGAAAACCAAGAGGGCGTTGATAATATCGACGAAATCTTACAAGTATCTCAAGGCTTAATGGTTGCTCGTGGAGACCTAGGTGTTGAAATTCCTGCTGAAGAAGTTCCGATTGTACAAAAAGAACTTATTAGAAAATGTAATAAACTTGGAAAACCTGTTATCACTGCAACACAAATGCTTGATTCCATGCAACGTAATCCACGTCCAACTCGCGCTGAAGCAAGTGACGTAGCGAATGCGATTTTTGATGGAACAGATGCAATTATGTTATCTGGTGAAACAGCTGCTGGGGACTATCCAATTGAAGCAGTTAAAATGATGGCGAAAATCGCTGTTCGTACAGAAGAAGTGCTAGTTGCTCAAGATAAATTTGCGCTTAAACTTCACGAAAATACAGATATGACAGAAGCTATTGGACAAGCAGTTGGTCATACTGCGAAAAACCTAAATGTACAAACAATCGTTGCTGCAACTCAAAGTGGTCACACAGCGCGTATGATTTCTAAATATCGTCCGAAATCTCATATCGTAGCAGTAACATTTAATGAGCATGTATACCGTGGTTTAGCTCTTTCATGGGGTGTTTATCCTCGCTTAGCTACTCCAGTTAGCAACACGGATGAAATGTTTGACCTTGCAGTGAAAGAATCACTTGCTTCAGGTGTTGCAAAACAAGGTGATCTTATCATTATTACTGCAGGTGTTCCAGTTGCAGAAAGCGGAACAACAAACGTAATGAAAATCCAATTAATTGGTGAAAAAGTAGTTAAAGGCCAAGGAATTGGTAGTAAATCTGTAATTGGTAAAGCAATTGTTGCAAAATCTAATGCAGAAGCGCTTCAAAAAGCAGAAGAAGGCGGAATCTTAATCGTTAAAACAACAGATAAAGAAATCCTTCCTGCATTTGAGAAAAGTGCAGCAGTCGTTGTTGAAGAAGGTGGCTTAACTAGTCACGCAGCAGTCGTTGGAATTAATCTTGGTATTCCTGTTATCGTTGGTGCTAAAGATGCAACTTCTCTTGTAAAAGACGGTGAAATTATCACTGTTGATTCTCGTCAAGGTGTTGTTTATAACGGCAAAACAGCTACTCACTAAAATTTAACTTTCAAAAAAGCGTCTCGTTAGCGGGGCGCTTTTTTTATTTGCGCGCCTGTATTGTTTTTCGATTACAAAAAAATAGGTTATAATGGTTATTAAGTATTGGAGTTGATTGTATGAGAAAATTTATGCTTTACTGGGCTTTATATGGTTTAATAGAGTTGATTATGTATGTTTGGTTATTCCAAGTAATCGGCTTTTTACCACTTCTTTTTATTCAAATAGCCTCCAGCGCTTTTGGTATTTTTATTTTCAAGCGTCTTGGTGGCAATCTTTTCCGAAATTTGCGAGACGGACGCACGGTAGCGCCGTATTTATTAGATAGTTTATGTTTTTTTATCGCCGGCTTTTTATTAATTATTCCTGGAATTATTACAACAATACTAGGGTTACTTATTTTTATTCCATTTTCTCGCAAACTATTAAAACCTAAATTAACGAAATGGCTTGGAAATCAAAAGAAACATACACAATATTATTATTTTGATATGTAATAAAAACCTCTATGGGAAAATCTTTCTATAGAGGTTTAGTTAAAAAAAGGGCAATTCATTTTCCTTATGGCATTTTAGTATTACTATAAGGTATATTTATGATATAATAATTGTTATCTCGCTTCATAGATGCGCGATACTGAAAGGTGACTTAGTATGTTTACGGAAAGTATGTTGTTTTTACTTCTTTTTTTACTTCTCGGACTTATAGCAAAAAATAATTCGCTTATTATTGCGGTAGCGGTTGTCATTTTGTTGAAGTTATTTCACGCTGATGGCAAGATAATGGAAATGATTCAAGCAAAAGGAATAAATTGGGGTGTAACGATTATTACTGTTGCCATCTTAATTCCAATTGCAACTGGGCAAATCGGTTTTAAAGATTTAATTGACTCTTTTAAATCGGCCGCTGGGTGGATTGGTCTTGGAGCAGGAATTGCCGTTTCTATATTAGCTAAAAAAGGTGTTGGCTATATGGCTGTTGATCCACAAGTGACAGTTTCTCTAGTGTTTGGAACTATTTTAGCAGTGGTACTTTTTAGAGGGATAGCTGCTGGACCAGTAATTGCTGCTGGTATTGCGTACATGGCAATGCAGTTAGTTGCATTCATAAAATAAGTACATACGTAAAAAAGGATAAAAGGAGGAAAAGAAATGACATTATCTAAAGGATTAGAAAATGTATATGTTGCTGAGACTTCGATTAGCTCTATCATTGATGATATGTTAACTTATGTTGGTTATGGTATTGATGATTTGATGGAAAACAATGCATCTTTTGAAGAAGTGATTTATTTATTATGGCATTTACGTTTGCCTAATAAAGATGAATTTAAAAAATTTAAATTAGAAATCCAAGAAAATATGGCTGTATCTGAAACAATTATTACAAGTTTAAGAATGCAAAATCATCAAAAATTACATCCAATGAGCGTTTTAAGAACAACCGTTTCCATGCTTGGTGTATTTGACACAGAAGCAGAATTGGATGACGGGGAAGCAGTTTATCGCAAAGGATTGCGTCTACAAGCAAAAATGCCAACAATTGTCGCTGCATTTTCCAGAATTCGTCGTGGTCTGGATCCGATTCCACCAAGAGAAGATTTAAATATGGCTGCGAATTTTCTTTATATGATTACTGGAGAAGAAGCAGATGAATTATCTGTAGAAGCGATGAATAAAGCACTTGTACTTCATGCAGACCACGAATTTAACGCATCTACTTTTACAGCGCGAGTTTGTGTAGCAACACTTTCTGATGTTTATTCTGGTGTTACGGCTGCAATTGGGGCATTAAAAGGACCGCTTCATGGTGGGGCCAATGAACGTGTATTTGATATGTTAGAAGAAATCGATGAAGCTGGTGATGTGCGCAATTACATCCAAACAAAAATCGATACGAAACAAAAAATTATGGGATTTGGTCACCGAGTTTATCGTGGTGGAGACCCGCGTGCGCAACATCTACGTGAAATGTCTAGAAAGTTAACTACCGAAAAAGGCGAAGAAAAATGGTATGAAATTTCCATGCAAGTAGAAGAAGCTGTTTGGGAATTAAAACATTTAAAACCAAATGTCGATTTTTATTCAGCTTCTGTTTATCATGCGCTTGGTATTGACCGAGATCTATTTACATTAGTATTCTCTGTAAGCCGTGTGTCAGGTTGGTTGGCGCATATTTTTGAACAATATCGTGATAATCGTCTTATTCGTCCACGTGCTATTTATGTTGGACCTGAAAATAGAAGTTATTTACCTGTAGAAGAACGAATTTAATAGAGGAGGAAGAAACTTTATGAGTCAAAAAATTCAAGTAGAAAATGGTGTGCTAAAAACACCAAATAATCCAGTTATCCCTTTTATTGAAGGTGACGGAACTGGTCCAGATATTTGGGCTGCTGCAAAACGCGTTTTAGATGCAGCGGTAAAAAAAGCATATAATGATGAAAAAGAAATTGCTTGGAAAGAAGTGCTTGCAGGTGAAAAAGCATTTAAACAAACAGGTGAATGGCTCCCACAAGCGACTTTAGATACAATTGATGAATATTTAATTGCGATTAAAGGTCCACTTACAACGCCGATTGGTGGCGGTATTCGTTCGCTAAATGTTGCTTTACGTCAGGAATTGGATTTATATGTGTGTCTACGTCCAGTTCGTTACTTCAAAGGTGTTCCGTCACCAGTAAAACGTCCTGAAGACACAGATATGGTTATTTTCCGTGAAAACACAGAAGATATTTATGCAGGGATTGAATTTAAAGAAGGCAGCGAAGAATCAAAAAAATTAATAGCATTCTTAAAAGATGAATTTGGTGTCAATAAGATTCGCTTTCCGGAAACTTCTGGTATTGGTATTAAGCCGATTTCCAAAGAAGGTACAGAGCGTTTGGTTCGCTCAGCTATCGAATATGCAATAAAAGAAGGGCGTAAATCATTAACGCTCGTACACAAAGGTAATATCATGAAATTCACAGAAGGAGCTTTTAAAAATTGGGGCTATGACTTATGTGAACGAGAATATGGTGATAAAGTATTTACTTGGAACGAATACGATCGTATAAAAGAAGCAGAAGGTACAGAAGCTGCTAATAAAAAACAAAACGAAGCACTTGCGGCAGGAAAAATTTTAGTGAAAGATTCTATTGCAGATATTTTCTTACAACAAATCCTGACACGTCCTGCTGAATTTGATGTAGTGGCTACGATGAATTTAAATGGGGATTACATTTCTGATGCGCTTGCTGCTCAAGTAGGTGGAATTGGTATTGCTCCAGGAGCGAATATTAATTATTTAACTGGTCATGCGATTTTTGAAGCGACACATGGTACTGCACCAAAATATGCTGGTCTTGATAAAGTTAATCCTTCATCCGTTATTTTATCTGGAACACTCTTACTGGAACATATTGGTTGGGGAGAAGCAGCTACATTAATTAATCGTTCGATGGAAAAAACTATTGCTGCAAAAACAGTAACATATGATTTTGCCAGATTAATGGATGGCGCAACAGAGGTTAAATGTTCGGAATTTGCGGATGAATTAATAAAAAAATTCTGATTACGTCCGCTTGTAACTCGTAAAACTAGTTCGTAATTTTATTGTTGATAATAATTGTTCGTATTTAAGGCAAACCATTTAACCCCATTCGGATAAGTGGTTTGTTTTTATGTTCCTATGGTAAAATAGACACAAGTGAATGATAATATAGAGGAGGATATCCCTGTGAATAAATTAGTATTAATTGATGGAAATAGTATTGCGAATCGCGCGTTTTATGCGTTACCGCTTTTAAATAACGATAAAGGTGTATATACAAATGCGGTGTATGGATTTGCAATGATGTTGATGAATGTGTTGGAAAAAGAAAAGCCTAGTCATGTACTCGTTGCTTTTGATGCCGGAAAAACAACTTTTCGCCATACTACATTTAAAGGTTACAAAGGAGGGCGCCAAAAAACGCCTAGTGAGTTATCCGAACAATTTCCATTTATTCGAGAGCTTTTAACTGCTTACGATATCCCGCAATATGAGCTTGCTAACTATGAGGCAGACGATATTATCGGCACATTAACAAAAAAAGCAGAAGCAGACGGTATGGAAGTAGCGATTATTACCGGAGATCGTGATTTAACACAATTAGCTTCTGAAAAAACAACCGTCTATATAACTAAAAAAGGTATAGCTGATATGGAAACAAATACTCCAGAAACACTAAAAGAAAAATATAATCTTTCTCCTGCACAAATTATTGATATGAAGGGGTTAATGGGTGATTCATCAGATAATATTCCCGGAATCCCAGGTGTTGGTGAAAAAACGGCATTAAAACTATTACATGAATTTGGCGGAAGCGTAGAAAGTGTTTTAGAACATGCCGATGAAATTTCTGGAAAAAAATTAAAAGAAAAAGTCCAAGAAAATAAAGAACTTGCAATTTTGAGTAAAGAGCTTGCAACTATCAATGTGGATTCACCAATAGAATGTACCGTTGAAAGTACTAAATATGATGGATATCAAACAGAAAAAGTAATTCCGCTTTTGAAAGAAATGCAGTTTACAACATTATTAAAAAACTTGGAGGGCGAAACGAAAGAAGAAGCAAAACCATTAAAAGAACTCAAGTTTGAAGTAGTTTCAGCGTTAACGCAAAAACATTTTGGTGGGAAAACAGCATTATATATTGAATTAGAAAATGAGAATTATCATACAGCAAACTTTATCGGGATTACAATTCATTCAAACAAAGGAACCTATTTTTTCACAAAAGAAACAGCAGAAAATAGCCCAGCATTTAAAGAATGGATTGAAAGCAATGATACAAAAGTAGTCTACGATGCGAAAAAAACAATGGTTGCAATGCGGCGATTAGGATATGTAGTGTCTGGTATCACATTCGACATTATGTTAGCCTCCTATCTATTGAATCCATCCGACTCGATAGATGATTTTATGAGTGTTGCTGCTCGTCATAATTATACAGAAGTGGAAACGGATGAAACGGTATATGGAAAAGGAGCGAAACGAAGCATCCCAGAAGAAAGTATTGTCGCACCACATCTTGCAAGAAAAGCTATCGCAATCGCTGTTTTGGAAAATGGTCTTATGGACGAATTAGAAAAAAACGAACAATTAGCTTTAATGGCAGATTTAGAATTACCGTTAACTTTTGTCCTTGCTCAAATGGAAATGCAAGGTGTAAGTGTTGATACTAAACGACTGGAAGATATGAAAGTAGAATTAGCTGGTCGACTAAAAACACTGGAAGAGTCCATTCATTCGCATGCGGGAGAAGATTTTAATATTAATTCGCCTAAACAATTAGGAGTGATTTTATTTGAAAAGTTAGGACTTCCGGCTGTAAAGAAAACAAAAACGGGTTATTCTACGGCCGCAGATGTTTTGGAAAGTTTATCAGGTAAACATGCCATTATTGATGAAATCTTGTTATATCGCCAACTTGGGAAAATCCAATCCACTTATATTGAAGGCCTTCTAAAAGTAACAGATAAAACATCACATAAAGTGCATACACGTTTTAATCAAACATTAACTCAAACAGGGCGACTTAGCTCCGTTGATCCGAATTTGCAAAATATTCCTATTCGATTAGAAGAAGGGCGCAAAATTAGACAAGTTTTTGTTCCAAGCAAACCTGGCTGGAAAATATTTTCAGCAGATTATTCACAAGTGGAATTGCGTGTTTTAGCTCATATTTCTGAAGATGAAAATCTGATTTATGCATTTAAACATGATTATGATATTCATACAAAAACTGCAATGGATGTTTTCCATGTTGAAAAAGAAGCAGTGGATTCACTCATGCGCCGTCAAGCAAAAGCGGTTAATTTTGGTATCGTTTATGGTATAAGTGATTACGGACTTTCGCAAAACCTTGGCATTACAAGAAAAGAAGCGAAAGATTTTATTGATCGTTACTTTGTCAGCTATCCAGCAGTAAAAGAATATATGCAAGATATTGTACGTTTTGCAAAAGAAAAAGGTTATGTAGAAACTATTTTGCATAGACGTCGTTATATTCCAGAGATTGTCAGTCGTAATTTTAATGTTCGCGGATTTGCAGAAAGAACTGCGATGAATACACCTATCCAAGGAAGTGCTGCGGATATTATCAAAAAAGCGATGATTCTAATGAGCGACCGCCTAAAATCCGAAAAATTAGAAGCTAAGTTATTACTTCAAGTACACGATGAACTTATTTTTGAAGCACCAGAAGCAGAAATTGCTAAATTAGAAGAAATTGTACCAGATGTTATGGAAAATGCTGTAGAACTATCTGTACCACTTAAGGTCGATAGCGCTTTTGGAGATACTTGGTATGATGCAAAATAAATAGAGAAACGGGGAGTTTAAATATGCCAGAAATGCCGGAAGTAGAAAATGTCCGCACCACTTTACAAGCGCTCGTTCCTGGTAAAAAAATTGATCAAGTGATTGTTCATGTTCCCAAAATGATAAAAAATATGCCACCAGATGAGTTTGTGCATATGCTTGTTGGGCAAGAAATCGAAGGAGTACGTCGTCGCGGAAAATTTTTACTTTTTGATTTAACGAATTGCACCATTTTGTCCCATTTGCGGATGGAAGGCAAGTTTAGATTAATGGATGAAAATGAAGAGGTAAGTAAGCATACGCATATTATTTTCCATTTTGAGGATCATACAGAACTGCGCTTTTTAGATGTGCGAAAATTTGGGACGATGGAAGTTACGAATAAATACGGTGAAAGTGAAACAAATTCCATTAAAAAGTTGGGACCTGAACCTCTTACACCAGCGTTTACGTTAACCGATTTTGCAGCTGGGGTGAAAAAAACTAGTCGTGCAATCAAAACAGCTTTATTAGACCAAAAATTAGTCGCAGGAATTGGTAATATATATGCGGATGAGATTTGTTTTGAAGCAAAAATTCGCCCTGAAAGACCAGCTAACTCACTTTCTAATAAAGAAATCAAGCGTATCTTTGAAGCAACCAAAAGTATAATGAAAGAAGCTGTAGCACTTGGCGGTTCGACTGTGAGAACGTATGTGAATTCGGAGGGGAAATTAGGACAGTATCAAGATAAGCTGAAAGTATACGGGAAAACGGAGGAGCCATGTGTGATTTGCGGAACTCCAATTGAAAAAATAAAGCTAAATGGGCGAGGAACACATTTTTGTCCAAATTGTCAAAAGTAGAGAGTGGGACGAATCATGGGAAAAACGATTGGTTTAACAGGAAGCGTGGCAACAGGAAAATCTACTGTAAGCAAAATGATTCAGAAGGCTGGAATTCCTGTCATAGATGCAGATATTGCGGCAAGGAAAGTAGTTGAGCCAGGAACAGCAGGGCTTAAGGAAATTATTAATTACTTTGGTGCGGATATATTGCTGGAAGATGGCACATTAAATCGGCCCAAGCTAGCAAATATTATTTTCAAAAACAAAGAAAAACGAGAAAAATTAAATGCAATCACCCATCCTCGCGTGAAAGAATATATGTTAGCGGAGCGAAAACGCTATTTTGCAGCCGGTGAACAAGTAGTATTTTTTGATATTCCACTTTTATTTGAAAGTCATTTAGAATCACTTGTTGATCAAATTGTTGTCGTTTGGGTTACACCTGAAACTGAATTAAAACGCTTAATGAGGCGAAATCATTTGACCGAGGAGGCGGCTTTAGAACGAATAAATAGCCAAATCGGGATTGATGAAAAAGCCAAAAAAGCGGACCTAGTAATTAATAACGATGAAACGCTCGAAAAAACAGAGAAACAAGTTGCGGATTTTATTGATCAAATTATTAAGAACAAATAGCCACCCTTACTTTCACATGGTATAATGAGGCATACAAATAAACAGACAGAGATGTTTTAGGGATAGGAGTGAATTTTTGTGAGATGTCCTACTTGTAAATATAATGGAACACGTGTTGTAGACTCAAGACCGGCAGATGATGGCAATTCTATCAGACGTCGACGTGAATGTGAAAAATGTGGATTTCGCTTTACTACATTTGAAAAGGTAGAGGAAAGTCCTTTAATAGTTGTAAAAAAAGATGGCGCACGAGAAGAATTTGCTCGTGAAAAAGTTCGCCGTGGTTTAATTAGAGCATGTGAAAAACGGCCAGTTAGTGCAGAACAAATCGAGGAAATTGTTAATGAGGTGGAGCGCGAACTTAGAAACATTGGTGATAGTGAAATTGCCTCTGATTTAATCGGTGAAAAAGTAATGAATAAATTGGCTAATTTGGACGAGGTTGCTTATGTCCGATTTGCTTCGGTTTATCGTCAGTTCAAAGATATTAGTGTTTTTGTAGAAGAATTAAAAGATTTGATGGAAAAAAATAAAGATAGGTGAGTGTAAATTGACGGAATTTTGGATGGAACTTCAAGCGGTAGATAGTTATCAAGTGAAGGCAAGTGGTATTTTAACCGGTGCCGACCGAAAAATAATCACCATGTTATATCAACCGCTAATGGGGGCGGAATGTTTAGCTTTATATCAAACACTGTTTACTGAAGTAGAAGAAAACAGACTTTGGTCGAAAGCGCATTCCCACGTCCAACTTTTAAATATGCTCGATATTAGTTTAAAGGCACTATTTGAGGCAAGACTAAAACTCGAAGGCTTAGGTCTTTTAAAAAGTTATGTAAAAACGGAAAATGACACGCGTTTTTACATTTATGAAATCTTACCGCCCTTATCTCCAGAAAAATTCTTTTCAGACGGATTACTAAATATTTATTTATATAGCAAAATAGGTAATGCTCAGTTTCAACGGTTGCGTCGTTTTTTCTCTGATGAAGCTATTGAAACAACTACATATAGCGAAATCACTAGATCTTTTCAAGATGTTTTTGAGCCATTTAAAGGTGGAACTATAGCAACTATCGACAAAACTAACCAAACCTTAATGGATAAAACTGAACCGAAAGAAATTGAATTTGATGATGCTAGTTTTGACTTCAATTTGTTTATAAGTTTGCTATCTCCAAGTATGATTTCACGTGATAAAATAACTAAAGAAGTGCGTCAAACAATTTTGAAATTGCACGGAATTTATCAAGTTTCTGAGAAAGACATGCCAAGTTATTTGTACCGAGCGCTGGATGCTAACGGGGACATAGATATTGTATTTTTACGCAAAATTGTTCGCGAAGGTTATTCCATTGAAAATGGCACCCCACCAAAGTTACAAATGAAACAAGAAATGCCGGATGTAGAAGAACAAAAGGAAGTGCTAAACGACGAAGAAGCACTTCAAGTGTATTTAGAAAGTATCACACCATTTCAATTGCTTGTCGATATTTCCGATGGGGCAGTGCCAGCCGAAACAGATTTACGTGTAGTTGAAGAAGTAATGAACCAACAAAATTTACCTGTTCCAGTTATGAATGTCTTAATCGAATATGTCATGCTTCGACTTGACCGGAAATTGGCCAAAAACTACATGATGACAATCGCTGCACACTGGAAACGAAAAAATGTTAAAACCGCTAAAGAAGCTATGGATTTAGCTTGGCAAGAGCATGAAAAATATAAACGACTACAAGAAGAACCAGCCACAGCTAAAAAATCAAATTACAATCGAAATTACCAAAAAACAACTAGAAAAGAAATTTTACCGGATTGGTTTGATAAAGAATCCGTCCCACCAGCTGATAACAAAATGACAGATAAAGAAAAACAAACATTGGAAGAACAAGTTCGCGAAATTAAAGAACGACTAAATAAAAGGTAGGTGAAGGACATGGATAACATCGAACGCACATTAGGGCAGCTTTTTGAAGGACGAGATTTTGAAAAAGAATATCAAGGGCTAAAGCAACAAGTACTACATTATCAGCCAATCCAAGAATTTTTCAAGGCCCATAAAGCAGAAATAGACGAACAATTGATTAATCAAAATTTATCTAATTTATATGAGTTTATGACTCAACACAAAAAATTTATGGAACAAGAAGCCACTTTAATGCCTGGTTATGCGCCGAAATTGGTTTTAAATGGAGAATTTATTACTGTCAGCTATTATCCAACAAAGGAAAAAATAGAAGAAGATAAACGTCGTGCTGTGGAGAAACGTATTCGCTCTCTTTATATGCCAAAACAAGTAGTAGATGCTAGTTTAAGTGAGTTTTATACGGATGAAGAATCTAGACAACTTGCACTTGTTGAGGCGTATCAATTTTTAAAGGATTATCTTGCTAAAGACGGAGAACGTGTCAAAGCGCTTTATATTCACGGGAGCTTTGGAACTGGAAAATCTTACTTATTGGGGGCAATTGCTAAAGAACTTGCGCTTAAAGGAGTTTCAACAACTTTAGTATATCTTCCTGAATTTATGCGAGAAGTGAAGCAGTCAATTTCTGATAATACAGTGGGTGAAAAAATTCAATTCGCTAAAGAAACAGAAGTGCTAATGCTGGATGATATTGGTGCAGAATCAATGACTGCATGGACTCGTGATGAAGTTCTTGGGGCAATTTTACAGTTCCGAATGCAAGAAGAATTACCAACTTTTTTCTCATCCAATTACAATATGGATCAATTAGAAAATCATTTAATGTTCGCCCAAAATGGAAACGAAGAAAAACTTAAAGCACGTCGAATTATGGAACGTGTGCGCTATTTATCCAAAGAAGTACAGCTAGAAGGAAAAAATCGCCGTTTCTAAAAAAGCACTTGCAAATTAGCGTAATCAGGATTATAATTTGTAGTAATATAAAACAAAGTGATGAAAAGGACAACCAATTTAACGGAAAATTCTAGAGAGGAAGGGCTAGCTGGAAACCTTCTATTCGAACTTAAATTTGGACCACCTTGGAACTTCTATTAGGAACGTTTTTTACTAGTAATAATAGACGGATCGCTCCGTTATAAGCGACAAGAGTGAAATAGCTATTGCTGGTTATTTCTGAATCTTGGGTGGAACCACGAGCATAAACTCGTCCCTTGACAACAGGAGGGATGGGTTTTTTATTTTGCCCTCCTAACCATATTTTAAAAAGAAAAGGAGAGATTATTATGAAAATCACATTTCCAGATGGTGCAGTAAAAGAATTTGAGCCTGGCGTATCTACAGCCGATATTGCCGCTTCCATTAGTCCAGGGTTAAAAAAGAAAGCACTCGCAGGTAAATTAAACGGAGAATTACTTGATTTAGTAACTCCAATTCACGAAGATGGAGCAATTGAAATCGTAACACCAGATCACGAGGATGCGCTTGGTATATTGCGCCATAGTACAGCTCATTTAATGGCACAGGCGCTTAAACGACTTTATCCAGATGTGAAATTTGGTGTAGGCCCAGCAATTGATACTGGTTTTTACTATGATATTGATACAGAAGCAGTGATAAGCGATGAATCTTTAGCAGAAATTGAAAAAGAAATGCAAAAAATTGTTCGAGAAAATGTGCCAATTGAACGTGAAGTGGTTTCTCGTGAAGAAGCAATCAAACGTTTTAAAGCAATTGGTGATGAATATAAATTAGAACTTATTGAAGCAATACCGGAAGATGAAACAGTGACTATTTATACACAAGGAGAGTTTTTTGACCTTTGTCGTGGGGTTCATGTTCCTTCCACTGGTAAAATCCAAGTATTTAAACTATTAAGCGTGGCTGGGGCATACTGGCGTGGAGATAGTAATAATAAAATGTTACAACGTATTTACGGAACAGCATTCTTTGATAAAAATGGCTTAAAAGAATTTATCCAGATGCAAAAAGAAGCCAAAGAACGTGATCATCGTAAACTGGGTAAGGAGCTAGAATTATTTACTAATAGCATTGAAGTTGGTCAAGGTTTACCACTTTGGTTACCAAAAGGTGCAACTATTCGTCGTGTTATTGAACGATATATTGTGGATAAAGAAGAACGTCTTGGTTACAATCATGTTTATACTCCAATTATGGCCAATGTCGAACTATACAAAACTAGCGGACACTGGGATCATTATCATGAAGATATGTTCCCAACTATGAAAATGGATAATGAAGAACTTGTTTTACGTCCAATGAATTGCCCGCATCACATGATGATTTATAAAAATGATATTCATAGTTATCGTGAGTTGCCTATCCGTATTGCTGAACTTGGGATGATGCACCGCTACGAAATGAGTGGCGCTTTATCAGGACTTCAGCGTGTTCGTGGTATGACACTCAATGATGCACATGTGTTTGTTCGTCCAGATCAAATTAAAGATGAATTTAAACGAGTTGTTGAGTTAATTCTTGAAGTGTATAAAGACTTTGACATTACAGATTATTCCTTCCGTTTAAGCTATCGTGATCCTAAAAATACAGAAAAATATTTTGATGATGACGCTATGTGGGAAAAGGCGCAAACAATGCTTAAATCAGCTATGGACGAAATGGAAATGGATTACTTTGAAGCAGATGGAGAAGCAGCTTTTTATGGTCCTAAACTAGATGTTCAAGTAAAAACTGCCATTGGAAAAGAAGAAACACTTTCGACAGTTCAACTAGACTTCTTACTTCCAGAGCGTTTTGACTTAACTTACATTGGTGAAGATGGCGAAAAACATCGTCCAGTTGTCATTCATCGTGGTGTCGTATCTACTATGGAACGGTTTGTTGCTTATTTAATTGAAGAATATAAAGGCGCTTTCCCAACATGGCTCGCTCCTGTTCAAATGGAACTTATCCCAGTTAATGCTGATGCTCATTTAGAATATGCAAAAGGAGTACAAGATAAATTACAACGTGCAGGACTTCGTGCGGAAATAGATGACCGTAATGAAAAATTAGGCTACAAAATCCGCGAAGCACAGACAAAGAAAATCCCTTATGCATTAGTACTTGGTGATCAAGAAGCAGAATCTGGTACTGTAAATGTTCGTAGGTACGGTTCAAAAGAATCAGAAACAATAGAATTAGATACTTTCATTGCCCAAGTAATAGCAGAAGTAAGTAAATATTAATGTTAAAATACTGTTCCGAAATGGGGCAGTATTTTTACTTGGTGCTTTTTTCCTCTTTTTCCGTTATACTAGTAAAAGATAATGAATAGAACAGGATGGAAAATAATGGATGTAAATAATGTAGAATTAATTATAAGTGCCGTTCGACCAGAGCAATACCCAGAAACAGACATCCCGGAATATGCCCTTGCAGGTAGATCTAATGTCGGAAAATCATCATTTATTAATACGATGATTCGCCGTAAAAGTATGGCAAGAATTTCACAAAAACCCGGCAAAACACAAACGCTAAATTTTTATAAAATTGAAGAAGCGCTTTTCTTTGTAGATGTACCTGGCTACGGTTTTGCAAAAGTTTCAAAAACCGAGCGTGAAAAATGGGGCGTCATGATTGAAACGTATATTACATCTCGGGAGCAGTTGCGTGGCGTTATTCAAATTGTTGATTTACGACACAAGCCAACAGAAGATGATCGAATGATGTATGAATTTCTAAAGTATTATGAAATTCCAGTAATTGTCGTAGCTACCAAAGCTGACAAAATTCCACGTAGCAAATGGCACAAAAATGCCAAAATTGTTCGTGAAACACTTGATTTTGATCCGGATGACAAATTTGTGCTATTTTCCTCAGAAACAAAAATGGGAAAGGACGAAGCATGGCAGTATATCAAAGAAGGAATGGAATAATAGGAAGAGTTGGAATAAAAAATCCAGCTCTTTTTTCCATTCAAATGCACAAACGGACTATTTGGTGTACAAATAGAAAAGTGGTAGAATAGTTAAGAGTTCAATTTAATTTTAGGAGGATTATCGAATGTTTATTCTCACCATGGGGCTGAATCATCATACAGCACCAATCGACATCCGCGAAAAATTAGTTTTTAAAGAAACTGAAGAAGAAATGGCGCTAGTAACATTGCTACAGGAAAAAAGCATTCTTGAAAATGTTATTATTTCGACGTGCAATCGAACAGAAATTGTGGCGGTTGTGGATCAATTACATACAGGTAGATATTATTTAAAACGCTTTATGGCAAACTGGTTTCAAATGGATATGGAAAAACTCGAGCCATATTTATTTTTTTATGAAGAAAACGTTGCTGTAAATCACTTATATAACGTAACAGCAGGACTTGATTCACTTGTTTTAGGAGAAACACAAATTCTCGGTCAAGTAAAACATGCCTTTGAAGTTGCAAAAAATACGCAAACAACAGGAACCCTTTTAAATAAACTTTTCCGTGAAGTCGTAACTTTTGCTAAAAAAGTACATCATTTTACTAAAATTAATGAAAATGCAGTTTCTGTCAGCTATGCGGCTGTGGAAGTTGCAAAAAAACTATATGGTACTTTAGAAAATAAAAAAATCGTCCTTATAGGTGCCGGAGAAATGAGCGAATTAGCACTTCAAAACCTTGCAGGAAGTGGTATTCAAGACATTACAGTAATTAATCGAACAAAAACAAAAGGAGAAACTCTCGCTAATCAATTTCAAGCAAAAGTAGGAAGATACGAAGAGCTGAACAAACATTTACTTTTAGCAGATATCGTCCTTGTATCAACAAGTGCTCAAGAACCAATCATTAAACGTATGGACATGCAATTGCTAATGGAACGAAAAACTGGTTCAATGCTCGTTATTGATATTGGTCTACCTAGAAATGTTGAACATGATTGTTCAGCTATTCCCAATTTTCATTTGTATGATATTGATGACTTAGCAGGGGTGGTTACTGCCAATTCCACCAAACGTCAAAGAATTGTATCAGAACTAGAAGAAACCATTCATGCAGAGGTACAAACCTTTTTTGAATGGGAAAAACAACTTGGAGTAGTTCCTGTAATCCGCGAACTAAGAGAAAAGGCGTTAGATATGCAAGAAGTGACAATGGCCAGTCTCGAAAATAAGCTACCAGGTTTAACAGAAAGAGAATACGTACAAATTGGTAAACATATGAAAAGTATTATTAATCAAATGTTAAAACAACCAATCTCAGAGTTAAAAGAAATGTCTGTAGAAGCCGACGCCGACGCAAGCATTGATCACTTCAAGCGTATCTTTGGCTTAACAGGTGAAACAAAAACACTAGAAAAAGAACAAGCTGAAACGAGGAGTAAGGCATGAAACGTAAAATAATTGTTGGTTCCAGACGTAGCAAATTAGCATTGACGCAATCAGGTTGGGTCATAACGAAACTAAAAGAAAACTATCCAGAGTTTGATTTTGAAATAAAAGAAATCGTAACAAAAGGAGACCGCATTTTAGATGTGACGCTTAGCAAAGTCGGTGGAAAAGGATTATTTGTATCCGAAGTTGAACAAGCATTGAGTGATGGAGCAATTGATTTTGCTGTCCATAGTATGAAAGATGTGCCCTCTAGCTTAAAAGAAGGTCTTACTATAGGTGCAATACCAAAACGTGAATCTCCACTTGATTGTTTTGTTTTTAATCGCGTAGAAACATGGAAAGACTTACCAACTGGCGCCGTTATTGGTACAAGTAGCTTAAGACGTGCAGCACAAATACTTAGGCATCGTCCGGATTTTGTTATAAAACCAATTCGTGGCAACATTGATACACGACTCCAAAAATTACACGATGAAAATTTTGATGCAATTATTTTAGCAAAAGCTGGATTAGCACGGATGGGCTGGCTAGAAAATACTACATTAAAATTAGAAGATATCTCTCCAGACATTTGTTTACCGGCAGTTGGTCAAGGAGCACTTGCAATTGAATGCCGAAGAAATGACCAACAAATTTGTGACATGCTAGCATCAATTCACCATGAAGAAACAGGTATTTGTGTGGAGGCTGAACGTGTTTTCTTAAAAGAATTAAATGGTGGTTGTGAGATTCCGATTGCTGGTTTTGCAACAAATAAAGGTGATGTAGTCCATTTTAAAGGTTTGGTTGGTAACGTTGATGGTTCTAGGATTCTTTCATCTGAACAATCAGGCGAAAATCCAGTAACAGTTGGTAATCAGGTGGCGAAAGTGCTACTAAGTGAAGGTGCGGCAACGATTATCAAAGAGTTGAGAAATTCATGATTAAAAAAATTGTTTTAACAAGAGAAGAAACTAAAAATAAACAATGGCAGGAATATTTTATTCAAAATGGCTTTGAAGTATATCAAATTCCTTTGATTGAAACAAGACCGAAAAAAGTAGTATTCACATCTAAACAACTAGATGCAGAATGGTTATTTTTTACAAGCGTAAATGCGGTTGAATATTTTTTTGAGCAGCAACCTCTAAATTATACTTATAAATATGCAGTGATAGGGGAAAAAACAAAAGAGAAGTTAGCAGAATACGGTATTTCACCAAATTTTATTCCTACACAATATCAAACAGAGGTTTTTCTTTCTGAATGGTTAAATCAATATCCAGAAAAAACGAGTATTTTGCTTCCTAAAAGTAATTTAAGTAGAACTATAATGGAAGATACGCTCATTACAAAAGGGCACAGTGTATTTCCAGTCGAACTTTATGAAACTACTGCACCAGCTAAATCTGAATCAGCTCTAATAACTCTTTTGAGGGGAAATGAAAAACAAATTATCATTTTCGCTAGCCCGTCTGCCTGGAAGAATTTTTATGCTGTTGCGAAAAAGTTTCCAAACCAAAAAGAAAACTGGCGAATTGCTTCCATCGGAAATATAACCACAAAAGCAATTGTTGCGGATGGATGGAAAGTGACTTATCAAGCCGAAAATTTCACTATGAAACACTTAGTTGATTTGATAATACAGGAGGAGTACAAATGAACAATCAATTTGATAGACATCGCCGTTTAAGAAAAACAAGTGCGATGCGAGACCTAGTTAGAGAAACAATCTTACATACTGATGATTTGATTTATCCTATTTTCGTAAAAGATGGGAAAGAGCCAAAAACAGAAGTTGTATCAATGCCCGGAGTTTTTCAATTTCCATTACACGAACTAGAAGCAGAAATTCAGGCTGTTCAAGATATGGGAATTAAAGCCGTTATTTTATTTGGTATTCCAGCTGAAAAAGATGCAGTTGGTTCGCAAGCTTATCATGATCATGGCATCATCCAAGAAGCGACACGCTTAATCAAAACGAACTTTCCAGAGATGCTTGTAATTGCGGATACTTGTTTATGTGAATTCACAGATCATGGACATTGTGGAGTAATTCAAGAAGGGGAAATTTTAAACGATGAATCACTTGTATTGTTACAAAAAACGGCCATAAGTCAGGCTGCCGCAGGAGCAGATATTATTGCTCCTTCTAATATGATGGATGGTTTTGTACAAGTTATTCGGGAAGGACTTGATGAAGCAGGTTTTCAAGATATTCCAATCATGTCCTATGCTGTTAAATATGCCTCTGCCTTTTATGGGCCGTTTCGTGATGCAGCTGGGAGCGCACCACAATTTGGTGATAGAAAATCTTATCAAATGGATCCAGCTAACAGAGAAGAGGCAATTCGTGAAGCAGTTTCTGATGAACAGGAAGGTGCTGACTTTTTAATTGTAAAACCATCTTTATCTTATTTGGATATTATGCGAGATGTTAAAAACAATACCCATTTACCCATTGTTGCCTATAATGTAAGTGGCGAGTATGCTATGGTAAAAGCTGCTGCGCAAAATGGTTGGATAGATGAAGAAAGAATTGTTTTAGAAATGTTAACAAGTATGAAACGTGCTGGGGCATCGCTTATCATTACTTATTTTGCTAAAGATGTATCCAAATACTTAAATAAATAGGAGGCCACTAATTTGCGAAATTATTCAAAATCCGAAAAAGCTTTTAAGGAAGCAAAAAAAGTTTTACCAGGAGGAGTAAATAGCCCAGTTCGTGCATTCCATTCAGTTGATGCTTCACCAATTTTTATGGATCATGGAAAAGGTGCTTATATTTCAGATATTGATGGAAATGATTATATTGATTATGTTTTATCTTGGGGTCCACTAATTCTAGGCCATGCAAACCCTGCTGTTGTTAGTGCAATTACATCAGCTGCGATGAAAGGAACTAGCTTTGGGACACCAACTGAAATAGAAACAGAGCTTGCTAAACTAGTTATTGAACGTGTGCCGTCAATTGAAATTGTTCGAATGGTCTCATCTGGTACAGAAGCAACCATGAGCGCTATTCGATTAGCTCGTGGTTATACTAAAAGAGACAAAATTTTAAAATTTGAAGGTAGTTATCATGGACATGGAGATTCTTTATTAATTAAAGCCGGTTCAGGTGTTGCAACTCTTGGATTACCAGATTCTCCAGGCGTAACCAAAGGACTTGCTTCAGACACTATTACTGTTCCATATAATGATATAGAAGGTGCAAGATTAGCCTTTGAAAAATTTGGCGAAGAAATTGCAGCTGTCATTGTAGAACCTGTTGCTGGTAATATGGGAGTCGTTCCTCCTGTGGAAGGTTTTTTAGAAGGATTACGAGAACTAACTACAAAATATGGTTCACTACTTATTTTTGATGAAGTAATGACAGGATTTCGAGTAGACTACTATTCTGCACAAGGATATTATGTTGTCACACCGGATATTACTTGTTTAGGAAAAGTAATTGGTGGAGGTCTTCCTGTTGGAGCATACGGTGGTAAAAAAGAAATTATGGAACAAATTGCTCCAGCCGGTTCTATTTACCAAGCGGGGACATTATCCGGAAATCCATTAGCAATGAACGCGGGATTCGAAACGGTGAGACAATTGACACCGCAACATTATGATTACTTCCGTGAATTAATTAAACGGATGGAAGATGGTTTAAAAGAAATTTCTTCAAGAAGAGAGATTCCATTAGCAATTAATAAAGCAGGTTCGATGTTTGGATTTTTCTTTACAGACCAAAAAGTTACTAATTTTGATACAGCTAAAACAAGCGATTTAGAATTTTTCAGAAATTATTATCGCGAAATGCTTGGACAAGGAATCTTTTTGCCTCCGTCTCAATTCGAAGGTGTATTTATTTCTACAATGCATACTAAAAAAGAAATTGATTTAACATTAGAAGCTTTTGATTATACTTGTAAGAAACTCCGCGCTAATTGACGAAACTAGGAAGATTTGTTAAAATTATTTTTAGTAAATAAAACTAAATGCGATGAAGAGGAAGAGTAAGGTATTTATTTTTCAAAGAGAGAAAGCGGTTGGTGTGAGCTTTCAAAAATAGTATCTGAAGGTAGCCTTGGAGCAGTTTTCCTGAAAGAGTAGTAGGGAACAACCGGTAGATAATCTCTATCGTTAACACAATGAAGTGCCTACATTTTTCTGTAGGTAAAAAGGTGGTACCGCGAATAATACTCTTTTCGTCCTTTTATTAGGATGAAGGGAGTTTTTTATTTTGCTTAAATAGGGAGGAATCGTTATGACAGAACAAAATGAAATAAATATGCCAACTAAATATGAGCCAAGTAATGTAGAAGCTGGTAAATATAAATGGTGGATTGAAAAAGAATTTTTTAAAGCAGAAGGAAATACTGAAAAGAAACCATATAGTGTTGTTATTCCACCACCCAATGTAACAGGAAAACTCCACTTAGGGCATGCTTGGGACACAACACTTCAAGATATTATTACACGAATGAAACGAATGCAAGGCTTCGATACTTTATATCTACCCGGAATGGACCATGCAGGTATCGCTACTCAAGCAAAAGTTGAAGCAAAATTAAAGGAAGAAAATATTTCTCGCTATGATTTAGGCCGCGAAAATTTTATCGATAAAACTTGGGAGTGGAAAGAAGAATATGCTGCTTTCATCCGAGAACAATGGGAAAAACTTGGCCTTGGCTTAGATTATTCAAGAGAACGATTTACATTAGATGACGGTTTATCCGAAGCAGTAAAAAAAGTATTTGTGAAATTATATAATAAAGGTCTTATTTACCGTGGACAATATATTATAAATTGGGATCCAGAAGCAAAAACTGCACTTTCTGACATCGAAGTTATTCATAAAGATATTGAAGGAAGTTTTTATCATTTGAAATATCCACTTACAGATGGTTCAGGTTATTTAGAAGTTGCTACAACACGACCAGAAACTATTCCTGGTGATACTGCAGTTGCTGTACATCCAAGAGATGAGAGATACCAACATTTAATTGGTAAAACAATCATGCTACCTGTTATGAATAGAGAAATTCCAATAGTAGCTGATGAATATGTTGAAAGAGAATTTGGTTCTGGTGCTGTTAAAATTACACCCGCTCATGATCCAAATGATTTTGAAGTTGGAAACCGACACGATTTGCCACGTATCATAGTAATGCATGAAGATGGAACAATGAACGAAAATGCTGGGAAATATGATGGATTAGACAGATTTGTAGCTCGAAAAGCAATTATCCAAGATTTTAAAGATTTAGGATTGTTCATTAAGCAAGAGCCTCATCTTCATTCTGTTGGTCATTCTGAAAGAACAGGTGCAGTTGTAGAACCTTATTTATCCTTACAATGGTTTGTTAAAATGGAGCCACTTGCTTCTGAAGCTCTTGCACTCCAAAAAACAGAAGATAAGGTGAATTTTGTGCCTGCAAGATTTGAAAAAACCTATGAAACTTGGATGGATAACATTCATGATTGGTGCATTTCACGTCAATTGTGGTGGGGACATAGAATTCCAGCGTGGTATCATAAAGAAACAGGTGAAATATATGTTGGTGAAAAAGCACCAGAAAATATTTCAGAATGGGAACAAGATGAAGATGTGTTAGATACTTGGTTTAGCTCAGCGTTATGGCCATTTTCTACTATGGGCTGGCCTGATACAGAAAATCCAGATTATAAACACTTTTTCCCAACAAATACATTAGTAACAGGTTATGATATCATCTTTTTCTGGGTTTCTAGAATGATTTTCCAATCAGTTGAATTCACCGGAGAGAGACCATTCCAAGATACATTAATCCATGGGCTAGTACGTGATTCAGAAGGACGGAAAATGTCTAAATCACTTGGCAACGGAGTAGATCCAATTGAAGTTATTGATAAATATGGTGCAGATTCACTAAGATATACACTTGCAACAGGTTCTTCTCCAGGGCAAGATTTGAAATTCAGTTTTGAAAAGGTAGAATCCACTTGGAACTTCATTAACAAAATTTGGAATGCATCTCGTTTTGTATTAATGAACCTAAATGATATGAAATATAGCGAGATTGATTTAACTAACGTTACAGAGGTTAGTGACAAATGGATTTTGACAAGACTTAATGAAACTATCCAGTCTGTTACTGCTTTAGGTGAAAAATATGAATTTGGTGAAGTAGGTAGAACATTGTATAACTTCATTTGGGATGACTTTTGTGATTGGTATATCGAAATTGCTAAAATTTCTTTATACGGTGAAGATGAAGTTGCTAAACAAACCACTCGTTCTGTGCTAGCCTATTCTTTAAATGTAACAATGCAACTATTACACCCATTCATGCCATTTGTAACGGAAGAAATCTGGCAAAACTTACCACATGAAGGGGAGTCCATCACTATTTCTGCATGGCCAAAAGTAAATGAGAGTCAGATAGATTCAAAAGCGTCTACATCTATGCAAATGCTTGTTGAAGTGATTCGTGCAGTGCGAAATATTCGTGCAGAAGTGAATACACCACTTAGTAAGAAAATTGTGTTAGAAATGAAACCTAAAAACGACATGTATAAAGAAATTCTTGAACAAAATATTTCATATATTGAACGTTTTTGTAATCCAGAACAAGTGACGATTTCGTTTGATATTACACCTTCGAAAACTGCGATGACAGCAGTCGTTTCAGGAGCAGAAATATTTATTCCGCTTGAGGCATTAATTGATCTAGAAGTAGAAATTGCTCGACTTCAAAAAGAACTGGAAAAATGGGACAAAGAAGTGAAACGAGTACAAGGAAAACTTAATAATGAGCGATTTATTAGTAAAGCTCCTGAAAGCGTAGTTGCTGAAGAACGTATGAAGGAAAAAGACTATCTTGAGAAAAAAGCATCTGTACTTGAACGAATTGAAACTCTAAAAGAAGTATAATAATTGAAGGGACCTTATCATAAAACCGTATGGTAAGGTCTTTTTTTAAGGTGGTTAACTAAAATGATATTAAAGACATATGAAGAAGCATTAGAATGGATTCATGGTACGCTTCGTTTAGGCATTAAACCGGGTCTTTCACGAATGGATTATATAATGGAAAAATTAAACCATCCTGAAAAAGCCAACAAATGGATACATATAGCAGGTACAAATGGAAAAGGTTCAACACTGACTTTCATTAGAAATTGTTTAGAAGAAGCGGGATATAAAACAGGAACATTTACATCACCTTATATAGAAGTTTTTAATGAAAGAATTAGTATAAATGGTGTTCCAATTAGTGATGACATGATTGTAGATTTAGCAAATAGAATTAAACCAATCGCTGAAGAATTAGAAAAAACAACTTATGGTCCCCCTTCAGAATTTGAGATAATTACATCCATGATGTTTTTATGTTTTGCAGAGTATGAAAAGATTGATATTGGAATCATTGAAGTTGGCCTTGGTGGTAGATTAGACTCAACTAACATTCTGAATCCATTAGTTTCTGTAATTACAACTATTGGAATGGATCATATGGAATTTCTTGGTGATAGTATAGGTCAAATTGCTAGTGAAAAAGCAGGTATAATAAAACCAGGTATTCCAGTTGTATCTGGAGCTAGTCAGTTTGAAGCTCAAAAAACAATAGAAGAAATTGCTTTGAAAAATAAAGCTAGCGTAGCACAATTAAATAAAGATTTCTTTATGAAACAAAAAGAAGGAACAGCTGTATATAAAACATTGCATGGTGATAAAATGGAGAATCTTACTATAGGTCTTCAAGGACTTCATCAATTTGATAATGCTGCATTAGCAGTCAAAGTAATTCAATATTTAAATACATTTGCAGAGTTTTCTATTGATGAAAAAGCAGTGAAACGTGGTTTAAGAAATGCTTTTTGGCCAGGGAGGATGGAGCAAATTTCATTCGAACCATTCGTTATGCTTGATGGAGCGCACAATCCAGAAGGTATGATGACACTTATTCGGTCCATAAAAAATTTTTCTGGGCATAAGAAAGTAATTGTTAGTATATTGGCAGACAAAAATTATCAAGAAATGATCCATTCTTTAAAAAACATACCTGATTGCGAGATATTGTTAACAACTTTTTCTTATCCTAGAGCAATGACAAAAGAACAAGTTACGCAGATTGGAAAAGAAGAGAATGTTTCTGTGAATAGCAACTGGCAACAGGAGTTAACATCAATAATTAATTCCAACACTGATACTAAATTTTTTATTACTGGGTCGCTTTATTTTATAGCGGAAGTACGAAAATATTTACTAAATAATCTATAAGATGTGCTTTAGAATAAAACGAGTATACTTTGGAAAAATAAAATGTGCAAATAGCTAAAAAAGTATTTTCATAGATTCAAAACCGGTGAAAACATCCATTTTCTTTAATTGAAAATGGGTGTTTTCTTTTTTTTAAATGCTTAAAAATATCATTTTCCATATGTGCAAAAATATTTCATTCCTGTTACTCTTTTCTTATCAACTAGGAGGTGGCAGATGATTTATTTCTTGCTTATTGTTTATAGCGCTATTTTTATTTCTTTTATCCAAGTTGCAGCGGAATGTATACCAATTAATAGACCTTTTTTATTTCGCTTTTCTGAATGTAATAATTGCAAAAAAAACTTACCATTTCATCAAATAATACCAATTTATTCATTTTTGTTTTTGAAAGGGGTATCCAGTTGCTGTAAAACCGCAATTCCTTTCAGCTATTTTTTGTTGGAAGTACTTACACCAATTTATATACTGGTTCTATATCATGAATTCTCCTTTTCTTATTATTTTTTTATTTGTGGAATTTGCTACTACTTTTTAGCCTTTTTCTTTATAACAGATATTTTGTACATGTATGTTCCTAACGCTATAATCATTTTGTTTAGTGTAATTATATTGTTTATATATTTTTTATTTCAGCAGCCACTATTTGTCTTAACTCGTTCTATTTTAATGAGTACTATTTTTTATTTACTATTCTTCTTCGTTTTTCGAAAAGGGATTGGATTAGGGGATATTAAATTATTTATTATTTTAAGTTCATTTTTAGGTTTTAAAATGGGTTACTATATATTCTTTTTGGCTATTTTAGCTGGAACAATTATTTTATTAATTGCAGTTGCTCTTAAGAAAATCAAGAAAAATAAACAAGTTCCGTTCGTTCCATATATATTTATATCTTTTATCATAGTTAGTATATTGATGAAATAAGGAGGGGATTTAATGTTAACCAGCGAACTTTTAGGAAACGAGAGACCACGAGAAAAGTTGCAAAATTATGGAATAGAGGCGTTATCTACTTCAGAATTAGTTGCTATTATCATTGAAACAGGTACGAAAACGGAGTCGGTGTTAACAATAGCTAATCGGATTTTAATGAAATTCAAACATGTAGCTGAAATGCAATATGCTTCGTTGGAAGAATTTCAACTAACCAATGGAATTGGGATTGCGAAAGCTTCTAAAATTATGGCCGCAGTGGAATTAGGCAAGCGGATTAGTCTTGTAACCGAGCGTGAAGAAATTATAATAAGATGTCCAGATGATGCCGCAAAATTAGTTATGCCTGAGTTAGCATTTCTTTTCCAAGAACATTTTCACTGTATGTTTCTAAATACTAAAAATCAGGTGCTATTTAGACAAACAATTTTCGTTGGTGGACTGAATGCTTCTATTGTTCACCCTAGAGAAGTGTTTAGATTGGCACTAAGAAAATCTGCTGCATCTATTATGTGTTTTCATAACCATCCTTCAGGTGATCCAACTCCGTCAAGTGAAGATTTACTTGTAACTAAAAGACTGGTAGAAGCTGGTAATATTATCGGAATCACACTACTAGACCATATTATTATTGGGAAAAATAAATATATAAGTTTAAAGGAGAAAGGCTATTTCTAAAAAATACAACTAGTCACAAAATATTCACAGATATTTTTTTAGTCTATGATTAAGTTATTAGTTAGAAGTTATTGGAATAGCTTATTTGTCGGAAAGCTGTCCTATATAATAGTTATGTCTTTTAAGTTATAGCGAGTAAGTTTATGTTTCAATATATCTTTGTATTGACAAATATTGTTTCATTTCACACGTTATAGCAATAAAATACAGAACTATTACATGATTTTTAAAGAAAAGTTAAAATTTTTTCCTTCTAATGAAAAATTAATGTCTGATAGTCTTAGTTATGTTATAATAAGATGGTTGTTTATGTGTTAGATAGAAACATTGACACAAAGGGATAAGGTAACATTAATTTAATGGATGAATAAGGAAACTTAATGTATCCTGTAGAATATTACGAAGGAAAAGGAGAATACAGATGTTTGGATTTGGTAATAAAGATATTGGAATTGACTTAGGAACTGCGAACACACTTGTCTATATGAAGGGAAAGGGTATTGTCCTTCGTGAGCCTTCTGTTGTTGCTATGAAAAAAGATACACAAGAAATTGTTGCAGTTGGTAGTGATGCAAAGAATATGATTGGGAGAACTCCGGGGAATATTGTTGCAATTCGACCTATGAAAGATGGAGTTATTGCTGATTATGATACAACGGCGGCAATGATGAAGTATTACATACAAAAAGCTGGTAAAAGCGTTAATGCTAGTAAACCACGTGTTATGATATGTGTACCATCTGGAATTACTGGTGTTGAAAAGCGTGCAGTAATTGATGCCACTCGTCAAGCAGGAGCTAAAGATGCATTTACAATTGAAGAGCCTTTTGCCGCAGCTATTGGTGCTGGTCTTCCAGTAGGAGAGCCAACAGGAAGTATGGTCGTTGATATCGGTGGTGGAACTACAGAAGTTGCAGTAATTTCATTAGGTGGAATTGTAACTAGTCGCTCTGTACGAACTGCTGGAGACGATTTAGATGAAGTTATTATTAACTATATTCGTAAAAAATATAATCTTTTAATTGGTGATCGTACTGCGGAAGCTATTAAAATGGAAATCGGTTCTGCTAGTCCAAAAGGGTTAGATTTATCGCCATTTAGCATTCGTGGTCGTGATTTAGTAACAGGATTACCAAAAACAATTGAAGTTACTCCGGAAGAAATCAGTGAAGCTTTAGCAGATACTGTTGCAGCAATTATTGATGCTGTTAAAGGGACACTTGAAAATACACCACCTGAGCTTTCTGCAGATATTATGGATAAAGGAATTGTCCTTACTGGTGGTGGTGCATTGTTACGTAACTTAGATACTGTTATTTCTGAAGAAACAAAAATGCCTGTTATTATTGCAGAAGAACCACTGGATTGTGTTGCAATTGGTACTGGTAAAGCTTTGGAAAATATGGATATGTATAAACGAAAAAAAATGAACTAAATGGACACACTCATTTAAGTCATTTAACAAGATGAATTAGTTTCCAAAAAATGAAAAAAGAGTACTAACGAGATGAGGTGTCGTTATGCCACAATTTTTTCTGAATAAACGTTTGATTATCTTGTTAATATCTATTATTGTTCTCGTTGCGCTAGTTGGTTTTTCTTTACGTGATCGTGAGAATGCTTCGTGGCCGGAACAATTTGTGAAAGATGTTGTTGGATTTGGTGAAAATATGGTAGCTAAGCCTACTTCATTTGTCTCAGGTGTATTTGGTGGAGTTGCAGACTTGAAAAATACTTACACTGAAAATCAACATCTGAAAGAACGTTTAGAAGAATTGGCACAACTTGAAAGTGAAGTTGCAGACTTAAAAGAAGAGAATAAAGACTTAAAAGAAAATCTTGATATTACTGAAAGCATTCGTGATTATGATCCAGTTAGCGCTTCGGTTATTTCTAGAAACCCAACCAATTGGAATGATCAAGTAGAAATTGATAAAGGTTCTAGTGATGGAGTGAAACCAGATATGGCAGTAATAACACCAAAAGGACTTATTGGTAAAGTTACGACTACTGGTGCTAAATCAGCTACCGTTGAGTTATTAACTTCATCAGATGTGAAAAATCGTGTTTCTGCTAAAGTACAGGGGTCGGAAAACGCTTATGGAATTATCAATGGTTATGATAGTGATTCTAAGTTGCTTGAATTAAAACAATTACCATATGATATGAAATTTAAAAAAGGACAGAAGGTAGTTACTTCTGGACTTGGTGGGAAATTCCCAGCTGGTATTTTTATTGGTACAATCGACAAAGTGGAAACCGATAAAATGGGATTATCGCAAACGGCTTACATTAATCCAGGTGCCGATATTTATGATTTAAATCATGTTACTGTTTTGAAACGCTCAGCAGAGACAGGGACTTCAGTGGACGACTCAACTAGCTCCGACACGACTGGAGGAGAGTAATATATGAATTTAAAGAAATATATTGCTCTCCCTGCAATTCTGGTTGGCGCCTTTATACTAGAGGGCGTCTTAAGTCTTCAATTTGCTAACAGCCTTTTTACAGATAAACATCTTTTTATCCCGCATTTCTTACTTGTTATGTTAACGATAATGACTTGCTTTTATAAACGTAATACTACTTTAGTATATGCATTTATTTTGGGGATATTATTTGATATATATTACACTGGCATTATGGGGATTTATTTTGCTATTTTTCCTTTTACCGTGTATATCACGGATAAATTTATGAAAGTATTGCAAAATAATGTTTTCCTCGTTGGTTTAATAGCTATTTTTAATGTTATTCTTACCGAAAGTCTGGTTTATGCGTTTTATTATTTAATTGGTTCAACAACAATGAGTATTCCGATTTTTATTGATCAGCGTTTATGGACAACGATTTTATTTAATTTGGCCTTCTTTTTAATCGTTTTTTATCCATTCCGTCTTTTCTTAAGTCGACTGGTTAAATCGGAGCAATGATTTACTATATTAGCAGTTTGAATCCGCTATTACTTGAAAAAGTATCACTGTGAAAGCTCTTTTCATGGTTTGCGATTCAAGCTGTTTTTTTCAGAAAAAGTCTTTTTTTATTATCATTTAATTTGAGTTAGTGTATACTAAAGACTAGAGTATAAATGTTGCGGGGTGAAGTAGTATATGAAGAAGAACGTACAAATTAAAGGCACAAAAGATGGCATTAGTATTTTCCTTAGTGATAAAGCGAGTTTTCTTGAGTTACAACAAGAATTATCGCAATTACTAGCTGATAAAAAGCAAAACCCATACTCTGGTGAAAAGTTAGAGGTACAAGTACAAATTGGTAACCGTCTGTTCACAGAGGATGAAGAAATGGAAATATCAACTATCATTCATAATAATAGTCAAATGAAAATTAGTGCATTTTATAGTAATGTAATGTCTAAGGATGATGCCAAAAAATGGAAAGAGCGCGACCAAATCTTCTCGATGGCAACTATTATTCGCTCTGGTCAAGTTATTCAAGTACCTGGTGATTTCCTGCTAATTGGTGATATTAATCCTGGTGGACAAGTTCGTTCAAATGGTAATGTTTTTGTTTTGGGTAATATTAAAGGAATTATTCATGCTGGCTTTGAAGGAGATAAAAATGCGATTGTAGCTGGAAAATTTCTTTATCCATCACAAGTTAGAATTGCTGATAAAGTATATGGATTTGATAATGAAGAATATAAAGAAGTTCAAGATACAGATTTATTTTCAGCATTTGTAGATAATTCTGGAGAAATTGTCATTGATGAGATACATAAGATAAGAAAAATTAGACCTGAAATTTCTAATTTTCAAGGAGGGCGTTAAACATGGGAGAAGCTATAGTCATTACTTCTGGGAAAGGTGGAGTAGGAAAAACGACTTCAACTGCTAACTTAGGAACGGCACTTGCTCTTCAAGGGAAGAAAGTGTGTTTGATTGATATGGATATCGGCCTGCGCAATTTAGATGTTGTTTTAGGTCTTGAAAATCGAATTATATATGATTTAGTAGATGTAGTTGAAGGGCGTTGTAAAATTCATCAAGCAATGATAAAAGATAAGCGGTTTGATGATTTATTATTCTTACTTCCTGCAGCACAAACTACAGATAAAAATGCGGTTTCGGCAGAACAGATGGTAGATTTAATTAACCAGTTACGTCCAGAATATGATTTTATTCTAATTGATTGCCCAGCAGGAATTGAAACTGGATATAAAAATGCGGTTGCTGGAGCTGATAAAGCTATTGTTGTTACGACCCCAGAAATTTC
This sequence comes from Listeria immobilis, assembly GCF_014322845.1. Lineage (NCBI taxonomy): Bacteria > Bacillati > Bacillota > Bacilli > Caryophanales > Listeriaceae > Listeria > Listeria immobilis. The sequence goes on along the minus strand of NZ_JAASUA010000001.1, from coordinate 404,701 downwards.
TGCTGTACGTGATGCAGATAGAATTATTGGCTTGCTGGAAAAAGAGGATATTGAATCACCAAAACTCATTATTAATCGTATTCGTACACAAATGATGATGAATGGGGATGTCATGGATATTGATGAAATTACCACTCATTTATCTATTGAATTGTTAGGCATTATAATTGATGATGATGAGGTTATTCGTTCATCTAATAGTGGTGATCCAGTTGCTATGTTACCTAATAATCGAGCTTCACAAGGTTACCGAAATATTGCTCGTCGTATTCTTGGTGAATCTATTCCATTAATGTCCATTGAAGCGAAAAAACCTGGATTTTTTGCTCGTTTAAAGCAATTATTTGGCGGTAAATAAAAATTAAACCCTTTATCTTTTGAGATGAAGGGTTTTTATAAAAAGGTGATTGGATGAAACAAGTAGTAGTTAGTGCAGCATATGCAGAAAAGCGTGTTGCGGTTCTTGAAAACGAAAAATTGATAGATATGGAAATTGTTAGACCTTCTGAAAAGATTCAAGTAGGTGATATTTTTTATGGTTTTATTCAAAAAATTGACCGAAAAATAAATGCCGCCTTTGTTGATTTAGGAAATAAAAATAAAGGTTTTATCCACTTAAAAGATATTCCAGAAATTTATGAAAAAACGCAAGGTGCCAAATTACCAGTTCAAATTATTCGCGAAGGCAGTGCAACTAAGCTACCACTTTTAACAGCTGAGCTAACTTTTCCAGGAGATTTACTAGTTTATTTATACGGAAAAGAATATGTTTCCATTTCCAAAAGGATTGTAGAAAAAGAGATTTTGAAAGAAACAATGGAATCACTGTTAGAAGAAAATGAAGCTGTTATTATTCGCTCAAACGCTGAAAAAGCTACTAAACAACAGTTAGAGAACGCTTTAAATGAAGCGAGGGAACAATATAATCAACTGCTACAAAATAGTAAAAAACGAAAAAAACCCGGTATGCTTTTATCTGCGGCATATGGGATTTTTGCGAGTGCCAAACAATTTATTCAACGCTATCAACCGGAAGAAATTACTACAGATGATTTTGCTTTTTCAAAAGTGCTTGAGTCGAACTGGCCAGACCAAGTGAACCTAACGAAAAGTACTGATTTATTTGCTGACCTAGGTATCAAAAAACAAATGGATCGTCTAAGCCGCCCGGTTGTTCATCTTTCCAATGGCTCTTCTTTATTTATTGAAAAAACAGAAGCAATGTGGGTTATTGATGTGAATTCTGGTCGCTATAAAGGGACTACTGAAAAAGAAAAGACGGTGGAGCTTATTAACCAAAAAGCTGTTCCAGAAATATTTAGGCAGATTCGTCTTCGTAATATGAGTGGAATGATTCTAGTTGACTTTATCGGTGGCATGTCTGAAATGGGCTATACAGAGCTATATGAAGTAATAGAACAACAATCACGAGAAGAGTATACTACAACTCAAATGGCAGCACTTTCGCAGTCAGGGCTTCTTCAGCTTACGAGACGAAAGAAACAACAGTCCTTTTTAGAGGCGACAACAGTTCCTTGCCCAGTTTGTTATGGAACAGGACATGTCGCTTCCAAAGAAACCCTTGCTTATCAATTAGAGCGGGAACTCACAGGAATTATGCAAAGTGACCCGGAAACTGTACAAGTCATTACAACGGAAGATGTGTTAGATACTTTCCTTGATTTAAATACTTTAAATGAGGCGCCAGTTAACTGGGAAATAGCAGATGAGCGGATACCATTTTATCAAATTCTAAGAGTAGAGAAGTAAAATGAATATTTAATTGACAGTAGTGACTTCTTTATGCTATCATTTTACTGTTATGTTTGTAGCGCACCAAGCTACAACCGCACAGAGCTGGGTTAAGTATTTACCATGTGTAAATCCCCTGTGATGGCGAGTCTTAGTATATGAGGAGGTGCAAGTATGTACGCAATTATTGAAACAGGTGGGAAACAAATCAAAGTAGAAGCAGGCCAAGAAATCTATGTTGAGAAATTAGCAGGTGAAGTTGGTGATGTTGTTACTTTTGATAAAGTTCTATTCGTAGGCGGAGATTCCGCTAAAGTTGGCGTTCCATTCGTGGAAGGAGCAACTGTAACAGCTAAAGTTGAAAAACAAGGCCGTGCGAAGAAATTGACAGTTTATAAATATAAACCGAAAAAGAACTACCACAAAAAACAAGGTCATCGTCAACCTTACACAAAATTAACTATTGATGCTATCAATGCTTAATTTGAAAGGACGAAACAAATGATTCAAGTCGATGTTTTGCGAGAAAAAAACCAAATAATTTCTTTTACAATGAGTGGACATGCCGATTTTGCCGAACATGGTAGTGATTTGGTTTGTGCAGGAGCTTCGTCAATTGCTTTTGGAATGGTGAATGCTATTTCGGAAGTACGGGACTTTGAACCTGTGTTAGAAGAGTCAGAGGGTTACCTTTACTATTCTGTACCTGCTGATTATGTGAGCGATGAAGTGGTCCAAATCTTGCTTACAGGGATGGAAAATCAACTAAGGTCATTAGCGTACAGCTATCCTGATCATATAAAAATTAACTCCAAATAGGAGGTGGAATTTCATGTTAAAATTTGATATTCAACATTTTGCGCACAAAAAGGGTGGCGGTTCGACTTCTAACGGACGTGACTCTGAATCAAAACGATTAGGTGCAAAACGTGCGGACGGACAATTTGTTACTGGTGGATCTATCCTTTACCGTCAACGTGGTACTAAAATCTATCCAGGAACTAACGTAGGACGTGGAGGCGATGATACTTTATTCGCTAAAACTGATGGCGTTGTACGTTTTGAACGTATGGGACGCGACAAGAAAAAAGTGAGCGTTTATCCTGAAGTACAAGAAGCATAATATGAATTAAAAACCGTCACTTTGTGGCGGTTTTTTTGTAGGCTTTTCTTTGTGAAATTTTTTCTAATAATTGGGTTATAAACCTGTTGAATTGGGGTAAATGTAAAGAGGCAGATAAAGATACATACATTGTGAAAAATGGGACAAGTCGTTTGATTGACAGCGTTTTCTTGATATGGTTAAATAGACTCAAGTTAATTAACATGTCAGGAGAAGAGATGACAATCGAAACGATGCAAGGCACTAGTTTGCCTAAGTTTTGATTGTCATTTTTTGTTGAAGTTAATTGATAATCGGAATGTAAGGGGACTAGTAAAAGGAAATTCCGGTGCTACAAATAAGCAAGAAGAAGGAGTTGGAAAAGATGATTGACACAAGTTTGGCAACACAATTTTTAGGGGAATTAATTGGTACAGCAATCCTAATTATCTTAGGTGCAGGTGTTGTAGCAGGCGTATCGCTGAGAAAATCCAAAGCAGAGAACGCTGGCTGGGTCGTTGTTACTTTTGCTTGGGGGCTAGGTGTTACAATGGGTGTTTATGTTTCAGGATATATGAGTATGGGGCATCTTAACCCAGCTGTTACAGTTGGGATGGCATTAGCAGGTGAATTCCCTTGGGATTATGTCTTGCCTTACATTATTGCTCAGTTTATTGGGGCATTTATTGGTGCAACACTGGTTTGGTTACATTACTATCCTCACTGGAAACAAACAGAAGACAAACCTACTAAACTAGGAGTATTTGCAACAGCACCAGCAATTCGCCATTTTACTTCTAATTTTTTTGGTGAAGCATTAGGTACTTTTGTATTAGTTTTTGGTTTACTTTCCCTTGGAGCAAATACTTTCTCAGATGGTTTAAATCCACTTGTTGTTGGTGCTTTAATTATTGCCATTGGTATGTCTTTAGGTGGAACAACAGGTTATGCCATCAATCCTGCACGTGACCTTGGACCAAGAATTGCGCATTTCGTTTGGCCGATTTCAGGTAAAGGTGGATCTGATTGGGAATACTCATGGGTTCCAGTTCTAGGACCAATCATGGGAGGCGCGTTAGGTGCTTTAGGTTATAATGCAATTGTTAATGGTGAATATGGCATGTGGCTTTGGGTGTTCGCTGTATTATTTATTTTAATCCTTATTCTAACCGCACAACTCGACAAGAAAAAAGATTTAGCATAAGCTAGCATTTTACTAGCTAAAAACGAGAGTCTCATGGCTTTCGTGTACTTAAAACTAGAGGAGGAATTTTACATGGAAAAGAAATATATTTTAGCACTTGATCAAGGGACAACAAGTTCAAGAGCGATGATTATTGATGAAGAAGGAGAAGTAATTGGCGTTGCACAAGAAGAATTTGATCAGATTTTTCCTAAACCAGGTTGGGTAGAACATAGTGCCAATGAAATTTGGGCCTCCATTTTAGCTGTAATTGCTGGTGTTTTATTAAAAACAAATATTTCATCCAAAGAAATCGCTGGTATTGGTATTACAAACCAACGTGAAACAACTGTTATTTGGGACAAAGAAAGCGGAAATCCAATATATAATGCCATTGTTTGGCAATCTCGTCAAACAGAGGATATTTGTAAACAACTTCGTAAAGATGGTTATGAAGATACCATTCGCTCTAAAACTGGGCTTTTAATTGATCCATATTTTGCTGGGACAAAAGCTCGCTGGATTTTAGATAAAGTGGACGGGGCACAAGAACGCGCAGAAAAAGGTGAATTACTTTTTGGAACGATTGATACTTGGTTAGTTTGGAAATTAACTGGTGGTCGTGCTCATATTACGGACTATTCCAATGCTTCTCGTACACTACTTTATAATATTTATGATTTAGAATGGGATGATGAACTTCTAGAAATGCTTAATATTCCGAAAGCAATGTTGCCAGAAGTTCGCCCATCTTCAGAAGTGTATGCGAATACGGTTCCTTATCACTTCTTTGGTGAGGAAGTTCCGGTAGCTGGTATTGCTGGTGACCAACAAGCTGCATTATTTGGTCAAGGGTGTTTTGAAAAAGGGATGGCTAAAAATACTTATGGAACTGGTTGTTTCTTATTAATGAATACAGGAGAAAAAGCAGTACGTTCCGAAAACGGTTTACTTACAACACTTGCTTGGGGAATTGACGGCAAAGTAGAATATGCATTAGAAGGTAGTATTTTTGTTGCCGGTTCTGCAATTCAGTGGTTACGTGATGGCTTACGAATGGTTCGACAATCAAGTGACTCTGAAAATTATGCTAGTCGTATTGAGTCTACAGATGGTGTTTATGTTGTGCCAGCATTTGTTGGCCTTGGTGCGCCGTACTGGGATTCAGATGTTCGTGGTGCAGTATTTGGTTTAACTCGTGGTACCGAAAAGGAACAATTTATTCGTGCGACATTAGAATCACTTGCATATCAAACAAGAGATGTACTTTATGCCATGGAACAAGATTCCGGTATAAAATTAAAAACATTACGTGTAGACGGTGGAGCATCTGCCAATAATTTCTTAATGCAATTCCAATCTGATATTCTAGGTGTTCCAGTGGAGCGTCCAGAAAATAAAGAAACAACAGTACTAGGAGCTGCTTTCTTAGCAGGACTTGCAGTAGGTGTTTGGAAAGATAAAAACGAAATCAAAAAACATTGGAAACTGGATAATCGTTTTGAAGTAGAAATGAAGGAAGAAGAACGAGAAGGTTTATATGAGGGCTGGCATAAAGCAGTTAAAGCAGCGCAAGCCTTTAAATAATACGTTGAAAGTGTGCCAAATGAGACTGTTCATTTGGCACACTTTTTTTATGCTTCAAAAAATAAAAATAAATATAGTGACAGATGTATAGTTTATTCGTTATAATGAAAGATAAGACTTTTAAGGAACGGGAGAATATAAAATTATGTTTGTAGATCAGGTAAAGATTTATGTGAAAGCTGGTAATGGTGGGGACGGTATGGTGGCATTCCGTCGCGAGAAATTTGTACCAAACGGTGGTCCTGCTGGAGGCGACGGTGGTAAAGGTGCAGATGTTGTATTTGTTGTAGATGAAGGTTTACGAACATTAGTAGATTTTCGCTTTAAACGAATTTTTAAAGCAGAACATGGTGAACATGGCATGAGTAAAAGTATGCATGGACGCGGGGCACAAGATTTAGTCGTGAAAGTACCACAAGGAACGATTGTAAAAGATATAGATACAGGAGAAATTATTGCTGATTTAGTTGCGCATGGTCAGCGTGCAGTTATTGCCAAAGCTGGTCGTGGCGGACGCGGAAACAAACGATTTGCAACACCAGCAAACCCAGCTCCTGAACTCTCCGAAAATGGTGAACCAGGGCAAGAAAGAAATGTTCAATTAGAACTTAAAGTATTAGCAGATGTTGGTTTAGTAGGCTTCCCAAGTGTTGGTAAATCGACTTTATTATCAGTAGTATCCGCAGCAAGACCCAAAATTGCGGCATATCATTTTACTACGATTGTTCCTAATCTAGGTATGGTAGATGCTGGTGATGGGCGTAGTTTTGTTATGGCCGATTTACCAGGACTTATTGAAGGAGCAAGTCAAGGTGTTGGCTTAGGTCATCAATTCCTACGCCATATTGAAAGAACACGTGTTATTGTGCATGTAATCGATATGTCTGGTTCAGAAGGACGAGTACCATTTGAAGACTATGTGGCAATAAATAATGAACTAGAACAGTATAATTTACGTTTAATGGAGCGTCCACAAATCATTGTAGCAAACAAAATGGATATGCCGGATGCAGAAGAAAATTTAAAAGAATTTAAAACTAAAATAGCGGAAGATATTCCAGTGTTTCCGATTTCAGCTGTAACGAAAACAGGGCTTCGCGAATTACTGCTTGCTATTGCAGATAAATTAGAAACAACATCAGAATTTCCCCTTAACGAAATTTTGGAACAAGAAGATGAAGATACGGTTCTTTATAAGTATGTTGCGGAAGAACCTGATTTTGAAATTACAAGAGAACCTGATGGTACATTTGTCTTAAGTGGAACGAAAATTGAACGCTTATTCACAATGACCAACTTTGAAAGAGATGCTTCTATTAGTCGTTTTGCGCGTCAACTTCGTGCGATGGGCGTAGATGAAGCACTTAGAAAACGTGGTGCCAAAGACGGCGATATTGTTCGCCTGCTTGACTATGAATTTGAATTTATGGATTAAACAAAGTGCTGCGCCATTCATTTGGTGCACGCTTTTTTCCTAGCTACACTAAAAAGGAGAGTTGAAAATGAAAATTGCTTATTTAGGTCCTGCTGCTTCTTTTACACATGCAGCAGCAGCGAAAGCTTTTCCAAAAGAGGAAATGATTGCAAAAAGTACAATTCCTGATTGTATTATGTCGATTGAAAAAGAAGAAGTAGATGTGGCAGTTGTTCCAATTGAAAATACAATTGAGGGAAGTGTCAATATTACACTAGATTACTTATTTCATTTTTCAAGTGTTCCTGTAGTAGCAGAAATTGTTTTACCAATTGCGCAACATTTAATGGTACACCCTGCGCATGCGGGAGCTTGGAAGTCAGTTCAAAAAGTGATGTCGCATCCGCAAGCCTTAGCACAATGTCATACTTTTTTACAGGCTGAATTGTATGGGGTAGAGCGAGAAGTAACGCCTTCTACTGCTTATGCTGCAAAGTGGGTCAGTAACAATCCTAGCGAGCTTGTTGCAGCCATTGCTCCACGTATGGCGGCCACTGAATATGGGCTTGAAATTGTGAAGGAGGATGCACAAGACTTAGAATTAAATCAAACCAGATTTTTTGTTTTAAGTCGAAAAGCAGTCAACTTGTTGTTACCAAAAGAAGAAGAAAAAACATCTATTTCAGTTATCTTACCTAATAATTTACCGGGTGCATTACATAAAGTATTATCCACTTTTGCTTGGCGGAATATTGATTTAAGCAAAATTGAATCAAGACCTCTTAAAACCTCACTTGGCGAATACTTTTTCTTAATTGATGTGCTTTCTGATGAAAAGGAAGTGCTAGTTATGAATGCTTTGGAGGAAATTACTCTTTTAGGTGGAACAGCGAACAAATTAGGAACGTATCATGTTCACCGATTACAAACAACCTAAATCAACTGTTATCACACTTGTTGTGGTAACTTTTTTTGTTGCGAATAGTTATCTTTTACGTTAGAATTTTAATAGAAAAACTTTATCTTTACTAAAAGGAGTGAAACAGATGTCAGGTCATTCAAAATGGAATAATATTCAAGGTCGTAAAAATGCGCAAGATTCTAAGCGTTCCAAAGTATTTCAAAAGTTAGCAAGAGAAATTTTTGTTGCAGCAAAAAAAGGGCCCGACCCGAATCTGAATCCATCACTACGTTTAGTCATGGATAAAGCAAAGGCTGTTAATATGCCTAATGATAATATTAAACGTGCGATTGATAAAGCTGCGGGCAATACAAATGGAGAAAATTATGATGAAGTAACATACGAAGGTTATGCACCAGGCGGAATTGCCGTTTTAGTTCATACACTTACAGATAATAAAAATCGAACAAGTACAAACGTTCGTGTAGCTTTTAATAAGAACGGAGGTAGTTTGGGAGAGACTGGAAGCGTTAGTTATATGTTCGACCGTAAAGGATACTTAGTGATTTTACGAGAGGGATTAACTGTAGATGAAGAAGAATTTATGCTTGAGGCGATTGAAGCTGGTGCAGATGATGTAGAAGTTAATGATGATGTTTTTGAAATTTTTACTGATCCTGGAGCATTTTCAGAAGTCAAAGATGCCTTACAACTGGCTGGATATACTTTTGCAACAGCAGAACTATCTATGTTTCCAACCGTATATAATGAAATTGCGGAAACGAACAAAACACAATTTGATAAAATGATGGAAGCATTAGAAGATGATGATGATGTACAAGAAGTTTATACCAACGCTGAAATAAATTAAGCGCTAAATAAACACACCCCTTTCTGAAAAAATCCGAATAGGGGTGTTTTAAATGAATAAGTAGGAGGAACAAAAAAATGAAATCACGTAAAGTTATGATAATTGGTGCGGGGAATGTAGGAACTGCAGCAGCACATGCTTTTGTTAATCAAAAATTTATAGAAGAGTTAATTCTAGTTGACTTAAATAAAGATCGAGCTGAAGGAAATAGGAAAGATTTGGCGGATGCAGCGGCGTTTATGCCTGGGAAAATGGATATTTCTGTACGTGAGGCAAGTGATTGTGCGGATGTTGATATTGCTGTAATTACCGTAACAGCTGGTCCACTTAAAGAAGGGCAAACTAGATTGGATGAGTTAAAAAGTACTTCTAGAATCGTTAGTAGTATCATTCCTGAAATGATGAAAGGCGGATTTAAAGGGATTTTCTTAGTTGCAACGAATCCTTGCGATATTATTACATATCAAGTGTGGAAACTTTCAGGGTTACCAAGAGAACGAGTGCTTGGGACTGGGGTTTGGCTTGATACGACTAGATTACGACGTTTATTAGCAGAGAAATTAGACATTGCTGCTCAAAGTATTGATGCGTTTATTCTTGGAGAACACGGAGATTCTCAGTTCCCAGTATGGTCACATTCATCGATTTATGGAAAACCAGTGAATGAGTATAGCATGGAAAAACTAGAATATGCACTTGATTTAAAACAAATAGGTGAAGCTGCTCGTGATACTGGCTTTGAGATTTATCATCAAAAAGGTTGTACAGAATACGGAATTGCTGGAACAATTGTGGAGATTTGTCGTCATATATTTAGTGGTAGTCAGCGTGCGCTCACAGTATCTTGTATTTTAGATGGAGAATATGGGCAGAGTAATTTAGCAATCGGCGTACCAGCAGTTTTAAGTCAAAATGGTGTGAAGGAAATAATATCCTTAAAACTAAATAAGGAAGAACAAAAAGCATGGAATCATTCTATCGAGGTTATTAAAGAAAGTATTCAATCCTTATAAGATGACAATAATAATATTATGTAAACAAAAACCAATTTCTTTTATTAACAAAAACTAGTACAGATGTTCCATTTTATGCTATCATATAATGTATGACGTGAAACGAAAAGGGGACGAAAAAATTGTACGATTACATAAAAGGAACTATCACCACAATTACACCAGAATATATCGTTGTCGAAACTGGGCAAATTGGCTATCAAATTATTACAGGAAATCCGTTTTCCTTTCAGCGCCTTGAAGGAACAGAGGCACAGGTATTTTTATATCAGCATGTTCGTGAAGATAATATTTCACTTTTTGGTTTTCAATCAACAGAAGAACGTTACTTATTTAAAAAATTACTAAGTGTTTCTGGTATTGGACCTAAGAGCGCGCTTGCTATTATTGCTTCTGGGGACGTGGTACCTTTAATTACTGCGATAGAGTCAGAAGATGATGTTTATCTAACGAAATTCCCAAGTGTTGGCAAAAAAACAGCACGCCAAATTATCCTCGATTTAAAAGGTAAATTAGCGGATGTTGTAACAAATGAGATTGTTTATAATGCACCAGAAAATGATATGGTTGCAGGACTAACACCATCGTTAGAAGAAGCTGTTTTAGCTTTAGAGGCACTTGGTTATAGTTCAAGAGAATTAAAAAAAGTAATACCAAAATTAGCTAAAGAAGAAAACTTAACGAGTGACTCATATATTAAGTTAGCACTCAGATTAATGACAAAATAGAGAGGAGCTTGTGGCATGGATGAACGAATTATTTCAAGTGAAACGGTAGATTCAGAAGAAGTATCTTTTGAAACTAGTTTGCGGCCACAAACCCTTTCACAATATATCGGACAAGACAAAGTGAAAAATAATTTAACTGTTTTTATTGAAGCGGCTACACTCCGAAATGAAGCATTGGATCATGTTCTCTTATATGGACCACCAGGACTTGGTAAAACGACTTTAGCAATGGTGATTGCTTCTGAAATGGGCAGCCAAATTAAAACAACAAGTGGACCAGCGATTGAGCGACCAGGTGATCTCGCAACCATTCTAACAAGTTTAGAGCCAGGTGATGTTTTATTTATTGATGAAATTCATCGTTTATCACGAGCAATTGAAGAAGTGTTATATCCGGCAATGGAAGATTATTGCCTTGATATAGTCATTGGAACTGGTCCAACAGCGCGATCAGTACGACTTGATTTGCCTCCGTTTACACTAATTGGTGCAACTACTCGTGCTGGTTTGTTATCAGCGCCACTTCGAGATAGATTTGGTGTGATTGACCATTTAGAGTTTTATACAGAAGAACAATTAACTGAAATAGTCTTAAGAACAGCGAATATTTTAGATACAAAAATAGACGATTTAGGCGCTCGAGAAATTGCCAGACGTTCAAGAGGAACCCCACGGATTGCCAACCGGTTATTAAAGCGTGTTCGAGATTTTGCACAAGTTAGAGGAAATGGAACCGTTACAGAAAAATTAGCAAAAGAAGCACTCACTTTACTTCAAGTGGATCCACGAGGATTAGATACAATTGACCAAAAATTACTTCATACAATCATTCAGTCATTTCGAGGTGGGCCTGTTGGACTTGATACAATTGCAGCAAGTATTGGTGAAGAACGTGAAACCATTGAAGATATGCAAGAACCCTATTTACTCCAAATTGGCTTTTTACAAAGAACGCCAAGAGGACGTATTGCGACGGAAATTGCTTATAAACATTTAGGAATAAGTTATGAAAAAGAGGTATAAAGCATGAGAGTAGAAGATTTTGATTTTGAATTACCAGAGGAATTAATTGCACAAACCCCATTACTTGATCGAACAGCAAGCCGATTAATGGTGTTAGATAAAGTATCCGGTGAAATAGAAGATCGGCATTTCACAGATATATTAAGCTATTTGAATAAAGGAGATGCACTAGTACTAAATGATACTCGTGTCCTTCCAGCAAGACTTCATGGTATAAAAGAGGAGACAGGTGCGCATATCGAAGTGCTACTACTTAAACAAAAAGCAGGAAATACTTGGGAAACTTTAGTAAAACCAGCGAAAAGAATTCGTCAAGGCGCGACAATTACTTTTGGAAATGGCGCATTAACTGCCACATGTCTAGAAGAATTAGAACATGGCGGACGAATTTTAGAGTTCTCTTATGAAGGGATATTTTATGAAGTTTTAGAACAGCTTGGAGAAATGCCACTACCGCCATACATTAAAGAACAACTGGCGGATCAAGATCGTTATCAAACCGTTTATGCAAAAGAAAATGGCTCTGCTGCGGCACCTACAGCAGGACTTCATTTTACAGAAGATTTACTGGATAAAATTAAAGCAAAAGGCATTGAAATTATTTTTGTAACGCTCCATGTTGGGCTCGGGACTTTCCGGCCGGTGGATGTGGAAGATACGGAAAATCATAAAATGCATTCCGAATTTTATCGCTTAACAGAAGAAGCGGCAGAGCGAATTAATACGATAAAAGAAAATGGTGGGAAAGTAGTGGCAGTTGGAACTACTTCAATAAGAACTTTAGAAACTATTGCAAGCCGTCATAACGGAAAGTTAGTCGCTGAATCTGGTTGGACAGAGATTTTTATCTCCCCAGGCTATACTTTTCAGGCGGTAGATGCTTTAATTACTAACTTTCACTTACCAAAGTCTACATTAATTATGCTTGTATCCGCTTTATCAGATCGGAATAAAATTTTAACAGCCTATAACCATGCTGTAGAGCAACAATATCGCTTCTTTAGTTTTGGTGATGCGATGTTTATTCATTAAATTGCGAAAAAATAATATAAAAGCTTGTTTTCGTACGCATTTTTCGTTATGCTAGTGAATAGAGTAAATAAGAAAGAGGTAACACATGTCTGCCATTCGTTATGAACTAATAAAAACAGATAAACAAACAGGTGCTCGTCTCGGTAAAATCCATACACCGCACGGCACATTTGATACGCCTATGTTTATGCCAGTTGGAACACTTGCAACGGTAAAAACAATGTCGCCTGAAGAGTTAAAAGCGATGGGCGCAGGAATTATTTTAAGCAACACCTATCACTTATGGTTACGTCCTGGTGAAGAGCTAATTAGGGAAGCAGGCGGACTACATAAATTTATGAACTGGGATCAACCTATCTTAACCGATTCAGGTGGTTTTCAGGTGTTTAGTTTGAGTAAAATGCGTGATATCAAAGAAGAGGGCGTTCATTTCCGTAATCACTTAAATGGAGACAAACTTTTCTTATCACCAGAAAAAGCAATTCAAATTCAAAATGCACTTGGGTCAGACATTATGATGAGTTTTGATGAATGCCCACCATATCCAGCTTCACATGAATATATGAAAAAATCAGTAGAGCGAACATCTCGCTGGGCTGAACGTGGCTTAAAAGCACATGCAAGACCAGAAGACCAAGGTTTGTTTGGTATCGTCCAAGGTGGAGCTTACGAAGATTTAAGAGCTCAAAGTGCCAAAGACTTGGTTTCGCTAGACTTTCCAGGATATTCAATCGGCGGGTTATCGGTTGGTGAGCCAAAAGATGTTATGAATCGTGTTTTGGAACACACTACACCGCTATTGCCAGCTAATAAACCACGTTATTTAATGGGCGTAGGTTCACCTGACTCATTAATTGATGGTGTGATTCGTGGGATTGACATGTTTGATTGTGTTCTACCTACTCGTATAGCACGTAATGGTACTTGTATGACATCCAATGGGCGCTTGGTAATTAAAAATGCTAAGTTTACACATGATTTCCGTCCAATTGATGAAAATTGTGATTGTTATACTTGTAAGAATTACTCCCGTGCATACATTCGACATTTGATTCGTTGTGAAGAAACTTTTGGAATTAGACTTACAACTTATCATAATCTTCATTTTCTGTTAAACTTAATGAAGCAAGTTCGTTCCGCTATTATGGAAGATCGTCTTGCTGATTTTAGGGAAGAATTTTTTGAGCAATACGGATTTAATCGTCCTGATGCAAAAAATTTCTAATATATATAAAGTATCGAAAGGAGTTGGAAAATATGGGCGGTATTGTAACATTTATACCAATTATTTTGATGATTGTTCTGTTTTATTTCCTATTAATCAGACCTCAACAAAAACGTCAAAAAGAAGTACAAAATATGCAAAGTAGTTTAGCGAAAGGTGATAAAATTATCACTATTGGTGGACTTCATGGTGTTGTAGAAGCAATTGAAGATGGCACAGTTATTTTAAAATGCGGAAACAGCAAATTAACATTTGACCGTAATGCAGTAAGAACTGTACTTGAAAAAGGCAGCGCGGTTTCTACTCCAGCTGTTGCAGAAACAACTTCTGATGACACTGAAGTTACTGAAGACAACAAATAATAAGCAAACTAAAAATGCCATTTCCCTTTAAACGGTGAAATGGCATTTTTTAATCATCATATTTTAGAGCTTATACTTCCCATTTAGCTGATTTTTAGATAAAATGGGAATATGCTTATTGTTTAAGAAAGGGGATGACTTGATGACGGATTCATTTTCAGCTTGGTATGAGGATTTAGAACCAGCGATTTTAATCAAAGTGGAGGATTTTCATATATTAGGCTACCGAGAAATCAAGGCCAGCCACATTTGGGCATTTTTAACAGAAGAAAAATGGAAAAATAGACCTGCCCCAGCTTTGCATGAAAGAATAAATGACGTTATGCAAATGAAAATTGGACAATTAATGCAATTTATTACGAAGACAGCTGAACAACAATCAAATAGCCATATTTCAACAGTAGAAAGCGAGCTTCAACCGAATATGGAAGATGAACAGTCTGCTGACAAATGAGTACATAAAGCGTAACAATTTGTTGATAGACTGGATTTGTTATGGTTTAGATGAGGGAGGAACGAAACAAAAATGGTAAAAAAGAGTAAGATAATTATATTCTTTCTAGTAGTTGCAATTATCTTTGGTGCTGTATTTGGCACCGCAAAAATGGTTATGCAAAACATTAACCTTGGTCTAGATCTTCAAGGTGGTTTTGAAGTTCTTTATGAAGTTTCACCTGCTGATGGAGAAGGAACTGTATCTAAGCAAACGCTAACAGATACTGTAACAGCACTCGATAAACGGGTTAATTCATTAGGAGTGGCGGAACCAAGTATTCAAATCGAGGGAGATAACCGTATTCGAGTTCAACTTGCAGGGGTAACTGACCAAGCAGAAGCAAGAAAAATGTTATCCACCACCGCCCAGTTATCATTTAGAGATGCAAATGACAAAATGATGATGAATGGTAGTGACCTTGTTGCAGGGGGAGCAAAACAAGCATTTGATGCAAATAACAATGCAATCGTTACCTTAAAACTAAAAAGTGCAGATAAATTTGCTGATGTAACCAAAACCATTTTAGCAGAAGCACCTGATAATCAATTAGTTATTTGGCTAGATTGGAAAGAAGGACAAAAATATAAAGTCGAACGTGAAAAGGAAAATCCAGCTTACTTATCGGCACCAAATGTAAGTAGTGTTCTTGATACAGATAAAGTGGAGATTTCTGGTAATTTTACAACAGAAGAAGCGAAAGATTTAGCAGATCTTCTTAATGCTGGGGCACTTCCTGTTCAAATGAAAGAAGTGTATTCTACTTCTGTTGGTGCACAATTCGGCCAAGATGCATTACAAGAAACTATTTTAGCTGGTATTATTGGTGTTATTGCAATCTTTATTTTCATGATGGCTGTATATCGTTTACCAGGTGTGATTGCTTCAGTGACACTTATTGCATACACTTATTTAGTTCTACTAATACTAAGTTTACTTCATGCCACACTAACTCTTCCAGGGATTGCAGGATTGATTCTGGGGATAGGTATGGCTGTTGACGCGAACGTAATCACCTACGAGCGGATAAAAGAGGAAATCAAAGTTGGAAGGTCGACAAAAGCTGCCTTTGAAGTTGGTGGAAAAGAAGCGTTCCGTGCAATTTTGGATGGGAACTTAACAACATTAATTGTAGCCGGAGTACTATTCTATTTTGGTACAAGCTCGATTAAAGGTTTTGCAACAGTGCTGATTATTAGTATTTTAGTGAGTTTCTTGACTGCGGTATGGGGATCAAGATTCCTTCTTGGACTACTAGTGAAAAGTAACTGGCTTAATAATAAACCTGCTTTCTTTGCAGTTAGACGTAAAGATATTCATAATTTACATGAAGGCATTAACAGCTTTAACTTAAAAACACATTTTGATCGTTTTGATTTTGTTAAACATCACCGATTATTCTTATCTATTTTCGCTGGAATAGTCATTATTGGGATCGTTATACTCTCTGTGTTCCGATTGAATTTGGGTATTGATTTTGCCAGTGGGACTCGAGCAGAAGTCACTGCTGACCATACTTTAACAGAAACACAAATTAAAAAAGACCTAGATAATATTGGCATGCCATCTGATGATATTGTTTTTCAAGGCTCTGGTTCAAAAACAGCCGTTGTTTCTTATAAAGGAACGTTATCACAAGATGAAGTAGCTAAATTTAAAAATTATTTTGAAGACAAATATAAGCATGAACCAAGTATTAGCACCGTGTCGCCAACTGTCGGAAAAGAACTTGCAAAAAATGGTTTCTTAGCGCTTGGAATTGCATCGATATTAATCGTTATTTACATTGCAATCCGCTTTGAGTTTTATATGGGAATTGCTGCGATTTTATCCTTACTATTTGATGCATTTATTATCTTTATCTTCTTCAGTATAACAAGGCTGGAGGTAGATTTAACCTTTATTGCTGCGGTTCTAACAGTTATCGGTTATTCGATAAATGATACAATAGTCACCGCTGACCGAATACGGGATATTAGTACGAAAATGCAGCGTTTCAAAACGAAAGAAGAGATTGCCGATGCTGTTAATAAGGCATTACGTCAAACCTTCACTCGTTCGATTAATACTATTCTAACAGTTGTTTTCACAGTTCTTGCGTTAGTATTATTCGGTAGTGAATCCATACTAAACTTCTCGATTGCTTTACTTGTTGGGCTTGTATCTAGTGTATTCTCCTCGATATTTATGGCGATGCAACTTTGGTACGTATTTAAAGCAAGACAACTACGCAAAAAAGGTCCAATTAGTACAGTTAAAAAGAAAAAACAACGTAATAATGGACAACCTGTAATTTAAAAAAGATGGCCGAATTTCAAAGAAGGGAATTCGGCTGTTTTTATTAGGATGGAAACGGGTAAATACTAAGATAATCATGGCGAGGAGGAGAAAAAGATGAAAGAAAACAAAATTCAATGGCAAGTGATTGTCGGAATTATTTTAGCACTTATTATTGCGATATTCGCTGTTATTAATGTAGATCCAGTAGAAGTTAATTTCTTATTTCTTCAAGCAGATTGGCCACTTATTTTAATTATTTTAGGCTCAGTGCTTTGTGGTTGTTTGATTATTTTCTTCTTAAATATTACTAAATCACGCAGTATGAAGAAAAAATTAAAACAATTAACGACAGAAAAAACAGAATTAGAGCGTCAACTAGCAGCTGCAAAGGCAATGAAAACTCATTCGTCCCAAGTAGAAAAACGCGAACCGGATAAAAATGCAAATACGACTAAATAAATAGTAAAACGTCAACTTTTAATGTTGGCGTTTTTTGTTTTGCAGATTCCTCTTGGTTTTTCGAGTGATTTTCGATATAATAGGAAGGTTGAGAGGTGGGGTAATGTGATTGATTCAAAATACTTATGGAATATCGAGGAAGCTGAAGAAGAGAAAGCTATTCAATTAGCTGAACAACTAAAAATTTCACTTCCACTTGCAAAATTACTTTGGAAAAGAAAGATTACAACGCAAGGACAATTCGATAAATTTTTCCACCCAGAAAAATATCAAAGTTACGATCCATTCTTATTTGCTGAAATGGATTTAGCAGTTGCTCGAATTAAGAAAGCAATCGAATTAAATGAACAAATGCTTATTTACGGTGATTACGATGCGGATGGTGTTACAAGTATTGCAGTACTTATGAAAACATTGCGGCATTTAGGTGCGAATGTAGATTTTTATATTCCCAATCGATTTACAGAAGGTTATGGTCCTAATATCGCGGCTTTTGATATGGCGAAAAATCAAGGTGTGGATTTAATCATTACAGTAGATAATGGTATCGCCGCACTCGAGGTTATGTCGCATGCTAAGGCAATTGGATTAGATGTTATTGTAACGGATCATCACGAGCCAAGAGAAGTGATGCCAGAAGCAGTCGCCGTTATTCATCCAAAACATCCTAAATCAGCTTATCCATTTGACGAACTAGCTGGTGTGGGGGTGTCTTATAAATTATCTCATGCGCTTCTTGGGGAAGAACCTAAAGAATTGCTCGATTTAGTTGCAGTTGGTACGGTTGCCGACTTGGTTTCCTTAACAGATGAAAATCGAATGTTTGTGCAACAAGGTTTGCGTCAATTGCGTGAAGGAGCGAACATCGGCTTAGCTGTTTTAGCTAAAAAAGCTAGTTTGAAATTAGAAGAAGCGACAGAAGAAACTATTGGCTTTGGACTCGCTCCAAGACTGAATGCAGTTGGACGGCTTGGCCCAGCTGATCCAGCAGCCGACTTGCTGTTAACAGAAGATCCCGAAGAAGCTCTTTTTCTAGCAGAAGAAATTGATGATGCCAATAATGAACGCAAACAAATTGTGGTAGATACTACAAAACTAGCGATTGAAGCCATTGAAGCAAAGGACCATCTTGGGAAAGTTTTAGTAGTTAGTGGTGAAGATTGGAATACTGGAATTTTAGGGATTGTTGCCTCTAAATTAGTGAATATTTATTCAAGACCGGCAATTGTATTAGGGATAGATTCGCTTACTGGAGTTGCAAAAGGTTCTGGTCGTAGTATTGCCTCTTTTCACTTATATCAAGCGCTTAATAATCATAGAGAGCTAATGACTGCTTTTGGTGGTCACCCGATGGCTGCTGGGCTTACTTTGCCAGTAGAAAACTTAAGTGAGCTAGAAATGAAGTTAGAAGAGGAAGCAAATCTTCTTAAAGAGGAAGATTTTCGTCAGGCACTACAAATAGAAGAGCGTATCCATTTAGCTGATGTTTCAGTTTCTTTCATTACGCAATTAGAAAAACTAGCACCCTTTGGTATGGACAATCCAAAACCAATATTTCTACTAGAAGGCATGCATTTAAAAGGGACAAAGCGAATTGGTGCGGATAAAACACATTTAAAAACAATGCTTGGTAGTAAGAAAAGCGATGTTACCCTTGATGCAATTGGTTTTGGTGTAGGGGACTTAGTAGAAAAAATTGCTCCTTCAGCAGAAGTGGATGTTGTCGGTGAGTTATCTATAAATGAATGGAATAATATTAAAAAACCGCAACTTAGAATGATGGATGTTCGTATTCCACACTGGCAACTTTTCGATGTGCGAAACAAGGCGGAGTGGTCACGAATTCTCCAAGAAAAAACAGATTCACGTATATATATTTGTTTTAAAGAGCGAACAACGGTAACACTAAAGGATCAAAACTACCTTTTAGTCGATGAAAATACGGATTTCAAATTAGCGATTCAAGCGGATGAACTTGTTTTTGCAGATATTCCAGCAAACGTCGAAATAATTGAAGCAATTGTACGCGAGATAAAACCGGCGCGCATCTTTGTTCATTTTGACGCGGTTGAAGGGAATCAAATCCCAGCAATCCCGGATCGTACAGCATTTGCTGAGTTATATAGCTTAATAAAAAAATTCCAACCATTTCCTATTGAAAAATACACCCCTCGTTTAATGCAAAAATTTGGTTGGAACAAAGAACAAATTGATTTTATGTCAAACGTGTTTTTTGATTTAGAATTTGCTAAAATGGAAAGTGGTCAGATTATCGTCAATCAAGTAGTTGGAAAACGTAATCTGGATGAGTCACTTGTTTATCAACAAAAAGTAGCAGAAATTACTACTCGTAAAAAATTGTTATACTCTAACTACAACGAAATTCATAGTTGGATGAAATCAATGATGGAAACATCAATTTACCCGAATGCGGAGGAACTTGAAAATGGAAATTAAAGATTTAGAGAATTACGTAGCGATTGTTAATGATTGGCCGAAAAAAGGGATTGTTTTTAAAGATATTACTCCTTTAATGAATGATGGAGAGGCTTATCGATTTGCTACAGATAAAATTGTTGAATATGCCAAAGAATTAAAAATCGATATTATTGTTGGACCTGAAGCACGTGGATTTATTATTGGCTGTCCAGTTGCTTATGCGCTTGGAATCGGTTTTGCACCAGTTCGTAAACCTGGTAAATTACCACGTGAAACCATTGAAATGGAATATGATTTAGAATATGGTACTAATAAATTATCAATGCATAGTGATGCTATCAAACCGGGTCAACGTGTGTTAATTACAGATGATTTACTTGCAACAGGCGGAACCATTGAAGCTACTATAAAATTAGTAGAAGAACTGGGTGGAATTGTTGCAGGTTGTGCATTTTTAATTGAGCTAAAAGAATTAGAAGGCCATAAAAAATTAAATGGTTGCGATCGCTTAATCTTAATGAAATTATAAAATTTAAACTACTCCTGATATTTTAGGGGTAGTTTTTTTAAGAAAAATACCAAATCAATTAGAAATTGTGAAAAAGCAAGGAAAAGTGCTTTATAAATAAAGTAGCCTCATGCTATAATATTAGACAAGAATCTTTTTCGAACACTCAATTATGGGTGTTTTTAAGTTGTGTACATGACAAGTAGATAAGAGGGTGAATGTAAATGGCGAAAGAACAAAATCTGACAGCTGAGCAAGTCATTGATTTGGCTTCTCATTATATGAATCAGGAACATCTTGCGCTTGTAAAAAAAGCGTATGAATTTGCGCGCGATTCTCATAAAGAGCAATTTCGTAAATCAGGTGAGCCGTATATTATTCATCCAATTCAAGTTGCCGGCATTTTAGTAGAATTAAGAATGGACCCCTCCACAGTAGCATCTGGTTTTTTACATGATGTGGTTGAAGATACTCCAGTCACACTTGCCGATTTGGAAGAAGCATTCGGTAGTGAAGTGGCCATGCTTGTAGATGGGGTTACTAAACTTGGTAAAATAAAATATAAATCGCATGAAGAGCAACAGGCTGAGAATCACCGGAAAATGTTTATTGCAATGGCACAAGACATTCGTGTTATTCTCATTAAACTAGCTGATCGTCTACACAATATGCGCACATTAAAGCATTTACCAGTCGAAAAGCAGCGTAGAATTGCGAATGAAACTTTAGAAATTTTTGCACCACTTGCACATCGCTTAGGGATTTCTCGCGTAAAATGGGAACTGGAAGATACAGCGCTGCGTTATTTAAATCCACAGCAATATTATCGTATCGTTCACTTGATGAAACAAAAGCGAGATGCAAGAGAGCGTTATTTGAATGATGTTATTGATGGTGTTAATGAAAACCTCGATGAACTTAATATTCAAGCAGACATTTCTGGACGACCAAAACATATTTATTCCATTTACCGAAAAATGACGGAACAAAATAAACAATTTAATGAAATTTATGATTTATTAGCCGTTCGGATTGTTGTTAGCAGCATTAAGGACTGTTATGCGGTGCTTGGAATCATTCATACACGTTGGAAACCAATGCCAGGTCGCTTTAAAGATTATGTTGCGATGCCTAAATCAAATATGTATCAATCAATTCATACGACTGTAATTGGTCCTCAAGGCGAGCCACTCGAAGTACAAATTCGAACACATGAAATGCATCAAATCGCTGAATATGGGGTTGCAGCACATTGGGCTTATAAAGAAGGAAAAGTAGTTAATTCAAAAACTTCTTTTGATAATAAATTAACTTGGTTCCGAGAAATATTAGAATATCAAAATGAATCAGATAATGCAGAAGAATTTATGGAAAGTTTAAAACTCGATTTATTTTCAGATGTTGTGTATGTGTTTACGCCCAAAGGAGATGTGTATGAGCTGCCAAATGGCTCTGTGCCACTTGATTTTGCTTACCGCGTGCATACGGAAATTGGTAATAAGACAATTGGCGCAAAAATTAACGGTAAAATTGTCACTTTAGATTATAAGCTAAAAACAGGCGATATTATTGATATTTTAACTTCCAAACATTCTTATGGACCAAGCCGTGATTGGTTGAAACTCGTCCAGACATCTCAAGCTAGAAATAAAATTAAACAGTTCTTTAAACGACAAGCTAAAGAAGAAAATGTCGAAAAGGGACGTGACTTAGTAGAAAAAGAAATTAGACAACTTGGATTTGAGCCTAAAAAAATTATGTTACCAGAAAATCTTCGTAAGCTTGCAGATAAGCTGAATTTTTCTCATGAAGATGATCTTTTTGCGGCTGTTGGATATAACGGTATTACAGCATTGCAAGTTGCTAATCGATTAACTGAAAAGCTTCGAAAAGAACGTGAACTTGAGGCGGAAACAGAGAAACTACTCACTCAAACCGAAAACAAACCTTCTAATTCAGACGCCAATAATGAAAAATTGAAAATCAAACATAATGCAGGTGTTGTCGTCCAAGGTGTGGGTAATTTACTCATTCGACTTTCGCGTTGTTGTAATCCCGTACCAGGAGATGAAATAGTTGGTTATATTACTAAAGGTCGTGGAATTTCTATTCATCGCCAAGATTGTCCCAATGTCCAAACAATTGAAGCAGAACGGTTAATTGAAGTAGATTGGGAAGACGCAGATTCTCAAGCGAAAAATGATTATAACGTGGATATCGAAATTTTCGGATATAATCGTAATGGTCTACTAAATGATATTCTGCAAGTTATTAATAGCTTAACTTCGAATATTAATGGCGTTAATGCCAAGGTAGATAATAATAAAATGGCGACACTAGTTGTTACGCTTCAAATTCATAATATCAATCATCTGCAACGAGTGGTAGATAAAATCAAACAAATTCCAGATGTCTATACAGTGAGACGTTTAATGAATTAAAGGAGTGAAAGAGATGCGCGTGCTACTGCAAAGGTGTTATGAGGCTTCCGTAAGTGTGGAAGAAGAAGTAATTAGTGAGATTGCTGGAGGGCTTTGTTTGCTAGTTGGATTTACACACAGTGATACTCCAGAAACCGTTGATTATATGGCGAAAAAAGTGACTGGATTACGAATCTTTGAAGATGATTCAGAGAAGATGAATATCTCTTTAGCAGAACAAGGTGGGGCGATTTTAAGCGTCTCTCAGTTTACCTTATATGCCGATGTAAGTAAGGGGAAACGTCCTAGCTTTACAAAATCAGCACCAGGAGAGAAAGCAGAAGCACTTTATGACTTATTTAATACGAAACTTGCAGAAGCAGGGTTCGTCGTTGAGACAGGCGTATTCGGCGCTTTTATGGACGTAAAAATTATCAATCACGGGCCAGTTACGATTTTGCTCGATTCAGAAGAAATGGGTAAATGAAAAAGCAATCATTTAGAAGAAACTAATCTTCTAAATGATTGCTTTTTTTAGTTAGAGAAATAATCGGATAAGCCGTCTACTACTGCATCTGCAATTTTACTTCTATAAGAGGCGGAATTAATATTTCGTTCATCTTTTGTAGAACTTAGATAACCAAGTTCTAGAAGTACAGCAGGTTGAGAGTTTTCTCTTAAAACATAATAATCGCCAACCCTTGCCCCACGGTTAGAAGTAGGGAGTTCTTTGCCAAGGCTTGTATTAATGCTTTTAGCGAGCGCTTTATCATTATTATCATAATAATAAGTCGTTTGACCGCTTACACCAGATTTGTTGTCTTCTAAACTATCAAAATGAAGGCTAATAAATACGTCGGCATTATTTTTAGCCGCTTTATTTGTGCGTGATTTTAAAGAAATGTATTCATCGCTATCTCTAGTTAAAATTACTTTCGCACCATTAGCTTCGAGTTTGGACTTCACTTTGTTGGCTGTTTTTAACGTCATTTCTTTTTCAATGGTTCCTGCTGCGCCTTTTGCACCGGGATCATTACCTCCGTGACCAGGATCAATCACAATAGTTGCTTCGGATAATTTGGTCGTTTTACTTTTTGGCGTAGCTGTTTGTCCTTTATTCGAGACATCGACAACCCAGTTAGCGACATAACCGGTTGTGCCACTTGTTGTTCTGATTTGATACCAGTCACCTTGAACTCCTTGAATAGCAAAACTTTGACCGGAATTAGCTTTTTCAAGTACAGCACTATTTCGGCTTGCATCGCTTCGAATATTAGTGGAGTCTTCACGAATTGTAACAGTTTGCAGATTACTATCATCTACTTTTGTTACAGATTCACGAATATCTAAGTAGGTGGAACTAGCCCAAGCACTTTTTCCTTGATATTGGATTTGTGCCCAACCATTTTGTTGACTTGTAACGGTTACTTGATCACCGTTATTAAGTAAGCCGAGTGATTTACTTGAGGTACTTGGTTTTTCACGTACATTTAAACCGCCATCCGAAGTGACAATAGCGACACTGTTACTTGCTGCACTGACTTCTGTATTTTCAACTAACCAGCTTGCAACCCAACCACTGTTACCATTATCTAATTGGACTTTGTACCACTGATTTTCTTCACCGACTACCCGGAGTACTTCATTTTTTCTGGCTTGGCTTGTTACATCATAGGCCAATCCAGGACCGCTGCGGACATTTATGACTTCTGCTTTTACGACGACAGAATTTGCGTTCGCCATAGCAATTGTTGTAACAATACCTGCTGCAATCAATAAAATGGAGACAACGGTAATAAAAATGAATTTATTCTTCATTTAAAGCTGACACCACCTATATACTCATTAACTTTTATCTGACAGTAAAATGTTACCATAAAATGCGCTTTCATGGAACTAGAAAGTAAGTTTTTATAAAAATTTTGACAAAATGTTGACTTTTCTATGTGTTTTTAGTAATCTTAGAATAATTCATATTTAAAACTAGCGACAGAGAAAAGTAAGGAAATCCCTGCTATAAAGAGAATTTATCCCATTTGGCTGAAAGGATAAAGATAGTCATATTTTCTGAAAAGACACTCTCGAGGTTTCTTGTTGAATAGTAGTAAACAAGAACGTATTCAGGCGTTAACTGACTTAAGTGAGGACTTTTTTAGTTCTAATTAGGGTGGTACCACGGGTGTAAATAAACTCTCGTCCCTTGTTTTTATAACAAGGGGCGGGGGTTTTTCTTTATATGTTGAAGTAAATAAGGAGGGAAAGAATTATGCAATTACCAAGAGGGACACGTGATATTTTACCAGAAGAGGTAGCAAAATGGCATTTTCTAGAGCGTGAATTTGCAACAGTTTGTGAAAACTACCAATATCAAGAAATTCGAACACCTATTTTTGAACATACTGAGCTGTTTGAACGAGGAGTTGGCGATTCTACTGATATTGTCTCAAAAGAAATGTACACTTTTCAAGATAAAGGCGGTAGAAGCCTCACTTTACGACCAGAAGGAACTGCTTCGGTTGTTCGTGCTTTCGTTGAGCATAAATTATACGGTGATGTGAGCCAGCCAATCAAAATGTATTATAATGAACCAATGTTCCGCTACGAACGCCCACAAGGAGGTAGACAACGCCAATTTACTCAAATGGGAATAGAAGCAATCGGTAGTGATGATGCCTCAATTGATGTAGAAGTTATCTCCCTTGCGATGGAGTTTATTACTCGCATTGGTTTGCAGAATATCAAATTGGTCATTAATAGTCTAGGCGATAAAGAAAGCCGCTTAAAACATCGTGAGGCATTAGTAAGTCATTTTGAGCCTCATATAGATGAATTTTGTTCTGAATGCCAAGTGCGATTACACAAAAATCCACTGCGTATTTTAGATTGTAAAAAGGATCATGACAATCCACTTATCCAAACAGCACCCTCTATTTTAGATTATTTAAATGAAGCATCCACTTTTTATTTTAATAAAGTCCAAACATATTTGCATGCGCTAGAGATTCCATTTGAAATTGATCCAACAATGGTTCGCGGACTTGATTATTATAACCATACTACTTTCGAAATTATGAGTGAGGAAGAAGGATTTGGTGCTAAGACAACCCTTTGTGGCGGTGGGAGATACCACGGCTTAGTGAAAGAATTTGGTGGTCCGGATACACCAGGAATTGGGTTTGGTCTGGGTGTAGAACGTATTTTATTAGCTCTTGAAAAAGCAAATATCCAAACTCCAGCGAAAAAACCATTAGAAGTTTATGTTATTACTGCGCAACCAGAAGCAGAATTAAAGGCAGTCACACTTGTAAATAAACTTCGGAAAAATGGTATTAGTGCAGAAAAAGACTATTTAAAACGAAAATTAAAGGCGCAACTCAAAGATGCAAACCGAAAAAATGCTGTTTATACGATTATTCTTGGTGAGGAAGAACTGCAATCCGGTAAATACCAATTGAAGAACATGGAAACTGGTGAACAAGAATCTATTTTTGAAGATAATTTAGATATAGTAATACAAAAGAAGTTAATAGATACCAAGGAGGAGAAGTAAATGGAGAAACGTACAAGTTACTGCGGAGAGTTAAATGAAGCTCATATTGGGCAAAGCGTCATCCTTCATGGTTGGGTACAAAAACGCCGTGATTTAGGCGGATTGATTTTCATTGATTTGCGTGACCGAGAAGGCATTGTACAGGTGGTCTTTAACCCAGAAGCATCTAAAGAAGCGCTCGAGGTTGCAGATAGTGTAAGAAATGAATTTGTGGTTACAGTTAAAGGGAAGGTTAGTGCCCGTGCTGAAAATGCCATTAACGAAAAATTAGCAACTGGGAAAATTGAAATTTTTGCAGAAGAAATTACTATTTTAAATACATCGAAAACGCCACCATTTTATATAGAAGATGGCGTGAATGTTTCAGATGAACTTCGCTTAAAATATCGTTATTTAGATTTACGTCGTCCTGAAATGAATAATATTTTCAAAATGCGTCATACTGTTACTAGAACATTTAGAAATAAATTAGATGCGCTTGGTTTCTTTGATATTGAAACCCCTTATTTAACCAAAAGCACTCCAGAAGGGGCGCGCGACTATCTTGTACCAAGCCGAGTTTATCCAGGTAATTTCTATGCATTGCCACAATCACCACAAATTTTAAAACAATTGTTAATGACTGCTGGATTTGATAAATATTACCAAATCGTTCGTTGTTTCCGTGATGAAGATTTACGTGGGGACCGCCAGCCGGAATTTACCCAAATAGATTTAGAGACAAGCTTTTTAACAAAAGAAGAAATCCAAGCTATCACGGAAGATATGCTTATTGAAGTAGTGAAAGAAGCAAAAGGTATTCAAATTCAAAAACCTTTCCCACGAATGACTTATAAAGAAGCAATGGATCGTTTCGGAAGCGATAAACCTGATATACGATTTGATATGGAATTACAAAATGTTTCAGAGGTTGTAAAAGACGTCGATTTTAAAGTATTCCAATCAGCGGTAGAGAGTGGTGGCGAGGTAAAAGCCATTAATGCTAAAGGAGCGGCAACTAATTTTTCTCGTAAGGATTTAGATGCGCTAGGTGTATTCGTTGCTAGCTACGGTGCTAAAGGCCTTGCGTGGCTCAAAGTGGAAGCTGGAGAATTAAAAGGCCCGATCGCTAAGTTCTTCCAAGCGGAAAAAGCGCAAGAATTAATGAAAGTTTTACAAGCAGAAGACGGAGATTTATTGCTATTTGCTGCTGATAAAGCAGATATTGTTGCTGCTTCTCTTGGCGCATTACGTAATAAACTCGGAAAAGAGTTACATTTAATTAATGAAGAAGAATTAGCCTTTTTATGGGTAACTGATTGGCCATTATTTGAATACGATGAAGAAGCGGGACGTTATGTTTCAGCACACCATCCGTTCACATTGCCAAAAGAAGAAGATATTCCATTGCTTGAAAACGATTCTTCCAAAGTGATGGCAGAGGCCTACGATATTGTGTTAAATGGTTATGAAATTGGTGGCGGTTCGCTTCGTATTTATAAAAAAGAAGTGCAAGAATCAATGTTTCGCGCGCTTGGTTTCACAGATGAAGCGGCAAGGGAACAATTTGGCTTCTTAATGGAAGCGTTGGAGTATGGTACACCTCCGCATGGTGGCATCGCACTTGGTTTAGATCGTATTGTGATGATTTTAGCCGGAAGAAACAACTTGAGAGATACAATCGCCTTTCCTAAAACAGGAAGTGCAGTAGATCCTCTTACTAATGCGCCGGGTGAGGTTAGTGCAGCTCAACTTGCTGAGTTAAAACTGGAAACAGTAAAAAAAGAATCAAACTAAAAAAAGAATCCGAGTTCACCACTCGGATTCTTTTTTATTAAAAATCATCACTTAATGCTTGAATATTTTCCACTTGAACTTTATTTACTAATAATCCTTGATTGGAATTATTGGACCAAAAAGGACCGTCCAGTTCTTTCGCTTCATCGGAGCTGATTTTATTTTTATTATAAAAAGTGGCTTCCACATTGTAGCGATTCCCTTTTTTTACAGCATTCCAGCTCTCCTTAGAAAGTGGTAGCGTAACTGCTTTGTTTCCAGCGCCATCAATTGTGCCTGTGACAGTATTGTCTGTTCCTTTATCATCCACAACGAAATTGAAGGTAATATCTACTTTAGACGATGCATGTTGATAAAGATAATAACCGCCAAAAAGAAGTATGGCTGCTAGAAGGGTGAAAATGGGGATTTTACGCATAGGGAAATTTGCGCCTCCTTATCTGTACTTAACGTTCTTCCTTTTTCATTATAAGTGTAAAAACCTAGAAGGGGAAGTGGTAAATGCCATTTCTCATTGATTTTTTAGAAAAGAGGCCCCATTTTTAATTAATTCACCATTTTAACTATTTTATTTTTGTGGTTTATCTTGTAATGCATCCACACCTGTTTCGCCAGTGCTAATTTTTACAACTTCAGTAAGTGGATAAATAAATACTTTTCCATCGCCAGGTTCGCCGGTTCGAAGTGTTTCTTTTACAACTCGAAGTACATCCTCTACAGGTACGGTAGATACAACAATTTCAATTTTCATTCGTTCATGAATGTTACTTTCTTTTTTTGTACCTCGGTAGAGCTCGATAAATCCTTTTTCTAGACCAGTTCCAAGTGCTTTTGTCACGGTTAAACCACTGACTCCGATTTTAGCAAGTTCTTTTTGGAAAAGGTTAAAACGGTTTGGACGTGTAATAATTTCGATTTTAGTTAATCCTAACATATTGTTACCTCCCTTATTCTTGATACGCTTTTTCACCATGTAATGTTAAATCAAGTCCTCTATATTCTTGCTCCTCATTTACACGGATTGGCAAGAATAATTTGATTACTACAACAATTAAGGCGGTTATAATAGCTACATAAGCCACTGTGGAACCAATTGCGATGAATTGCTTCACTAGTAAAGAAGCGTTGCCGTAAAATAGACCGTCTGCACCAGCTTCATTTACTTTAGTGGTAGCAAATAGTCCAGTTGCAATACCTCCCCAAATACCACCAATTCCGTGCAATCCAAACGCATCAAGCGCATCATCATATTTCACTTTTCCTTTTAGCCAAAATACTGCCCAGAAGCAAAGTGCGCCACCAAGAAAACCGATAATTAGTGAACTTGAAACCGTGACAAATCCGGCAGCAGGTGTGATTGAAACTAAACCAGCGATTGCACCTGAAATAGTACCAAGCATGGTTGGTTTTTTGTTAGTTAACCACTCGACTAGTCCCCAACCAATGATACCCGCTGCAGCTGCCGTATTAGTATTGACAAAAGCCGTCATCGCTATATTATCAATTGTTAAGGCGCTACCAACATTAAATCCATACCAACCAAACCATACGAGAATTCCACCGATTAAAGCGAGAGGTAAATTATGAGGAGAAGCAGAATCCGCTTCTTTACGACGTCCTATCATAATTGCAAGGACTAAACCAGTAACCCCAGAACTTATATGAACCACATTACCACCAGCAAAATCTAGTGCGCCAAGTTCTCTTAACCAACCACCATCGCCCCAAACCCAATGAGCAACAGGGGAGTAAACGAGTAATGACCATAAAATGATAAATAATAAATAAGCGGAGAAGTTCATCCGTTCTGCAAATGCCCCAGAAATGATAGCTACCGTTAAAATAGCAAAAGTCATTTGAAACATCATAAATAAAATGTGTGGAATAGCATCTGAGTAAGTATCATTTGCGGCAAATCCGACATTATGAAGGAAAGTCCAATCAAAACTACCGATAAAACCATTTCCTGGTGCAAATGCCAAGGAGTAACCAACTATAACCCAAAGGATGGAAATAAGTGCCATCGAGCTAAAACTATACATTGCTGTACTTAACACATTTTTGCGTCTAACCATCCCACCATAAAATAAAGCAATTCCTGGTGTCATTAACCAAACCAATAAAGTACAAAAGAACATAAATACTGATTCCATACTCAACTCTCCTTTTGTTAGATAAGCTAACATAAATTATTTTATTTATGCGTTTATAATACACTATTTTTAAATAAAGGCAAGAATTATTTATCAATTCGGTTAAATTGGTTAGATAATCTAACATGAAACGATTTCAATTGTTTAATTCGGCTGATTTATTCAGAATAATCAGATATATAGATACGCTAAATTCCACTTTGATGACAGATAAAAGAGCCTATCCGAAAACAGGCTCTTTTTTTAAATATAAAACATATATCCATCTGCCAATTCAGTATCGGAAGTGTGTTTTAATAAATCTGCGAGTGTTGTTTGATCTAACACATCACGTACAGCATTTCGCATTCTCGTCCATAATTCGCGTTGTGCTGCTTCTTCATCCTCCATACTTTCTACAAGAACAATAGGTCCTTCTAATGTTCGAATGATGTCACCCGCTGTAATTTTTTCAGGATCACCATTTAATACATATCCGCCATGAGCTCCGCGAATACTTTTTACAATTCCGGCATTACGCAAAGGGCCAATTAATTGTTCTAAATAATGCTCTGATAAATTTTTTTCTTTCGCAATACTACGAAGAGAGATGGGACCTGCACCGATTCGTTTAGCGAGTTCAAGTGTTATTGTTAAGCCATAACGGCCTTTAGTTGTAATTTTCATTTCATTTAACCTCCATTAATTTAAGGAAAACACCTATACCTCATCTATTATATCGGAATTACCAAAAGAAGGCAAAGGAAATAAGTAGGTGAACGTACAGATGTTCTTATGTTATAATAAAAACAGTAAAAGAGAAGGAGCGGTTATATGGCAATTCAACCTTTAGCTTACCGGATGCGGCCAAAATCTCTAGAAGAAATTGTTGGGCAAACCCATTTAGTAGGTAGAGATAAAATTATTTATCGGATGGTAAAAGCAAAACAATTATCTTCTATGATACTATATGGACCGCCTGGAATTGGAAAAACGTCCATTGCGAGTGCGATTGCAGGAAGTACAAAATATGCATTTCGAACTTTAAATGCCGTTACAAATAATAAAAAAGATATGGAAGTCGTAGCAGCAGAAGCAAAAATGAGCGGTACTGTTATTTTGCTTTTAGATGAAGTACATCGTTTAGATAAAGCTAAACAAGATTTTTTATTACCTTTACTTGAAAGTGGAGCGATTATATTAATTGGAGCTACCACAAGTAATCCTTATATTGCAATAAATCCTGCCATTCGAAGTAGGACACAAATTTTCGAATTAAAACCTTTAACTGTAGAAAATATTATGCTAACTATAGACCGAGCGCTAGCAGATAAAGAAAGAGGTCTAGGCAATTATCAAGTGAATTTGGACGAGTTTGCGAAAAAACATTTTGCCACAGCGAGTAATGGCGATGTACGTAGTGCGCTAAATGCACTTGAACTTGCAGTGATTTCTTCTGAACCAGATAAAGATGGGGTAATTCATGTCACATTAGATGTCGCAGAAGAATGCTTGCAAAAAAAGAGTTTAACTCATGATAAAGATGGGGATGCTCACTATGATGTGTTAAGCGCGTTTCAAAAGTCTGTTCGCGGAAGTGATACAAATGCAGCACTTCATTATATGGGGCGTTTAATCGAAGCAGGTGATTTAGTTAGTATAAGTAGAAGAATGTTAGTGATGGCGTATGAAGATATCGGTCTTGCAAATCCACAAGCAGGAGCGCACACATTAGCTGCGATTCAAACAGCAGAAAAAGTCGGCTTTCCCGAAGCGCGAATTCCTTTGGCAAATGCGGTAATCGAATTATGTCTTTCTCCTAAATCAAATTCGGCTATTATGGCGATAGATAATGCTTTGGCAGATATTCGGAAAGGAAATAGTGGCGAAGTTCCAGCACACCTTCGAGATGGTCATTACGCTGGTGCAGAAAAGCTTGGACGAGCAATAGATTATAAATATCCTCATAGCTATGAAAATGGTTGGGTAGATCAACAATATTTACCAGATAGATTAAAAGATAAGTTATATTACGAACCAAAACTTACATCTAAATTTGAGCAAACAATTGCCGGTGTTTACCAAAAAATCAACGAAAACAGAGAGAAAACAGAATAAAAGAAACCATATGAAGCAAAGTCGCTAATATTGAAATTTCCTCATTCATGTGGTATTCTAAGAACATAAAAGAAACCCTAATGTATTCGATATAGTTCCTGATATTTTTGAACCGAACAATTTTTTATACCTAGGGAGCTTGGAGTTCCGGCGCGGCGCACATGCCTTCACACGAGGAAGTGCAAACCGTTAGACAGAGCACCCACCTGCTTTAATTGATAGCGGGTTCAAAGGAAGGGAATCCTAAACGGTACGATTGGGGTTTCTTTTTTGCATTGTAAATAAGAGTTATTCCTCTTTACTTTACTGGAGCATAGCTGTTACAATAAGAAACGATTAACGGCGAACAGGAAATCGTCTACAAAAAAGGACGCGATAAAAATGAAAAACCGAATTTATCTAGATCATGCTGCGACAAGTCCGATTCATCCAGAAGTTGTCCAAACGATGCTTGGCGCAATTACAAATACGTATGGCAACCCATCAAGTATTCATTATGCTGGACGAGAGGCACGCAAAGCTTTGGATACGGCGCGAGCTACTATTGCAAAAAGTATTCATGCGGATGAAAAAGAAATTATTTTTACGAGTGGTGGTACAGAAGGAGATAATCTTGCACTTGTTGGAGCTGCACTTGCCCAGCAAGAAAATGGCAAACATATTATAACTTCTGAAATCGAACATCATGCTGTCTTAAAAACATGTGAATATTTAGAAGAGCAGGGGTTTGAAGTCACTTATTTACCAGTAGATAAGCATGGAATAGTATCTGTAGAAGATTTAGTTGCTGCTATTCGTCCGGATACAATTCTTGTTTCTATAATGTATGGTAATAATGAAATTGGCTCAATCCAACCGCTAGCGGAAATTGGTTTGATTCTTAAAGATCACCAAGCACTTTTCCATACAGATGCAGTTCAAGCTTATGGGTTATTAAATATAAATGTAGTAGAGCTAGGAGTAGATTTATTAACTACTTCTTCGCATAAAATAAATGGGCCACGTGGCGTAGGCTTTTTATACGTTAAAAATGGTACACGTCTTGCTTACCAAATGCACGGTGGCGAACAGGAAAGAAAGCGTCGTGCTGGGACTGAAAATCTTGCTGGAATTTGTGGTTTTAGCGCAGCATCGACAATTATGACAAATGAACGAGTTGTAAAAACAGATGAGTATATTTCCTTTAAAAAAAGAATGGCCGAGGTTTGGCGAGAGGCTGGACTAGATTTTGAAATAAATGGACTTGAAACGGAGACATTACCACATGTATTTAGTGTGCGTTTTCCAGGGATTTCCATTGAACAACTATTAATGAACTTAGATATAGAAGGAATTGCTGTTTCTAGTGGCTCGGCGTGTACTGCAGGAACAGTGGATCCTTCGCACGTTTTAGTTGCACTTTTTGGTGAAGGTCATCCTGCGATTCAAGAAACAGTCCGGATAAGCTTTGGTCTCGGAAATCATTTAGAAGAGATAGAGACAGCAGCTACAAAAATAAGTGAAGTTGTCAAACGTTTAATGAAATTATAAGAAGGTGAGGAGCTAGCTTTGAATACAAAAAATAGTGACATTCGTGTAGTAGTTGGCATGTCGGGCGGAGTGGATTCTTCGGTCACAGCTCATTTACTAAAAGAACAAGGGTATGATGTCATTGGAATTTTTATGAAAAATTGGGACGATACTGATGAATTTGGTGTTTGTACCGCAACAGAAGATTATGATGATGTTATCCGAGTAGCTAATCAAATTGGTATTCCGTATTATGCGGTTAATTTTGAAAAAGAATATTGGGACAAAGTATTCACCTATTTCCTAGATGAATACAAACTTGGTCGTACCCCCAATCCAGATGTAATGTGTAATAAAGAAATTAAATTCAAGGCATTTCTAGAACATGCTGAAAGTTTAGGTGCGGATTTTGTGGCAACTGGACATTATGCGCAAGTAAAAAAAGTTGGCGACGAAATTGAATTACTTCGCGGTGTGGATAATAATAAAGATCAAACCTACTTTTTAAATCAACTTTCCCAAGAACAACTCCAAAAAGTGATGTTTCCACTTGGAGGCATGGAAAAGTCAGAAGTTCGAGCAATTGCAAAAGAAGCTGGACTAGCGACGGCTAATAAAAAAGATAGTACGGGAATTTGTTTTATCGGCGAAAGAAATTTTAAACAATTTTTAAGTGAGTATCTTCCCGCACAACCAGGGGACATGCAAACTCTTGGTGGCGAAATATTAGGTAAACATGATGGTTTAATGTATTATACGATTGGTCAACGCCATGGTTTAGGCATTGGTGGCGATGGTGAGCCTTGGTTTGTTGTTGGAAAAGATCTTGCAAAAAATATTTTATTTGTAGAACAAGGCTTTCATCATGAAAGTTTGTACTCAGATTCTTTAATTGCAACAGATATTTCTTTTACAACAAACGCAGTAAAGCCAAAAACAATTGAATGTACAGCAAAATTCCGTTATCGTCAAACTGACACAAAAGTAACAGTTCATCTACGTGATAATAATACAGCTGAAGTCGTTTTTGCAGAACCAGTTCGTGCCATTACTCCTGGTCAAGCAGTTGTTTTCTACGATGGAGATATTTGTCTTGGTGGAGGTACGATTGATACTGTTTGGAAAAATGGTACAAAACTTGACTATGTTGGTTAACAATTTGGACCGGAGAATCTTGTTATAAACAAGACTCCGGTTTTTTCCTGTCTAATTGTGTTTTTTTAAAGAAGTTTTATGGTAAAATATTATACGAAACAGGGAAAAGAGGTTCTTTATGAAAAAGATAGCGATTTTTAGTAGTGTCATTGTGTTGCTAGGGTTAATGGTTTGGGTTTATTTTTATTTTAATTCGGAACCATCTCAGGTAGCGGAGAATGCCGCAAACTCAACTAATGCTGTAGATGTGCTTGAGGAAAATGATATTCTTGTCTTCACTCCACGTAAAACGGATGCGAAAATGAGTGTTATTTTATATCCAGGAGCATTTATTGATGCCCTAAGTTACGCGCCACTCGCAAATAAACTTGCTAGTAGCGGATATAAAACATATATTGTTGAAATGCCGCTAAATTTAGCAGTTTTTGGTAAGAATCGTGCAGCGGATGTCATAGATGAAGCGTCTGATGAAAAATTTGTGATTGGTGGACACTCGCTTGGTGGTGTTATGTCCGCTCGATTTGCACATGAGAATGAGGAAGAAAT
The DNA here is from genome assembly GCF_014322845.1 of Listeria immobilis. Lineage (NCBI taxonomy): Bacteria > Bacillati > Bacillota > Bacilli > Caryophanales > Listeriaceae > Listeria > Listeria immobilis. Next base: position 369,123 of record NZ_JAASUA010000001.1, on the reverse strand, counting down.
TCAAGGTGTTTTTTTCTTAGCTAGTTATCCTGACGAAAAAGGTTCTCTAAAAAATGCGCCTTTTCCAGTTTTATCGATAACAGCAACAAATGATCAGGTTCTAAATAAAGAATCCTACAATGAAAATAAAAAATATTTACCAAAAGACACGACTTTTGTATCAATTGATGGTGGGAATCACGCGCAATTTGGTTCTTATGGTACTCAGCATGGGGATGGAAAAGCAACGATTAGTGGAGAAGCGCAAACAGAGCAAGTTGCAAATGCGATGATTGCTTGGCTACAAACATCTGTACAAAATTAAGAAAATAGAAGGAGAACGACATGGATAAAAATCAATTAGGAATTAAACAAATGCAAGAAGGTAACTTAGAAGAAGCTGTAAAATTATTTACTGAAGTCATTGAAGAACATCCAAGTGACCCTGTTGGTTATATAAATTTTGGAAATGTATTATTATCAATGGATGATTTTGAACGTGCGGAGTTGTTTTTTAAACGTGCACTTGAGCTAGATGATACAGTTCCAGCAGCTTATTATAGTTTAGGGAATTTATATTATGAATTAGAAAGGTATCAAGAAGCTGCTGATAGTTTCCAAAATGCTACAAAACAAGGCATGGAAAATGGAGATTTATTTTTTATGTTGGGTATGAGTTTTGTACAAATGGAAGAGTTGACGCTTGCAATGCCTTATTTACTTAGAAGTGTAGAATTAAACCCAGAAGATGGAGAAGCTTTATTTCAATATGGAATTGTACTGGCACGGAGCGGATTTTATGAAGATGCCATTACAATGCTAGAACGAGTTTTACAAATAAAATCAGAAGACCCGGATGCTCTATATAATATTGGTGCGGCTTATCTTGCATGGCAAGGAGATATTGTTTTAGCGAAAAGCTACTTTGAACGTGCGCTTGCAACAGGAACTTCACATGAACTAGCAGAAAATGCCCTAAACGCAATTCAAGATTTAGAAAACGAAGCAGAATAAACTTTAGAAAGGAGGCGGCTATAGGATGGCTGAACAAGAATCTCTCCCTTTATTTGATACACCAGAAGAGCTTTTTATGAAAGGCACCATGCTGTCTACCATTTTTTTTAATGCCGAAAACCTCTTTTCCGTTGTTCGAATTCTAGTCAAAGAAACCAATGCAAACTGGGATGAAAAAGATATTATTGTGACTGGCTTTTTCCCGGCATTACATGAACAAGAAGTATACACTTTTTATGGAAAAATGCAGGAACATGCCAAGTTTGGTCAACAGTTCAAAGCGGAACGATTTAGAAAAGAAATGCCTCAGTCGCGAGCAGGGTTAATAAATTATTTATCAGGTGAGCTATTTAAAGGAATTGGCAAGGTAACAGCAGAAAATATTGTTGATACAATTGGTGATGATGCTATTACACGGATTTTATCAGACCCAAGTTTACTAAATACGGTGCCAAAACTTCCATCTGGCACAGCGGAAAGTCTACTAGCTTCTTTGCGAGAAAATCAAGGGTTAGAACATGTGATGGTGGGACTAAATGAATATGGATTTGGGCCACAACTTTCAATGAAAATTTTTCAAGTGTATAAACAAAATGCCATTGAAGTACTTGAAAACAATCCTTATAAGTTAATTGAAGATGTAAAAGGCATTGGTTTTCACCGAGCAGATGAGTTGGGACGAAAACTTGGCTTAGGTGGAAATCATCCTGAACGCCTTCGTGCCGGAATTTTATTTATGTTAGATTCTGTCTGTATGCAGCAAGGTCATGTCTATATGGAACAAGAGGCGCTACTTGCTGAAGTGACTTATTTGTTAGAAGAAAGTGAAGGAATTCGAATTGAGCAAGCAATACTGCTAGAGCAAATAAAACTACTGGCAGAAGAGCAAAAAGTTATTACAGAAAATACGCGCGTCTATATGCCATCACTTTATTATTCGGAAAGCGGTTTTGCCTATCATGTGAAACGAATGCTAAAACAAACAGAGTATCAAGAACAGTTTCCAAAGTCAGAGTTTTTACTCGCACTCGGAGAATTGGAAGAGAGAATTGGTGTACATTACGGAGATTCTCAGCGTGAAGCACTAGAGCAAGCTTTAATGTCACCAATGCTTGTACTTACTGGTGGACCGGGGACAGGGAAAACGACTGTTATTAAAGGGATTGTTGAATTATATGCGGAATTAAACGGTGTAAGTCTCGATCCGCATGCCTACAAAGATGGTGCCACTTTCCCTGTTTTGTTAGCGGCTCCAACTGGTCGAGCAGCAAAGCGGATGTCTGAGTCAACTGGACTTCCTGCAATGACCATTCACCGCTTACTAGGAATGAATGGCCAAGAACAAATGGATGATGATGCAGAAAGATTGATTGATGGACGACTTTTAATTGTGGATGAAATGTCTATGGTGGATATTTGGTTAGCTAATCAACTATTTCGCGCTTTACCGGCACATATGCAAATAGTTTTAGTTGGCGACCAAGACCAACTACCTTCTGTTGGTCCCGGACAAGTATTAAAAGATATATTGCAATCAAAACAAATTCCTACTGTCGCACTTTCAGATATTTATCGACAAAAAGATGGTTCTTCTATTATCGAAATGGCACACAATATTAAAGAAGGCATGTTACCAGCAGATTTTGCGAAAAATAGCGCCGATCGCTCTTTCTTTCACTGTACGGTCAATCAAATTGGTGAAGTAGTTGAACAAGTTGTAAAAAACGCTAAAAATAAAGGTTTCCGAGCAAAAGATATCCAGGTTTTAGCGCCAATGTATCGTGGACCTGCGGGAATCGACGTTTTAAATAAAAAGCTGCAAGAAATTTTTAATCCTAATGATACTGGACGACGAAAAGAAGTGCAATTTGGTGAATGGAAATACCGAGTGCATGATAAAGTCTTGCAATTAATTAATCAACCTGAGAAAAACGTATTTAATGGAGATATTGGCGAAATTGTCTCTATTATTTATGCGAAAGAGAACACGGAAAAGCAGGATATGATTGTGGTACAATTTGACCAAACGGAAGTATCTTATTATCGCCAAGAATTTAATCAATTGACACATGCCTATTGCTGTTCTATTCATAAAGCACAAGGCAGCGAATTCCCAATTGTAATTATGCCAATTGTTCGCAGTTATTACCGAATGCTTCGACGCGACCTGCTATATACTGGGATAACACGAAGTAAACAGTTTTTGATCCTTTGCGGGGAAGAAGAAGCTTTTCGAATGGGTGTCGAACGTGTTGACGAAAATAAACGTAACACCACACTCATGGAACGTTTAACGAGTGAAGATGTTATGCTTGAGGAAATGACAAATAAACGAATATTAACTAGTGAAAATATTACAGAGATTGATCCAATGATTGGAATGGCTGGCATTACACCAGAACAATTTATGGCAGGGTAAAAAGAACTACTTTCCATTGATTATACCGAGGAAAGTAGTTCTTTTTTATTGTTCATTATCTTGGAAAAATGGGAGACGAATAGTGAAAGTTGTTCCTTTATTAGGTTCGCTAGTCACGCCGATGGACCCATCATGGTATTCAATTAACTGCTTAACAATGGAAAGACCGATGCCAGACTCACCAAATGCGGTATTTGTTCGCGACATATCTGCTTTATAAAACCTTTCCCAAATTTGTTCGAGTTCTTCTGTATTCATGCCGATACCAGTATCTGTAATAGTTAAAATGGTTTCTTTATAATCTTGATAACCAGCTAAAGTTATTAGACCGTTTTCGGTAAATTGGACACTATTTTTAACTATATTAATAAATACTTGGGTTAAACGATCATAATCGGCATAGATTTGTAGTTCATTATCTATATCTAGTGTAATCGTGTTGCCTTTTTCGGTGGCTACATAGTCTAACTGTTCTTTAATTAACTCTAGAAAATCTCGTGCATTAAAACGAGTTTTTTGCAAACGAATTTTATTGCTACGAATTTTTTCATAATCGAGATTTTCATTGACAAGTTTTGTTAATCGTCTTGCTTCAGTATCAATTAATGCAATACAACGATCTGTTTCGCTTTTTGGAATAATATCATTTACTAAACCTTCTGTTACACCACTAATTGTTGTAAGTGGGGTACGCATCTCATGGGATACATCTGCAATAAATTGACGTCGCCGTTTTTCTTGACGCTCGATTTCTTCTTGAGAGGCTTCTAGTGTGGAAGTCATTTTATTGAAATCAATAGCTAGAGCGCCAATTTCATCAAAATTATTCTCTTTCAAACGGGTTTGATAATTTCCTTGAATAACATCTTTTGTTGCAGCACGAAGCTTGTTAATCCGATTCACTTGCAATTTAGAAATAAATGCACTAAGAATTAAAGCTACGGTAATGGAAAGTAAAATAGTGTAAAACATATATTGGTTTATGGTCCCGAGTACTTGCTCTGTACCGCTAATTGGCGAATTTAATACTATAGAACCTACAAAATCATCCCCATTCATTAATGGCACATAAACAATCGTCATTTCTTGATTAAAACGATTATCAATTTTTTTACTTACTGTTTCGCCGCTTTCTAATTTTTGCTTATCTTCGCTAGAAATAGAGAAATCTTTTGGAAGTGGTTGATTCATTTGCGTGGGATAAATAGTTTCATCATCCGCATTTTTAATCGTATAGTGAATTCTTTTGACATCAAGAATCCGCTGATAAGTATTTAACACTTGGGCAGTGGCATCCTGCGGGGAATGACGAATATCCATCGCAATAGTTTCCCCATAGCTTGTTAAATCATCCACTTGACTTTGATAGAAATATTCTTTAAGTGAGTGGGATACGAGCAGCCCAATCATAATACAAGCTATCAATAAAATGATAAATTGCGTAAAAAAGAGTTGATAGGCATATTTAAATTTCATCCGCTTCATTCCGTTTCATCAAATTTATAGCCTACACCCCAAATAGTGTGTAAAAATGGCTTTGTTTCTGTAGCGATTTTTTGTCGTAAACGTTTAATATGAACATCGACTGTTCGTTCATCCCCGTAAAATTGGTAACCCCAAACTTGCTCCAATAACTGTTCTCTTGAAAATACCTGTCTTGGGTGTTTCATCAAGAAATAAAGCAAGTCAAATTCTTTTGGTGTTAGTGCATCCAACAATTCTCCCTGATAAAAAATTTCCCGCGTTCGTTTGCTAATTTTAAAATAAGTTGTTTCTAAAATATCTTCATCTGTTTCAGCTACAGTTGAACCATTTTTACGACGAGTGACAGCTTTTATTCGCGCCATCAAAGTAAGGGGGCTAAATGGTTTAGTAACATAGTCATCCGCACCCATTTCAAGACCAAGCACTTGATCAGACTCTGATTCTTTGGCCGTTAAAATAATAATCGGCATATCGCTAACTTCACGGATTTTTCGACAAATCGTCATTCCATCCATATTAGGCAGCATTAAATCAATGATGGCAATATCAAAATCATCTTTTAAAAAAGCTTCATAGCCAAGTTTGCCATCGTGCACAAAAGTCGCATTAATTTCTTCTTTCATAAAAAACATTTCAATCATTTCACATACACTCACATTATCTTCTATCATTAGTAGTTTCATCGTATATATTCACTCCTCTTACATTAAAATTAGACTAAAAAGAGGGAATAATCAAGCCAAATTATTATTTTCGCAAAAGTTTAAAACATGTATCATAGTTTGTTCATAGTTTCTTCATAACTCCCCAGTAATCTTAGTGGAGTAGAAACCGAATGGAGGAAAATACATGAATTTTTTTAAACGGGCATGGCTCAGCATGAAAGCAAGAAAAGGAAGATCGGTATTACAATTGATTATTTTCACAGTCGTCTGTGTACTTATTTTATCAGGATTTACAATTCAATCCGCAGCAGATAAAGCTAGCGAACTTGCGAGAGAACAGCTTGGTGGGACAGTGACACTTACGGTAGACCAGGAAAAACAAATGAAAGCAATGCAAGAGGAAGCAGAAAGTAGTAGTAACACAGAAGAATCAAAACCGAAATTTGAAAGCAATCCAATTGATGTAAGTGATGCAAATGATTTAGCAAAATTAACACATGTTGCAAGTTTTAATTATTATTCTAGTACACAAGCGCTTGCATCGGGCTTTGATCCAATCGAATCTTCCGGCGATACTTCATCATCTACTTCTTCAAGTGATGAATCTTCCGCAACTAATCAAGGTCCAGGTAGTGAAGGCGATAGCAATGCTCCACAAATGATGGATGCAGACTTAAGCATTAGCGGTCTTCTTGATTCAGCAACTTCTACGGACTTTGAAGCTGGTACAAGTGAATTAACTAGTGGTGTAGCAATTACAGCTGATGATACCAATAAAAATGTTGCCATGGTAGAAGAAACATTGGCAGAACAAAATGATTGGAAAGTGGGCGATTCTTTTACTGTAACTTCAAGTGACGGCGAAACAAAAGTAAAACTAAAAATTGTTGGTATTTATAAAACGAGTGATTCAGGTAGCGATATGGCTCAAAACTTCTCCTTTTTAAACCCTTATAACAAAGTATACGTTCCTTATACAGTTGCCAATACTATTAAAGGTGCTGACTATAAAAATACAGTTGATTCTGCTGTTTATACCATGGACGATGCAGCAAATATTTCTGCTTTTGAAAAAGAAGCAAAAAATGTAGCTAGTATTGATTGGGATACCTTTAAACTAGATGCCAACGATACTCTTTATCAACAAATGATTGGACCAATTAACAGTGTAGCCTCATTTTCAAAAAATGTAGTATATATCGTTAGTATTGCAGGTGCATTGATTTTAGGCTTACTTGTGATGATGCAAGTACGTGACCGCAAATATGAAATGGGTGTACTTTTAGCTATTGGCGAAAAACGTAGTAAATTAATTGCACAATTTTTTGTAGAAATCTTAATCGTAGCACTTGTTTCATTTGGCTTAGCTGTTGCAAGTAGTCATTATGTAGCACAATTAGCAGGAAACCAGCTACTTGAACAACAAAATTCAGCTACAACAGAAACAACTAATACGTCAGAAAATCGTGGTCCAGGAGGCGGTGGCGGTCAAGGTGGACCAGGTGGATTTTCACAAAGTGTAAGTAATTTGACGCAAAACACTGAACAAATTAAAGAATTAGATATTCAAGTAACATTAGAAGATATGCTGAAAATGGGTGGAATTGGCATTGGAATCGCCTTTATTTCTGTATTATTACCAGCAGCATTTGTGCTTCGTATGAATCCAAAAACTATATTAACGAAACAGGAGTAGGTGACGAGATGACTAAAGTATTAACCTTCGAAAATATTCATTATTGGTACAAAACAAAAGAAGAATCTATTTTAAGTGATATTAATTATGATTTTGAATCTGGTGTTTTTTATACAGTTGTTGGAAGTTCGGGATCAGGGAAAACAACCTTTTTATCGTTAGCGGGTGGGCTTGATACGCAAAAAGAAGGCGATATTTATTATAAAGGAAGTTCTTTAAAAAGCATCGGACTTCAAAATTTTAGAAATCAATATGTATCGATTGTTTTCCAAAGTTATAATTTACTGACCTATATGACTGCATTACAAAATGTGACAACTGCTATGGAAATTACCCATGTTAACCAACCAGATAAAAAAGGATTTGCACTTAAAATGCTTGAAAAAGTTGGTATTACAGAAGAAATGGCTCGCCAAAAAGTCCTAACATTAAGTGGCGGACAGCAACAGCGTGTTTCCATTGCACGTGCATTATGTTGTGAAACGGAGCTAATTGTAGCAGATGAACCAACTGGAAATTTAGATGAACGGACTAGTAAAGAAGTAGTTACTTTGTTCCAAGATTTAGCACATAAAGAAGGTAAGTGTGTTATTATGGTCACTCATGATCCAGAAATTGCTAAGGTATCTGATGTAAAATTAACCTTGAAAAATGGTAAATTTGTAGAAAAAAAACAATCTCCAAACAGCTTAATAAACAGTTGACAACAGACAGTCTGTTCTTTATAATTTAGTGTATTGTTAATAAATATTTGATACATGGTAGGAATATGATTTTGGCTTTCACGTGATTAGAGAGTTTTCCCTTGGCTGGAAGGAAAACCACGCTCGCACCAAAGTTGCTCTCTTATTAGATGGTCCGTCTTATCCACGTTAACAGATAATTGAAGAGGTAATGATACAAAGTCTATATCATTGCAAACAGGGTGGTACCGCGATTTCACTAAAATCGTCCCTGTGAGCAATTATATGGGCTTTTTTTGTGGTAAAAACCAAGAGGAGGAAATAAAAATGAAACAACTATCAAGCGCTGAAGTAAGACAATTATTTTTAGATTTCTTTAAAGAAAAAGGCCATACTATCGAACCTAGTGCGCCGCTTGTACCTAACAATGATCCAACTATTCTTTGGATTAACAGCGGTGTAGCAACAATGAAAAAATATTTTGATGGTTCTGTTATTCCAGATAATCCAAGAATGGCAAATGCTCAAAAATCAATTCGTACAAATGATATTGAAAATGTTGGTAAAACAGCACGTCACCATACATTTTTTGAAATGTTAGGAAATTTTTCGATTGGCGACTATTTTAAAGAAGGGGCAATTGAATTTGCTTGGGAATTTTTAACTAGTCCGAAATGGATTGGTTTTGACCCAGATAAATTATATGTAACAGTTTACCCAGAAGACGAAGAAGCTAAAACGATTTGGCGTGAGAAAATCGGTTTAACAGAAGAACATATAGTCGAAATTGAAGATAATTTTTGGGATATTGGTATAGGTCCAAGTGGTCCAGATAGCGAGATTTTTTATGATCGTGGACCAGCTTTTGGAGATGATAAAAGTGATTCAGAATTATATCCAGGTGGCGAAAATGAACGCTATTTAGAAATTTGGAATCTAGTATTTTCTCAGTTCAACCACAATCCAGATAATACCTATACACCACTTCCAAAACAAAACATTGATACAGGGATGGGGCTAGAACGAGTAGTCTCCATTATTCAAGATGCACCTACCAATTTTGAAACAGACCTATTTATGCCAATTATTCGTGAAGTAGAACAAATTTCGGGTGTGAAATATGCGAGCGATAAAGAAAATGATGTCGCATTTAAAGTTATTGCCGACCACATACGGACCGTTGCTTTTGCAATTGGTGATGGAGCTTTACCTTCCAATGAAGGGCGTGGATATATTTTACGTCGCTTACTTCGCCGAGCAGTTCGTTATGCAAAAGTTTTAAACATTAACGAACCATTCATGTATAAATTAGTTCCTATTGTTGGAAAAATCATGAATAGTTTTTATCCTGAGGTAGAAAATCAAACTGATTTCATCCAAAAAGTTATTCGTACAGAAGAAGAACGTTTCCATGAGACTTTAAATGAAGGTTTAGCCATCCTTGAAACAATTTTAAAAAATGCCAAAGAAACAAAAGAACAAGTCATCCATGGAGCAGATATTTTTAAATTGTATGATACATTCGGTTTTCCTGTAGAGCTAACAGAAGAGTATGCAGAAGACCATGGCTTAAAAGTGGATCACGCTGGGTTCGAAGTAGAAATGAAAGAGCAACGTGACCGAGCTCGTGCTGCACGTGCAGATGTGAAATCCATGCAAGTTCAAGGAGAGCTTTTAGCAAATCTAACCGAAAAAAGTGAATTTGTTGGATATAATACAACAGAACATGTATCCGAAGTTCTTTATATTATTCAAAATGATGCACTCGTGGATGAAGTTTCATCTGGCAGTGAAGCTCAAGTGATTTTCAAAGAAACTCCTTTTTATGCGGAAAGCGGTGGACAAATAGCAGATAAGGGAACAATCCAAAGTGAAACAGGTTTAGCTTATGTAGAAGACGTTCAAAAAGCTCCTAATAAGCAAAACATTCACCGGATTATCGTCCAAGAAGGCGTATTAAAAACAGGTGATACGGTAAAATTATCTGTAAATATCGTACAACGTCGAGAAACAATCAAAAACCATACTGCAACTCATTTATTACATCGAGCATTAAAAGACACACTTGGCGAGCACGTTAATCAAGCCGGATCCCTTGTTTCACCAGATCGTTTACGTTTTGACTTCTCTCATTTTGGTCAAATTACAGAAGCAGAATTAACAAAAATGGAAGAAATAGTCAATGAAAAAATATGGGAACAAATCAATGTAGTGATTGAGGAAATGCCAATTGCAGATGCGAAAGAACTTGGAGCTATGGCATTGTTTGGTGAAAAATATGGCGATGTTGTTCGTGTCGTTCAAGTAGGTAAATATAGCATTGAACTTTGTGGTGGTGTGCACGTACGCAATACAGCAGATATTGGATTATTTAAAATCGTATCTGAAACAGGTATTGGAGCTGGAACTAGACGTATCGAAGCCGTTACAGGAAAAGAAGCATATCGCTTTGTAACTGAACAAGAAAACACACTAAAACATACAGCCAATTTATTAAAAACTACTACAAAAGAAACGCCGCAAAAAGTAGAACAATTGCAAGCTGATTTACGCGAAGTGAAACGTGAAAACGAATCGCTATTAAGCAAATTGGCAAGTGCAGCAAGTGCAGATATTTTTGAATCACCAGAAAAAATAGGTGATGTAAAAGTGATTGCTAAACAAGTAAATGCTAAAGATATGAACCAATTACGTCAATTTGTCGATAATTGGAAAGATAAAAAAATCGGTGGTATCCTTGTTTTAGGTGCTGTACAAGGTGATAAAGTAAACTTAATTTCAGCAGTATCAGAAGACGCTATAAAAGCAGGTTATCACGCAGGTAAGTTGTTAAAAGAAGTTGCTACTAGATGTGGTGGAAACGGCGGAGGACGTCCTGATATGGCACAAGCTGGTGGTAAAAATCCAGCAGAACTTGGAAGTGCCCTTGATTACGTTTCTATTTGGGTAAAAGAACAACAAGCATAAATTTCAATAAAGCGCCTCATTTTTCTTTGTTATTTTCGTTCACATAGTGTAAAATGGATGAAGATACATGAAGGAATGAGGTGCTTCGATTATGGATTCAAAAGATCAAACAATGTTTTACAACTTCGGTGATGATTCAATTGAAGAAGATGTAAAAAAATTAATGAAACAAGTCTACGTTGCTTTGGAAGAAAAAGGCTATAATCCTGTTAATCAAATCGTTGGTTATTTACTTTCAGGTGATCCTGCATATATTCCTCGTCATAAGGATGCTAGAAGTTTGATACGCCGCCTAGAACGAGATGAAATTATCGAGGAACTTGTCAAAGCGTATCTGAAAAATAACGAAATTGGTGAGAAATGAGAATAATGGGTTTAGATGTCGGCTCTAAAACAGTTGGCGTAGCGATAAGTGATCCACTAGGTTGGACTGCACAAGGTGTGGAAACAATACAGATTGACGAGAAACGAAAACAGTTCGGCTATGATCGTGTTAAAGAACTTGTTCTTGAATACGAAGTTGAAAAAGTAGTTGTCGGTCTTCCAAAAAATATGAATAATACGATTGGACCACGTGCAGAAAGTTCTAAAATATATGCAGAAGTACTTGAGGCTAGAATTGATTTGCCTGTTGTACTCTGGGATGAACGTTTAACAACTACTGCTGCGGAAAGAACTTTAATCGAAGCAGATGTTTCGCGTAAAAAACGAAAAGAAGTTATTGATAAGCTGGCTGCAGTAATGATTTTACAGTCCTATTTGGACACTACTAATTAATTGAGGTGAATTTGATGGCAGATGAACATAACCATAACCACGAAGAAGAAAATATTATTTGGATTACTAATGAAGAAGGCAAAGAAGAAGCATACGAAATTCTTTTTGATTTTGATTCCGAAGCTTTTGAGAAATCTTATGTACTTTACTTCCCAGCAGGCAAAAGCGAAGATGAAGAAATCGAGATTTTGGCATCTAGCTACATTCAAGATGAAGAAGGCAAACAAGGTCAACTTCAACCTGTAGAAACAGATGATGAGTGGGATATGATTGAAGAAATCCTAGCAACATTTTTAGCGGACGAAGACGAAGAATAATAAAAAAAAGCATGCCCTGACAGCTTATTGTCAAGACATGCTTTTTTATTTTGCGTTTCTTGCTCGTTTATTCCATACTTTATAAGCAAGATAAATTATAATTCCAATAACTAACGCTAACATTAAATAACTAATAGGCCGCGTATATTTTTCCACTACACTCCAATTGGAGCCAAGCGAATAACCAAGCCAAGTGAGGAAAATATTCCACGGGATACAACCTAGAATCGTATAAATAACAAATTTCCATACATTCATCTTTGCAATACCAGCTGGTAAAGAAATAAATGTTCGAATAACTGGTAAAACACGACCGAAGAAAACGGCTCTAGCACCATAACGGCCAAACCAAAGTTCTGCTTTATCCAAATGTTTAACATTTAAAAATATATATTTTCCAAATTTCAGTACGAGCGCTCTACCACCAAATTTACCAATATAATAAGCAATTAGAGAACCAACAAGATTGCCCGCAATACCAGCAAATACGACTAGCCAGAAATTTAATTTTCCAGCCTCCGCCATAAAACCACCAAATAACATAATCACTTCACTAGGGAGCGGAATACAAACACTTTCAATCAACATTCCAAGAAAAATACCCCAATGCCCAAGTGAATCAACTAACCACATAGTAAAATCTTGTAAGCTTTGTATTAATGTATGTAACATTCAAAAGACTCCTTCAAACGATATTTAATTGGCAGAAGCAAGTCTTTGACCGATTCTGTCTTGTTCGATAAATCACGCTATTCATTATACCGAAAAAACATAAAAACGTCACTTTTTAAGAAATTTTTCTATATTGAATAGCATTTTAATTAGATAATCGGTATAATAGATAAGAATTGTTTTCAATGAAATGAGGTCTAAAATGAAAAATACAAAAGGAAAGAAAATTACAATCATTATTTCTATTATTGTCTTAATTTTAGTTATAGCTACTTTTTCTGGATATTATTATGTAAAATCACAACTGGAACCAAGGGATGAAGCAAGTAAAGATAAAATGGTCGTAGAAATTCCAGCTGGATCGAGCATTTCTGATATTTCTACTATTTTGGAAGATAAAAAAGTAATTAACAACGCTTCGATTTTTTCTTTTTATGTAAAATATAATAATGATACTAATTTAAAAGCAGGTAATTATGAACTTAGCCCAGCAATGAACACAGACGAAATCGTAAAAAAAATGCAAGAGGGCAAAACCATTGCACCTGAAAAACTAGTTATTCCTGAAGGTTATACACTAGACCAAATTGCTGAAAGAATCGTTAGCTATCAACCTAAACTTAAAAAAGCGGATGTTATAGAAACGATGGATAACCCTGACTTTATTGCAACTATGATGGATAAATACCCAGAAACAGTGACAAATGACGTTTTAAATAAAGCGATTAAACATCCACTAGAAGGATATTTATACCCAGCAACTTACACCTTTAAGGAAACAAATGCAACAGCCGAAACAATTATTGAGGAAATGGTCAAAGCAACGGAATTGAATATTGCTAAATATCGCGATGAATTAACCAAACAAAAAATGTCCGTACACCATTTTCTAACTATGTCTTCTATTATCGAAAAAGAAGCAACAGAAAATGTCGACCGAAACAAAATTGCCAGCGTTTTTTATAATCGTTTAGCAAAAGATATGCCTCTTCAAACTGATCCAACTGTTCTTTATGCACTTGGAAAACACAAAAGTAAAACAACCTATGAAGATTTAAAAGTAGATTCACCATATAACACATACAAAAATAAAGGATTGCCACCAGGACCAATTTCAAATAGTGGTAGTTCTTCAATGGAAGCAACCTTATATCCTGAAAAAACGGACTATCTTTACTTCTTAGCTAACACAAAAACAGGACAAGTATACTTTTCTAAGACATTAGAAGAGCATAATAAATTAAAGGAAGAGCATATTACTAAAAATAATTAAAACAACCACTTGTCAGATACATGTTTTGCATGTTATTTGACAGGTGCTTTGTTTGTAAGGATAGGTGAAATGAAAAGTGAATGATATGATCCATGAGTATTTATTAAAACATATTCCTGAGAGCAGCCCTTTTTTTGTGGAGCTAGAAACATATGCGAAAGAAAATGAAGTACCAATTATGGAGCCAGACTCACTCTATTGCTTACTTCAAATTTTAGATATTCAAAAACCAAAAAAAATATTAGAACTAGGGACGGCAATTGGTTACTCCGCTTTAAAAATGGCTGATAAACTACCAAATACAGAAATTATCACAGTTGAGCGTGATGAAGAACGCTATAATAAAGCAATACATAACATTGAGCGATATGGAGCTTCTGACAGAATAAAAGTCCTATTAACCGATGCTATTGAAGGGGCGGAAGAAATTTTGGCATATGGCCCATTTGATGCGATATTTATAGATGCTGCCAAAGCGCAATATGAGAAATTTTTCCATATTTATACCGATGCTTTAGCCGCAGATGGTGTTATTTATAGTGATAATGTTCTTTTCAAAGGATTAGCGCTAGATATGTCGCCTGAAAAGCAGCGAAAACTTCGCGTAGCTAGGAAAATGCGTCATTTTAATGATTTTCTAGTAACTCACCCTGATTTCACGACAACCACCATTCCTCTTGGTGATGGCTTATCTATATCAAAAAGAAAGAAAACTGGAGGCGAATCATGACAAAAAAACCCATTGTAGTTGGTGTAACAGGTGGTTCCGGTTCTGGGAAAACAAGCGTAACAAAAGCAATTTGTGATCATTTTAGCGGACATTCCATTTTAATGATTGCGCAAGATGTTTATTACCATGATCAAGCAAATATGTGTTTTGAAGACCGTTTAAAAGTAAACTATGATCATCCGCTTGCTTTTGATACTGAACTGCTTATTTCCCATATTGCAGCACTTCGGCGATATGAAACCATTGAAAAACCGATTTACGATTACGCAAAATATACCCGGAAAAAAGAAGTAGAAATTCAAGAGCCACGAGAAGTAATTATCTTAGAAGGCATTTTAATACTAGAAGATAAACGGCTTAGAGATTTAATGGATATTAAAGTGTATGTGGACACAGATGATGATATTCGTTTTATTCGTCGTCTATTACGAGACATGAAAGAACGAGGAAGAACGATGGATTCCGTCATTGAACAATATCTTTCTGTTGTTAAACCGATGCATAACGAATTTATTGAACCAACTAAAAAATTTGCAGATATTATTATTCCAGAAGGCGGCGAAAATCACGTTGCTATTGACTTAATGACCACTAAAATTGAATCCATCTTACAAAAACATGTGTAAAATGAAGGTATCACTTGTCAAACCCGCAAAAGTAAGGTAAAATTTTTCTAGTAAATAGAGAGACATTTGCTTGCTATTTCAAGCGTGACATGTTAATCTTTCTGACGAGTAGTAATATTTGGTGAAGGTGCGGAGAGATACCTCCGTGCTTTTCTATACTATAATGAACCAACAAAAGGAGAGAAATAGATTGGCGACAGAAAAAGTATTTCCAATGACCCTAGATGGGAAAGCAAAATTAGAAAATGAACTACAAGAGTTGAAAACTGTAAAACGTAAAGAAGTAGTTGAGCGAATTAAAATTGCCCGTAGTTTTGGGGATTTATCTGAGAACTCCGAGTATGATTCGGCAAAAGATGAACAAGCTTTTGTAGAAGGCCGTATCACTACTATCGAAAATATGATTCGTAATGCACAAATCATTGATGCAGCAGAAGCACATACTGGTATTGTAACACTTGGAAACACAGTTACTTTCATTGAATTACCTGATGGCGATGAAGAAACATACACAATTGTAGGTAGTGCAGAAGCAGATCCGTTTGAAGGGAAAATTTCCAATGATTCTCCAATTGCCAAAGGTTTACTTGGCCATAAAGAAGGAGAAGAAGTAACTATTCAAACACCAGCTGGCGATATGAGCGTGAAGATTCAAAAAATCACTGCATCCTAATTTAGCAATTTGCTAGTTGTGTTTTTACAGCGGTTACTTATAAGGTGGTGAATGCAAATGGCAGATAATCGACAATCGAATAATCGTCGTATTAAACAAAATATGGTAGAAGGTTCGCGCTCACAGCAAAATACCAAGCGAAAAAAAACCAATCTGATCTTAAATATCTTAATTATCGTGGTAAGCTTACTTATCATTGGTAGCTTGTATTTTGTTTTGTTTAAAACAGAAAGCGACCCAGCAGATCAACCGAATCAAACGGCATCTCCCACTGCGAAAAAAGAAGATGCCGCCAAATCAAACAAAGCCAGCAAAAAAGAAAAAGCAGCAAAAGATACAACAGAAACTACCGATAGTGATGACCCAAATGTGGCAAAAGTGATTACAAAAGACTGGGAACCAATTGGTACAGAACAAACTGGTGAACACGTGAACTCCTATAGCTCAACCAGCGTCGACTGGCAAGAAAAGCGAAAAGCATTTTCTTTAGCAACAGACATCCCAATCGAAAATACTTCACTTTGGTTTGTAGAACAAGGTGCTGATCCGGCAACACAAGCAATCGGAACGCTTTCTACTAAAGAAACTCCCGATAAAGCTTATCGTGTCTATATTACTTGGGTAGATGGTGAAGGCTGGCAACCAACAAAAGTAGAAGAACTTAAAACAAACGATAAGAGATAAAGCACAGAAGTTAATTTGAAGCTTACTGTGCTTTTTTTTGGAGGTTACATAATGAAAAAAATTGGTATTATTGGAGCAATGGAAGAAGAGGTAGCACTATTAAAAGCTACTATGAATAATCCAGAGGTAATAACGATTGCTGGTGCGAAATTCTACACGGGTGAAATTGCCAGCAAGGAAGTGGTTTTACTTGAATCGGGTATTGGCAAAGTAAATGCTGCATTAGGAACAACACTTATGGCAGATCGATTTAAACCCGAGCTAATTATTAATACGGGCTCTGCTGGCGGAATGGGCGAAGGTTTAGCTATCGGGGATGTGATTATTTCAGATAGATTAGCTTATGGGGATGTTGATGTAACAGAATTTGGTTATACCTATGGGCAAGTACCACGCATGCCTGCCTTTTATCAAGGGGATGCGGTTCTTTTGAAAAAAGCAGAAACCATTTACCGTGATTACTTTTCAACAAGTGAAAACAAAGCTGTATTTGGTTTAGTGATTACTAATGACTCATTTATTATGCGTCCTGATCAGCACGAGATTATTCGAACATTTTTCCCAGATGTCAAAGCTGTTGAAATGGAAGCTGCTGCGATTGCGCAAGTGGCCTATCAATTTGATATTCCGTTTTTAATTATCCGTGCTATTTCAGACTTAGCAAACCAAGAAGCAACAATGTCATTTGATGAATTTATCCATTTAGCAGCCAAACAGTCGGCTACTTGTATTATAGAGTTACTTAAAATAATTTAAAAACATCCTGGAGTTTTAGGCTCCAGGATGTTTTTTTATTTTACATATTCTTCTGTTAAAGAAAGGAAATCTTCTACATCTTTGGCAGCAAGTTGAACAGCTTCTTCCCAGAAATCAGCTTTACGTAAATCAACACCTAAATGTTTGGCAGCAAGTTGTTCCGTAGTCATAGAACCAGTATCTTTTAGTAAGGCAATATATTCATCTTCGTATCCTGCACCAGCTGATTGCGCTTTATGGTAAATACCAAGAGAGAATAGGTAACCAAAAGTATAAGGAAAGTTATAAAATGGCACATCCGCAATATAAAAATGCAGTTTAGAAGCCCAGAATTGTGGATGATACTCATCTAAAGCATCTAAATAAGCTTCTCGTTGTGCTTCTTCCATTAAGGAATTAAGTCGATCTACCGAGACAACTCCTTGTTTACGAGCTTCATAAAAATTGTTTTCAAAAATAAATCGTGCATGAATATTCATAAAGAATGCAATGCTTCGACCAATTTTATCTTCTAGCAAAGTAATTTTTTCTTCTTTTGTTTTAGCATCTTTGACAGAAGCGTCTGCTATAATCATTTCTGCAAAAGTAGAAGCAGTTTCGGCGACGTTCATTGCATAATCTGTGTTTTCAAAAGGTTCTTCCCGAATAACGTGTGAGTGGAATGCATGACCAAGTTCGTGAGCAAGTGTAGCTACAGTTCCAGGAGCCCCATCATAGGTCATAAAAATCCGGCTCTCTTTTTCAACAGGAAAATCGGTACAAAAGCCGCCTGGACGTTTATTATCACGATCTTCTGCTTCAATCCAGCCTTTTTCAAAAGCATTTTTAGCAAAGTTTGCCATTTTAGGACTGAATTTATTAAATTGCTCGATGATAAACTCGGCACCTTCTTGATAAGTGTATGTTTTTGGCTCACTGGAGAATACAAGTGGAGCTTCCACATCGTAAAAGCTTAATTTTTCGAGACCAAGTAAATTTGCTTTTCTATCTAAGAAACGAACAAATGTGGGTTTATGTGTTTGAATGACATTCCACATTGATTTTAGTGTTTGTTCATCAAGGCGGTTAATTGAAAGGGGTTCATCTAATGTATTATCCCATTTACGAATATTGTATGTAGCAAGACGGAAGCCGGATAAATGGTTTAATGTATCACTGAAAAGACGAGACTCTTGTTGCCAAACACGTGTATATTCTTTAAAAACAGTTTGACGAACTTCACGGTCAGGATGGTTTAATAAATTAAGCGCTTGACCAGCAGAAACTTCTTTTTCCTCACCATCTATTGTTACTTTCATCCGTAATTTTCCAACAATTGTATCATAATGATCAGACCAGCCACGATAACCGTCTACAGCTAGTGCGTTAATAGCAGCTTCTTGCTCTTTAGTTCCTTTTTTACGACGGTTTGTTCTTGCCTCGCTTAAAATAAAACTAATTTGAGATAAACCATTTTGCTCCATTAATTCATCCCATACACGGTCTGAAACTTGAGCAAATTTATCATGCCATTCATCTTCTGCGGTTGCGAGTGTAGCAACATATTGATAAATAAGTGCAGAAATTTCATTCGCACGTGTATCATTAATATCCGCGGAAGCAAGACATTCTAAGAAAGATCCTGCTGTTAATAAGATTTTAGAGATATCCGCATTTTGGTTGACTAGTAAGAGGAATTCTACGGAAGCTTCAACATTTTCGGGAATATTCCATTCAGAAACATTCGCAACAAAACTATCTAAATCTTCCTTTACTTCTTTAAGTGTTTGCTGCAATTCTTCTGAGCCGCTACCTCCAGCATATATATTTTCTAAATCCCAGGTTAATGCATAATTATTCGACATTTGTATTCCTCCTTGAAAAATAACATTTCTTTAGGTATTATACCATTTTTCTCAGCTTTTTTTGTAAAATAAACAGAAAGATGGTAAAATTTATAGATTATTAGTCTAATTGAATGTATGATAGAATAGACTGTACTAAATAAAAGAATGAGGTGCCAATACGTGCTAAAGCAATTCTCACCAGATAAAATGTTGAATACTCCATTTGGAATAACAGCAGAACAACTTAGGAAAATGGGTAAAACCACGATCTTAACTGATTTAGATAATACACTGCTCGCATGGGATCAATTAGATGCTACCGATGAAGTAATCAACTGGTTTACGATATTGAAAGAAGAAGGAATTAAAGTGATGATTTTTTCTAACAATAATGAAGAACGAGTTGCTCGTGTGGCAAAAGCAATTGACGTCCCTTATTTAGCTCGAGCAAAAAAGCCACTTGGGGGTAATTTCCGCTGGGCATTAAAAGAAATGAATGCAACGCCAGAAGAGACTGTGATGATTGGAGATCAAATTATGACAGATATATTCGGCGGAAATCGGCAAAAGTTAACTACTATTTTTGTTCGTCCAGTAAAACAAACAGATGGTATGGCAACGAAATTAAACCGAATGATGGAAAGCATTATTTTGAAACGATTAGCTAAGAAAAACAAACTCAAGTGGGAGGAATCACTTTGACAGAAGAAATTAGATGTATTGGTTGTGGAGCAGTTATTCAAACCGATAATCCGAACGAAATTGGTTACGCGCCAAAATCATCTCTAAATAATGAACAAGTAATTTGTAAAAGATGTTTTCGGTTGAAGCATTATAATGAAATTCAAGATGTAGCTTTAACGGATGATGATTTTTTGCGCATTTTAAATCAAATTAGCTCTAAACAAGCTTTAATTGTTTATGTAGTAGATATTTTCGATTTTGATGGCAGTTGGTTGCCAGGATTACCACGTTTTGCTGGAAATAATCCGGTTTTATTAGTAGGAAATAAAGAAGATGTTTTACCAAAATCATTAAAACGTGATAAATTAACGCGGTGGATGCGAACACGTGCTAAAGAGCAAGGTTTAACAGCCGCAGATGTTGTATTAGTCAGCGCAGAACGGGGACACGGATTCGATGTCTTATTAGAAAAAATGGACGAGCTTAGAAAAGGGCAAGATGTATACGTTGTTGGTTGTACGAATGTTGGAAAATCAACGTTAATTAATCGGATTATTAAACAAGCTTCTGGTGAAAACAATGTAATTACTACATCACAATTCCCAGGAACAACACTTGATAAAATTGAAATTCCACTTGCGGATGGAAGTGAATTAGTAGATACACCAGGGATTATTAATCATCATCAAATGGCTCATTTCATTGATACCGCCACTTTAAAAGCAGTCACACCTAAAAAAGAAATAAAACCAGCCGTTTTTCAATTAAATGAAGAACAAACGCTATTTTTAGGCGCGCTTGCTAGACTAGATTATGTTTCCGGTGGCAGAAAATCACTAGTTGTCTATGTATCAAACAACTTGCCAATTCACCGAACAAAATTAGAAAAAGCAGATGCACTATATGAAAAACAAGCTGGGTTAGTCCTTCAACCACCTACCGAAGAAGGAATGAAAACACTGCCAAAACTAGTTCCATATACGTTTAATGTCAAAGAAAAAGCCGATATCGTCTTTTCTGGACTTGGCTGGATAACGATTCCAGAAGGTGGCGCGAAAATTACTGCTTGGGTCCCAGAAGGCGTTAGCGCAACTATCCGGACATCACTCGTTTAAAATAAAGGAGGCTTGTCATTTGGAAAAATATGTAGTAATCGGAAATCCGATCAGACACTCTTTATCGCCAGCTATGCAGAACCGGATTTTCCAAGAACTTGGAATGAACGCTAAATATGATTCTGTTTTAATAGACGAAGCTGATTTTGAAACAGAAATAACAAAACTAATGGATTCAGGAGTCGTTGGATTTAATATAACCACCCCTTTTAAAGAGCGGATTTTACCATTTTTAGATGAGCTTGATAGTCTGGCAACAGCTTCGGGTGCAGTAAATACAGTCCTTCGAAAAAATAAAAAATGGTATGGTTTCAACACAGATGGCAAAGGATACCTAGAAGGCTTAGAAGAAATTCGATTGATTACCGAAAATGACTCCATTTTAATTACAGGAGCAGGTGGCGCAAGTAAAGCTATTTATCTGGCACTAAAAAATTATACAACCGCAAAAATAACAGTTGCCAATCGTACATCGGAAAAAGCGGTGGAAATGACAAAAAATCATAGCAATCATCAAGCAATGACACTAGATGAAGCCGAAAAAAACTTAGCTGATTTTACAATAATCATCCAAACAACTTCGATTGGTTTAGAGGCCTCCAAAAACAAAAGCCCCATTTCGTTAGCTAATTTAACGAAAGGAACAATTTGTTCAGATATTATTTACAATCCAGCCGAAACTGCCTTCTTGAAAGAGGCAAAAAAATACGGCGCAATCACGCAAAATGGTTTACCGATGTTTGTTAATCAAGGAGCACTTGCTTTTGAAATATGGACTGGCGTAAAACCAAATCGTTCACTGATGAAAGATGCAGTACTCGAACAATTAGGAGGAAACTAATGTTAACAGCTACACAAAAACGTTTTTTAAGAAAAGAAGCTCATAGTATTCAACCAATTTTCCAAGTTGGAAAGGGAAGCGTATCGCCAAACTTGATTGTTCAAGTAAAAGAAGCGCTTGAAGCAAGGGAATTAATTAAAATATCCATTCTTCAAAATTGTGATGAAGATAAACAAACTATTGCCGAAAAAATTAGCAGCCGAGCAGGTGCAGATATTGTCCAAGTTATTGGCAGAACAATTATTCTTTATAAGACTTCTGTTAACAAACAACAAATTAAGTTACCGTAATTTGGAGGAAAAGCGTCATGAAACATAAAATCGGTATTTTAGGCGGTACATTCGATCCACCTCATTTAGCGCATTTACGAATGGCAGAAGAAGCAAAAAAACAACTAGGACTTGAGAAAATTCTTTTTCTACCAAATAAAATTCCGCCACACAAACAAATTAGTGGAATGGCATCAAATCAAGCTCGTATAGAAATGCTTGAATTAATGATAGCTGACCATGAGACTTTTGAAGTGGATGCACGTGAATTAGCACGTGCGGGAAAATCCTATACGTATGATACAATGCGTGATATGATAAGCGAACAGCCTGATATGGATTTTTACTTTATTATCGGCGGCGATATGGTAGAATATTTGCCAAAGTGGTATCATATAGATGACTTAGTAAAAATGGTGACATTTGTGGGGATTAATCGCCCTTGTTATCAAACCGAGGTTCCGTATAAAGTTCTCCAAATTACTATGCCAGAAATGACCATTTCTTCTACAGAAATTCGAAATGATATCGAAAATGCGCAAGCTGTTTTACCAGAAAAAGTTTGGTCATATATAAAGGAGCATCAACTTTATGGAAAGAAATGAAATGTTAAAAAAAGTAGAAGCAGCTATGCCAAGTGAACGTTTTAAACACACATTAGGCGTAGAAAAAGCAGCTGTAGAACTTGCAGAACATTATCATATGGATGTAGAAAAAGCGAGAATTACTGCGTTATTACATGATTATGCAAAGTACTATCCAGATGAGGAAGCAAAAAAAATCATCGAAAACGAACATTACGATCCACGACTACTTGCATTTCATCGTTCATTATGGCATGCCCCTGTTGGTGCTTATTTAGCAGAGACGGAATTTGGTATTTCAGATAACGAAATACTAGAAGCAATTCGTGTGCATACTACAGGAAGTGCGTCCATGTCTGATTTTGATAAATTAATTTATTTGGCGGATTATATAGAGCCAGGCAGAACCTTCCCAGGAGTATATAAAGCACGTAGGTTGGCAGTAAAATCACTGGATGCAGCAATGTTATTTGCTTTATCAAGTACCATCACGCATTTAATCAAAAAGCAACAATCCGTTTTCCCGGATACGCTTGATGCTTATAATTATTTTGTTAATTTAAATTTGGAAGGAGACTATCAATAATTTGAACAGTTATGACACATTAATGCTGACCGCAAAGGCAGCAGACGATAAAAGAGCAGAGGATATTTTAGCACTAGATATGAAGGGGTTATCAAGTTTTGCCGATTATTTTGTTATCTGTCACGGTAATTCGGACAAACAAGTGCAAGCAATTGCTCGTGAAATTAAAGAAAAAGCACTAGAAAACAAAGTGGATGTAAAACGCTTAGAAGGATTTGATGCAGCACAGTGGATTTTAATCGATCTAGGTGATGTGATTATCCATGTGTTCCACAAAGAAGAGCGCTCTTACTATAACCTAGAAAAACTATGGGGAGATGCGCCGCTTGTAGATATTTCTGCTGCGTTTGTTTCTTAAATAATTATAAAATGGGCGGGGAAATTTTTCTCGCCTGTTTTTTTAAGGAGAAAAGTATAATGAGTTATGAATATTTCCCAGGATTTTATGATCGACTAATGGACTCAGAACTTTATGATGAATGGGTTCAATTTTCTACTAATTTTATTGGCGACAAACCACAAGATATTCTTGATGTTGCATGCGGAACTGCTGAATTTGCTATTCGTTTAAGTTTTTTAGGGCATTGTGTAACAGGGGTAGATTTTTCCAAAGAAATGGTCGCTGTTGCAAAAGAGAAAATTGCCGCTGCAGAAATAGAATTGCCCATTTTAGAGCAAGATATGTCTAATCTTTCCATAAAACAGACTTTTGATGTGGTGACTTGCTTTTGTGATTCACTTAATTACTTAGAAACTGAAAAAGCATTGGAAGATACAATTCAAGCTGTTTCAGCACACTTAAAACCAAATGGCCTTTTTTTATTTGATGTCCATTCTGTCTATAAAATAGATACAGGTTTCAAAGATTACTCTTATGGAGATAGCGAAGAAGAAATTTCAACCATTTGGAATTCTTTTCCTGGAAAATATCCGCATTCAGTAGAACATGAACTTACTTTCTTTATCTTAGATGAAGATGAAACTTATCATCGTGTAGACGAACTACATAAAGAACGAACTTTTCCAATTGCCACCTATAAAAAACTTCTAAAAAAATATCAATTTACAAAAATAGAGGTTTATGCAGATTTCAGTCAAGAAAAACCAACTGATACAAGTGAAAGAATCTTTTTTGTAGCAAGAAAGTAATTTTAATTAATTGCTTTCTTTTTTTTTTGCCTTTTTTCCTCTTAATGATTAAAAAGGAATTTCGAAGCGCATGGCGAATATTATTATTAAGGATGGTGACATTAATGGTTACGTACATGAAAAAATATAAAAATTATTTGTTAATTGGTTTCGCTATTATTTGCATTGGGCTTATCTATCTATTTTTACCGAATGAAGAAATAGCTGAAGTAACAGTAACTCCAGTAGATGCTACTGAAACAAAAGCAGAAAGCGAACAAATAAAAAAGTCAGCATATATTTATATTGATATCAAAGGGGCTGTCCGTTCTCCTGGTGTTTATAAGCTTCCTTTAGATGCAAGAGTGCAAGATGCTGTTAAAACTGCTGGAGGACTCACTGAAGAAGCCAACAATGCCCATTTGAATTTAGCAGAGAAATTAAAAGATGAAATGAGTATTTATGTTTATAAAAAAGGAGAAGAAGCAGCAGAAGCAGACAACGTAAATCAAAACCAACAAAACACGGCTACGGAAAAGAAGATTAATCTCAACATTGCTACTACAACTGATTTACAACAAGTTCCGGGGATTGGTGCGTCAAAAGCGACAGCCATTATTGAATATCGTGAAAAAGAAGGATTATTTCAGACTATAGAAGATTTACAAAAGGTCACAGGCATTGGAGAAAAAACAGTAGAAAAACTAAAAGAATATTTGGATGTAAAATAATAAAAGTGGTTGACGAACTTCCTATTGAACACCTATACTAATATTTATCAAATCATAAGGGAGTTTTTAGAGTGCAAAGAATCGCATGGGATCAGTTTTTTATGGCACAAAGTCATTTAATATCATCACGAAGCACATGTACAAGGTTAATGGTAGGTGCAACTATTGTTCGAGATAAGCGCATTATCGCTGGTGGATATAATGGTTCTATAGCTGGCGGAGATCATTGTGCTGAACATGGTTGTTATGTAGTGGATGGACATTGTATTCGTACCATTCATGCCGAAATGAATGCAATATTACAATGTGCTAAATTTGGTGCTTCAACAGATAACGCGGAATTATATGTGACACATTTCCCTTGTCTAGCATGCACTAAATCCATCATTCAAGCAGGTATAAAGAAAGTATATTTTGCGGAGGACTACAAAAATCATCCTTATGCATTAGAACTATTTGATTTAGCGGGTGTAGAATTACAAAAAGTAGAATTTGATGAATCTGTTCTCCAAATAAACAATTGGAATTCAGAAAAAATGCATACTTTAGTAAAAGAAGCCGCAATTGAAGCGGATATTGAATCCGAGAAAGCAGAACTACTCTTTCAAAACATCGCAGAAAAATTAACTTAATAGGGAGGGGACGTTATCGAGCGTTATTTGGCTATTATCATTTTAGCTATTATTTGTGCAGCCATTGGAGGCTCTTTCGTTCCCATGTGTATCTGTTTGCTCGCTATCATTGCTTTTAAAAAGAAATCCAAGCTACTTCTTTTCTTAATCCTCATTTATCTTTTTAGTACTTTTTACTTCAATTTTATGGATAGTCGAAATACTTCACAGTTTACTACTTTAGATTTTGCAGCAACTTGTCAAATAACAGATGATTTAAAGGTGGATGGTGATAGTTTTCAATCAGTTGTTTATTGCAATAATGAAAAATTACAGTTAAACTATAAAATCCTTACTGAAAAAGAGCAGCAAAATTTAAAACAGCTCACTTATGGAAGTTTTGTTTCAATTGTTGGAACGTTAGAAGAACCTCAAGTGAATCGTAACCAAGATCAGTTTAACTATAAAGCATATCTCTATAGACAAGGAATTAACTATACCATACAAGTGACAACACTCCATATTTCCCAAAATAAATCATCCTCTTTTTTACTATACATTAAAAACATTCGCTTAAAATTAATCGAACATATAAATACAAATATCTCACCTAAAATTAATCCCTATTTTCTTGCATTAATCACTGGTGATAAGAGTGGTTTTTCAGCAGAACTTTATGAAGATTATCAACAAATGGGAGTAGTGCATTTACTGGCAATTTCAGGACTTCATGTTAACTTGTTGATTGGAGCAATTTATTTTGTTTTAGTGAAAATAGGTATTACTCGAGAGCGAACTGCCACACTACTATTAATTTTTTTGCCATTTTACAGTATATTAACAGGGATGAATGCGCCGGTTATTCGTGCTGCAATGATGACTGGATTACTATTGTTAACCGAAAAATTTTCTATTAAATGCAGCTCCTTTTCTGTTATAAGCCTCTCTTTTATTTTGTTTTTTCTTATACGACCTTATGTTATTTATGAAGTTGGTTTTCAACTCTCTTATGCTGTATCATTTGGTATCATTATTTCCTCATCTATTATTTTAAAAAAACAAAAACACCCACTAATTCAATCACTTTCGATATCTTTAATTTCAACTGTGATGTCCTCGGTTGTCATGATGTATCATTTTTATTCCTTTTCTTGGGTAGGTGTATTTTTCAACTTACTATATGTCCCAATATTTACAATTATTCTTTTGCCAGGTTGTTTCATAGTATTATTGTTATCATTTATTTCTCCCTTATTAATTACAGTTCCAGAAACTATTCTTGCAGTATGTATCCAAATAATGGAATTTTTGACTAACATTTTTGCGCAGCTTCCAAAACAAATTATCACTACAGGCAGACCAAATACTGTCTTATGTTGCCTATTTATTCTTGTCATAACATTATTTTTTTATCATTGGCAAAGAAAATCATTCCCCAAAATTCTCTTTAGCTGTTTTATATGTTTATGTTATATCTCAAGTTTTAACCTTACTGGGAAAATTAGTTTTATTGATGTCGGCCAAGGAGACAGTATTTTAATTCAATTACCAAATAATCAAGGTAATTATTTAATTGATACTGGGGGACAACTTCCATTTACTAAAGAAGCTTGGGCACAAAGGCGAAAACCTTTTACAATTGGATCTAGTATTTTGACACCAGTACTAAAATCAAAAGGAATTAGTACTCTAGACAAAGTGATTATTACTCATAGCGATGCAGATCACATGGAAGGGCTAGTAGAGTTACAAAAAAACATAGCGATTAAAGAACTAGTATTTGCCAAAGGGGCTGACAAGAAAACAATAATGAAAGACACATTAAAAGCTATGCCAAAAGTGAAACAAACCACTGTATTAGCAGGTATGAATTGGCAAATTGGTGATAGTACGTTTGAATATCTCTTCCCATTGCATGCTGGAGAAGGCGGAAATAACGATTCACTTGTTATAAAGGCGCAGTTAGACAATAAAGTATGGCTTTTTACAGGAGATATAGAAGCTAGTGGTGAAGAAGTTTTGCTAAGTCAACCTATAAAAGCTGATATATTAAAAGTAGGGCACCATGGCAGTAAAACTTCTACTACTAAGAGTTTCATTGATAAAGTAAAACCAACTTTTGCTATCATTTCGTGTGGAGTTCAAAATCGTTTTGGGCATCCACACACAGAAACGCTAAATACACTACAAGAAGCAGGTGCAACAATTATCCGAACAGATTTACAAGGAGAAATAACGTATACATTTGGAAAAGGTTTTAAAACTGTGCTTAAATAAAAAGTACAAATTAAGACTATTATCTTTCCGGTTTGCTTGATTGGTCGTTAAAAAATGCAGAAATAAAACTTGCTATCTCTTATTTCATGTTTTACCATAGAAAGGTAACTAAGAGTGAAATGAGGCGAAAATGATGCTGCCAGAATGGAAACAGATTCGTTCCAAAAAAATAGCCCCTGTTTATTTAATTATTGGTACGGAAGATTATATTATTAACGAAACAAAACAACTTTTAATAGATAATATTTTAGATGGAGAAGATGTAGAATTTAATTATGCTAATCTTGATTTAGAAGAAATGCCGATAGAAGCAGTTGTTCAAGAAGCAGAAAGCATGCCATTTTTTGGAGATAAACGCTTAGTAATGGCAAATAATCCGATTTTTTTAACATCAGAAAAAAGCAAAAATAAAGTCGAGCATGATATTGCTAAATTAGAAGCATATTTAAAAGAACCAGTGGACTATTCCGTACTTTGTTTTGTGGCGCGAGTGGAGAAATTAGATGAACGAAAAAAACTGACTAAACTCCTTAAAAAAACTGCCACAGTAATTGAAGCTAAAAGACCAAGTGAAAATGAACTAAAGAAGTGGATTGAAAGCAAATTAAGTGAAAACCAAATGCAAATGTCCCAAGTAGCAATTACTCGGCTTATTGAATTAACAAGCGGACAACTTACGACGGCGATGAATGAATTACAAAAATTAATGTTATTTTGTTTTGAAACGAAAGAAATTACGATTCAAGATGTTGAATCTTTAGTAGTCCGATCACTAGAACAAAATATCTTTTTATTGTTAGATAAAATGATTGCAATGGATATCGCTGGTGCACTTCGAATTTATTATGATTTATTAAAACAAAAAGAAGAACCAATCAAAATTCTCGCACTAATTTCAAGTCAATTTAGATTGTTAAACCAACTAAAATTACTTGAACAGCAAGGATATTCACAACAACAAGCAGCAACTAAGTTAAAAGTGCATCCATTTCGAGTAAAATTGGCATCCAAACAAGCAAAGAATTTTTCGGAAATGCAACTAAAGCAAGCATTAAAACGATTAGCTGAAATAGACTATGAAATGAAAACTGGCTTTGGTGATAAAGAACAGAAACTAGAATGGTTTTTATTTGAATTACAAGATAATCGACAAAAAATGGTATAAAAATAAGCTTTGTCTCCACAGACAAAGCTTATTTTACAAACAAAAAACACCACACAAGGTGTGATGTTTTATACCGATATCGGTATTATTTAGCTAATTTAGCAGCTAAGCGAGATTTGTTGCGAGCAGCATTGTTTTTGTGAATCAATCCTTTGCTCACAGCGCTATCTAATTTCTTTGAAGCTTCTACGTAAAGATCTTTCGCGTTGTCCGCGTTGTTTGCAGCTGCTTCATCAAATTTTTTGATAGCAGTACGCATTGCAGAACGTTGAGATGCATTACGGCTGTTGCGAGTTTCAGCAGTTTTTACACGTTTAATTGCAGATTTAATATTTGGCATTCCATTCACCTCCGTCCAAACTAATGAGGTAGTATTTATTTCATATAACATACCTTTTTAAAATATATCAGAACAAATGCTATTATACCGAAATCACAGCCATATTGCAATAATACTTTCCATTTAATTTTAAATTTATCTATAATTAATAAAGAAGTCATTGAATGTTAAGCATTCTACTGATATAATCAAGGATAGCTTGCCATCGGATTTATGCGATGAGTTCTAATCAGGAGCTGGGGAAATGAATAAAGAAGAAATGAATGCAAGACAAAAGAAAATTAGAAATTTTTCGATTATCGCGCATATAGATCATGGTAAATCTACACTCGCTGATCGGATTTTAGAAAAAACGGGTGCATTGACGCATCGTGAAATGAAAAATCAGCTACTAGATTCGATGGATTTAGAACGTGAACGCGGGATAACCATAAAATTAAATGCTGTACAATTAAAATATAAAGCAAAAGACGGGGAGACATATATCTTCCATTTGATTGATACGCCAGGGCATGTCGATTTTACGTATGAAGTATCTCGAAGTTTAGCTGCTTGCGAAGGTGCTATCCTCGTTGTAGATGCTGCACAGGGGATTGAAGCGCAAACACTGGCAAATGTTTATTTAGCGCTAGACAATGACTTAGAAATTTTACCAGTCATTAATAAAATTGATTTGCCTGCTGCAGATCCAGAAAGAGTTCGCGAAGAAATTGAAGATGTTATCGGTCTCGATGCATCTGAAGCGGTATTAGCATCTGCAAAATCTGGTATCGGGATTGAAGAAATTTTAGAGCAAATTGTAGAAAAAGTTCCAGAACCAACAGGAGATGTTACTAAACCATTAAAAGCACTCATTTTTGACTCTGTATTTGATGCGTATCGTGGAGTTATTGCTAACATTCGAATTGTGGATGGTGTCGTAAAAGCTGGCGATAGAATCAGAATGATGTCTAATGGGAAAGAATTTGAAGTAACAGAAGTGGGTGTCTTTTCACCAAAAGCTACACCACAAGATGCATTATTAGTTGGAGACGTTGGTTATTTAACTGCCGCTATCAAGAATGTTGGTGATACGCGTGTCGGTGATACAATTACACTTGCTAATAATCCGGCAGAAGAAGCGTTAGATGGTTACCGTAAGCTCAATCCAATGGTTTATTGTGGTCTTTATCCAATAGATTCATCTAAATACAACGATCTTCGTGATGCACTTGAAAAACTAGAATTGAATGACTCCGCTTTACAATTTGAAGCTGAGACTTCTCAAGCTTTAGGATTTGGATTCCGTTGTGGTTTCTTAGGATTACTTCATATGGAAATCATTCAAGAACGAATCGAGCGCGAGTTTAATATCGATTTAATTACAACTGCGCCAAGTGTTATTTATCATGTGAACCTAACTGATGGCTCGAATATCATTGTGGATAATCCTGCTGAAATGCCTGAACCTGGTGTCATTGAAAGCGTAGAAGAACCATATGTAAAAGCCACTGTCATGGTACCTAATGATTATGTCGGCGCGGTTATGGAACTCGCACAAAACAAACGCGGTAACTTTATTACAATGGAATACTTAGACGACATACGAGTTAGCATTGTTTATGAAATCCCATTATCTGAAATTGTATATGACTTTTTTGATCAATTAAAATCTTCTACCAAGGGTTATGCTTCCTTTGATTATGAGTTAATTGGCTATAAAGCATCCAAACTTGTAAAAATGGATATTCTTCTAAATGCTGAAAAAGTTGATGCATTAAGTTTCATTGTTCACCGTGATTTTGCCTACGAACGTGGGAAAATTATCGTAGAGAAATTAAAAGAACTCATCCCAAGACAGCAGTTTGAAGTGCCTATTCAAGCAGCAATTGCAACAAAAATAGTTTCTCGTTCCACTATCAAAGCTCTCCGTAAAAACGTACTTGCAAAATGTTACGGTGGCGATGTTTCACGTAAACGAAAACTTCTTGAAAAACAAAAAGAAGGTAAAAAACGAATGAAACAAATCGGTTCCGTTGAAGTTCCGCAAGAAGCATTTATGGCAATTCTAAAAATGGACGAAACCAAATAATAAAGAATGAAGGGTTGCGTTTTGGGCTATATGCCACAAGACACAACCCTTTTAATATAGAGACTCGTTGCCATTTCAAAAAAGCCCATGCCACTTGGTTTGTTCTACACATAAAAAAACAAAAATATGGTAAACTGTCTATGGAACATTGGCGCTAGTATTTTAATAAAACTAGCTGGATTTTAATTTTAAAGGAATTGATAATAATGATAAACGAAAACCAATCAAGTAATAGTTCGTCTGCAATCTATATTCATATTCCATTTTGCGAACATATTTGCTATTACTGTGATTTTAATAAAGTATTCCTTGAAGGACAACCGGTCGACGAATACGTTAATTTACTTATAAAAGAAATGAAATTAACTGCGAATAAAACGGGTGTTGTGCCAGTAGATACCGTTTTTGTTGGTGGAGGAACGCCTACTACATTAAACGAATCGCAAATTGCCAAACTTTGTACAGCAGTTCAAGAAATTTTCTCATTAAAGGAAGGAGCAGAATTTTCCTTCGAAGCGAATCCAGGTGACCTTTCGATTAGTAAGTTACAAACGATGAAAGATTATGGTGTTAATCGAATCAGCATGGGAGTACAAAGTTTTAATAATGAATTACTTAAAAAAATCGGCCGAATTCACACTGTAAAAGATGTCTACCAATCCGTAGAAAATATGCGCGCAGTCGGATTTGAAAATGTTAGCATTGATTTGATTTTTAGTTTACCAGGACAAACCGAAGCAGATTTCAAAGACACTTTAAATCAAGCTTTGGCACTCGATTTGCCGCATTATTCCGCGTACTCACTCATTATTGAACCAAAAACAATCTTTTATAATTTAATGCAAAAAGGGAAACTTTTCCTTCCGGGACAGGATGCAGAGGCAAATATGTATGATTTACTCTTAAATGAAATGGAAAAACATGGTCGAAAACAATATGAAATTAGTAATTTTGCCAAAGAAGGTTTCCAGAGTAAACATAATATTACTTACTGGAGCAATGAACATTACTATGGTTTTGGAGCAGGGGCACATGGCTATATTGGAAATACCCGTTATAGCAACTTTGGTCCAATAAAAAAATATATGGAACCACTACAAGAAAACAAGCTACCCATTTTTCAACAAAAAGAACTAACATTAAAAGAAAAAATGGAAGAAGAAATGTTTTTAGGGCTTAGAAAAGTACGTGGTGTAGACAAAATGGCTTTTTACCAAAAATTTGGCCAAGATTTAGAAACTATTTTTCCAAAAGCAATTCAAAAAACAATGGAAAAAGGCTGGCTAGAAAATAACAGAGAAAATGTGGCGCTTACGAGAAATGGACGATTTTTAGGGAATAATGTTTTTCAAGAATTTCTCTAAAACCGCACCATTTGACCTTTTTTGACCAAACAATCCTACTTTAGTCTGAAATCGAGTGTTTTCGGTTGACTAAGCGGGAATTGTTTGGTAAATTTATACTTGTATTTAGCACTTGACCTTATTGAGTGCTAAAAGAGGTGATAGATATGTTAACTGAAAGACAACTTTTGATTTTCCGTGCCATCATCGATCATTTCACTTGGACCATTCAGCCGGTTGGTTCGAAAAATCTGCTGAAAGAGAAAGCTTTACCTTACAGTTCAGCTACAATACGAAATGAGATGGGCGTTTTAGAAGAATATGGTTTTATTGAAAAAACTCATTCTTCCTCAGGACGCGTTCCATCAGAAAAAGGTTATCGCTTTTATGTCGATTATCTACTTAAGCCTAAAAAACTAGATAAATCTGACAGGCAAATGATTCGTTCCTTCTTTTCAGAAAACTATTACGAAATGGAAGGGCTAATTCAAAATTCGGCTTCAATGCTATCCGATTTAACCAATTACACATCCATTTTGCTTGGACCAGAAGCAACAAAAAATCATTTAAGTGGCTTTAGATTTGTACCAATTAATCATTTTCAAGCAATGCTTATTTTAATCACTGATCAAGGGCATGTAGATAATCATCTTGTTACGATTCCAGAAGGGACAACACTTTCGGATATTGAGCGCATGGTTAATATTCTAAATGAACGATTAGTTGGGTTATCGCTGGATGATTTAAAAGTACAAATACCAATGGAAGTGAAAGAATTACTCGAAAAACACGTTAGAAATTATGAAAGCTTTATGCATGTTTTTTCCGATTCTTTCGCTCAAGCAAGTCAACAAAAAGTGTATATTGGTGGAAAAACAAACATTTTCAATCAGCCGGAATTTCATGATATTAATAAGGTCCGTGAAATGCTTAGTTTGATGGAAGAAGAACAAGATGTTTATGAGCTATTCAGAGATATCCCGGATGGCTTACAAGTAAAAATTGGGCGAGAAAACAATAATAGTCTAATGGAAGATTGTAGTATCATTACAGCAACTTACAATATCGCTGGGGAACGTGTTGGTGGTATTGTTCTCCTAGGTCCAACAAGAATGGAATACAGCCGTATGATGGGATTAGTTGATGTAATGAGTCGAGATTTAACCGATGTGTTAACGAAACTTTATCGTGATAACCAAAAATAGAAAGGCTGAAAAAGCAACCGTTTTTTCAGGAGGTGGCAAATGTGTCTGAGAAAAAAAGCAAAAAAGAAAAACTTGCTGAGGAAATCGAACAAGAAGAATTAAATGTTTTGAATGAATCAGACAATTCAACCGAAGAAGAAGTGAAAGAAGAATCTTTAACTGAAGATCAAGCAAAAATGTTAGAACTTGAAAACAAGCTAGATGAAATGGAAAATCGTTATTTGCGAACGCAAGCCGATTTTGAAAATGTCAAAAAAAGACATGCTGCTGAGCTTGATGCTAAGCAAAAATATCGGTCACAAAGTCTAGCCCAAGATTTACTTCCTGCGCTTGATAGTTTTGAAAAAGCACTTCAAACAGACGTTGAGCATGAAGAAGTAAAACAAATTTTAAAAGGGATGGAAATGGTGTACAACCAAATCCTTGTCGCTTTTGAAAAAGAAGGTATTGAAAGTATTCCTGCTATTGGGGAGCAATTTGACCCTAATTTCCATCAAGCAGTTATGCAAGATAGCGATGAAAGTGCAGCGAGCAATGAAATTACTGCTGAACTTCAAAAAGGCTACAAATTAAAAGATCGGGTAATTCGCCCATCCATGGTAAAAGTAAACCAATAAAAATCTTACTAAATTCACAGGAGGAAATAACAATGAGTAAAATTATCGGAATTGACTTAGGTACAACAAACTCTGCAGTAGCAGTATTAGAAGGCGGAGAAGCAAAAATCATTACAAATCCAGAAGGCGCACGTACTACTCCTTCTGTTGTAGGTTTTAAAAATGGCGAACGTCAAGTAGGGGAAGTAGCGAAACGTGCTGCTATTACAAATCCTAATACAGTAAGTTCCATCAAACGCCACATGGGTACCAATTATAAAGAAACAATTGAAGGAAAAGACTATTCTCCACAAGAAATTAGCGCCATTATCCTTCAATACCTAAAAAGTTATGCAGAAGATTATCTTGGTGAAACAGTAGATAAAGCTGTTATTACTGTTCCTGCTTATTTTAACGATGCACAACGCCAAGCAACAAAAGATGCTGGTAAAATTGCGGGACTTGAAGTAGAACGTATTATTAACGAACCTACAGCAGCAGCACTTGCTTATGGTATGGATAAAACAGAAACAGACCAAACAATCCTTGTATTTGACCTTGGTGGTGGTACATTTGACGTATCTATCTTAGAACTAGGTGATGGCGTATTCGAAGTACATTCCACTGCTGGTGACAATGAATTAGGTGGAGATGACTTTGATAAAAAAATCATTGACTATCTAGTTGCTGAATTTAAAAAAGATAATGGCATTGATTTAAGCCAAGATAAAATGGCGCTACAACGTTTGAAAGATGCTGCTGAAAAAGCGAAAAAAGATCTTTCTGGCGTGACAAGCACACAAATTTCCTTACCATTTATTACAGCTGGAGAAGCCGGTCCACTCCACTTAGAAGTAACCCTTACTCGTGCTAAATTTGATGAATTAACACATGACTTAGTAGAGCGTACTATCGCACCAACTCGTCAAGCGTTAAAAGATGCAAACCTTTCTGCAAGCGATATTGACCAAGTAATTTTAGTTGGTGGATCTACTCGTATTCCTGCAGTTCAAGAAACAATCAAAAAAGAATTAGGCAAAGAACCTCATAAAGGTGTAAACCCGGATGAAGTTGTAGCAATGGGCGCAGCAATTCAAGGTGGCGTAATCACTGGTGATGTAAAAGATGTTGTCCTACTTGATGTAACTCCATTATCTCTTGGTATTGAAACAATGGGTGGTGTGATGACTACACTTATCGAACGTAATACAACTATTCCAACATCTAAATCACAAACATTCTCTACAGCAGCTGATAATCAACCAGCCGTAGATATCCATGTGCTTCAAGGTGAACGTCCAATGGCGAAAGATAATAAAACATTAGGTCGCTTCCAATTAGCAGATATTCCAGCAGCACCACGTGGAATTCCACAAATTGAAGTATCCTTTGATATTGATAAAAATGGTATCGTAACAGTTCGTGCGAAAGACCTTGGAACTGGTAAAGAACAAAATATCGTTATTAAATCTTCTTCAGGTTTAACAGACGAAGAAATCGAAAAAATGGTTCAAGATGCAGAAGCAAATGCAGAAGAAGATAAAAAGAACAAAGAAAATGCAGAACTTCGTAACAATGCTGACCAATTAGTATTCACTGTAGATAAAACATTGAAAGAACTAGAAGGCAAAGTAGACGAAGAAGAAGTGAAAAAAGCAGAAGCAGCTCGTGATGAACTACAAGAAGCCCTTAAAGGGGAAGATTTCGATGTAATCAAAGAAAAAACAGACAGCTTAAACGAAATCGTTCAAAATCTATCTGTTAAATTGTACGAACAAGCTGCAGCAGAACAACAAGCAGCTGCTGGTGCAGAAGGACAAGAAGCTCCTCAAAATGACGATGTAGTAGATGCTGAATTTGAAGAAGTAAATGACGACGATAAAGAAAACAAATAATATTAAAAAAAGCTAAGGATAATGAGTCAAAGTCTACTGTGGCTTTGGCTTTTTATCTGAAATAAAGTTTTTACAACATCTCTTTCAAATGTTACAATACGTTAGGACTATAAAATATATTATGGACAGGAGTGATGGCGGATGGCAAAACGAGATTATTATGAAGTGCTTGGTGTTTCCAAAAGCGCCTCAGCGGACGAAATAAAAAAAGCTTACCGGAAACTGTCCAAACAGTATCATCCGGACATAAATAAAGAAGCAGGCGCCGATGAAAAATTTAAAGAAATATCTGAAGCCTATGAAGTTTTAAGTGACACCCAAAAACGCGCGCAATATGATCAATATGGTCATGTAGATCCAAATCAAGGTTTTGGCGGTGGCGCTGGTGGTTATAGCAGTGGTGGATTCTCTGGATTTGAAGATATTTTTGATACGTTCTTTGGTGGCGGAGGGCGACAACAAGATCCTAATGCACCCAGACAAGGTAGCGATTTGCAATATACAATGCGTCTTAAATTCAAAGAAGCTATTTTTGGTAAAGATGCAGAAATCGAAATCCCTCGCGAAGAAAATTGTGATACTTGTCATGGTTCTGGCGCAAAACCTGGTACTTCACCAGAAAAATGTAGCCATTGTGGTGGGAAAGGTTCTATCAACGTTGAACAAAATACCCCATTTGGCCGCGTAGTAAACAAACGTACATGTCAATACTGTAATGGTACAGGGAAAGAAATTAAAGAAAAATGTTCCACATGTCACGGTAAAGGCCGTGTAACTAAAACGAAGAAAATTAAAGTTAAAGTTCCGGCTGGTGTGAATGACGGTCAACAAATGCGCGTATCTGGTGAAGGTGAAGCTGGCATTAACGGTGGACCAAGTGGCGACCTATATGTTGTATTTGTGGTCATTCCAGATGAATTTTTCGAACGAGAAGCAGATGATATTTATGTAGAAGTACCAATTACATTTGTACAGGCTACATTAGGCGATGAGATTGATGTACCTACTGTTCACGGAAAAGTTCGTTTAAAAATCCCTAATGGTACACAAACGGGAACGACTTTCCGCCTGCGTGGTAAAGGTGTTCCACATCTTCGTGGTAATGGTACTGGCGATCAACATGTCATTGTCAAAGTAATCGTTCCCAAAAAATTAGACGATAAACAAAAAGAAATTCTACGTGAGTTTGCTTCCACTACTGGAGATAAAGTAGATGAGCAAACATCCGGATTTTTTGACAAAATGAAACGAGCTTTTAAAGGCGATTGATGAACGGTGAGGTCGATAGTTGTGTGAAAAGCAACCATCGACCTTTTCTACATACTAAAGGAGTGTTAAAAAATGGAATGGTCAGAAGTTGAAGTTCATACAACAAACGAAGCAGTAGAACCTGTTGCAAATGTCCTTACTGAATATGGAGCAGCGGGAGTATCCATTGAAGATATAGCTGATTTTTTGCGTGAACGAGAAGATAAATTCGGTGAAATCTATGCATTAAAACGAGAAGATTATCCAGAAGATGGCGTTATTATTAAAGCTTATTTTTTAAAAACGACAGAATTCGTAGAGCAAATCCCAGAAATCGAAAAAACGCTTAGAAATTTAACTTCATTTGATATTCCACTTGGGAAGTTCCAATTCGTAGTAAATGATGTAAATGATGAAGATTGGGCTACTGCCTGGAAGAAATATTACCATCCCGTTCAAATTACAGATAGAATTACAATTGTACCTAGTTGGGAATCCTATACACCTTCTGAAAATGAGCTAATTATTGAATTAGACCCGGGAATGGCATTTGGTACCGGAACTCATCCGACAACCCAACTTTGTATCCGTGCTTTGAGTGATTATATGCAGCCAGATGATGTCATTATTGATGTAGGAACAGGTTCTGGCGTGTTAAGTATTGCTAGTGCTAAACTGGGCGCCAAGTCAATTTTAGCAACAGATCTGGATGAAATTGC
Organism: Listeria immobilis; assembly: GCF_014322845.1. Taxonomy (NCBI): domain Bacteria; kingdom Bacillati; phylum Bacillota; class Bacilli; order Caryophanales; family Listeriaceae; genus Listeria; species Listeria immobilis. The sequence goes on along the minus strand of NZ_JAASUA010000001.1, from coordinate 330,473 downwards.
AACTCGCTCAGCGGAAGAAAATATTCGTTTAAATAAAACAGAACATATTATTACAGTGAAACAAAATAACCTTCTCCAAGATATCAATAAAACAAATGTCGATATTGTTGTCGCTAACATTTTAGCAGAAGTCATTTTACTTTTCCCTGAAGATGTATATATGGCACTTAAACCAGGTGGGATTTTTATCGCTTCCGGAATTATTAAAGAAAAAGCAGATGTAGTAGAAGAAGCATTAAAAAACGCTGGACTGATTATCGAAAAAATCGAGCAACAAGGGGACTGGGTTGCGATTATTTCCAAACGAGGAGTGGAATAAATGCAGCGTTATTTCGTAGCAAATGAGTTGGAAAATGACCATGACACATTAAGTATAGCAGGAGAAAATTTTCATCATATTACAAGAGTTATGCGAATGAAAGTATCCGACCAAGTATTTATCGTTTTTCCTAGCAAAAAAACTTGTATTGCTGCTATCACAGCTATTAATGAGGATGAAGTATTATTAAGTCTAGTCAAATGGTTGACTGAAGATACAGAATTACCTATTAAAATCACGATTGCAAGCGGTTTGCCAAAAGGTGATAAACTCGAACTCATCATCCAAAAAAGCACAGAACTTGGAGCACACAAATTTGTCCCTTTTAAAGCAGAACGTTCTGTAGTAAAATGGGACGAAAAAAAAGTCGTCAAAAAAGTAGAGCGTCTTCAAAAAATTGCTCAAGAAGCAGCGGAACAATCACACCGTACAGTAATCCCTCAAGTCCAGTATGCAGCGAGTTTGAAAGATTTAATAACTATGCATGCTGATTACGACTATGTTATCGCAGCATATGAAGAAAGTGCTAGAGAAGGCGAGGATAGCACGCTCTTTCATCTGTTTCAAACAATCCAACCCGGACAGTCAGTTTTATGTATTTTTGGACCTGAAGGCGGTATTAGCGAAAAAGAACTACAATTAATGCAACAAATAAACACAAAACTTGCTGGACTTGGACCAAGAATTTTAAGAACAGAAACCGCTCCGCTTTATGTTTTATCAGCAGCATCATTCTATTTTGATCTATCTAAAAATAAAAACAGCTAACATTTCAAAGTTTTATGCGAAAGTTAACGATTTCATGTTGACGATGCCCGATGTTTCGTATATAATTTTTAATGAGTGAATGCTTATCTGCATTACTTCAGAATAATTCATAATTTATTTTCCGTTATGTCCTATTCTGGAACTTAAATGAAGGATTTAAGTGAGTGCATGTAAGTGCCGGAGGGAGGGAAAGAGAGATGTCAAAAACAGTAGTTCGTAAAAACGAATCGCTTGAAGATGCTCTTCGTCGCTTTAAACGTACTGTTTCCAAAAGTGGAACTTTGCAAGAATCCAGAAAGCGCGAATTTTATGAAAAACCAAGCGTAAAACGTAAGAAAAAATCCGAAGCAGCAAGAAAACGCAAATTCTAATTAAAAGGCGATGATTTCGTTGACACTGCTTGACAAGTTAAATGAAGATATGAAGCAAGCGATGCGCGATAAAGAGAAAGAAAAACTTTCTGTTATTCGCATGTTGAAAGCAGCTTTACAAAACGAAGCAATTCACCAAGGTGTGAAAGATCTTACTTCGGATGATGAAGTAACCGTTATTTCCCGCGAACTCAAACAACGCAGAGATTCTCTGTCTGAATTTGAAAAAGCTGGACGTGACGACCTTTCTGATAAAGTCCGTTCCGAGATTGTCATTGTTAAGGACTACGCGCCAAAACAATTGACTCCTGAAGAGCTTGAGAATATTGTGAAAGCAACGATCGATGAAGTTGGCGCATCTACTAAAGCTGATTTTGGCAAAGTAATGTCTGCTATTATGCCTAAAGTAAAAGGCAAAGCTGATGGTGGTGCAGTGAACCAATTCGTAAAAAAATATCTTTCATAAACTAATTCAATCTAGTTTTGAAACGTAAAAAAACAGGATACCTTCGTATTTTACGAGGGATTCCTGTTTTTTTGTGTTTGTTTTTATGAAGAATTCGTTTATTATCATCGCTTCGTTTTTCAACTACGTAAGTTTCGTGTATAATGTAACTAAACAAGGCACTTATAACAGGTGAAGGGGTTAGCAAATGCTAAATGAATTTAATGAAATAGTCGAATTAACAGATGATACTAATATCCAAGATTTATTCGGCACTAACAATAAGAATATAGAACTTTTAGAAGAATTACTTCAAGTAAAAATTATTACACGAGGGGAAGCCCTGTCAATTACCGGTGATGAAGAAGCAGTCCAACACACAACAGCAGTTTTAGAAGAATTAATCTTAACAGTGAAACGCGGCATTCATATTGATGGACGCGATATTGCGCAAGCTGTAAAAATGCAAAAAAATGGAACACTGATATATTTCCATACATTATTTGAAGAAGAAATTACTAAAAATGCAAAAGGAACACCGATTAGACCAAAAACATTTGGCCAAAGAACGTATATTCAAATGATAAAAAAACATGATATTGTGTTCGGAGTCGGGCCAGCTGGAACTGGGAAAACCTATTTAGCTGTTGTTATGGCTGTAGATGCTTGGAAAAAAGGCAATGTCAGCAAAATTATATTAACTAGACCTGCTGTTGAAGCCGGCGAAAGTTTAGGATTTTTACCAGGTGATTTAAAAGAAAAAGTAGATCCTTATTTGCGGCCTGTATACGATGCGTTATACGATATTTTTGGCACAGAACATACAACACGATTAATGGATAGAGGCGTCATTGAAATCGCTCCTCTAGCTTATATGAGAGGTCGTACCCTTGATCATGCTTTTGTTATTCTTGATGAAGCACAAAATACAACCATCGCTCAAATGAAAATGTTTTTAACTCGACTTGGTTATGATTCTAAAATGATCGTTAATGGAGATATGACGCAAATCGACTTACCAAGAGGCGCGACAAGTGGTCTTGTTAACGCAGAGCAAGTCTTAAAAGATGTAAAAGATATCGGTTTTGTTTATTTTGAACACCATGATGTTGTCAGACACCCTCTTGTTGCTGAAATTATTAAAGCGTATGAAGGGAAACAAAGTTAGAGAGGAGACTAAGATGTGAAGTTACCAAAAAAATGGAGACATTGGTACATCGAAAATGGAAAGAAATACCTTTTTCCAGTACTCCTAATTTGTTTCGCTGTCATAGCATATTTGCTTATTTGCCAAATGACCAAACCAGAGTCTTATAATGTCAAATTATTCCAAGTTGCTGAAAAAACAATTCGTTCTCCACAAACCGTAGAGGATACCGAGAAAACAAAAGAAGAACGCACAAAAGCTAGTAATGATGTGGAAGATGTTTATGTCTACAATCGTGAAACAGGACAAAATCGAGTGGCTCTCATTAAAAGTTTATTTGCATATGTAAATGAAGTGAACACAGAGGCACAAGAGACCGATACTAAAAATAAAGAAAAAGCAGCAAAAGAAAATAAGCCCACACCAGCACCAGTTTCAACTGAAACAAAACTAAAAAGCTTAAAAACAAAATTATCTAGTAATGTATCTGAAAAAATCACTTCCAATCTTTCGGATGAAATTTTTATCACGTTACTTGAAGCTGATAGCAAAGATTTCAATACGATGGAAGAAGTTATTACAACAGAAGTAGCAAAAACAATGGAAGACAATATTCGTGACGAAAACCTTAATGCTGCTAAAATTAGAGCGCGCGATGATATTGAGCTTTCTGCAATACCTTCCTATTATAAAAACGTTTCAAAGGCTTTAGTTTCCTATGCCATTGTACCGAATGAAACTTATAGCGAAGAGCAAACAGAAGACCGACGCAAAGAAGCTTCACAAGCAGTTGTTCCTGTGAAAATCTTGCAAGGACAGGTTATCGTGCAAGAAGGGCAAATTGTGGATAGAGAAACCTATCGTCAATTAAATATGTTACATTTGCTTGATCAAAAAATGCCTATAAAACAATACGCTGGCTTTGCTGTATTTATTATTGCGTTAGCTGCACTACTATTTCTTTACACCAAAAAACAAACACAACCAAAAGCAAAAAAAATGCAGACAATGCTTATTTTTTCTTCAGTTTATGTAACGTCACTTGTGATGCTTATGATTATTTTATTCTTAGAAACCCAAGGAATATCTAATATTTCCTATCTTTTCCCAGCTGCCTTTGCTCCGATGATACTTAAAATTTTGCTCAACGAAAAATATGCCTTTTTAAGTGTTATTTATATCGCAGCAACGAGTCTTTTTGTTTTCCAAAATGATTCCACCAGCGGCATCACCATTTTCATTTTATTAAGTGGTGTAACAAGTGTTGTAGCATTACGTGATTATAGCAGACGTTCTGCCATTGTCTTTTCTGGATTTATGGTTGGGTTAATTAATATGGGATATGTCTTTACTTTATTATTTATTAATAACAACTCGCTCTTGCAATTTTCTACCGTGATGTCGCTTGGTTATGCATTTGTTGGCGGATTTGGAGCATTTATTTTAGGTATAGGAATTATTCCATTATTTGAAACGATTTTTGGGTTGCTAACTACTAGTCGTTTAGTAGAACTTGCCAATCCAAACCATCCATTACTAAAAAAAATCTTAATGAAAGCACCAGGAACTTATCACCACAGTATGATGGTAGCCAACTTAGCGGAGGCATGTGCAGATAAAATTGGGGCAAATAGTTTACTCGTTCGGGTTGGTTGTTTTTATCACGATATCGGCAAAACTTTAAGACCACCATATTTCGTGGAGAACCAACTACAAGGAATTAATCCACATGATAGGCTGACACCAGAACAAAGTCGTGATATAATTCTCTCGCATACAAAAGATGGTGCGGAAATTTTAAAAGAGAATCATATGCCACAGCCAATTATTGATATTGCATTACAACATCATGGAACTACACTACTAAAATATTTTTATTATAAAGCTAAAGAAACCAATCCAGACATAAAAGAGAGTGATTACCGTTATAGTGGTCCAAAACCACAAACGAAAGAAATTGCGATTATAAATATTTCTGATAGCGTAGAAGCAGCAGTGCGTTCTGCCGCTGAACCAACTATGGCGAAAATAACAGAAATTATTGATGGCATTATTAAAGATCGTTTTCTTGATAATCAGTTTACAGATTGTGATATTACGATAAAAGAAATTAGAATGATTCGTGATACATTAATTGCCACATTAAATGGAATATACCATCAACGAATTCAATATCCTGATGATAAAGAGTAAAAGAGGAGGGCAAAAAAATGCCAATCTTAGAAATTGATTTAATAGATGAAACAAAAGAACTTCCAACAGACGATAAAAAACTGGTAGAAAATATTTTGCAATTTGCCGCAGAGTATTTAAAAATTGATGAAGGAACCGAACTATCTTTAACTTTTACGACTAATGAGGGTATTCGAGAAATTAATCGTGACTACCGAAATAAGGATCAAGCAACGGATGTTATTTCTTTTGCGCTAGAAGAACTTGGTGAAGGAGAAACAGAAATTGACTGGGATGATTTTGATTTAGAAACACCAAAAATGCTTGGAGATATTATTATTTCCACTGAAAAAGCAGAAGAGCAAGCACAAGAATACGGACATACAAAAGCAAGAGAATTAGGATTTCTAGCAGTTCACGGCCTACTACATTTGCTTGGTTATGATCATATGGAGCCAGAAGAAGAAAAAATTATGTTTGGCTTACAAAAAGAAGTGTTGGATGCTTATGGACTTGAAAGATAGAAAGTATAAACGTAGTAAAAATTATGCAGAATCATTTCAGCATGCATTCACTGGACTAAAAACAGCTTTTTTAGAAGAGAGGAATATGCGTTTTCATACATTTGCAGCGCTAGCCGTTGTTATTTGTGGTTTCTTCTTTCATGTCACTAAATCAGAATGGATTTTATTAACACTTTCCATCTTTGGTGTATTAACACTTGAAATGGTCAATACAGCAATTGAAAGGGCTGTTGATGTAGCTACAGAACAATATATAGATGAAGCAAAGAAAGCAAAGGATGTTGCAGCAGGAGCAGTGTTACTAGCAGCTGTTGTAGCTAGTTTTATTGGTTTAATTATTTTTATACCATACTTTTGCCAGATGTTTTTATAAAAAGAAGGGATTGTGACTTGCTCAATGAAAGAAAATAATTTTATTTCGCTTGCTAAACAAGCTAGAGAATTTGCATATGTTCCTTATTCCAATTTTCCAGTTGGGGCTGCGCTTATAACAGCTGATGATGAAGTAGTTTTAGGTTGCAATATTGAAAATGCCTCTTTTGGTTTAACCAATTGTGCCGAACGAACAGCAATTTTCAAAGCAATATCAGAAGGAAAACGTGATTTCAAGCAATTAGTTGTTGTGGCGGATACAGAAGGACCTGTTTCACCATGTGGAGCATGCAGACAAGTCATTAGTGAATTTTGTGCACCAGATATGCCAGTAATTTTAACAAATTTAACAGGAAAAACAGCGACGGTAACAGTGAAAGAACTTTTACCAGGCGCATTTGCATCGGAGGATATGTTATGAGTGAACCATTTAAATCAGGATTTGTAGCTATTGTTGGGCGACCTAACGTTGGGAAATCAACTTTGTTAAATCATATTATTGGTCAAAAAATTGCAATTATGAGTGATAAAGCGCAAACTACTAGAAACAAAGTACAAGGTGTTTACACAACAGACGAATCACAAATTGTTTTTATTGATACACCAGGAATACATAAACCAAAACATAAACTAGGCGATTTTATGGTAAAAATTGCTTTAAATACTTTTCAAGAAGTGGATTTAATTTATTTTGTTATTGATGCATCTACTGGGTTTGGTCGTGGAGATGAATTTATCATTGAAAAATTAAAAAATGTACAAACACCCGTCTTTTTATTAATAAATAAAATTGATTTAATTTCTCCAGAAGCGTTATTCAAATTAATCGAACAATACCGAGAATTGCTAGATTTTGAAGAAATTATCCCGATTTCTGCGCTTCAAGGGAATAATGTTCCTAATTTGTTAGACCAAACGAATGCTAACTTAGAGATTGGACCAATGTATTATCCGAAAGACCAAATTACTGATCATCCTGAACGGTTTATTATTTCCGAGTTAATTCGTGAGCAAGTATTGCAATTAACAAGAGAAGAAGTACCACATTCCGTTGCAGTCGTAATTGAGGGTATTGAGAAAAATCCTAAAACAGAAAAACTAACGATTAATGCAACTATCATTGTTGAAAGAAGTACTCAAAAAGGGATTATCATTGGAAAACAAGGACAAATGCTTAAACAAATTGGTATGCGCGCAAGAAAAGAAATTGAACGCTTGCTTGGTTCAAAAGTATTTTTAGAAATTTGGGTAAAAGTTCAAAAAAATTGGCGCGATAAAGAACATTATTTACAAGATTATGGTTTCGATAGAGAAGAATATTAAAAAAAATCCTGTACACCAAATGGCGTACGGGATTTTTTTACTGTTCCGTCCAATTGTAATCGCCATACTCCACATCGTATGGACCAAAATTGTAAACTTCATAATATAGTGTTAAATTTTTTGTTTCTCCTGGATTAATAGTTTCTTCTAAATACTCTTCTGTAACATCTTCTCCATAATCTTCATCCGCAAGATCAAATAAAGATACATCATCTGAGTAGAAAGTTATTTTTTCTGTACTTGGATTTTCCACTTTAACTTTTACAGCATAAACATCATAACCTGTTTGTTCGCGAGACATGACTGGTTTGTAGACAGTAACTAAACTTTCATCAGTCATTGTTACAGTTTCGCCATATTTTACATTAATAAAATCATCAACAAAGTCATCGGAATATTCATCAGAATAGTCATCTGCATAACCTTCTAAATCATAAGTAAACGCGAAAGGATTACTAAAACTTTGCAAAAGACTACTGGTAATCAGGTTTAAACCTCCTAGTATAATATAAAAACCAATTCCCATTGATAGGCCAGCTGCAATAATTCCAGCCCATTTTTCTTTCCTTACAATAAGTAGTATAATCCCAACAATAAAACCTATGAATGTAAGAAAGAATAAACCAACAAATATAAGTAAAAAATTCATCACATCAATTCCCTTTCTGCTTCACCTTTTTTCTTTATTTTACAATAGCTGACCTAGGAAAGATAGTGCAAAATAATAAAAGACATATTCCTTTAGAAAATGATATAATAAGACGAATGCAAAGGGGGCTAACCACATGGAAAAATGCGAGGGAATCGTTATACGCCAAACTAGTTACCGCGAATCTGATAAAATTGTTCGAATGTATACGCGTGAATTCGGAAAAATTGGTGTGGTGGCTCGTGGTGCAAAAAAAACGAAAAGTAGATTAGCCGCAGTCACACAATTATTTACAAATGGCTATTTTACTTTTTTTGGTGGAAATGGACTTGGTACACTCCAGCAGGGAGAAGTAATCGAAAATTTCTCATCTATTCAACAAGATATTTTTATGACTGCATATGCTACCTATGTATGCGAATTACTTGATAAAGCTACGGAAGAACGGCAACCAAATCCTTATTTATATGAGTTAACTTTTCAAATATTACGTGATATTGATGAAGGCTATGATCCCCAAATTTTGACGCAAATTTTTGAAATGAAAATGCTTCCGGTACTTGGTCTTTATCCAACAATGGATAAATGTGCTATTTGCGGGGAAACGACCGGACATTTCGATTTTTCTACTCGGAGTAATGGGATAATTTGTCATCGCTGCTTTGATAAGGACCCTTATCGCATGCACTTGCCAGAAAATGTAGTGAAATTATTACGGCTATTTTTTATTTTCCAACTGGATAGATTAGGTAATATTGATGTAAAACCAGAAACAAAAGAATGGTTACAAAAAGCAATTGATACTTATTATGATGAATATTCCGGACTATATCTAAAAAGCCGCAAATTCTTACGAGATATGAATAAATGGGAAAATATGCTAAAAAAAGATAGTGATGATTGACTTTTCGGCTAAAATACAGTATCTTTTAATATATCAACTAATAGGTACATTGAAGGAAAATAGTAACAAAAAGCTCTATTTAAAGCGAATTCGGAATTTGGTGTGAGCCGAGTATTTATCTTTTTGTGAAGGCGTTCTGGAGTACAACGAAATCAAGGTGGGAATTACTTTAATTCCAAATAGGGTGGAACCGCGAGATAGCTCTCGTCCCTATATGCTTTAAATCAGCATATAGAGACGAGAGTTTTTATATTGTCTGAATTAATTCTGGAGGTGGAAGAAATGAATTTACAAACAATGATTAGAACACTGCAAGATTATTGGTCTGAACAAGGTTGTATCATGTTACAATCCTACGACGTGGAAAAAGGTGCGGGAACAATGAGTCCATATACATTTTTAAAAGCAATTGGCCCTGAACCATGGAAAGCAGGTTATGTGGAGCCTTCTCGTCGTCCAGCAGATGGTCGTTACGGAGAAAATCCCAATAGATTATTTCAACATCATCAATTCCAAGTAGTGATGAAACCTTCTCCTGATAACATTCAAGAACTTTACCTTGGTTCACTAGAAAAACTGGGAATTAATCCATTAGAACATGATATTCGATTTGTTGAAGATAACTGGGAAAATCCTTCTCTAGGTTGTGCAGGACTTGGCTGGGAAGTTTGGTTAGACGGAATGGAAATCACTCAATTTACTTATTTTCAACAAGTGGGTGGCCTGGAATGTTCCCCTGTTACTTCTGAAATCACATATGGAGTGGAACGTTTAGCTAGTTATATTCAAGATAAAGAAAATGTATTTGATTTAGAATGGACGGAAGGCATTAGTTACCGTGACATTTTTTTCCAAGCAGAATTTGAAAACTCTAAATATGCTTTTGAAACGTCCAACACAGATATGCTATTAACTTTATTTGATACGTATGAAAGAGAAGCGGCTCGCCAAATGCAAGAAGGACTTGTTTTTCCGGCATATGACTACGTTTTAAAATGTTCGCATACATTTAATTTGCTTGATGCACGTGGGGTAGTTTCCGTTACAGAACGTGCCCAATATATCGGTCGAATTAGAAACTTGGCAAGACGTATCGCAAAAACATTTTATGAATCACGTGAAAAACTTGGCTTCCCATTAGTCAAAGAAGAGGGAGGAAAACGTCATGAGTAAAGATTTTCTATTAGAAATTGGTTTAGAAGAAATGCCAGCGCAATATGTGACTAGCTCCGTAACACAACTAAAAAAAAGAATGACTGATTGGCTTCATGAAAAGCAAATCACTTTTTCCGATATACAAACTTTTTCTACACCAAGACGCCTAACTGTTCTTGTTGAGAATATGGCAGAAGAACAAGCTAATCGTGTGGAAGAAGCAAAGGGACCCGCAAAAAAAATTGCCTTAGATGAAGAAGGTAATTGGTCAAAAGCAGCATTAGGGTTTGCTAGAAGCCAACAAGTTGACCCTGCTGATTTAACATTCCGCGAAATCAAAGGCGTGGAATACATTTATATAAAAAAAGAAATTATTGGTGAAAAAACTGTTACATTACTACCACAGCTTCAAAAAGTAGTAACAAGCATGACTTTTCCTGTAAGTATGCACTGGGGTACCAATGATTTACGCTATATTCGTCCGATCAAATGGTTGATTGCTATGTTTGGCGAAGAAATAATTCCATTTGAAATTACTGGTGTAACAACAAGTAATAGCTCTCGTGGTCATCGCTTCCTTGGAAAAACCGCTACAATCACACAACCTAGCGACTATCAAAACGCTTTATTAGAACAATTTGTTGTAGTTGATGCAGTAGAGCGAAAAGAAGCTATCGCCGGACAATTAAAAGAACTAGCAGCACTAGAAAATTGGCAAATCAAAAATGATGATGATTTACTAGAAGAAGTTACAAATTTAGTTGAATATCCGACTGTTTTAGCAGGGAATTTTGAAAAAGTTTATTTAGAATTGCCCGAAGAAATATTAATTACGACAATGAAAGAACACCAACGTTATTTCCCAGTTTTCAGTCAAGATGATAAACTGTTACCACATTTTGTAACAGTTAGAAACGGAAATCATGAAAATCTAGAAACGGTTGCTCGAGGAAACGAAAAAGTACTGCGCGCTCGTTTATCTGATGCCGATTTCTTCTACCAAGAAGACTTGAAAATGACTATTGATGAAGCAGTTGCTAAACTTCCAAATATTGTATTTCATGAAAAACTAGGAACGTTAACAGAAAAAATGAAACGTGTTCAAAAAGTGGCATTAATGCTTGCGGACTACTTATATTGGAAAGAAGAAGACAAAGAAGATATTATTCGCTTAACCGATATTTACAAATTTGATTTGGTTACAAATGTAGTAGGTGAATTCCCAGAACTGCAAGGAATAATGGGAGAGAAATACGCTTTATTACAAGGAGAGAAACCTGCGATTGCAACAGCTATTCGCGAACATTATCTACCGAATTCAGCTGAAGGAGAGCTACCACAAACTGATTTAGGTTCTCTGATTGCGATTGCGGACAAATTAGAAACTTTAGTAGGATTTTTCTGTGTGAATATCGTTCCAACTGGTTCCGCTGATCCATTTGGTTTACGTCGTAGTGCTTTTGGAGCAATGCGGATTATCCAAGCAAATGGATGGGATATTCCAGTGCTTGAGCTTATTTCTCGCATTGTAGATATGGAACGTGCAGAAGGTGCAGTCGAACTTCCAGGAGAAGAAGTGAAAAAAGAAGTACAAACCTTCTTGAAAAATCGCTTGCGGGTTGTTTTACAAAATCACCATATTCGTCATGATATTATTGATGCAGTTATTGGTGGAGATCCTAATGTTATTCCACAATTAGTTGATCGTGCGCAAATCCTTAATAAACATGTAGAATCCGACTGGTTCCGTCCAACAATAGAAGCCCTAACACGTGTGGTAAATATTTCCAAAAAACATGAGGAAGGCATAGAAGTAGACCCTGCATTATTTGAAAATGAATATGAACAAGCGCTCTTTGATGCATTAGAAAAGCTAAAATGCAATTATGCCAATTTAACAATTGTAGAGCGATTAAAAGAATTTGCTGCGCTTAGAACGATTATTGATGATTATTTCGACAATACACTTGTGATGAGTGATAATATCGAACTGAAAAACAATCGTCTTGCACTACTTTTTGAATTAGCAAGCTTTATTAAAGAGTTTGCTCAAATGGATGAAATTAATGTAAAATAAAGAAAAGAAATCGATAAAAGAGGAGGATGAGTATATGACACAACCAGCCGTATACGTAGTTTCCGATTCAACAGGAGAAACGGCCGAACTGGTAACAAGAGCTGCACTTAGTCAGTTTGGTCAAACACCTAAATTCATTCATCGTTTTCACCACGTGGACTCTGCTCATATGATTGAGGAAATAGTTGATTTGGTAGCTGTAAACAATGGTATTATTGTGCATACAATTGTTTTAGAAAGCGTTCGTGAAGAGTTAAATCGAACTGCGCAAGCTTTTGGTGTGCCAATTATTGACTTATTTGGTCCACTTTTAAATCAGTTAGAAGAAACTTACAAAATTAAACCACTTTCAGAACCTGGTCGTGTTCGTTCGATGGATGAAGCTTACTTTAACAAAGTGGCTGCAATTGAATTTGCCGTAGAAAATGATGATGGGCGAAATCCACGTGGTATTTTACAGGCAGATTACGTGTTAATTGGTATTTCTAGAACATCCAAAACACCATTATCACAATATTTAGCGCTAAAAGGGGTGAAAATCGTTAATATTCCAATCGTTCCAGAAGCGCAAATTCCTGATGAACTATTCGAAATTGATTCTAAAAAAATTATAGGTTTAAAAATTAGTAAGCAAAAGTTAACTAAAATTAGACAAGAACGATTAATCTCCATTGGATTACCAGGGGCGGGTACTTATGCGAGTAATCAACGTATTGATGAAGAACTAGCTATTTTCAATAAACTCGCAAGTAAACTAAATTGTTTTGTTTTAGATGTTACTAATAAAGCAATTGAAGAGACAGCAAATGAGATTTTAATCCATATTGGTGAAATTGTTGATGAAAATTTAGAATTATAAGAAGGACTTTTGGTTTTTGTGTCGAATATATATATTATACGGGAAAAATAGCTTGTAAAAATTAGCTTCTTCCCGTATAATCTAACATCGCGAATAAAATGCTGAATCTATGAATAATATATTAAAAAACGGGTTAAAAACTCGTTTTTTAACTTGTCTTCAGAGATTTTAGGAGAGAGGATGGAATGTGTGCCAAAAATTTTGGTTGATGCGGATGCCTGCCCAGTTAAAGCAGAAATAAAACAAGTTGCAGAAAAATTTCAATTAGAAGTTATTTTTGTAGCTTCCTTTAATCATTATTCTCTAAATACAAATGGAGAGCATTGGATTTTTGTAGATACTGGAAAAGAGTCGGCGGATATGCGAATGATGAACATAGCAAAAAAAGGCGATATTATCGTTACACAAGATATTGGTCTTGCTAGCATTTTACTTGCAAAAGGCACCTACGTTTTTTCAAATCGCGGAGAGCTTTACCGAGAAGAAGAAATGTCATTAATGTTAGATATTCGCTATAGACATGCCAAAGATAGGCAACAGGGCAAATATAGTAAAGGTCCAAAAGCAATGAGTGATCAAGATAGGTCATTATTTCAAGATCGAATGACAACATTTTTGCAAAATAAGTAAATAGGAGTTGACTGTCAACATGGCGCGGATTCCTGAAGAAGTAATTGATCAAGTCCGGAATCAAGCGGATATTGTCGATATTATTGGTAATTACGTTCAACTAAAAAAACAAGGTCGTAATTATGCTGGTTTATGTCCCTTCCATGGTGAAAAAACACCTTCTTTCTCTGTCTCACCAGAAAAGCAAATTTTTCATTGTTTTGGGTGCGGAAAAGGCGGAAATGTTTTTTCTTTTCTAATGGAACATGATGGATTAACATTTGTAGAAGCGGTAAAAAAAGTCGCGGATATGAGTCATTTAGATGTAGCTATTGAACTTCCAGAAGAACGTGACACGGCGCACTTACCAAAAGAAAATTCAGACACATCCAAAATGACGGAAATGCATCAACTCACTGCTAAACTCTATCATTACATTTTGATGGAGACAGAAGAAGGGGCTACTGCACTTGCCTATTTAAAAGAGCGTGGTATGTCCGAGCAAATGATGGCTGCTTTCCAAATTGGATTTGCACCAAATCATCATGCAACTATCACATCCTTTCTAGAAAAAAGAGGGATGAATTTACAACTTGCGAATACAGCAGGTCTCTTATCAGAACGAGATGATGGTCAAATGGTGGACCGCTTTCGTAATCGAATTATGTTTCCAATTTCGAATGATCGTGGCCAAATAATTGCATTTTCTGGTCGTCTATTCGACCGGGATGATGGACCGAAATATTTAAATAGTCCAGAAACACCCATTTTCAATAAAAGGCGTACATTATTTCATTTTTCGGAAGCTAGACAAGCAATTCGAAAACAAGAAGAAATTACCCTTATGGAAGGTTTTATGGATGTTATTTCGGCTGAAGAAGCTGGTGTTCAAAATGCGGTTGCTTCGATGGGCACAAGTCTTACCGAAGAACATGCCGATTTAATTAAAAGGCTCACTAGTCGTGCAATTATCTGTTATGACGGCGATAGAGCCGGAATAGAAGCAGCTTATAAAGCAGGGACACTTTTAGTAGAGCGAAATCGATTAGATGTATTTGTCCTTCAATTACCAGCTGGAAAAGACCCAGATGACTTTATCCGTGCAAGTGGTGCTGATAAATTCAAAGAAATATATAAACAACAGCGAATGACTTGGACTGCTTTCAAAATTCATTATTTGCGAAGAGAACGTAATTTGCAAAATGAAACAGATCAAATCGCTTATATTGATGATTGTTTACGGGAAATTGCTAAACTTGATCAGGCAGTAGAGCGAGAACTATATTTAAAACAACTTGCTGATGAGTTTGAATTAACAATAGAGACCTTAAAACAACAGCTACAACAATCAATTAAAACAAACCAAAAAACACGTCAAACACCTAGCTATAATGAACCACCAATAGATGACGCTTTTATGGGACTTGTCCCGCAAGAGAATTCGGAAATGCTGTTTTCTTTTGAACAACCAACACAAACGTTATCAGCGCACACAACAGCAGAACAACAATTGATGAAAGCAATGATAGAAAGTCGTGATAGTTTTATGTTAATTAAACAATTGCTTGGTGATACAGAATTTTACCACGATAACTATCAAACGCTTTATATTCATTTGATTGGCTATTTTGCAGAAGGTAACGAAGCAGATCCCAATAAGTTTATGGATAGCGTGCAAGATATTGCAATGAAAGGGCTTATTAGTAGTCTTGAAATGGTTGTTAGCCCGGATGAACAAGGCAGAGCACAATTTGAAGACTATATTAAAAGTCTAAAACGATTTAAGTTAGAGCGAATGAAGAAAGAACTGGAACAAGAACTCGCTGGATACAACCGAGATAATGACAAAGAAAACGAAATTCGAGTGATGCTTGAAATCGTCCAGCTCAATCGCCAATTAAACAGTGGTCAATTGGATTAAAGAAGTTTTAAAACCGCTAAATGATGGTATTATTACCTAAGAGAGGCCTTTTAATAAGGTTAGCGGCATTTTTGGAAGGAGGAATACAGGCAGTTATGAGTGATAAAACACAAAACACAAAACCAGTTGCTGAACTAAATGTTGAGCAAGTAAAAGAAGCCCTAATAGAGGAAGGCAAGAAAAAGGGGATTTTAACTTATGCAAAAATCGCTGCCAGATTAGCTCCATTCACATTAGATTCCGATCAAATGGATGAGTATTTAGAACACGTTGGCGAAGCAGGAATTGAAGTTTCCGATGATGCTGATGATGAAGATCCAGATGAAACAGAACTTGTTAAAGAGGAAACCGAATCCTTTGACTTAACAGATTTGAGTGTACCACCAGGTGTAAAAATCAATGACCCTGTGCGTATGTATCTCAAAGAAATTGGTCGAGTAGACTTATTAACTGCTGATGAGGAAATCGCTTTAGCAAAACGCATTGAGGCTGGAGATATTGAAGCAAAAGGTCGTCTTGCAGAAGCCAACCTTCGTCTAGTAGTAAGTATTGCCAAACGTTATGTTGGTCGTGGAATGCTATTTCTTGATTTAATTCAAGAAGGAAACATGGGACTAATGAAAGCCGTTGAAAAATTCGATTTCAATAAAGGATTTAAATTCAGTACCTATGCAACATGGTGGATTCGTCAGGCTATCACCCGTGCTATCGCTGACCAAGCTAGAACTATTCGTATTCCAGTGCATATGGTAGAAACTATCAACAAATTAATTCGTGTTCAACGCTCCTTGCTACAAGATTTAGGACGTGATCCATCACCTGAAGAAATTGGGGAAGAAATGGATTTACCAACTGAAAAAGTTCGGGAAATTTTAAAAATTGCGCAAGAACCAGTCTCACTTGAAACGCCAATTGGTGAGGAAGATGACTCGCACCTTGGAGACTTTATTGAAGACCAAGATGCTACTTCTCCGTCTGACCATGCGGCATATGAGTTACTAAAAGAACAACTAGAAGATGTGCTTGATACGCTAACAGATCGCGAAGAAAATGTCCTTCGTCTTCGTTTCGGTTTAGATGATGGTCGAACACGTACTTTAGAAGAAGTTGGTCGTGTCTTTGGAGTAACACGTGAAAGGATTCGCCAAATTGAAGCAAAAGCATTACGTAAATTGCGCCATCCAAGCCGTAGCAAACAATTAAAAGACTTCCTAGAATAAAGCATAACCAGGCAGGAGGACAAATCGTTCTCCTGCCTTTTTAATGAAACAGAAAGTAGGGAATTAAAAAGTGAATGAAGAACAACTTTCTAAGCGGCTAGAAAAAGTCGCTTCATACATAACAAATAATGAACGCATTGCTGATATTGGCAGCGACCATGCATACTTGCCGTGTTTTGCTATCAAAAATAAAATGGCTTCATTCGCGGTAGCAGGAGAAGTGGTAGAAGGTCCATTTAAATCTGCGCAAAAACAAGTCGCGTCAATTGGCCTCACTTCTCAAATTGATGTTCGAAAAGGAAACGGTTTAGAGGTAATTACTGCTGATGATGCTATTGATACCATTGTAATTGCAGGGATGGGTGGCACTTTAATTCGGACAATTTTAGAAGAAGGTGCGGCAAAACTTACAAATGTAACTAAGCTGATTCTCCAACCAAATATCGCAGCATTTCAACTAAGAGAGTGGTCTGAAAAAAATAATTGGACAATTACCTCGGAAGCTATTTTACGAGAAGATAATAAAATTTATGAAATTATTGTTCTTCAACCTTCCAAAGAATCAGTAGAATGGACAGCGCAAGAAATCTTTTTTGGCCCATGTTTATTAAAAGAACAAAGTGCCATATTTAAAAGCAAATGGCGCCATGAAGCCAACACTTGGCAAAACATTATCCAAACCATTTCAAATAACCAACCAATATCAGACGAAAACCAAGCAAAAATCCATGAATTAAAACATAAAATTGCATTAGTAGAGGATGTGCTAAAATGAAAGTTGCCAATGGTTATGAATATATTGCAATTCTTGAAAAAATCGCCCCTAAAAAATTAGCTATGGAAGGTGACCCAATCGGCCTGCAAGTAGGGGACTTATCTAGAAAAGTAAGAAAAGTCATGTTTACTCTAGATGTTCTGGAAGAAGTAGTAGATGAAGCAATTGAAAAAAATATTGATTTAATCATTGCGCATCACCCATTTTTATATCGTCCTACACAACAAATTGACACAACAACACAACAAGGAAAAATGATTAAGAAACTGATTAAGCATGATATAACTGTCTTTGCTGCTCATACGAATTTAGATGTAGCACAAGGCGGTGTTAATGATATTTTAGCAGATTTACTACGATTACAAGACACAACAATTATTGAAGAAACCTACACAGAACCCTACTGCAAAATGGCTGTTTATGTGCCAGAGAATGAACTGGAATCCGTTCGTTTAGCACTTGTTAATAATGGGGCTGGCAAAATTGGTACAGAGTATACAGAATGTACCTTTCAAGTAAACGGTATAGGATCATTTAAACCTAGTGTAAATGCAAACCCAACTATTGGTAAAAAAGAAACATTAACGAAAGTCCCTGAAGTGAAAATCGAAGCTGTTTTTCCGGAACATTTAACAGAAACTATTCTAAAAGCTGTTAAAATTGCTCATCCATATGAAGAACCAGCAATAGATGTGTATATGTTAGAAAACTTAACTTATAAAGAAGGTATTGGCCGAGTTGGTACCCTTCCAAAAAAAGTTGGAATGGTATCGTTTATAGATAAACTAAAAACAGCTTATGCAGTAGAGAATGTACGCTTTATTGGTGACTTAAAATCAACTGTTAAAAAAGTAGCAATTATCGGTGGCGATGGCAACAAGTTTATTCATCAAGTGAAAGCAACTGGTGCAGATGTTTATATAACAGGAGATATTTATTACCACACAGCACATGATTTACTGGCGATTAATTTACCAACAATTGACCCTGGCCATAACATTGAAAAAGTAATGAAAGGCTATTTAAAAGAAAAAATGGAAGAACAAGCTAAAATTTTAGATTATGAAGGGGATTTTATTGTTTCGGAAGTTAATACTGATCCTTTTCAATTTTGCTAATAAAACTGGCTATTTTTGATTAAATCAAGAAATAGCCAGCTTTATTTTTCTGTTTTACCAAACGCTATTTGATTGTTTTGATAAAGTTGTCTTATAGCACGCACGAATGACTTAATCTGTGCTATAATGGCAATTAGGTATAGAACGGAGTGGAAATATTTTATGACGAAGAAATCAAGGTTTGACCAATTTGGCTTTCAACCTTTTATTGGGGTTGCAATAGATAAATTAGGATTTTACGAACCCACAGAAGTACAACAAAAGCTCATCCCAGGGATTCTTAAAGGTGAAAGTATTATTGGCCAATCTCAAACAGGTACTGGAAAAACCCATACTTTTATTTTGCCAATAATTAATAATGTGAATCCAGAAAAAGACGCCGTACAAGCTGTTATTACAGCACCCAGCCGTGAACTTGCTACACAAATTTATAATGAAATTCGCAAAGTAACCAAATACAGCGAGAAAGAACTAGCTGTTCAACTTGTTATTGGTGGCACGGATAAACAACGAGCAATTGATAAACTAAAAAAACAACCACAAATCATTGTTGGGACACCTGGTCGTATTAATGATTTAATTCGTGAGCAAGCTTTATTTGTGCACACTGCAAAAACATTAGTAATCGACGAAGCTGATATGACACTTGATATGGGATTCTTAAATGATGTGGATCATATCGCTGGAAAAATGCCGGCTAACTTGCAGATGCTTGTTTTCTCTGCAACCATTCCACAAAAACTAAAACCATTTTTAAGCAAATACATGGAAAATCCACGTTATGAGCATATTCAACCAAAAGTTGCTGCATCTAAAACCGTAGAACATCGAATTATGGCGACACGTAGTCGAAATAAACTAGACTTACTTAAAAATGTTTTAGTTGGTTCGCAACCTTATTTGGCTATTGTTTTTACCAATACAAAAACAACTGCTGATGAAGTGGCTAATGGTTTAACAGAACGCGGATTAAAAGTTGCCAAGATTCATGGTGATGTGAATCCACGTGAGCGTAAACGAACAATGAAACAAATCGAAAACTTAGATTATCAATATGTCGTTGCAACTGATTTAGCTGCGCGTGGTATTGATATTCAAGGTATTAGTCATGTTGTTAACTATGAACTACCTGACGATTTAGATTTTTATATCCATCGAACAGGTCGGACAGGACGTGCTGGCCATTCCGGTATTGCTTTAACATTATTTGAGCCGGCTGATGAAGATCGTCTCAATCAATTAGAAAAAATGGGCATTGAGTTTAAACATGTCGATTGGAAAAACAAAGAATTCGTTACACTTGAAGACCGTAATCGCCGTGCCAAACGTGAAGCAAAACGTGAAACAGCAGATCCACGTGAAATTGGTATGCGAAAAAAAGCAAAACAAAAAGGAAAACCAAATTATAAAAAGAAAATCAACTATAAAATGAACGAAATTAAACGTCGAGAAAGACGGAAAAAAAGATAAACGAGGAGTGAATTTATGTTAAGACTTGGTTCTCATGTATCTATGAATGGTAAAAAAATGCTTCTAGGTGCGAGTGAAGAAGCTGCTTCTTACGGATCAAATACGTTTATGATTTATACTGGTGCTCCGCAAAATACGCGAAGAAAACCAATAGAAGAATTAAATATTGAAGCCGGTTTAGAACACATGAAAGCTCATGATATGGCAGACATCGTCGTTCATGCTCCTTATATTATCAATATCGGTAATTCTGTAAAGTCAGAAACATATGAGTTGGGCGTTACCTTTTTACAATCTGAAATAGCCCGTACGCGTGCGCTTGGAGCTAAGCAAATGGTACTTCATCCCGGAGCCCATGTAGGTGAGGGTGCTGATAAAGGAATAAAACAAATTATTCAAGGCTTAAATGAAGCGCTTATTCATGACCAAGAAGTTCAAATCGCATTAGAAACAATGGCTGGAAAAGGCTCTGAATGCGGTCGTACATTTGAAGAATTAGCGCAAATTATTGATGGCGTGACTCATAATGAATTATTATCTGTCACTTTTGACACTTGTCATACACATGATGCTGGTTATGATATTGTGAATGATTTTGATGGCGTATTAAATAAATTCGATAAAATTATTGGCATTGATCGCTTAAAAGTGCTACATATAAATGACAGCAAAAATGAATGTGCCGCTCATAAAGATAGACATGCCAATATTGGGTTTGGCCATATCGGTTTTGATGCACTTCATTATATCGTCCATCATCCACAGCTAGCTGATATTCCAAAAATATTAGAAACGCCTTATGTTGGTGAAGATAAAGCATCTAAAAAACCGCCTTACAAACGGGAAATTGCCATGCTAAAAAGTGGCGAATTTGACCCGGATTTATTAAACAAAATTTTAAATGACTAAAAGGAGACGAAAATAATGACAAAAACACTTGTATTCGGTCATAAAAATCCAGATACAGATACGATTTGTTCTGCCATTAGTTATGCAGAATTAAAAAAAGCACAAGGAGCAGATATTGAAGCAGTTCGTTTAGGGGAACTTAACAGTGAAACTGCTTTTGTTCTAGATTACTTCCAAGTAACAGCTCCTCGTTTAGTAAAAACAGTTGCAAATGAAGTTTCACAGGTAGCGCTTGTGGATCACAATGAGCGTCAACAGAGTGCAGATGATATTGCCGACGTAACCGTTATTTCTGTTGTTGATCACCACCGGATTGCCAATTTCGAAACTGCCGATCCACTTTATTATCGCGCTGAACCAGTTGGATGCACAACAACCATACTTTTAAAAATGTTCCGCGAAAGTGAAATAGAAGTAAGTAAATCAACTGCTGGATTGATGCTTTCGGCAATTATCTCTGACACATTACTTTTCCAATCACCAACCTGTACAAAAGAAGATAAAATAGCTGCTGAAAAATTAGCACTTATTGCTGATGTAGATATTCAAACATTTGGAATGGATATGCTAAAAGCTGGCGCAGATGTTAGTAAAAAAACGGTCGCTGAATTATTACTTGATGCAAAAGAATTTAATATGAATGATAATAAAGTCGAAATCGCCCAAATTAATGTGGTTGATGTAGACGATGTTTTAAGTCGCAGAGCAGAAGTAGAAGCACTTATGACAAATATTATTGCTGAAAAAGGATTAGATTTATACTTATTTGTAATTACCAACATTCTTACTAATGATTCTGTTGGTATAGCTATCGGTGAGAAAACTAATGTTGTGGAGCAAGCCTATGGTGTTAAATTTATCGATAACCAAGCACCATTACAAGGTGTAGTATCTCGTAAAAAACAAGTAGTACCTATTCTTACAGAGAATTTTGCAAAATAATAAATACTTACCTGGAGATGAGCGCCATTCATTTCCAGGTTTTTTGTAGATTTTTTTAATTCGAAGTTATTCCGATTTACATTTAAGCAATTATTTTATATACTAGTACAAGCGACAAGCAAATACTGCCAAAGGAGCAAATGAATGGATAAAATCATAGAAATTAATAATGTAAGCTATCATTATGATAAAGAGCATGCCTTAGAAAACATTCATTTTCAAGTAGAGAAAGGCAGTTTTACCGGCTTGATAGGTCCGAATGGCTCAGGAAAATCTACTATGCTAAAACTAATTTTAGGCGTTCTAAAAAAACAACAAGGCAGTATCTCGCTATTTGGTGAAAAACAAGCAGATTTTAAAGATTGGGTGAAAATTGGTTTTGTCTCCCAAAAATCCAATGCGTTTAACTCCGCATTTCCAGCAACTGTCAAAGAAGTGGTTGCAAGTGGTTTAACGAAAAAAAAGGGATTATTTAAAACATTAAATACAGCAGATAAAGAAGCCATTGACTATGCGCTAAATAAAGTAGAGATGACGCATTATTTACATCGAAATATTGGTGAACTTTCTGGTGGACAGCAACAACGTGTTTTTATTGCTCGTGCATTAGTTAGTCGACCAAAGTTACTTATTTTAGATGAACCAACAGTCGGAGTGGATGTCGAGAATGTGAAAGCATTTTATGAACTACTTCAAGAATTAAATCAAACAGAGCAAATGACACTTTTATTAGTGACACATGATTTAATGGCTGTTAACACCTACGTTAATCATGTAATTAGTATTAATAAACGAATTGTGTTTGATGGTACTGCCCATGAATACCAACATTATTTAGCAGACCGAGAACTTGAAATATTAGCAGAACAGCGTAGAAGGGAGGCAGATTGTATTGATTGCGACACTTTTCCAATATGATTTCATCCGAAATACGTTTGTAGTGGGGTTAGTAATTGGGATCATTGCACCGCTATTAGGTAGTTTTATTGTAGTTAGAAAGCTATCATTGATGGCAGATGCATTAAGCCATGTGACACTTGGAGGAATTGCGGTTAGTTTATTTTTAAGTAAAATGTATTTACCGCTTGCGACACTCAATCCACTATACCTTGGATTTGGTTTTTCGGTTGTTGGCTCCTTATTAATGGAAAAATTACGGACTGTATATAAACATTTTGAAGAACTAGCAATTCCGATAATAATGTCCGCTGGTATGGGTTTTTCAGTTATTTTTATTTCTCTTGCCAATGGATTTAACACAGATTTATTTAGTTATTTATTTGGAAGTGTAAGTGCCGTTAGTCGCACAGATATGCTTACAATTGTTGTAATAGCAATTATTGTGTTTATCGTCATTTTATCTCTATACAAAGAACTATTTTTATTGTCTTTTGATGAAGAATATGCAAAAGTCTCTGGTTTAAAAGCAAAAGTATTTGATATTATTTTTATGGTTTTAGTTGCACTTGTTATTGCATCTTCCATGAGAATTGTTGGTATTTTGCTTATTTCATCACTAATGACATTACCAGTTGCCGCAGCAATTCGACTTGCAAAAGGGTTTAAACAAACAATTCTTTTATCCATATTATTTGGGGAAATAGCTGTTATCGGTGGTCTATTTATTGCTTATTATTTAAACTTAGCACCAGGTGGAGCAATCGTTATTATTTCCGTGTTAATTTTAATCGTCACGATACTATACCAAAAAATACGTCAAAAAATCTTAATTGCTAATCGAGGTGAAGAAAATGGGACTTACAGCAACTGAAGCATTGATGAAAATGAAGGAAAAAGGTTATAAACACACAGATAAACGTGAATTTCTAATTAATTTATTAGCACGCAAAAATAAATATTTAACTGCCAAAGATGTATTAGAAAATATGAAAGATGATTTTCCTGGAATAAGTTTTGATACGATTTACCGAAACCTCTCGTTATTTGTTGAGTTAGGTATTTTTGAAGAAACGGATCTTTCTGGGGAGCGGAATTTTCGTCTTGCTTGTACACATGAGCATCATCATCATCATTTTATTTGTATGAAATGTGGTAAAACAAAAGAAATTATGATGTGCCCAATGGACTTTTTAACAGAAGCATTACCTGGTTATCAGATTGATGGTCATAAATTTGAAGTTTATGGTGAATGCCCAGAGTGTTTGCAAGCTTCTTAATAGTGAATGGTACGAGGAACTTTATGAAACTCGTACCATTTTTATTTTGCCGAGAATGTTCATAATTATTTCATATTTGTTTCTCATTCTAGACACTTTTTAGCGTTAAAGTAAGAAGTAGCCGAAAGTAGAAGGAGAGGAACAGTTTGACACTATTAAAAAAAATGATTATTTCAGTTATAACAGCAACATTACTTATTCTCGCAGGATGTGGTAGTAGCGCTGTCGTAAAAACAGATGCTGGGAGTGTAACACAAGATGATCTTTATGAAGCGATGAAAGCTACATATGGGAATGAGGTCGTGCAACAACTAACTTTTAAAAAAATACTAGAGGATAAATACACTGTTTCAGAAAAAGAAGTTAATGCAGAATATAAAAAATACGAGGAACAATATGGCGATTCTTTTGAATCAACGCTTGCTTCAAGTAATTTAACGAAAACTTCTTTTAAAGA
Organism: Listeria immobilis; assembly: GCF_014322845.1. Taxonomy (NCBI): domain Bacteria; kingdom Bacillati; phylum Bacillota; class Bacilli; order Caryophanales; family Listeriaceae; genus Listeria; species Listeria immobilis. The sequence goes on along the minus strand of NZ_JAASUA010000001.1, from coordinate 305,790 downwards.
AAATATTGAATATAATTTACTTATTCAAAAAGCAACAGAAGCAAATATGAATGTTAGCGAAAGTAAGCTAAAAAAATATTATAAAACTTGGCAACCGGATATTACTGTCCGCCATATTTTAGTCGATGACGAAGCAACAGCAAAAGAAATACAAACAAAATTAAAAAATGGAGAAAAATTCACTGATTTAGCAAAAGAATATTCGACAGACACAGCAACAAGTACAAATGGTGGACTACTTGATCCATTTGGTACTGGTGAAATGGATGAAACATTCGAAAAAGCTGCCTATGCATTAGAGAATACAAATGATGTTAGCGAAATAGTTAAATCTAGCTATGGTTATCATTTAATTCAATTAGTGAAGAAAACCGATAAAACGACGTATGCAAAAGACAAAGCAGCCGTAAAAGCTTCCTATATCGAATCACAACTAACCTCTGAAAATATGACTGCTGCCCTAAAAAAAGAATTAAAAGCAGCTAACATAGATATAAAAGATAGTGATTTAAAAGACGCATTTTCTGATTATACAAGTACTAGCACGGAAACAACAAGTACCACAACATCCAATTAAGCTTACTTCTGATCTACCCATAAATAAAAACCCTTTACTGGCTTTGATTCCCGTCAAAAACACACGCCAGTAAAGGGTTTTTCTATAAAATCAATCGAATAACTGCCATAGAAACAATGCCAACAATTACAATCCACATTAAATTTTTAGTTAAAATAGCAGTTATAATAGTAGGTAGAGATGCGAGTAAATTTTCCATATTAATGACTGGAAAAGCATTTTTACTCGTTGTAAGCAAGCTTTGAACAAAAAGAGCAGTTAAAATTGCTAATGGAACAAAAGATAAAAAACGAATGACGATATCAGGCAAGGCTAATTTGCGCACAAAAATAAAAGGAAGTACTCGAGGAATAAAGGTAACAATTCCACAACCAATAATCACAAATAATGTATATGTACTTATTGCCATTTTTCTATTATCACTCCAATCAAACAACCCAACAGTGTTGCAATTAAAATAGCTATTTCAGGTGTCGTAAATCGCATAAAAATTACTAAAAACAATGCAACCATCAACATAACAAATAAGCTAGTACTAATTTTTTTACTCTTATCACTGATAACTTGTAAATAAAGCAACCCTATAAACATAGCTGATAAGGCAAAATCAAGCCCAAATTTTTCTGGATTTGGAAGCCAATTTCCAATAAATGCGCCAACAATGCATGCAATAATCCAAGAAAGATAAGCTGTCACATTGATTCCATGCATCCATTTGGCATTCACTGGTTTTTTATTTCCAATCTGATTCATTGAAACGCCAAATGTCTCATCTGTTAGTAATGAACCAATTCCAATATTATTCCAAAGAGAGTATTGCTTAAAGTGCGGTGCTTCAGCCATTCCCATTAAAAAATGTCTCGAATTAATTAAAAAAGTAGTAAATATAATAGCAGAAATTGGACTTTGTAATAATAATAAACCAGATATAATAAATTGAGCAGCTCCTGCATAAACAATAATTGCAAGTAAAGTTACTTCAAGTACACTTAAATGCGAGGCTTTTCCAACTACACCAGCAGCAATACCAATCCCAGCATAACCTAACACAGTTGGTAAACAAGCTTTTACACCATCATAAAAATTTAATTCCACTTCTTTATCCAAAAAATATCTCTCCCCTCAAAACAAATGCGGCTATAACAATCCAATGTAATCATTCATTGATAACATTGATTTTTTAATCATACCACTTAAAATTAGCTTCATTCAAATAAAAAAACCACTTGTAAAAGCACAAGTGGTCCATTTTTACTGTTCTAGTGTTGTTTCATTTGGTGGAATAGAACGGATCGCAAGGAAAACAAAAATCATACTAACAACCATATTAATTTCCATTCCAAATGGGACAATTATTTGTAGAGCTTCCATGACCATTGTGAAAACAGCCGCTAAAGTAATACTGTAAGAGGCCATCATCCAATTTTGGCGGAAAACAATTCCAGTTCTTCCAAAACCTGATAATATAAAACCAAAGAGTGCATAAAGTGCCACTCGGAAGAAAACGGAACCTAACGTAAAAATAAATAACACTAGTAGAGCGATAGGAATAAAGTACTTCGCGAGAGATTCAATTGATGTATATAAGTTAACCAAATCACCTTTATCACTAATACCAGCCGTTTCATAGCTAAATGATTGTGATACCCCAGCAGCAGTAATATAAATACCATCTGAAAGAAAGGCAACTGCACTATCATAAGAAGCTATTTTATTATCCACATCATCTTCATCAAGCGTTCCAGAAGCATCAAAATAAATATGTAATTGATCTTGATCGATAGAGATAGGTAAGTTTTTTACTTGGCTATCTGTTAAAACAAGTTTTCCGTCTGTCACTTTGAAATCCGGAATTTCATTTGTAATAGTTTCTTCGCCAACTTTTAACGCATTTTTTGTTGTAACACTCGTAAAGTATGCTAATGGAAGGAAAGTAACAAATGATAAAACGATGATATAGACAATGCTTTTTCTGATTTTATCATTTCGGAACGATGCAATATCCGCAGGGGAATATAAACTTTTCCAGAAGCGTTTAAAAATATTCATTCTTTTTTCAACACCTCGCCTAATGGTTTAACTTTTCGTTTTTCGGGAAAAAGATACCTGTATGTGCAAAAGGATGTTCTTTTCCACCTAACCTTAATCATAGCTTGAAATGATTGCAAAATCAATATTGAAACATCACTAAGCAGAAAAATTGCAAGCATATCTAGGTCGTGGTAGGCTAAATGGTGTAAAGAGAAACGTTATTTAAGGTGTTACATAGTTCTATGGAAATAGGTTCTATAACTTTCGCCTTATAAGCTAATTTCTTTTCACATAAATAATAAACTATCCGAGGAGGAATTTTTTATGACTTACGAATTACCAAAATTACCTTATACTTATGATGCTTTGGAACCGAATTTTGACAAAGAAACAATGGAAATTCATTATACAAAGCACCACAATACTTATGTAACAAAACTAAATGAAGCAGTTGCAGGACATCCAGACCTTGCAAACAAAACTGCAGAAGAATTAGTTGCCAATTTAAATAGTGTTCCTGAAGAAATTCGTGGTGCTGTACGTAACCATGGTGGTGGTCATGCTAACCATACTTTATTCTGGTCTATTCTTAGCCCAAATGGTGGTGGTGCTCCAACTGGTAACTTAAAAGCAGCAATCGAAAGCGAATTTGGCACATTTGATGATTTCAAAGAAAAATTCAATGCGGCAGCAGCAGCGCGTTTTGGTTCAGGTTGGGCATGGCTAGTAGTGAACAACGGTAAACTAGAAATCGTTTCAACTGCTAATCAAGATTCTCCACTTAGCGAAGGTAAAACTCCTGTTCTTGGCTTAGATGTTTGGGAACATGCTTATTACCTTAAATTCCAAAATCGTCGTCCTGAATATATTGACACATTTTGGAATGTAATTAACTGGGATGAAGCAAACAAACGCTTTGACGCAGCAAAATAATAACTAGAAGGCTCACTTAGGTGGGTCTTTTTTTATTTCTAATGAATTTCTAATAAACTTACAGTGGAAAAATGATGGTTTTTCAGCTACAATAGGGAAAGGTATTATTGAAAAGTGAGGTAACTATGCGTGAAACTAAATTTTAGAAAAAAGAAAAAAGATTCCACTAAGAAAAAACGCGCCATTATTCCATTACGTTTAAATATTCTATTCTTTATTATTTTTATATTATTCTCTGTTTTAATTTTACGATTAGGTATTGTTCAAATCGTTCAAGGGGATACGTACAAACGGCAATTAGAAGAGACAGATAACGTAACTGTTTCAAAAAATGTTCCACGTGGAAGTATTTATGACCGCAACTACAATTTATTAGTTGGAAATTCAGCGGTTAAATCAATTACTTACACACGAAGTCAGCAAACAGAAACATCAGAAACGCTACATGTTGCTCAAACGCTTGAAAAGTTAATAACTGTTGAGCCAGAGAAATTAACAGAGCGTGATTTACAAGATTACTGGATTTTAACACACCAAACAGAGTCTTTAAATCGTCTATCTGCCAAGGAGCAAGCACTAGAAGCTTCGGAAGCATACAAGATTCAAGTAGACAATGTTACACAAGCAGATATTGACAGTCTTAGTAAAGAAGACTTAAAAGTGGCGACCATCTATAAAAAAATGACTACTGGATATGCAATGACTGAATCAGTAGTGAAGAATAAAGATGTTACTGATGAAGAAATTGCACGTGTTAGTGAAAACATGGATAGCTTGCCAGGAGTTGATACAACAACAGACTGGAATCGTTATTACACATACGATGAAACATTACGCTCTATTTTAGGTTCCGTATCTAGTGCAAAAGAAGGTTTACCAAAAGATAAGGCGGAATACTATTTATCGCAGGGGTATAGTCGCAATGATCGTGTAGGTAAAAGTTATTTAGAAGCACAATACGAAAGCGTTCTTGCAGGATCAAAATCACAATCAGAAAGCGTACTAGATTCTAAAGGGAATATTATTGAAACAGTCAGCAAATATGAAGGTTCTAAAGGAAAAGATTTAGTTCTTTCTGTAGATGTTGAGTTCCAAAAAGCAGTAGAAGAAATCTTGCGTAAAAATATTTCACAAGGAAAACAATATGGCGGTTCTGATTTATTTGATCGTGCTTTTGTTGTTGCTATGGATCCATATTCTGGTGAAGTTCTTGCGCTTGCTGGACAAAAACTAAACGAAAAAGGCAAATTTGAAGACTACTCGCTTGGGACATTTACAACTGCATATGCCATGGGATCGGCAGTGAAAGGCTCTACCATCTTAGGCGGTATTATGGATGGTGCAATCACAAAAGACACAGTATTTACTGATAAACCAATTGCACTAAAAGGAACGAAACCAAAGAGTTCTTGGTTTAACAGAACTGGAGCTGGGAACCGACCGCTTGATCCAATTGGTGCACTAGAAATTTCATCTAACTCCTATATGTATCAAGTAGCTATGAAAATGGGGGGCGCTAAATATGTTCCAAACGGCCCGCTAAAAGCACCATTAAGTACTTTTGATGATATGCGTTATTATTACAATCAATTTGGGCTAGGTGTAAAAACCGGAATCGACCTACCAGGAGAACAAACTGGTTACAAAGGGGACGACCAAACAATTGGTAAAATTCTCGACTTTGCTATTGGACAATACGATTCCTATACACCACTACAAATGGCACAATACGTTTCAACTATTGCTAATGGCGGCTCAAGAATTGCCCCAAGTATGTTAAAAGAAATTAGAAATCCAAGTACAAATGGTGATACTGTCGGAACTCTCGCAACCTCGAATGAGCCTAAAGTATTAAACAAAATTGGCGTTTCAGAGAGCGATATGAAAACCGTACAACAAGGATTCTATGAAGTAACACATGGTTCAACAGGTACTGCTAGAACAGTCTTTACTTCTAGCGAATACGATGTTGCTGGTAAAACAGGGACTGCGGATGCCTTTTATGATGGACCAAAAGAAGGAAATAAAATGGCTAGTGTGTGGAATACTACGTTTGTAGGTTACGCACCAGTCAAAAAACCAGAAATTGCTATATCCGTTGTTGTTCCTTGGATTTATCGTCCGTATGGTACAGATCACAAAACGAATATGACCATTTCCAAAGAAGTATTCGATAAATATTTTGAACTAAAACAAGAACGCGCAAAAGCAAATAAAAGCGATTCTAAAGTAGAACAACCTATCAATAACAAAAAAGAAGCAGCAGAAGCTCAGTCAAAACAAACCGAAAATTAACCAAAAAACCACTTTCATTTTTGCGAAAGTGGTTTTTTTTAATATAAACTGACAAACAATTAAAAAAATAAACGCAAACACACATAAAAAACTGCGAAATAGCTCCTTTTATGGTATGATGAAGTAAGTGTAAAATTAACCAGATTTCTGTTTTAATGCAGAGATAAGAGGATGAATTTGAAGGAGGAATTGTAAACAATGACAAAAAGTTATCATGTCGCAGTTGTAGGCGCTACTGGTGCAGTTGGTACTCAAATGATTGAATTACTAGAAGAGGCGGCGACTTTTAAGATAAAGCAAGTTTCGTTCTTGTCTTCAGCTCGCTCTGCAGGGAAAAAATTAACATTCCGTGATGAAGAAATAACGATTCAAGAAGCGAAACCAGAAAGTTTTGAAGGTGTTGATATTGCTTTATTTAGTGCTGGAGGTTCTGTCTCTAAAGCATTAGCTAAAGAAGCTGTTCAACGTGGAGCAATTGTTATTGACAATACAAGTGCATATCGAATGGACCCGACTGTTCCGTTGGTAGTTCCTGAAGTAAACGAACAAGCACTTCATTCACATAATGGGATTATCGCGAATCCAAACTGTTCTACAATTCAAATGGTGACAGCGCTCGAACCGATTCGAAAAGCTTATGGTTTAAATAGAGTGATTGTTTCCACCTATCAAGCTGTTTCTGGTTCTGGAGTAAGTGCCATTCAAGAATTACAAGAAGGTAGTAGAGCTGTGTTAGACAATAAAGCATTCACCCCTGAAATTATGCCAGTAAAAGGGGATAAAAAACACTATCCAATCGCCTTTAATGCTCTACCACAAATTGATGTTTTCACGGAAAATGATTATACATACGAAGAAATGAAAATGATCAATGAAACGAAAAAAATCATGGAAGATGCTAGCATGAAAGTAGCTGCTACTTGTGTTCGTATTCCAGTAGTGAGTGGACATTCCGAAAGTGTTTATATTGAAGTAGACAAAGAAGGAGTAAATGCTACAGCTATTCAAAACATCCTAAAAACTGCTCCTGGAGTTATTTTAGAAGATGATCCTGCCAACCAACTATATCCGCAAGCAATCTATGCCGCTGGAAAAAAAGAAGTATTTGTTGGTCGAGTTCGTGCTGACTTAGATGACACAAAAGGCTTCCATATGTGGATTGTTTCCGATAATCTACTAAAAGGGGCTGCTTGGAATTCTATTCAAATCGCTGAAAGTTTAGTAAAATTAGCGATTATTTAAAGCTATTTTGAGGTGTAAGAAATGAAAATCATCGTACAAAAATTTGGCGGTACATCTGTCCAAAATGAAAAAATTAGGTTAATGGCATTTGATCACATAAAACGTGCACTTAAAGATAGCTACAAAGTTGTGGTTGTAGTCTCTGCAATTGGGCGATATGGTGACCCTTATGCAACAGATACACTATTAGAATTGATTGGTGCAAAGGAAACAAAATTGTCTGCTAGAGAACAGGATACACTGCTTTCGGTTGGTGAAACTATTTCTGCTTCAGTATTTACCAATATGTTAAAAGAAGCAAATATTAAAGCCGAATCATTTTCTGGCGGCCAAGCAGGTATTATTACCTCAAGTAACCATCTAAATGCTAAAATTACAAAAGTGGATACCGCTAGAATCCAAAATGCACTTAAATCACTTGATGTTGCAGTGGTTGCTGGATTTCAAGGTATGGCAGAGAACGGCGATATTACAACACTTGGTCGTGGTGGTAGCGATACTTCTGCTGCTGCCCTTGGCGTTTCTTTACAAGCTGACTATATTGATATCTTTACTGATGTAGACGGAATGATGACGGCAGATCCTCGTATTGTGGAGCATGCTCGTTCACTTCCAAGAGTAAGCTATAATGAAGTAAGCAACATGGCCTATCAAGGTGCCAAAGTTATTCACCCGCGTGCTGTAGAAATTGCTATGACTGCTAAGATCCCAATGCGGATTCGTTCTACTTATTTAGAGTCTACTGGAACACTTGTTACGTCTTTAGCAGATGAAGTTGATCATTTTGATGTCAAAGAGCGCTTGGTAACAGGAGTGGCTCATGTAACAAATCTAACACAAGTATCAATTTTAACAGACACTGTAAAAACACAACAATTAGCTTTCAAAATACTGGCAGATGCTGGCATAAGTCTGGACTTTATCAATATATCAACGAATTCCGTTGTTTTCACGGTTCCAGAAGAAAAACGTCAACTAGTAAAGGTACTTTTAGCAGAAGCCGGTTTACAAACAAATGTCCGTGAATCTTGTGCGAAGGTTTCTATTGTTGGAGCTGGAATAACTGGAGTTCCTGGAGTAACAGCTAAAATAGTAGCTGCATTATCTGAAAAAAATATACCAATTTTACAATCAGCGGATAGTCACACTACTATTTGGGTATTAGTAAGAGAAGAGGACTTAATTTCGGCAGTCAATGCCCTTCATGACATATTTTGTTTAGAAATTAAGTAAGGAGGAAAAGAAAGATGGATTTAGGGAAAGTTATTACAGCAATGGTGACACCAATTCACCCAGAAAAAAATAAAGTATGCAAAAAAAGAATTCATCATCTTGTGAACCACTTAATCGAAAATGGCTCAGATGGTTTAGTAATTGCTGGTACGACTGGCGAATCACCCACTTTATCACATGATGAAAAAATAAAATTATTCCGTCAAGTTATTGAAACAAATGATGGACGTGCAAAATTAATCGCTGGTACTGGTTCAAACAATACAGCAGAAACAATTGCATTTACGAATGAAGTAGCAGAACTAGGTGGAATTGATGCCGTATTAATTGTTGCGCCATATTATAATAAACCAAATCAAGATGGTTTATATGCTCATTTTGCTGCAGTAGCAGAAGCATCTGACCTACCAGTTGTTATTTACAATATTCCTGGACGTAGTGTTGTAAATATTGAACCAGAAACAATTATTCGTTTAGCTGCTCTACCTAATATTATTGGGGTAAAAGAATCAAGCGGTAATTTAGATAATATTAGTGCGATTATTGCTGGAACTTCCGATGATTTCTTAGTATATAGTGGTGATGATAGCTTAACATTACCAATATTATCAGTTGGCGGACATGGTGTTATTTCTGTTGCAAGCCATCTTGTTGGAAATGAAATGCAGGAAATGATACAAGCATTTGAAAAAGGGGACGTTCAAAAAGCTGCGAGTATTCATCGCAATTTACTTCCACTAATGAATGAACTTTTTGCTGTACCAAATCCAGCGCCAACAAAATATCTATTAAACCAACAAGGAGTTAATGTTGGTCCAGTTAGATTGCCCCTAGTAGATTTAAACGCTGCACAAGGAACGAAATTACAAGCTATATTAGAAGGACTTTCTAAATAGTTCAAAGGAGGTCTACGCTTTGACAATAAAAAAAGCGAAAAACATAAAAATCATTCCACTCGGCGGTGTCGATGAAAGTGGCAAAAATTTGTATGTGGTAGAAATAGACGAAGATATCTTTATATTAGATGCTGGCTTAATGTTCCCAGAAAATGAATTACTGGGAATCGACATTGTTATCCCAGATTTTAAATATTTAGAAGAAAATAAAGATAGAATTAAAGCGATTTTCCTATCACATGGCCATGAAGACGCAATTGGCGCACTGCCTTACTTACTTCAAAAAGTAAAAGCGCCTGTTTATGGTACAGAATTAACTATTGCCCTAGCTAAATCTGCGCTAAAAGAACATCGTAAACTAAGATTTAAAAATTTCCATATTGTTGATGCGGACACTACTTTATCATTTTCTAAAATTGATGTATCTTTTTTCCGCACAACACACACTATTCCTGATTCTGTTGGGATTGTACTGGAAACAAGCGAAGGCTCTATTATCTACACTGGAGATTTTAAATTTGATCAATCAGCACAAGATGGTTATGCATCAGATTTAAGCCATATTGCTGAATTTGGTGAAAAAGGAGTACTTGCCTTATTATCTGATAGCTCTGAAGCAGAACATCCTGGAACTACTTCTAGTGATAGCTTGATTGAAGAGGAAATTAGACATGCCTTTCGAATGGCAGATGGCAGAATCATTGTAGCCTGTGTTGCTTCCAATTTAATTCGTTTACAACAGGTTCTTGATGCATCCGTTGCAACTAAACGAAAAGTAGCTATCGTCGGTAAAGAGTTAGAACGCGTTTTTGAGATTGCTGGTAGCTTAGATAAAATAATTATTGAGGAAGATTTAATCATTCCTTTAAAAGATGTAAAAAAATATAATGATGATGAAATTACGATTATCGAAACAGGGAATTTAGGGGAACCAATCCAATCCCTACAATTGATGACAAAAGGAAATCATCCACAGTTTAATATCAAACCTGGTGATACTGTTTATATTACAACAACCCCATCTCCATCACTTGAAACAATGATGGCTAAAACAATGGATATGCTCTATAAAGCTGGAGCAAAAGTTTTAACTATGAGTAATACACTTTTCATTTCTGGTCATGCGAGTCAAGAAGATTTAAAATTAATGATAAATTTACTAAAACCACGTTATTTTGTTCCTGTTCACGGTGAATATCGTATGCTTATCAGTCATGCAAAACTAGCTCATGAAGTTGGCATGCCAAAATCAAATGTATTTATCGTTGGTAAAGGAGAAATCCTAGAATATAAAAATGATAAAATGACTGCCGGAAACCGTGTATATTCTGGTAATACACTCATTGATGGATTAGGTGTAGGAGATGTTGGTAATATCGTCCTAAGAGACCGCAAATTACTTTCAGAAGATGGGATTTTTATTGTAGTAGTAACATTAAATCGAAAAACAAAAACAATTACTTCTGGACCAGAAATTATCTCTCGCGGATTCATCTATGTGCGCGAATCCGAGCATTTAATTGAAGAGTCATCCAAAGTAGTGACAAAAATAGTGGAGAAAAATTTACAAGAAGCAGGGTTTGAATGGGCTAAATTAAAACAAGATATTCGCGATCAATTAAATCGCTATTTATTTGAACAAACCAAGCGTCGTCCAATGATCTTACCAATCATTATGGAAGTATAGTAATAAAACTGTTGTACATACATGAATGTGCAGCAGTTTTTTCGTTTAAAACTAAAATAGACGGGAAAACTAATTTAGAAGGAGTGATTCAATTGACAGAATATACATATGACGTTGTCGTAATCGGAAGCGGAGCAAGTGGAACTACGGTTGCTTTTGAAACTAGGAGTAGAGGTTTAAGTGTAGCTATTGTAGAAGAACGTAGCTGGGGAGGAACTTGTGTACTTAGAGGATGCGATCCAAAAAAAGTACTTATTGGTGCTGCAGAAGCTACCAATTTTTCAAAACGCTTACGTGGAAAAGGCATTAAACAAGCTGCAACAATAAGTTGGACTGAATTAATGGCTTTTAAAGAAACCTTTGTGGAAGATGTTCCAGAGCAGCGTTTGCGGAGTTTTCAAGATAGTGGAATCGAAACTTTCTTTGGAAAAGCAGCATTCCAATCAAATAATACATTACAAGTGGGAGAAGATATATTAAAAGCTAAAAATATTGTCCTAGCTACCGGAGCAGCACCAAATAAAATGAAAATACCTGGAAACGAATATATCCAAACAAGTGATGATTTCTTGTCTTTACAGGAACTCCCTGACAGTATCACTTTTATTGGTGGGGGCTATATTTCCTTTGAATTTGCCTCTATTGCTTTAGCTGCTGGGAAAGAGGTACATATAATTCATCACAATAGTAAACCTCTAAAAAAATTCAATCCTGATTTTGTTGCCGCGCTAGTTTCATTAATGAAAGAAGAAGGTGTTCATTTTCATTTTGATACAGATATTTCTAAAGTGGAGAAAAAAGCAGATACATTAGAAATTTCAGGTCCAAATTCCTTTTCTCTTCGAACAGATGTAATTATTGGAGCCACAGGAAGAGCGCCTAATATTGCACATTTAAACCTAGAAAATGCACAGATTGAATATACTAGAAAAGGTATTAGTGTAAATAAAAACTTGCAAACTGTAAATAATCCACATATTTATGCTTGCGGAGATGTTGCTGCATCCAATGGGGCAGCGCTTACCCCAGTTGTTAGCATGGAAGCAGCAGTTGTAGCCGAAAATATTCTTGGTAAACAAGTTGCAATAGACTATCCAGCGATACCAAGTGTTGTATTCACTAGCCCTAAACTATCAAGCATTGGTATTAGTATAGCAGAAGCACAAGAACAACCTGACAAATATGAAATAAAAAGCCATGACACAACAGAATGGTACACCTATAAACGAACTAATGAATCACTTGCACTTGCAAAAATAATAACCGATAAAAATACGCAGCAGGTAAAAGGTGCACATTTTCTAAGCGAAGAAGCAGATTATATGATTAACTATATGGCTCTCTTAATGAAAGCAAATCTTACATTAACCGATTTACAATCCGTTCTTTTTGCATATCCATCTCCAGCAAGTGATTTAACTGCTTTGAACTAAACGTCAAATATGGTATAGTGGGGGAGAAATTCGCATAAAAGGAGCAGAATAGATGGAACTTTGGATTATTGTCGGAATAGCAGCTTTCTTAATTTTTATCGCAGGAATTGTGATTTTATTCTTCCCAGCTAAACGAAAAATAGGCGCGATTATGACTAGTGCTGGAATGCTGTTATTAGTTGGTTCAATCATTGGTATTATTGTTAGTTTCTCACACTATCAGCAAGTCCAAAATGATGTATTTAATTATTCTTCTGCTGGCTCTAACCAAACTGCCACAGAAACAAAAACCTATCAAATCAATTATGAAGATACAGCAGATAATTTTAAGAAAAAAATCAGCTCTGTTACAGTTGAAAAGAAAGAAACTTACTCAACTATTGAAGGGAAATCAGTTCCAGGTAATATTACGTTAGCGCTGGAAATTACGAATAATGCTGATAAAATACTGGAAACATACCCAAATCAAGGACAACTTGAGACTAATAAGATGGAAATAAACGGAGGAGATGCGGTATTATCGGAATTTGAGAAAACTGAAGTTCAGCCAGGAGAAACTGTCAAAGGAAAAATTGTTTTCCCAGTAGAAAAATTAGATAATGTTTCTGATATTACTTGGATTTCATATAGTTTTCTTAGTTACTTTAAAGATTCTTCCACACCACTTACAACAAAAACTGACAAAATAGAATTAAAATAAAAAAAGTCCATATCCTATCAAAAGGGTATGGACACTTTTTTATTCTGTTACATTCATAACTTCTTTTAAATATTCATCATAAGAAATTTCTTTGTTATAAAATTGGTCTTTAGATAAGTTAACGATACGTGTTGCAATTGTTTGTAGTAATTGATGGTCATGAGAAGCAAAGATTATCGCACCTTTGAAAGCTTCTAAGCCATTGTTTAACGCTGTGATAGATTCTAGATCCAAGTGATTAGTAGGTTCGTCCAAAAGAAGCACATTAGATCCCGATAGCATCATTTTTGATAACATACAACGCACTTTTTCGCCTCCAGATAGGACACGAACTTTCTTCAATACCTCATCTCCGCTAAATAACATACGCCCAAGAAAACCGCGTAAGAAAGCTTCACTGTCATCTTCAGGAGAGAATTGACGCAACCATTCCACAAGACTCATATCATTTTCTTCAAAGAACTCAGAGTTGTCTTTTGGGAAATAGCTTTGACTGGTTGTAATTCCCCATTTATAGCTGCCTTCATCTGGCTCCATTTCACCAGCAAGTATTTGAAATAATACTGTTTTCGCTACTTCATCATCACCAACTAAAGCCACTTTATCATTACGATTAATAGAGAAAGAAAGATTATCTAAAATTTTCACACCATCAATCGTTTTAGAAAGATTGGTTACTGTTAGAAGGTCGTTCCCAACTTCTCGTTCTGGTTTAAACTGAATGAAAGGGTAACGACGACTGGAAGGTTGAATGTCTTCAAGTGTAATTTTTTCTAACATTTTTTTACGGCTTGTTGCTTGTTTTGATTTAGATGCATTGGCACTAAAGCGAGCAATGAAGTCTTGTAATTCTTTCATTTTTTCTTCTTTTTTCTTATTACGATCGCCCATCATTGTTTGCGCCAATTGACTTGATTCATACCAGAAATCATAGTTACCAACATAAAGCTTAATTTTGCTAAAATCAAGATCAGCAATGTGCGTACACACTTTATTTAAGAAGTGACGATCATGTGATACAACAATAACAGTATTATCAAAGTTGATTAAAAACTCTTCTAACCAGTGAATTGCTCGAATATCAAGGTGGTTAGTTGGTTCGTCCAATAGTAAAATATCAGGTTTACCAAATAATGCTTGGGCAAGAAGTACTTTTACTTTTTCTCCACCAGTTAAATCTTTCATTAATTTACCATGTAATTCTGTTGAAATACCTAAACCATTAAGTAAAACAGCTGCGTCTGATTCTGCTTCCCAACCGTCTAGCTCAGCGAATTCACCTTCTAGTTCAGCAGCACGAATTCCGTCTGCATCACTAAAATCTTCTTTCATGTAAATGGCATTTTTTTCGTCCATAATTTTATATAGACGTTCATGTCCCATAATTACAGTATTCAAAACTAATTCTTCATCATATTGGAAATGATCTTGGCGAAGAACAGCAAGACGCTCACCAGAACCAATATGCACATTTCCGCTTTGTGAATCAAGCTCACCGGAAAGAACTTTTAGGAAAGTAGATTTCCCAGCTCCGTTTGCTCCGATAAGACCATAACAGTTACCCGGTAAAAATTTAATAGAAACATCTTCAAATAGCTTTTTATCGCCATAGCGTAAGCCGACATTATTTACAGTTAACATTTTCTTCCTCCAATACTAAGTTGTTTTCTCTTAATTTCAGAAAAAACACAATTACTACTATTTTAACACGGTTAGTGATGCAAAGAAAGTATACACACATAAATAAATGTTATAATACTAGAATAAGGAGGGAAGTAGCATGAATTATCAACAAATGCTAGAAGAAAAAGTAGCTATTTGCTTAACTTTGCAAGGAGCTAAGGAAACATTTCCATTTGATAAAAAAATGCATGCGCTAACGCTTGGTGGCAAGATTTTTGCGCTTATTCATATGTATCATGGAGATTTATATGTTAGCCTAAAATGCCAACCAGAAAGAATTGACCAATTACGCGATGAGTATAACAGTATCAAACCTGGCTATCATCTAAATAAAAAACATTGGATTACATTAGTTATCAATGAACAATATGATGTAGAAGCAGAAACAGAATTTGCTTTAATCCAAAATAGTTATCAACTTATTTTTCAAAAACTTCCTAAAAAAGCACAAAATACCGTACGATTTTCTACTAATGACTAATAAAAGAAAAAATTCTTTACAAAAAACAAAGCCATGCTATAATAATGGTTGTACAATTAATTTCATAGACGTTACCACAGGGGGGGCTTCTTAGCTGAGATTGAATCCGCATGTTTTTGGATTCTGACCCTTTGAACCTGTTCGTTAATACGAGCGTAGGGATTGTGGCGATTGCATTTCTAACAATAGAAACTGCTTTCTTCTGGGGTACGTTTTTGACCAAAAAGAAGAGGGGAGTTTATTTTTTATGCAAAACAAACGATTGATTATTTTACTGGAGTGTGCGATTTTTGCTGCAATTGCAATGGTATTAAGCTTTATTCCACTAGATATTGGATCAAGCTTTTCAATTTCACTAGGAATGATACCAATGTATGTGATTGCCATTCGTCGAGGTTTTTGGGCTGCGGGATTTGCCGGATTATTATGGGGGTTACTACATTTCTTAACTGGGAAAGCATATATTTTAATGCCGTCTCAAGCATTGATTGAATATGTTATCGCCTTTAGCTTTGTTGCTTTTAGTGGCGTATTTAGTAAGCAAGTCCGGAGTAATTTAACAGCTGGAGAACTAAAAAAAGCCATACAGTGGGCATGGGGTACTATGATTATTGGTGGGGTTGCTAGATATTTCTGGCATTATGTTGCTGGTGTTTTATTTTGGGGTGCTTATGCTTTTAAAGGTTGGGGTGCTGCATTATTTTCGCTAGTAATGAACGGAGCTACTTGCCTTGCCACCGTAGCTGTTAGTGGAATAGTTATTACGATATTATTAAAAACGTCACCTAAGCTATTCTTACCAAAATAAGGAACAGGTTTGTGAGCATTTGCTTGCAGACCTTTTTTTTACGAAAAATAAGTATGTTATAATAAAAGTTATACTCTTAAGCAGTTTAATAATAATGCTCATTTTTACGATGAATAGAAGTTTAGCGCCAGCCACATACATATGTACAAAAACACCTCATAAGCGACTTCCATTTGAATGTATCACTTGTTTTTAACCTGTTTTTTTGTATTTTAAAGTTTCAATCATCCTAGTTAGGGAAAAGATTTATTGATTGCCAATTTTTTGGTAGTGGTAAAGAAAAAAATGGAGGTGTGTAAGCGTGTTAAAATTTGAACACGTAACGAAGACTTATAAAGGGGGCAAAAAAGCAGTTAATGATCTAACACTTAACATCGATAAAGGCGAATTTGTTTGTTTTATCGGTCCAAGTGGTTGTGGGAAAACAACAACAATGAAGATGATTAATAGGCTTATTGAACCTACAGAAGGAAAAATATTCATAAATGATAAAGACATTATGGCAGAAGATCCAGTTAAATTAAGGCGTTCTATCGGTTATGTTATTCAACAAATCGGTCTAATGCCACATATGACGATTCGTGAAAATATCGTCCTCGTACCAAAATTACTTAAATGGTCAGAAGAGAAAAAACAAGAACGTGCTAAAGAGCTAATTAAACTTGTGGATTTACCTGAAGAATTTTTAGATCGCTATCCATATGAACTAAGTGGCGGACAACAACAACGTATCGGAGTTCTAAGAGCACTTGCAGCGGAACAAAACTTAATTTTAATGGATGAACCATTTGGAGCACTTGATCCAATTACTCGTGATTCTTTGCAAGAAGAATTTAAAAACTTACAAAAAGAACTTGGAAAAACAATTATTTTTGTCACTCATGATATGGATGAAGCTATTAAATTAGCTGATCGTATTGTTATTATGAAAGCTGGTGAAATTGTTCAATTTGATACACCAGACGCTATTTTGCGTAATCCAGCAAATTCATTTGTAGAAGATTTTATTGGAAAAGATCGCTTAATCGAAGCAAAACCAGATGTCACGCAAGTTGCCCAAATTATGAATACAAATCCAGTTTCGATTACAGCCGATAAATCATTACAAGCAGCGATTACAATTATGAAAGAAAAACGTGTTGATACTTTACTTGTAGTAGATGAAGGAAATGTATTAAAAGGATTTATTGATGTAGAACAAATTGATTTAAATCGCCGCACAGCAACCTCAGTAATGGATATTATTGAGAAAAATGTCTTTTATGTACATGAAGATACTTTGCTACGTGATACCGTTCAGCGCATCTTAAAACGTGGTTATAAATACATTCCAGTAGTAGATAAAGAAAATCGACTAGTCGGCATTGTAACACGAGCTAGTTTAGTTGATATAGTCTATGATTCCATTTGGGGTTCATTTGACGCGGAGTCAGTAAATCAGGAGGAACAAACGGATTCCGAAACGACAGAACCAGAAATGAAGCAGGAGGGATAAGCTATGGACGCTATTGTTACTTTTTTTCAAGAAAACGGCCATAACTTGCTCGTTCAAACATGGCAACATTTATTTATCTCTCTTTCTGCGGTGATTTTAGGTATCGCTGTTGCTGTTCCGACCGGTATTCTACTAACAAGATCTCCAAAAGTAGCAAATTTTGTTATTGGTATTGTTAGTGTACTTCAAACTGTACCATCGCTTGCTATTTTAGCGTTTATTATTCCGTTTCTTGGCGTAGGGACGCTACCTGCAATTGTCGCACTGTTTATTTATGCCTTACTACCAATTTTACGTAATACCTTTATTGGTGTTCGAGGTGTAGATAAAAATTTGATTGAATCTGGGCGCGGCATGGGAATGACCAACTGGCAATTAATTATTAATGTCGAAATTCCCAACTCCATTTCCGTTATTATGGCCGGGATTCGTTTATCCGCTGTGTATGTTATTGCTTGGGCAACGCTTGCTTCTTATATTGGCGCAGGTGGATTAGGAGACTTTATTTTCAACGGATTAAATTTATATCGTCCTGATTTAATACTCGGTGGAGCTATCCCAGTTACTATTTTAGCCCTTTTAGTAGAATTCGCACTTGGAAAATTAGAGTATCGTTTAACACCTAAAGCCATCCGCGAAGCTCGGGAAGGGGGAGAATAACATGAAGAAAAAACTTATTGCTTTAGTGAGCGTTTTACTTATAACTAGTTCGCTCTTCTTATCAAGCTGTGCATTACCTGGCCTTGGCGGAGGTTCCAAAGATACCATACGAATTGGTGCAATGGCCACCACAGAATCACAAATCGTATCAAATATTTTAAAAGAATTAATTGAACATGATACTGGCTTAAAAGTAGAAATTGTAAATAACCTAGGTTCCACCATCGTTCAACATCAAGCAATGCTAAATGGTGATGTTGATATTACAGCCACAAGATACACTGGAACAGATTTAGTTGGTCCACTTGGGGAAGAAGCTATTAAAGACCCAGATAAAGCCTTAGCAGCTGTCCAAAAAGGTTTTGAAGACCGTTTTCAACAGACTTGGTTTGATTCCTATGGTTTCGCTAATACTTATGTGTTTATGGTGCGTCAAGATACAGCAAAAAAATATAATTTATCTACCGTAAGTGACATGCGAAAAGTGGAAGACCAACTAACTGCTGGCGTTGACAACTCTTGGATGGAACGTGCTGGAGATGGTTATAAAGCTTTTTCTGATGCATATGACATCGAATTCAAAAAAATCTTTCCGATGCAAATTGGCTTAATTTATACAGCGCTAAAAAATAAACAAATGGATGTAGCGCTTGGTTATTCTACAGATGGTCGGATTCCAACTTACAACCTTAAACTATTGGAAGATGATAAAAAATTCTTTCCACCTTATGATGCTTCAGCGCTTGCAACAGATGAAATTTTAGAAAAACACCCTGAATTAAAATCTACTATAAATAAATTAAAAGGCAAAATTTCTACAGAACAAATGCAAAAACTTAACTATGCAGCAGATGGAGAACTCAAAGAACCATCTATTGTAGCAAAAGAGTTCCTAGAAAAAAATAATTACTTTGAAGGTAAAAACTAAGGAGGTGCCAAAAGATGGACACATTAAGCCAATTAATTGACTATTATCAAACAAATGGAAGTTATGTCATGGAAGAGTTCTGGCGGCATTTCTTAATGAGTGCTTACGGAGTTATTTTCGCAGCAATCGTAGCGATACCACTCGGAGTATATATTGCTAGGAAAAAACGTTTAGCTGGCTGGGTTATTCAAACGGCTAATATTATCCAAACGATTCCCGCACTGGCAATGCTTGCGGTTTTAATGCTAGTCATGGGGCTAGGAACGAATACTGTTGTTTTATCCTTATTCCTATACTCTTTATTGCCAATTCTAAAAAACACCTACACAGGTATTAGAAATGTCGATGGGGCACTTCTTGAATCTGGTAAAGCAATGGGAATGACTAAATGGCAAGTTCTCCGGTTAATAGAAATGCCACTTGCATTATCTGTTATTATGGCAGGTATTCGAAACGCATTAGTCATCGCAATCGGTGTAGCTGCAATTGGAACATTCGTTGGAGCAGGCGGATTAGGTGATATTATCGTTCGGGGAACAAATGCCACGAATGGGACAGCGATTATCCTTGCTGGAGCTATCCCAACAGCATTTATGGCAATTTTAGCGGACCTCTTACTTGGTTGGCTGGAACGTAAATTAAATCCTGTGAAAAACAAACGAAAAACCCTAACAGAAGCCTTATAGTCATACTGAAAAACACAACCTATTATTTTTTAAAAGGTTGTGTTTTTTCATTTGACAAAGAATGTTTCCCGTAGTAAACTTTTTACCATAAACGAAAGAAGGTCAGGGAGCATGAAAAAAGAGAAAACAGAACGAACAAAAGAAAGCTGGAGAAAAGCACAGAATGCTCCCAGCTTGAGCGAAGTAAATAATTCCGTGAAAATACCAAAGGACGCGAAATTTTTCCGGAAATTACTAGCATTTATGGGTCCAGGAGCGCTTATTGCAGTAGGGTACGTAGATCCGGGAAACTGGGCAACATCAATTGCTGGGGGATCAGAATTTGGATATACGTTATTATCAGTTATTTTAATTTCTAATATTTTAGCTATTTTATTACAATCACTGGCATCAAAATTAGGTATTGTTACTGGGCGAGATTTAGCACAAGCCTCTAGCGACAGCTTTTCTAAACCATTTGGATTTGTTTTATGGATTTTAGCTGAACTTGCGATTATTGCGACAGATGTTGCGGAGGTAATAGGGAGTGCAATTGCTCTTAACTTATTATTTGGTATTCCATTAATTTGGGGCGTTTGTATTACAGCACTAGATATTTTTCTTGTCCTATTTTTGCAGCACAAAGGTTTTCGCTACATCGAAGTTATTGTCATTACCTTAATGGTCACCATTTTAGTTTGTTTTGGAGCGGAAATGATTATGTCCCACCCAGATGTACAAGCGATCGCCAAAGGATTTATTCCACAAACTGAAATCATAACCAATCCAGCGATACTTTATATTGCACTTGGTATTTTAGGTGCTACTGTGATGCCACATAATTTATATTTACATTCATCCATCGTGCAAACAAGACAGTATGATAGAACAAAAGAAGGGAAGAAGGAAGCGATTCGTTTTTCATTTATAGATTCTACTTTTTCTTTAACTATCGCTTTATTAATCAATGCTTCTATTTTAATTTTAGCTGCTGCTGCATTTTACACAACTGGTCAAAACAGTGTTGCAGGAATTGAAGATGCCTATAAATTATTAAATCCTACACTTGGAAGTAGTATTGCAAGTACTATTTTTGCGGTTGCTTTACTTGCTTCTGGACAAAACTCAACCTTAACTGGTACATTAGCTGGTCAAATTGTTATGGAAGGTTTTTTAAATATTCGTTTAAAACCAGTAGTAAGACGTTTATTAACACGTGTTCTCGCAATTATTCCAGCCGTTATCATCACTGCACTTTATGGAGCAAATGGTATTAACGAACTTTTAATTTTTAGTCAAGTTATTCTTTCTATGCAATTATCTTTTGCCGTAATTCCACTTGTCATGTTTACTAGTGATAAAAAGAAAATGGGCGAATTTGTTAATCCACCTTGGTTAAAAATTATTTCTTGGGCAGTAGCAATTTTTATCGCCATCTTAAATATCTACTTATTATTTTATACTTTAACGTCTTTATAACGAGGAAAGAAGACAATAATTATATTATGTAAACTATTAAAAAATAATTTCTCATTTCTTTCCCTCGAAATTTTCATCTTTATGCTATATAATTAAATTATATAATACTAATGGCGTAGTAAAGGTGTTGATTAAAGATGACGGATAAATTATTAAAACAACATAAACGACTTTTAGAACAGCAACATAAACTACCGTACACAATTAATTTGGACGGAGAAATCTTCTCAGTTGTTATTTATACAAAATTAAGTAAAGTGGCTGGTGTAACTGTTTTAAACGCAAACGAAGAACCGACAACAATAAAAGAAGCAGAAGCAGTAGTTAATCGCATCCAAAAATACAACTTTTATTTTGAATACTTAGGAAAACGCGCGCATGTTATTAAAGAACGTGATAGCGTCATTGCAGAAAAAATCGAACAAACCCAATTAATTTTAAATGATAATACCATTTTTGGAGAACCACTGCAAGCAACCGTTGACGAACTTAATTTAGCAATGGAAATATACAAACAACAACAACGAAAAATGGATATTTACCAAGAAGATATAACTTTGCTCAATGAAAAAATAAAAATGCAAGGCGAGATATTGGAGGAAGACTGGATATCTGCTGAAAATTTATCTATTTCATTTGCTAAAGCTGCATATGCTCAAACTATCTATCTAGAGGCTACTCGAAAAAACCGGAAGCAATTAGCGAAATGGTTCCATCTTCATCAAAAAGCATTGCCTCCTGAAAAACAAAAAGCCTTAAGCAAGATTATCTCTGTCTTAAGTGACACGAATGCAGGTCTTGTTTTCGACCAAATTATTTCACTTAAACCGCTCTTAGAAGAAGGTTTGATGCTTGATCATGAACAATCATTAACTCAACTTGCTGCTGAATTTAATAAAGAATTTGAAACACATTGTCGTTTCTACAAACCTAATATCAACAAAGTCAAAAATTTAATCCGACAATAAAAAAGAAGCTAAGCGAAAATTTCTCATTTCCGCTAAGCTTCTTTTTTTATTTTATTAATCCTTGTTCTTGTAAAAATTCTTTCGCAACAGTATAAGCTGATTTTCCATTTACATTGACTTCATAATTCATTTTTCTCATTTGGTCGTCTGTAATTTTACCAGCAAGTTTGTTTAATGGTTTTCTAAGCTCTGGATACTCATTAAGTGTTTCTGTTAACAACAGTGGCGCACCTTGATAAGGAGGGAAGAGCTGCTGATCATCTTCTAGTACTTTTAATTTATATTGCGCTAATTCACTATCGGTTGAGTACGCATCAATTAAATTAATATCATCTGATTTAATGGCATTATAGCGTAATTTAGGTTCCATTGTTTTCAAATTAGGAAAAGTAAGACCATATTTCTCTTGAATACCTTTATATCCGTCCGAACGATCTTTAAATTCTAATGTGAAACCAGCTTTTACTTGATCCGTTACTGGCCCTAAATCAGATATTTTTTCTAATTTATGCTCCTTAGCAAACTCAGGGGAGACAGCTAAAGCATAAGTATTATTATATTTCATTGGTTTTAGATAAGTCATATCAAAATCTTTCGCTAAGCCGTCACGTGCTTGTTCATAGACTTGCTCCGGATTATGTGTTTTAGCATCTTCTTTTAAGAAAGTTTCCAAAACTGTACCAGTGAATTCCGGATAAATATCAATGTCTCCAGATTTTAAAGCATTAAATACAAAACTAGTTTTCCCCAGATTGGGCTTAACTTTCACTTTTAAATCAGTCTCATCTTCAATCACAATTTTATACATATTAATCAAAATTTCTGGTTCAGCACCTAATTTACCAGCAATAGTAATTTCTTTTTTATCAGAAGTTAGGTAAGGGACAACAATAATTGCTGCTGTTAGTAAAATCCCAGCAGAGATTGTAATTATAGTACTTCTAAATGATGCTTTTTCGAGGAAACGTAATAAAAAGTCAAATAAAATGGCTAGTAATGCAGCTGGAATGGCACCTAGTAAGATTAAACTATTATCATTACGATCAATCCCAAGTAAGATTAAATCCCCCAAGCCACCTGCACCAATTAATGCGGCGAGAGTAGCTGTTCCAATAATAAGCACCATCGCAGTACGAATACCTGCCATAATAACTGGCATTGCTAGAGGAAGTTGTACTTTATATAATCTTTTCCATTTATTCATTCCCATAGCACGTGAAGCTTCTACAAGCGCTGGGTCAACTTCTTTAATTCCCGTATATGTATTCCTTAAAATAGGAAGTAGGGCGTAAATAACTAGCGCAATAATCGCTGGAACAATACCAATACCAACCAGCGGTATTAATAAACCTAGTAATGCCAGTGAAGGAATCGTTTGGAAAATTGCAGCTACTTGAATAATTGGTTCAGCAAGTCGCTTATGCCTAGTTAAATAAATACCAAGAGGTAAAGCAATTAACACTGCAATAAAAAGCGAAACAAACGAAATTTGGATATGTTGCACCAAAGCAGTGAAAAGTTCATCTTTACGAACAGCAAAAGTATCTAATAATGTATTCATACTAATTCACCTGAACTTTCTATGTGGCGAGCTAAAAATTGCATGACATGTTTATTTGTAATCGTGCCTACAAAATTGCCAGATGCTTCATCTAGAACAGGGATAGACTCTTCCTCTGCCACACGACGTATTAAAGTCTCAACAGGTTCTTTTAAAGAAATACTTAGCGTGCCATCACTTGTTTGATAATTGTGGTATAAATCTGCTTCCACTAAATCGTTTACTATAAAACTACCTTCTAAAACAGGCGTTTTAAACACATGTCCAGATGCTAAGAAATCTTTCACAAAATCATTTTCTGGATTTTTAAGAATTTCTTGTGGGGTTGCAACTTGGACGATTTCTCCATCTTGCATTACACAAATTCGGTCACCGAGAGCAAGTGCTTCTTGCATATCATGCGTAACAAAGACAATCGTTTTTTTGATTTTCTTTTGAAGTGCCGAAATATCTTGTTGTAGTCGTTGTCTTGAAATTGGGTCTAGCGCACTAAAAGGTTCATCCATTAAAATAATTTCCGGATCAGCTGCGAGCGCACGGACAACACCAACACGCTGTTGCTCTCCGCCTGAAAGTTCAGCAGGTTTGCGGTGTCGATAGGTCTCTGGATCAAGGCCAACGCTCTCTAACAGTTCAGTAATCCGATCATGAATTTTGTCCTTATCCCATTTTTTTAATTCTGGAACGATGGCAATATTTTCCTCAATTGTCATATGGGGAAAAAGGGCAATTTGTTGTAAGACATAACCAATATCCCAGCGAAGTTCATGAATATCATAATCACTAATTCTTTTTTCATTAATATAGATCGTTCCGGTTGTTAATGGAATCAATCGGTTAATCATTTTGAGTGTCGTTGTTTTCCCACAACCACTTGGTCCGATGAAAACGAAAAATTCACCATCTTTTATGTCAAGTGTCACATTTTTCACCGCAGTTTTATCATTATTATAATTTTTAGACACACGATCAAAACGAATCATTTTTTCATCCCTTTCTTTGTTAGTAGAATATATGTTCTACATTATAACGTTTTTACTTTTAAAGTACAAGAACATACCCTCCAATTACCCTAAATTTATTTAAATTATTCCTAATCTAATAAAAATCTCTGGAATTCTTTGTAAAAAAGTGGTTCCATGATAAAATAGAAGCAGTGATTTTTAAAACTACATCCATGAAAGGTTTGAAATAAATAATGAACAATATCCAAACAGAATTTCCGCATATAGCGATTAAATTAAATGAGCCATTATCTAAATATACGTATACGAAAACAGGTGGAAATGCCGATATATTTGTGATGCCAAAAACAATAGAAGAAACACAAGAAATTGTATCTTATTGTCACCAAAAAAAGATTCCTTTAACCATCCTTGGAAATGGCTCAAACTTAATCATAAAAGATGGTGGAATTCGTGGCGTAATCGTGCATCTTGACTTACTACAATCAATAGAAAGAAAAAATACGCAAATTATCGCGATGAGTGGAGCCAAATTAATTGATACGGCAAAGTTTGCCTTAGATGAAAGTTTAAGTGGACTGGAATTTGCTTGTGGAATTCCTGGGTCGATTGGTGGAGCATTACATATGAATGCTGGCGCGTATGGTGGTGAAATTAGCGATTGTTTAGAAGCTGCTACTGTATTAACTCCCTCTGGTAAACTAAAGAAATTGAAGCGCTCTGAATTAAAAGCTGCCTATCGTTTTAGTACAATTGCTGAAAAAAATTATATCGTTTTAGATGCTACTTTTTCCCTGCAATTAGAAGATAAAAATACTATTCAAGTTAAAATGGATGAACTTACAGCTGCAAGAGAGGCTAAACAACCGTTAGAATATCCTTCTTGTGGTAGTGTCTTTAAACGTCCGCCCGGTCATTTTGCTGGGAAATTAATTCAAGATAGTGGATTACAAGGTCATATTATAGGTGGCGCACAGGTTTCACTAAAACACGCTGGCTTTATTGTTAATATCGGTGGAGCAACTGCGACAGATTATATGAACCTAATAGCTTATGTTCAAAAAACCGTTCGCGAAAAATGGGATGTTGAACTTGAAACTGAAGTTAAAATTATTGGCGAAGATAAGTAGCCAGATCGAAAATAGGAGGTAATACATTTTTGAAAGAGCTGAGTTCTTTTTTACAAAATAAGAGTGTCAAGCGTGTTGGAGTGTTTCTTTTAATCGCCTTTGTTTTATATCTACTCCGGAGTCAAATGAACATTATTTTATTAACATTTATATTCTCTTTCTTGATTACTCGTTTAGAGAACTTTATTCTACGGAGAATCTCGATTTATCGACAGATTATTGTTTTATTACTATATGCTCTCATTGCTGTTGTTATTGTGTTTGTATTTGTTAAATATATTCCAGTTTTAGGGGATCAAGTAAATCAATTAGTCAAATTTGTTAATAGTTTCTTTACTACTGAAAGCAATAATGACTTTATTAATTACATTGTTAGTTTAGCAAATCAATTTGATATTATGAAATACACAGAGCAGGGCGTATCAATTATTTTAACGTATTTAACTAATGTTGGAACTGTCCTTATGAACGTTTTTATTGCTTTAATGTTAAGTCTATTTTTCTCGCTAGGAAAAGATCACTTAATTTCTTTCACAAATCAGTTTTCCACAAGTAAAATTGGCTTTATTTACGATGAAGTGAAGTTTTTCGGAGCAAAATTTGTTGGGACTTTTGGAAAGGTGATTGAAGCTCAATTTATTATTGCCCTAGTCAATGCAGTCTTAACAACTATTGCGCTTTGGATTCTTGGTTTCCCGCAATTAATGACGTTATCAATTATGGTCTTCTTACTTGGTCTAATTCCAGTTGCAGGGGTTATTATTTCTCTTGTGCCATTAACCATTATTGGCTACTCAATCGGTGGCGTAGAATACATTTTCTACATTTTAATCGTTGTAGTTATTATTCATGCTTTAGAATCTTATGTACTAAATCCAAAATTAATGTCAGCAAAAACTAATTTACCAGTATTTTATACATTTATAATCTTGATTTTCGGAGAGCATTTCTTTGGAATCTGGGGTTTAATCGTTGGTATACCAGTCGTTATGTTCTTCTTAGATGTTTTAGGTGTAACAGGGCAAGAAGAAATAGAACAGCCAAAAGACACCATCAGTCATACTTAATTCGTACGGGGGTTCTTCCATATTTGTTGGAAAACCCCTGTTTTTTTGAAAGGGGAGAAACATTGTGACAAAACATCTGTTTATTATTTCATTAGATGCTTTAGGCTCACTTGATTTAAAAGATACGAGTGAATTGCCTGTGTTACACGAATTAATTCAAAATGGGACACATATTGAAGAAGTAACAACCATTTATCCATCTCTTACATACCCAGCACACACATCTATTATAACGGGACACTATCCAAAAACACATGGTATCGTAAATAATACGAAAATCCAGCCAGAAAAAGACTCGCCTGATTGGTATTGGTATAAAAAAGCAATTCAAGTACCTACTTTATATGAGTTAGCGAAAGAAAAACAAATGACAACAGCGGCATTTTTATGGCCTGTAGCAGCAAAGAGTGGAATTGATTATAACATTGCTGAAATTTTCCCAAATCGCTTTTGGTTAACTCAGATGATGGTTTCTTTAAATAGTAGCTCTCCGCTTTTTTTAATTGATATGGAGCGGAAATTTGGAAATCTGAGAAATGGTATTAATCAACCTGCACTAGATGATTTTTTAACAGCTGGAGTGGTTGATACAATAAAAACCAAAAAACCTAATTTACTTTTAGCTCATTTAGTTGATATGGATAGTATGCGTCATGCACATGGGGTTCATTCTGTAGAAGCAAAAGAAGCTTTAAAACGTCACGATAACCGACTCGGACAAATTATTCAAGCCACCAAAGAAGCAGGGATTTATGAAAATACCGTTTTTGCTGTTCTTGGAGATCATTATCAGATAGATGTTACCCATGCGATTCGCTTAAACCTTCTTTTTGCGGAAAAAGGATGGAGTCAATCGGTCGATAATAAAATCACGGAATGGCAAGTCTATGCAAAAAGTTGTGATGGTTCTTGTTATATTTACACCAATAATGAAAAACTAATTCCAGAAATTATCCAGGTTCTTCAAGAAGTAAAGGGAATTGAAAACATTATTTCCCATGAAGAAATTTGTCATTTAGGGGCAGATCCAAATGCCGCACTAATGTTGGAAGGGCAAGTTGGTTACTATTTTACGGATGATTTATATGGTCCATTAATTGAAGAGGTGACGGAAGAAAAGCTTGGAAAACCTGGTTATTATAGAGCTGTTCATGGTTATTCTCCTGAAAAAACGAATTACAATACAACTATACTCTTCAGCGGTCCAGGTATGAAAGCTGGAATGAAAATAGCTAATGCAAGATTAGTTGATGAAGCACCTACATTTGCCAAAATACTTGGGTTACAATTCCCAACTACAGCAGGCAAGATACTAAGTGATATATTCGAATAAAAAAGGGGAGAAATCTAAGTGGCGTATACAAAAGAAGAAAAAAGTTGGATTTTTCAAGATTGGGCAAATTCGGCCTATTCGATTATGATTACAACGGCAATTTTGCCTATTTATTTTAAAGGAGTTGCGGCGAATGCAGGTATTGCAGACACCACATCAACAGCATATTGGGGGTATGCTAACTCCATCGGCACGTTGCTTATTTCATTACTAGCCCCGATTTTAGGTACCATTGCGGATTACCAATTTTTCAAGAAACGTTTTTTTGGTGTTTTTACAGCTATTGGGATTGCTTTTACTTTTTTATTAATTTTTATCCCGACAGATGCTTGGCTATTGTTACTAGGTTTTTATGTTTTATCACTTATTGGTTTTTCGGGGGCGAATATTTTTTATGATGCTTTTTTAATTGATGTTACAACGAATGCGCGCATGGATAAAGTATCTTCTGCAGGCTATGCATTTGGTTACCTTGGCAGCTGTATTCCTTTTATCATTTTTATTATTTTTCAAGCAACTGGTATTTTGCCAATTAGTGATGTAGCTCTTGTTAACATTGGTTTTGTCCTAACAGCGCTTTGGTGGCTATTCTTCTCCATCCCAATGTGGAAAAATGTCCAGCAAATCCACTATATTCCAGCAGTGAAAAATCCTGTTAAAACAAGTTTTAAAAGACTTTTTCACACTATTCGTCATATTCGTGAGCATCAGAATATTGTCCTCTTTTTAATTGCTTATTTCTTTTATATTGATGGGGTGGACACTATTTTTCGAATGGCAACATCTTATGGGATTGATTTAGGGATATCACAAACAACTTTAATTCTTATTTTATTAATGACGCAACTAGTAGCTTTTCCATTTACTTTGTTATATGGTTTTTTAGCGAAACGTTTTAGTGCAAAACCACTTATTTTCACAGCTATTTTTGTTTATATCATTATTTGTATTTATGCCATCTTTATGAAAACTGCATTGGACTTTTGGATTTTAGCTATGTTGGTTGGAACGTCTCAAGGAGGGATTCAAGCACTTAGCAGATCTTTTTTCGGAAAAATTATTCCTAAAAAGCGTTCTAATGAATTTTATGGTTTTTATAATATTTTCGGAAAATTTTCTGCTATAATTGGTCCTGCGTTAATGGGAGCTATTGCACAAATCACAGGGAAAACGCAGTATGGTGTAGCAAGTTTAATCGTTCTTTTTCTAGTTGGTGGAATTTTATTTCTTTTTGTCAAAGAGAAAAACTTAGAAAATCTTTAATTCCTTTTAAGAAAGTCCTTATATTCAAATGTTATTCTAAATGTAACTTTTGAAAAGGAGGAAGCCAGGATGAAAAGATACTTTATTATTCTAATTCTACCAATTATGTCTGTTTTTGCAGCAGTGGCAATGTATTTTTCCTGGTTCCAGGGATGGCTCTACTTTTACTTAAAGCATGTCATGGCCTCAGTTAGTCATATGGGCTATATTACAGTTGGCATCACAGCTTTGTTACTTTATTTTGTTACTGTTCAATTAATAAATTGGAAAATTAATAAAGCGTTACTTGTCCTTTGCTATATGATTTATTTTGGCATTCTCCTTTGTTTATTGTTTGGTAAAGCCTCGAATACGCAAGGGTTTTCTAGTGATACTTTTGGTTTTATCGATACTTTTTTATCAGGAAATTTACGTGTAATTATTATTGGGAATGTGCTAGCCTTTATTCCAATTGGCTTCTTATTAAAAAAAGTAGGATTTATCAAAGCAATACTTTACGCCATGATGATGATTTTTGCGATAGAGGGCGCTCAATATATTTTGCATGTAGGTTACTTTGATACTGGGGATGTATTTTTAAATGTTTCTGGTATTATGCTTGGATATATGCTTATTCGTTTTTTGAATATAAGAAAAAACTACAAAATAAAACCGACTAGCTAATTTAGCTTCGTCGGTTTTTCTGTTATTTTCTTACATATTGTCGTCTGTGCTCTTGAATTCCAGTTAACATTATTTCAGCTGGGTCGCTTGATGGATCGATTTCAAGTGTTGAGCCATCTTTTGGTAATTGTTGTTTAAATTTAGTTTCATATTCGGTAATCGCTAATTTAGAGCGGTTATTTAATAATTCCTCATGTGTCTGTGTTTGAAGATATTTTTTAAAACCTGGTTGTAGTACCCCATGGAAAAACTCGCCAACTGCGCCTGAGCCATAACTAAAGAAACCAATTTTATCATTTTCTTGTAAGTTATTTTGATGGTCTAATAGCGAGATAAAGCTTAAATATAAAGAACCGGTATAAATATTACCGATGTTCCGGCTATATAAAGTGCTTAGTCGATAGTTTTCCAATAATTTTTCTTGTACTGCAGGTGGTGCTGTTTCAATAATTAAATCTAACGCTTTTTTGCCCATTTTCGTATAAGGTAAATGAAAGCAAATAGCTGCAAAATCTTCCAATTTTTGATTGAATTTTTCTGTATATCTCGTCCAAATTGTATCAAAGAAATGAATATACTGTTCTGTGGAATATTTTCCTTCAACACATGCATATTCAGAATAGACAGGGCGCCAGAAATCCATAATATCCTCTGTATAAAACACATTATCATCTTGGAGCGCAATACAGCGTGGATTAGCGGAAATAACCATAGCAACTGCTCCAGCACCTTGTGTTGCTTCACCAGCTGTAGAAAGGCCGTAACGAGCAATATCAGAACCAATAACTAATACTTTACTCTCAGGGTTTTTTGCTACATAATCTTTCGCTAAATTAATCCCAGCAGTTGCCCCATAACAAGCTTCTTTTATTTCAATCGCACGTGAGAAAGGTTGAATACCAAGTAAACGATGAATATAAACCGCTCCAGCTTTTGATTCATCAATTCCCGATTCTGTTGCTAAAATAACCATATCAATCGCTTTCAAATCAGCTTCATCTAAAATTTGTCTTGCTGCATTTGCTCCCATTGTAACGGAGTCTTGGGTGATCGGAGCAAAAGCCATTTTATCTTGACCAATTCCAATCGTAAATTTATTTGGATCAATATTTCTCGCTTCAGCAAGTTCTACCATATCCACATAAAACGCCGGAGTATAAAAACCTATCTTATCAATTCCAATTTTCATATGTTCGTCTCAAGTCCTTTATATTTTATTTGTAAGTACTTTAATTTTAGTAGAAAAAGAAGGAAAATACAATACATCGGGCTTAATCTAGTGAGTTTTTAGCAAGTTTCATGATATAATAACTAATACATTATTACATTTAAAGGAGTTTGCTATGAACGAAGTAGTTATAATAGATGCCGCTCGAACACCAATCGGAAAATTTGGTGGAAGTTTAAAAGATGTAAATGCAGTAGAACTAGGAACAACCGTTGTAAAAGGCCTACTAGAAAGAACCAACATTGCACCTGAAAAAGTAGATCAAGTTATATTTGGTAATGTATTACAATCAGGTCTTGGTCAAAATGTAGCACGACAAATTGCTATTAATGCAGGGATTCCTTATCAAGTACCAGGTGTAACCATTAATGAAGTTTGTGGATCTGGTCTAAAATCCATTATGTTTGGTAAACAAGCCATTCAGCTAGGAGAAGCAGAAATTGTTGTGGTAGGAGGAACCGAAAATATGTCCCAAGCACCATTACTGCTTCAACCAGAATTAGTAGAAGAAGAATTCAATCCTAAAAATCTAAAAAACAGCATGATAATAGATGGTTTAACAGACGTTTTTGGTGACTACCATATGGGAATTACTGCAGAAAATGTTGCAGAAAAATTCGCAGTATCCCGTGAAGAACAAGATGCCTTCGCACATAATTCGCAAATGAAAGCCGCGAAAGCCCAAGCAAAAAACCTGTTTGAAGATGAAATTATTCCAGTACAATTAGCAGATGGCTCTTTTTTCAGTAAGGATGAAACGATTCGTGCTAACTCAACTCTAGAGAAGCTTGCTACACTGAAAAGCGCTTTTAAAGAAGCTGGAACTGTAACAGCAGGGAATGCATCTGGTATTAATGATGGTGCTTCTGCTATTATTTTAATGTCTAAAGAAAAAGCCATAGCAGAAAACATTCCTTATTTAGCGACAATTAAAGTCACATCAGAAGTTGGTGTTGATCCTGCTATTATGGGATATGCACCATATTATGCTGTAAATGAAGCTTTAACAAAAGGTGGCTATTCCATAGATGAAATTGACTTATTCCATCTAAATGAGGCTTTTGCTTCTCAATCAGTTGCTGTTGCAAGAGATTTAAAAATTCCAGAAAACAAATTAAATATTTATGGTGGCGCAATTGCATTAGGTCATCCAATTGGCGCTTCTGGTGCACGTATTGTTGTTTCACTACTAAATGAATTAAAACAAGAAAACAAAGAAACAGGAATTGCTTCCCTATGTATCGGTGGCGGAATAGGGATTGCGATGGTTGTTGAAAGAGGATAACCTGAACTTTATAAAAAGATAACCGATATAATTGTAAATCATATATTTGTCCCCAATAATATTTAGGCGAGAATGTCAAGATATTATTGCAATAATCATCATGTTTTTTATGGATTTTTATGTCTTTTTTGTGAACTTTTTCATATAAAAATTAAGAAAAACACCTATTTATCTCAACATCAAATTTATTTGATGCTAAAATTATAGTCTATTCAGAGAAAATAGGAGGACATTGATGAAGAAGATGAAACAATTTATATCGTTATGCTTATTAGTTTTCGTTATTAGCATGACATTTGTTCCTTTTTCTGCCAAAGCAGAACCATTAATATTAAATATTCCAGCTCCAGAGGTGGATCAACTTTATATTGGTGATGATTATATAACAGGAACACTTCAACAAGAAATACCGATGCATTATCCAGGTAATGGCGCATTTGTTTTTTTAAACAATCGACAATACAATATATTCGATTATACTGTTGAAAATGACACTTATTTCCGTTTAAAATTGCCTAAAACACTAGAAGCAGGGGATACACTAAATTATTTTGCTATTACAGGGAATGTGTTGGATCCAATTGCTTATCCTGGGCAAGAATCATACAAAATGGCAGGTCCATTTACACCAATAGAAAAAGCAAAGATTCAAGTGAATTATCTTGATGAAGCCAATCAACCATTAGTTAATTCTGAAACATTAACAGGAAAACTTGGAGAAAGCTATACCACTTCGCCAAAAGCAATTCAAGGTTATCAGTTGAAAACAACCCCAGCAAATGCTACTGGAACTTTTACAACTAACACGGATGTAATAGAAGTGAATTATCTATATGAAAAAATTCCAGCTCAAGGAGAAAACATCACAGTTCAGTATATTGATAAAACAACCAATCAAGAAATTGCAGAGACAGAAACACTTTCTGGTGAATTAGGAGAGCAGTATCAATCAGAAGCAAAAATAATTGATGGTTATGAACTTAATGAAACTCCAGAAAACCAGTCTGGTACCTTTACAAACGATGCACAAACAGTCATCTATAAATATACAAAAACAGCAGCACCAAATGTTGCGCAAGCTGTCACTGTAAATTATAAAGACACAGAAGGTAAAGAATTAACCAAGCCAATCATTTTAACAGGTAGTTTAGGAGAAACTTTTGAAACAGAAACAAAAACATTTACAGGATACACACTAACAAAACTACCAGCCAATAAAAACGGAACATTTACTACTGACATACAGGTCGTAAATTATCTCTACACGAAGAATGAAGATTCAACCACTACCACACCTGATAAAGATAAACAACTAACACCCGCCGCAGCACCAAATAATACTTTAAAACCAGAAGAACAAACAAAAAGAATAACTGAAAAAGCAATTCAGGCAACCAAGCAAAGCATAACAAAAAGAATAGCTGAAAAACCAGTTCAGACAACAAAGCAAAGCATAACAAAAGCAGAATCTTCTCTTCCAGCGACCGGAGATTCTAACAGTAAATTTCCTTTAATTATTGGCTCTTTATTAATACTCGGCACAGGATATTTCTTTATTTCTCGAAAAAAAGCAAAATAATTTTTAAAATAAGTCTTAGTCGTCACGGCGATTAAGACTTATTTTTTTTAACAAAGAAGGGATTCTAAAATAAAAAGCGAACTTTCATTTAAGTTGCTCAAAATAATTAAGAATTAAATCTATCGCAACTAATAAAGGCGCATGATGATGTTTAAATAAATTCTCATCAAACAATTCACTTGATGCACAAATGAGTGTTTCCACATATTGAGCGATTTGCGCATTAGGATTATTTACAAGTGCAACAACATTCGATAAGTTATACTTCAAATGTTCAGCAAGCGATAAGGTACTTGCTGTATTACCACTCTCTGAAATAATAATAACCAAATCATCTCTTTCCACAATTTGCGGGAGAATATCAATAATAAAAGAATCATATGTAAAGACAACATTTTTCTTGGACGTAACTAGATTTTTCGAAAAATATTCGCCTAAAATTTTCGTCATACCAAGACAAGCAATATAAATTTTAGGTGCATGTAAAATGCGTGTTGCCAATTGTTCAATTTGCTCTCTAGGAAGCTGTTGTATTCCTAATTGGACATTATTTAGGAAGGTAAGTGTGAAGTCTTTTGGATTTTGTTTTGGTTCTTTTTTGGTCGAATTTAGTAGAAATTTAAGTTCAGAAAATCCTGAGAGTTTTAATTTATGACACATACGAATCACAGTAGTAGTGCTAACATTTGTTTCTTCAGCAAGCGAAACAAGTGTTAGTTGCTTAATATTCGTAACATGATTATCTATATAAAAGAATACCTGTTTTTCTGCGAGGCTTAAAAGTTCAATTTCTTTTGCAAAAAGATTATATAAAGTATTTAATGCCATTTAAATCCCCCCTCAATAATATGTTTAGTATACATAAATACGGATTTTAATACAATGTCGTACAAATATACGCATTTCGTACATTTGAAAAAAATAATTATGGTATAACTAAGGTAACCTAGGTGAGCAACTTATTTTAAGGGAGATGATAGCATTGAATTTAAGTAGTATTACATCTGAAGAACTCATATTTTTAGACCAAGATTGGCGTACAAAAGAAGCTGTTTTTGATGGTTTAATAGATGCATTATATAAACAAGACGTAATTACCAATGTTCATGAGTTTAAAAAAGCCGTTTTAGATCGTGAATCCATTTCTGAAACAGGTTTAGAAAAAGGATTTGCTATTCCTCATGGTAAATCAAACTCAGTAAAAAAAGCTGGCTTTGCATTCGCTAGATTAAACCAACCAATTGCAGATTGGAAAAGCATTGACCCGACAAATCAAGTGAAATATATTTTTTTACTAGCAATTCCAGAAGTAGAAGCTGGTTCTACACACTTAGAACTTTTAGCAGCATTAAGTAAGCGTTTACTTGATAATGAATTTATTACTAATATCATTCAAGCAAAAAGTGTATCCGAAATTTTAACTACCTTAGATACAGAAAAAACTGCTAGTACAGAAAATAATACTTATACAAGAAAAATTGTCGCTGTAACTGCTTGTGCTGCTGGTATTGCACATACTTACATGGCTGCTGAAGCTCTTGAAAAAGCAGGTAAAGAACTGGGGATTCAAGTACTGGTAGAAAAACAAGGTGCCAATGGAATAGAAGATCGTATAACCTCAGAAAAGCTTAAGGGAGCTGAAGCAGTTATCTTTGCAACAGATATAACCGCTAAAGATAAACATCGCTTTAAAGGACTTCCATACATCCAAAGAAGAGTAGCCGAACCATTACGTAGTGGGAAAGAAATGATTGAAACAGTTCTAACAAAACCAGATGGATACGTAAAAGAAGAAGGTGATAGTTCTGTTCATGATGATGAAGGGAAGAGCAGCTTTTTCCAACAAATCTATCGAGGCGTTCTAACTGGTATTTCCTATATGTTACCTGTCATTGTCGCAGGAGGTTTAATGATTGGTATTGCTCAACTTGGTGCTGCAGCATTTGGACTTCAAAAAGTAATTGCCAACCCAGAATTTGCTAAAAACTCCAATGAGCTAATCGTGATTTTCCATTATCTTGGTTTATACGGAAATATGATAATGAAATTTATTTATCCTGTATTTGGGGCATTTTTAGCCTATTCGATTGCGGATCGTCCTGGTCTTGCACCTGGGTTTATTGCCGGTGCATTTGCTGGTGGATTGCACTATACTTTCTGGGGTACAGAAGGCGGAATTCCATCTGGGTTCTTTGGAGTTCTTATCTTAGCCACAGTAGCTGGATTTACAGCAAAATTCTTAAATGAAAAAATTCATCTTCATAAAAATTTACAAGCAATGAAACCGATGTTTATTATTCCCGGGATTACCGTACTGATCATTTTCTTACTGAATTTTTACTTTGTTGATCCAGTGTTTGGTCAAATAAATCTCTGGTTACAAAATTTAATCATTCAAAATAAAGATTCGAGCGCAGTAGTGCTTTCTACCATTATCGCTTGCTTAACTGCATTTGACTTAGGTGGTCCAGTAAATAAAGCTGCCGGAGCAATTGCCATCGGACTTGCAGCAGATAATATTTTCCCGCTAACTGCTCGTGTTTTAGCTATCGTTATTCCACCAATTGGTATTGGACTCGCAACTGTTTTAGATAAATATGTAGTTAGACGTCGTGTGTTTGATGAGAACTTACGTGTCGCTGGTACAACCTCGATTTTTCTAGGATTTATAGCGATAGGGGAAGGTGCCATTCCCTTTATGCTTCAAAATCCATTAATTACCATCCCCATTAACATGATAGGCGCTTCATTAGGGGCAGTTACTGCTGTTTTACTCGGTGCTGTTCAATGGTTGCCACTCCCAGCAATTTGGGGTTGGCCATTAGTAGAGAATTTTTGGGCGTATGCAATTGGACTGATTGTTGGTATCGGATTTATTACATTTGCTAATATTTTTGTTCGCTATGGTTTAATTAAACGCAAAGAAAATAAAACAAAATAAGTAGAAATTTTGACAGATGTAATTGTATATTTCATTGCATCTGTCAATTGAATTGAGAGGTTGTTAAATAATGAAAAAAGTACATGTGGTTGCGCATTCCCACTGGGATCATGAATGGTATTTCACCATGGAAGATTCCCATATCTTATTGGTTGAAAATATGGATTATTTATTACATTTACTAGAAACAAAAGAATCTTTTTCAAGTTATTCATTTGATGGACAGATGTCAATTATTGAACGCTATTTAGAAATTCGGCCTGAAAATAAAGCTCGAGTTGAGAAATTAATCCAGCAAAGAAAACTTTTTGTTGGACCTTGGTATACACAGACAGACTCGTTACTTGTAAAAACAGAAGCAGTTATTCGAAACCTGCTATATGGGTACAAAATGGGGGAAGCATTTGGTCATAGTATGCGGATTGGTTATTCACCAGATATTTTCGGTCAACATGCTTACTTACCAGCTATATATAAATCATTTAATATGACGCATAGCATTTTCCAGCGCGGTGTATATAACAATCAAGTTCAAAAAGACTTACATTTTCATTGGCTTTCTCCTAATCAACAATCTATTCCAACTAATAATATTTTCTTTGGTTATGGCCCTGGAAAATTTTTAAGTAGCGACAAAGAATACGTAGCAACTAGGTTATTGCCGATTTTAGATAAACTAGCAGCTATGAATGAGCATACAGATGTGCTTCTTTTGCCAGCAGGAGGAGATCAGGTGTTAGCTCGTAAAAACTTCCCTGAAATTATTGCCGAACTAAACGAAATGAATTTAGGCTACCACTTTGTCTTATCTGATTATGAAAGCTTTATGGATGAGGCCTGGGAATCAAATTTCCCTAATGAAATAAGCGGGGAGTTAATTGCTTGTCAGAAGTCTCGTATCCATAATACTTGTCGTTCAGAACGTTATGACATAAAACGGCTTAACTATTTAGTTGAAAATAGAATTATTCATATTTTAGAGCCTTTAGCCGTTATTGCAAAAAATGCTGGGCTAGAATACCCACAACCATGGCTCGATATTATTTGGAAAAAATTGTTTGATAGTCATGCCCATAATGGAATTGGCGCTTCCAACTCAGATGATGCCAACCACGATATTGTCGTCCGTCTTACTAGCGCGCTTCGAATGACTGATGACTTAATTAATCTTTTGAAAAAACAAATTGCACACGCTGTTAGCCAAAAACAAGAAAACAGTAATATTGCACTTGTTTTCAATACTAATCCACGAAAAACGAAACAAGCCGTAAAATTAGTCGTCTTTACAGCTGAAAAATCATTTGAACTAGTTTCAAATGGAGAAAACTGGCCTTATAGCATCCTTAAACAAGAACAACTTGATGGTGGGCGAAAAATAATCGTAACTGCGGCAGGAGAAAAAGAAGTGACCATTCCAGCCTATTACCGTACAGAGCTGCTTTTAGAAGAACGGATACTTCCCGCACTAGGGTACATGACAGTAGAGATACATGTTACTGCTAAGAATGCAGATGAACTCGTGGTTATTTCTGATCAATCCATTGAGAACGAAAATATAGCGATTCATTTTCAAAATGGCAAACTGAATCTAATCAATAAAAAAACCAAAACAGAAATACCAAATTTTATTCGCTTTGAAAATGTAGCAGATGCAGGTGATTCATTCGATTTCTCACCATTACCAAATGATGAAACTATTTATATGGAAACATGTGAACTATTAACAGTAGAAAAAAATCAGTTATTTAGTAAAATGCAGCTAAAACATTCCATGACGATTCCTAGTAATTTAGAAGAACGAATAACTAAAAAACGGACAAAAATTTTAGATATTCTGACAGAAATTGAATTGATTCATGGAGAAGCATTTGCTCGAGTACGCCATATAATAAACAATCAAGTTTGTGACCACCGTATTCGCACACTAGTAAAAACACAAATAACTAACCCACAACATTCTTATGCGGATCAAGGTTATAGTTTACTGAAGCGAAGTACAACGAACCCTTACTTAGCTAATTGGCGTGAGGAAGGCTTTGTAGAAGCACCCGTACCAATTTATCCACTCGAAAATATTATAGCTGTTTCAGAAGCAGCTAAAACCTTTGCACTTCTTGTCCGCGGTATGAAAGAGTATGAAATCTTACCTGAGACAGATGAAATTGCTCTAACTCTTTTTAGAAGTAATGGTTTGCTCGGAAAAGATGATTTAATGTGGCGACCAGGTAGGGCATCAGGCATTAACAATAAAGTCGTTCCAACCCCTGATGGACAAATGCTAGAGGAAATGGTATTCGAATATGCTATTTACACGCAAGACGAAGCTTTAAATGAACGGGATCTATTTGAAAAATCCAATCAGTTTGAAGGTCATATCGAAAGTTACCAGTTACAAACTCTCAACACCTTTGAAGAACGGTTAGAACGATTTGAAATTGATTATCCGGTAAAAGAATTGCCAAATCAAACTTCCTTATTCGAAATAAATAATCCCGCCATCTTTATGAGTACCTGTAAAAACGCTTGGGAGAGTAACGGCATTATCATCCGTTTATTCAATCCAACTGAAAAAGATGAAATACTTTCATTTAAAACATCACTTGGAGCGGATAGCTGGCTAGTTTCACTGGCAGAAGAAAAACTAACACCAATTACAAATAATAGCATAAGTCTTCCACAAAAAGGATTTGTCACACTATTATTGGAGGAAAAGTAATATGCAAACAACTTTTACAGAGAAAATAGAAGAAAAGTTGCAATTAATTTATCAAGAAAAATATCAACCGGACTATCTAGAAAAAATGCTTCATTGTATAAATGCTTACAAAGAAATCCCTCAAAAGGCAATAGCAACCATTTCTGAGCAAAATATTTATCTTATTACGTATGGCGATAGCTTTTACGAAACCGGAAAAGCACCACTACAGACATTGCATGAATTTTTAATAAAAGAGACGTCCGATGTCATTACAGACGTGCATTTATTACCAGTTTTCCCTTATACATCAGATGATGGTTTTTCAGTGACAGATTATACTGCGATTGATTCATCATTAGGTGATTGGAAAGATGTGCAACATTTGTCAAAAGATTTTCGTGTCATGCTTGATTTTGTCGCTAATCATATTTCTAAATCAAGTAGTTGGTTCCAAAGTTATATAAAACAAGAAGCACCATTTACAAATTTTTTCATTGAAAAAGATGTTCATTTTGACTATCGAAATGTTGTTCGCCCGAGAACGTCGCCACTTTTTCATCAATACGAAAATGGCAAAGAACTGTGGACCACTTTTAGTGAGGATCAATTAGATTTAAATGTGAAAGAGATTGATTGTCTTATTGCTCTAACAAATGTCCTTCTTTTATATGCCGAAAAAGGCGCAACAAGCATTAGATTAGATGCGATTGGTTTTTTGTGGAAAGAATCAGGAACAACTTGTATGCATTTGAAAGAAACGCATGAAATTATTTCACTTTGGCGTATTTTAATTGATGAACTTTATCCTAATTTACAGATTATTACTGAAACAAACGTCCCACACGAAGAAAACATTCGTTACTTTGGAAATGGTGAAAATGAAGCGAATATGGTTTACCAATTTCCACTACCACCACTCGTTTTGCATACAATGACAACCCATAACTCTAAAAAACTTTCTAAATGGGCGAGTAGTATCTCTCCTATATCAGACACAGCCACCTATTTCAATTTCCTAGCTAGTCACGATGGCATTGGAATGCGTCCTGCTACAGGTATTTTATCAGAAGCAGAAATTGGTTTTTTAGTGGAAAAAACGAAAGAAAATGGCGGACAAGTGTCCTATAAAGATAATCCTGATGGTACGCAATCCGTGTACGAATTAAATATTAATTACAGTGAGGCATTAAAAAATAAAACAGAAGATATAACAGAAGCGCTTATTACACAAAAAATGGTTGCAGCCCATGCCATTTTACTTATGTTACAAGGTGTGCCGGCAATTTATTACCATTCATTGGTTGGCTCTAAAAATGACTATAACGGACTAGTGTCTACGGGAATAAACCGCCGTATTAATCGAGAAAAGTTGGAAATAAATCAACTATACACTGAACTAAAATCAAATCCATATCGCAACAAAATCTTTTCTTCTTTAAAAAAACTAATCCGCATTCGTCGTAACCACCAAGCCTTTTCACCATTTGCTAAGCAGGAAATAATAGATTTAGGAGCGGATATTTTTGCATTAAAACGTGAATCTAGTGATGAGTGTATCTATGGAATCGTTAATGTCTCTTGTAAAAAAACTACCAAACAGCTACCTTGCGCAGGAAAAAACCTATTAAATAATCAAACTATCGAAGGAGAGATAACATTGTTTCCTTATGAAGTGATTTGGTTGAAAGAAGGGCATAAATGAACATTGTCATTGCTCCAGATGCTTTTAAAGAAAGTGCTAGTGCCATGCAAGTTGCAAAGGCAATAAAAACCGGCTGGCAAAAAGCGCGACCAACTGACACGATTTATTTATCACCAGTTTCAGATGGTGGCGAAGGGCTCTTAGACGTTTTAAAAGAAAGTTGTGAGGTGGAGTTATATCAAACAGAAATTACACGGTTAGATGGAAAGAAAATACTTGCTTCCTATGGTATTTTAAAAGATCAAAAAACTGCAGTGATTGAATCAGCGCGCGCCATTGGCCTAGATTTAATTGCTACTGATAAACGAAATCCTGCACTTGCAAGCTCATTTGGTGTTGGTGAACTTATACTCGCTGCCTTAGATCAAAACATCCATAAGATTATTATTGGACTTGGAGGTAGCGGCACAAATGACGGTGGAGCAGGATTATTACAAGCACTAGGGGTTCAACTTCTTAATAAAAATAACAACAGCATCGAGCAAGGGGGAATTCATTTAACCAACCTCGACCATTTAGATGTTTCACAACTAGATCCACGCTTAAAACAAGTTTCCTTCGAAATTGCTAGTGATGTATCCAATCCATTATTGGGAGAGAAGGGGGCAACATTCACATTTGGTAGGCAAAAAGGGGCAACCCCGGAGATGCTTATCGAACTCGAACAAGCAATGACCAATTACGGAGAAAAGTTAGATGCATTTGCTGCTAAAAAAGTTTCTCTAATGAAGGGAAGCGGGGCAGCAGGAGGTATTGCAGCAGGACTGACCGCTATTCTAAATGCAGAAATAATAAGTGGAGCAGACCTTGTTATCCAACTTACTGGGTTAAAGCAGCAATTAGCTAATGCAGATTTAGTTATTATTGGAGAAGGAAAAATGGATGCGCAATCAGTGATGGGAAAAATACCTGTTCGAGTAGCCTCAGAAGCTAAAAAAGCAGATGCATTTGTTTTAGCAATTGTTGGTAGTACACGTATTGAAAATTCGCTTGCTTATCAAAATGGTATAGATGCAGTATTCCCAATCATTCCCGAACTAACAGATTCCGCGACTATTTTTTGTGAAACAAACGACAATTTAGCAAGAACAGCAGAAAACATCGCTAATTTAACATCACTTTTTAAAAAGGAGTAGCTTTGAATGGCTAAATACGACTTAAAACCTGAAATAAAAATAAAATCATCTGAGACTGGTTGGGATAATTATGCAGATATAGCAAAAGTACTTAAAGAAAAAAGTTCGACTTCTAAAATTATTGCCATTGAATGTTATCCAGGAGTAAATATAGAAGAAATTAAAACCAATCTTATATCTCTTTTAAATCCCCAAAAAATCATTTTAGCAGATGATGCAATGATAACTACTCAAGAAGTCCAAGAAATGATACAGCGAACAATAACTGAAGATCGCGTCTTCGGCATTATGTCGAATTATGTATTCAATGAATTTTTAGACCCAGAAAAAGTTTATAAATTAAAAAAACAAATAAATGAAACACCAGGACTTATTGTT
Organism: Listeria immobilis; assembly: GCF_014322845.1. Classification (NCBI taxonomy): domain Bacteria; kingdom Bacillati; phylum Bacillota; class Bacilli; order Caryophanales; family Listeriaceae; genus Listeria; species Listeria immobilis. Next base: position 262,667 of record NZ_JAASUA010000001.1, on the reverse strand, counting down.
ATCTATGGAACAGGGGCCACACTTATTACGGATCCAGATATTATTGTCTATGCGGATCTCACACGTTGGGAAATTCAGCGCCGTTTTAGATACGAGAACCTAACAAATTGGAAAACGAATAACCCAAGTGAAGATGCACTTCGCAAATTTAAACGTGGTTATTTTTTTGAGTGGCGTATGGCAGATCGTTTAAAAAATCAACTTTACAAAGCGACAGATTTCATTTTAGACACTAATAATAAAAATCAACCTAAAATGATTTCAGCTGCAGCTTATCGCACTGGTTTAAAACAGTTTACGGAACAACCTTTCCGCCTTGTTCCTTACTTTGATTCAAGTGTTTGGGGCGGCCAGTGGATGAAAGAAAACTTCCAATTAGACCAAAATGTCGCCAACTATGGCTGGGCTTTTGACGGTATACCAGAAGAAAGCAGTATTATTTTAAGCTTTGATAATGTAAAAGTGGAAGTTCCAGCAATCAATATTGTACATCAATTTCCAAATGAGCTATTAGGACCAAAAGTGCATAGTCGTTTTGGAAAAGAATTTCCGATTCGTTTTGACTACCTTGATACAGTTGGCGGCGGAAATTTAAGCTTGCAAGTACATCCACTCGTTGAATATGCCCAAGAAAAGTTTGGAATTCATTATACGCAAGATGAAAGTTATTATATTTTAGAGGCAGGAAAGAACTCCACTATTTATCTTGGCGTAAAATCAGATACAACGAAAGAAGCGCTTCTGGCAGATTTAAAAAAAGCAGAACAAGGTCACTTTAGATTTCCCGATGAAAAGCATATTAATGTCTTCCCAGTAAAAAAACATGATCATATCTCCATCCCAGCTGGTACTATTCACTGTGGCGGTCCAGATACCGTCGTTCTAGAAATAAGCGCCACACCATATATCTTTACTTTTAAACTTTGGGACTGGGAACGTGTTGGTTTAGATGGCTTGCCGCGGCCACTTCATATCGATCACGGAGCAGCAAATATCCAAATGGAACGAGATACCAACTGGGTCCAAAATAATTTGATAAACCAAACAAAAATATTGTATAAAGATTCCAAAATCACATCCGAGCAAACAGGTCTCCATGAATTAGAGTTCATCCAAACCGAGCGTCACTGGTTCAACGATTCAATTATCTTAAATACAAATGGCAGCGTTAATATGTTAAATCTAGTCGAAGGGGAGACAGCACAAATTGAGTCCTTAGATAATTCCTTCCACCCCTTTATTGTTCATTACGGAGAAACATTCATTGTCCCTGAACAAGTCAAAACATATCGTGTACATGCTATAAATCCAACTAAAAAACATGCGATTATTCAAGCATTTGTAAAAAATTAACCTAAATAAGTAAAGCCTGCAATCGAGGTTTTACTTATTTTTTATTCATGCAAAATATATGTTAAGATTTATATGATAATAGCTTAAATTACAACATCGAGGGGATTGTATGACATGAAGGAAAGCCAGACATTTGCTAAACAAATACTTCAATTTAACAAAACGCTTTCACTTAATACACTAGCATTACCAGCTGGATTTAAATTAATCAATCCATATAACGGTAACCAAAAAGACCAAGTAAAGGAAATAACGACCGCATTTTACCAAAAATATTATAATGACACCAAGCCTCGTCGCCTAATACTTGGAAGCTCACCCGCACGCCAAGGATCCGCGGTAACAGGTGTACCATTTGAAGACGCTAAACATCTCCAAAACGAAACTGGTATTTTTATAGATAAATTTCACATAAATAAGTCTTCGTCAGGCTTTTTATATGATGTTATTAATGAATATGGCGGTTGTCAGCAATTTTATTCAGATTTCTATATGAATTTTGTCTGCCCACTAGGTATAGCAAAAATAAATGCAAACGGAAAAGAAGTCAATTGTAATTACTATGAAAACAAAAAAATCCAAGCCATTTTATTACCATTTATCATCGAATCCATACGTAGCCAAATAAATTTTGGTATTGATACCTCTATATGTTATTGTATTGGAAGTGGCGAAAATTATGCTTTTTTATCAAAATTAAATGAGCAATATCAGTTTTTCCATACTATTATTCCATTAGAACATCCTCGTTTTATCACACAATACAATTCACAACATAAAGATAAATATATGGAGAAATATTTAAATGCATTATTAAAAAATGAAGACTATATGAAAGGATGAACTTATTTGAATATCATTGTCTACTGTGGAGCAAGCAAAGGAAATGATCCAGCTTATGAACAAGCTGCGAAAATGTTAGGTGAATGGATTACCGCGCAAAAACATACACTAGTATACGGCGGAGGAAAAGTTGGACTGATGAGCGTAATTGCTGATACTGTAATTAAGGGAGAAGGAGAAGTAATTGGCGTAATGCCTAGATTTTTAATGGACCGAGAATTAGCACATATGCATTTAACCAAGATGTATTCTGTTCATACAATGGCAGAACGAAAACAAAAAATGCTTGATCTAGGAGATGTTTGTATCGCACTACCTGGAGGACCTGGTACGCTAGAAGAAATTACCGAAATGATTTCCTGGTCGAGAATCGGTCAAAACCCCAATTCTTGCATTCTATTTAACGAAAATGGTTTTTATGATCCTTTAAAAGACTTATATGACAGCATGGTAAAAAACGGTTTTCTCACGCAAGCCGATAGAGATAAAACCTTATTTTCAAATTCATTAGAAGAAATCAACCAGTTTATAACTGATTACGTCCCAGCTGAAGTTCGAAAATATTCAGTTTAATGCAAGTTACTCTATGTTATATTACATAAAAAGCATAAAAGGAGATGATTGTCTTGAAAAAAGCTTCATTCATTTATTTTTCGGAATGATTATTCTAATAATTATCGCCCTGTATTTTTCATATGCATATCTAAATCATAACTTTAAATGGATTGCAGGAATACTTTTGTTCTTAGGTACAATATTCAATTGGTTTTTATATCATAAGTATCTATCTAAAAAGTCTAATAAACAAGAGGACAACTGAGTGGAGACAAATATTTCTTTTTTTAAAATCCTAAATTCACATAATGGAAAATGGCTCTAAAGCGATATAGAGTATCCGGAAAACAATGTATTCTCACGCAAACCTCAAACTATTCTATTAAACGCTTTACATTTTTTACTTTAATTACTATTATTGAAGTAAGAGACATATCACCTCTATATGAAAGAGGACTAAAACTACGCCGCCCATCGCTTCAACTACTTTCGTGTAAAAGACTACCTCTATATGAAAGAGGACTAAAACTAGTTAATGCAACAAGCTTTCTATTTTTTGTAAAAGACTACCTCTATATGAAAGAGGACTAAAACTCCCCACTTAAACGCATAAAATTAATTCGAGTAAAAGACTACCTCTATATGAAAGAGGACTAAAACCCGTCAAAATCATTTACTTTTACTTTAACGGTAAAAGACTACCTCTATATGAAAGAGGACTAAAACCTACCATCTTTTGGTCATTGATATAATTGTAAAAGACTACCTCTATATGAAAGAGGACTAAAACGTCTAATGTGGATAAGTCTAATAACACTTATCCATCATTTAGGTGTTTTATTTTTTTGTGATTATATGTACAATAGGAGAGAGAACAAAAAATCATTGAGGTGAAAACTATGAGAATTACCAAAGTAGAGATTAATAGAAAAAAAGTGCTAATGTCTAGGGATAAATACGGGGGACGGTTAGTTTATGGAAGTGAAAAGCAGGATAATACTGAACAAATTATGCATCGCAAAAAAAGTTCTTTTTACACAAGTGTGGTAAACAAAACTATTCGTCATCCGGAGCAAATGAAAAAATTATTTCATGGATTATTACAAAAAAATAAACAGGAAAAAATCAAAGTTTCGAATGTCACTGAACTTAATATCACAGATTCCTTCAATCATCGTTTCAAAAAAAGTTTATATTATTTTCAGGAAAATACTCCTGTCAAAAGTGAAGAATACAGAATAGAAATAAATCTCTCACAATTGTTAGAAGAAAGCTTACAAAAACAACAAGGAACATTTATTTGCTGGGAATCTTTTAGCAAAGACATGGAAGTCTATATTAATTGGGCTGAAAATTATATTTCATCGCGAACGAAGCTAATAAAAAAATCCATTCGTAACAATAGCATTCAATCTACAAAATCAAGAAGTGGCAAACTAATGGCTAAAGACATGGAAGTCTATATTAATTGGGCTGAAAATTATATTTCATCGCGAACGAAGCTAATAAAAAAATCCATTCGTAACAATAGCATTCAATCTACAAAATCAAGAAGTGGCAAACTAATGGCTAAATACATGAACGAAATCTTAATAAAAGAGCAACCTTTTAATATTCAATTACTAAGCGAAAAGTACCAACTTAAAAAATTAACTACTGCTTTAAAAACTACTTTAAAATCAGCCAAGAAAAATGATAAAGAGATAAACTATAAACTTAAGTCCACTCTCCAAGACCACGAAAGACAAATAATTGGAAAATTGAAGGAAGATTCCGAACTGAATCAATTTAATATAGAAATAAGAAAACATCTTGAAACCTATTTTCCTATTAAGAAAACACAAAGCAAAGCTCAGGATATTAGCAATTTAGAAGTAGAATTCATCCAAAATAGAATAGAGCACCGGTTGAAAAATAAAATAGTTCAACGCATTCTCCAAGAAGGAAAATTAGCTTCTTATGAGATTGAATCGACAGTTGACTCAGATATCTTACAAAAAATTAAAATGGGGGAAGCATTTGCTTTAAAGTTTATCAATGCTTGTTTATTTGCTTCTAATAATTTAAGAAATATGGTCGATCCTGTTTGTGAAAACGATATTTTAGGAATAAATACTTTTAAAAATAGTTTTAAAAATATAACTGAAAAAAAATTCATTCGTCAATGGTCGCAGTTCTTTTCTCAAGAAATAACTGCGGATAATATTAAATTAGTTGCATGGGGGATGAGGGGAGCCATCGAACCAATAAGAAATGAAATAATTCATTTTAAGGAGCATAGTTGGAAAAATATTTTTAACAAACCTACATTTAAGGATTGGGAGAAAACTGAATTTTATTATCAAGATACCTTATTTAAAGATTTCTTTAATACAGAAATAGCTATGGTTCCAAAATTAATCAAAGAAAAATTGAAAAGTAGCAATATTTTAGATTACTATTCCAATGACCAGCTTAAACAAGTATTTACAATTCCTAATTTCGAATGGTCCTTATTGACTTCTGCAGTTCCATTTGCACCTAGTTTTAAACGAGTTTATTTAAAAGGCTTTGATTATCAGAATCAAGATGGAACACAACAGGATTATAACCTTGAATTAAACATCTATAACAAAAGAGCCTTTCATTCGGAGGCGTTTCAGTCTCAATATTCATTATTTAAAATGGTTTATTATCAAGTATTCTTACCAAAATTCACTACCAATAACGGTTTATTTAAGTCAAGTGTAGATTATATTTTAAAATTAAACAAAGCACAAAAAGGTTACGCCAAGGCATTTCAAGATATTCGAGATATGGATAAAGATGAAAAGCCCTCAGAATATATGAGTTACATTCAAAGTCAACTAATGCTCTATCAAAAAAAACAAGAAGAAAAGGAACAAATTAACCATTTCGAAAAATTTATAAATCAAATATTTATTAAAGCTTTCAACTCTTTTATAGAAAAGAATAGATTAACATTTATTTGCCATCCAACCGAAAATACAGAGTCAGAAAGTGATAATTTAGAAGTTCCTTTTCATACGGAAATGGATGATTCTTATATTGCATTTTGGCTTATGTGTAAATTATTAGATGCTAAACAACTAAGTGAATTACGTAATGAAATGATAAAATTTAGTAATTCTTTGGAGTCCACCGAAGAAATAAACACATTTACCAAAGCAAGAGAAGTAATTGGTTTAGCGCTTTTAAATGGCGAAAAAGGGTGCAATGATTGGAAAGAACTTTTTGATGATAAAGAAGCTTGGAAAAAAAGCATGTCCTTATATGTTTCCGATGAATTGCTTCACTCATTGCCTTATACACAAGAAGATGGACAAACACCAGTCATTAACCGAAGTATCGATTTAGTAAAAAAATATGGTACGGAAACAATATTAAAGAAATTATTTTCCATGTCAGATGATTATAAAGTTGTGGCTAAAGATATCGCAAAATTACATGAATATGATGTAACCGAAAAAATGAATTATCGCGAAAATTTACATAATCAATGGATAAAAGAACCAAAGTTAGCACGTGACTCAAAATGGAGAAAAGACTATCAAAGAGTCATTAATGATATTAATAACTACCACTGGACTAAGGCAAAGGTAGAATTAACGCAAATAAGACATCTCCATCAACTAATTATTGATTTACTTTCAAGATTAGCAGGATATATGTCTATTGCTGATCGTGATTTCCAGTTTTTAAGTAATTACGTTTTAGAAAAAAACAATCTAAGTATAGAGTTGCAAGTTGGATAGGGCTTTGTAATAAAAAATATATGTGTCATGAGTTATATAATATTCAAGATACCTCTAGACCAGAATATATAGTTAAAAACGAGAATATACAGCTACAAACTGATCTTAAGCAATTACAATCAACCTTAAAGCACTTGAAAGTATTTGTTGGGCAATCGAAAGGAAAACGAAATAAAATTTCACATTTTAATTATCTTAATGGACAGTTAGGGAAATCTATTTTAGAATTATTTGATGATGCCCGGGATGTACTTTCCTATGATCGTAAACTAAAAAATGCGGTATCTAAGTCTTTGAAAGAAATTTTGAACTCCCACGGAATGGAAGTGACATTTAAACAGCTATATAAAACCTACCATCATCTAGAAATTGAGAAACTACAGCCTAAAAAAATACAACATTTGGGTGATAAAAACACCGTTTATTCCAATCAAGTTTCCGAAGAATACTGTCAACTGGTAAGAAATTTATTGACGATGAAGTGATTTATAAAGCATTAATTAAGTCTAATTGAAAGCAACAATAGATTCAGTGAAAGCTGGAAAAGACCCAATTATTAAACAAAATATTAGCAAAACACAAAGAAAGTAGCCTCAGTAAAATTATATTTACTTATAAAATTGAAGGAAACAATTTCAGGTGAAGAAAGAAGAAATCCAAACAAAGATATAGATGTCTGTCCAAAAAAACAATGTACCAATGCCGTACAGGATGGATATTGAAACCAAATTCTACTAGTCCTGAGTTAACCACAATATATGTAAAATAATAAATGAGATTTTCGATGTTATAAATCAAGAGAGGGCAACAGTTTTCTCTTGATTAAGTATTTAATTTTCTAGTTTACATAATATATAACTTGGACAAATTTTTATAAAACAATAATTTCTTTAAAGTTAGTTCTTAGTTGAGCTAACTTTTTTTACTGATTGTTCTTTGACAACTAAATAAAAAAACGCACTTGAGATAAATCAAGCGCGCTTCAAATAAAACTTCAACAATTTTATTATAAGCGTTTTAGCTTGATTTGTCTATAAGTGTATTGCTCTTAAACGAAACTAATAATGTAATATATTTTATATGTTATAAATAATTTAGTAAGATAAGTTATAGATAGGCAAAAAGGAGTGGAAGAAATGAAAGGGAAAAGAACGATTTGGATAGTTGTTTGTAGTTTTTTAGTACTAACTATTTTTGTTTCTGTATCTTTAGTGAAACATCAAGAAGCTGTAAAAGCAGAAGAGAAACAAGAACAGAAAGAAAAAGTGGTAAAAGATAAGGAAGAAGCACTTGTTTCAAATACAACTTCTAGTATTGAGAATTTGTTTACAGATGAAAAACAAAATAAACTTTCTGATACATATAAAATAGAAGATGTGGAAAATATAGAGAAACAAATTAAACAAATTAAATCAAATTCGATACAAAAAAAATTAACTGCTGAATTGGAAAAAGCAAAAAAATTATTTAGTCAAGTACAATCAGCACAAAAACAAGTTTTAGGATTATTTAAAGACAATACAAAAAAAGAATTAGCAACGAATGTAACAAATGATTCAATTAATAAGGCAGAAAAAGCACAACAAGCAACACCTCAAGAAATTGCAAAAAAGAATTTACAAAAAGATATAGCATTAGCCAGGAAATTATTAACACAAAAAGAACAAGAAGCTAAAAAAGAACAAACTAAAAAAGCAGCTAAGAAAACTGAAGAAAATAAAGTTTCTAGCGTAACAAATGAAGCAAGTAGCAACGGACAAACAAAAGAAAATAATGCTTCTTCTAATAAAGCTAATTCAAATGGTTCAAGTCAAAAAGATGGAAGTTCAGCTTCTAGTTCTTCGTCAAATAACCAAACTAATTCTTCGGGGAATGTAAGTGGAAGTGGAAAACAAACTGCAGGTTCGAACTCAAGTAACAAAGGTAATTCTAGTGCTATCAATCAACCTATTGTTGCAAAAATGAGCTTAGCCCAACGATCAAATCAAATTATTACAGTTGTTGCTTCTGGAAGTAGCGCACAAGTAAAACTGTGGGAGAAAAGCAATGGAACATGGAAACAAAGCCTTTCAACTTATGGACATGTTGGCAGTCAAGGGGTCGGTACTGGTAGTGAGTATGCTAGTAGAACACCTCGGGGAGCTTATGGACTAAGCTTTGCATTTGGAACACATAATCCCGGAACAAAATTAGGCTTTAAACAAATAACTAAAAATTCTTATTGGATTTCTAATGTAAAAGATAGTCAATACAATACTTGGCAAGAACGTTCAAGTTCAAGTTCTAAGGATGAACATTTAGCTGATTATCCAACGCAATATGAATATGCAATGGCATTAAATTATAATCATGGTGTAGGAGGTGGCTCCGCTATTTTCTTACATGTCGATAATGGACGAGCAACAGCAGGTTGTATTTCTGTTCCAAGGTCTACTATGTTACAACTAATGAAAACAATTCGAAGTGGTGCCTATATTGTCAATGTAAATAGTGAACAAGAATTATTGAATTATTAAAAGAATAGAAAGCATATTAAGAGCAAATAGAAAAATATTTGCTCTTTTTTTGTTGCTTAAATTTGAGAGGGGGGATGTGATGGTAAGAAAATGTTTGACTCAAAATCAATGAATAATCTAAAAGGTGGTAAAAAAATGAACCAAACATTAACTAAAAAAAGTTTTAAAGTACTACTTCTTGTTTTTATAATCGCTTCTAGTGTATTAAGTGTTACACCAGCAACTATGAAAGCAGAAGCTGCAAGTACTACAAAGGTTAGTATTGTATCTAAAAATGTTACCTATTTACATGGGCCGGATACAGGAACGGCTGTGCGAATGATTGATAGACTAAGGGATTCAGCAAATAAAGTTGTATTTTGTATTAATTTTAATTTGCCCAGTCCAGATGGATTAACTTATAATCAAGCGGAAAAATTGGATAATGCGACTAGTTATTTATTAAATGCTTATTACAAAGGAAATTCTAACCTAACTGGTGATAAGGCGTATGATGAATATCTTGTTCAAGGGGCTATTCATAATATCAAATCACCTAATGATTTTTCATTAACTAATCCTGCTGGTGAATTATATGTTGATTCAGATGGTTCTCATAAAACAGTTAACAAAATTAAAGCGTTGGTTGCGGAAGCGAAAAAAGCTGGAAGTCCATCTGTGCCAGAATTTGATAATCAGTTAAAAGTATCTAATTCAACGGTGCAGACTTCGTTAAAAGATAATAAATTTGTATCTACACCTGTAACAATTACAGCAAAAGGTTCTGGGACTATAACTGCTAAATTAACAGGTGCGACAACAAATAGTTATATTGGAGATGAAAATGGAAACCCAGTAAAAGAGATTGAAAATGGTTCTAAGTTGACTATAGTTGTTCCAGCAAATGATTTGAATGGAAAAACTTTACAAGGAACAAAAATAGATTTGACTGGAGATTTTGAACAAGCTTATCCTAGTGCGTTTCGTTTAACTGGGCAAAAGGGTCATCAAGATATTGCGACGTATGGTTTAGATACTTTTCAAGAAAAGAAAACAGCTTCTTTTACTACAAATATTCAAGCAGTTACTGGTTCTGTTGCTGGTGTGAAAATTACGGATAGTAAAAAACCATTACAAGGTGCAAAAATTGAAGTAAGAAATGCGAATGATAAATTAGTAAAAGCTGTAACTACAGCTGAGGATGGTTCTTGGAATGTTTCTAATCTTGGATTTGGTGAGTACTATTGGTTAGAAACTGGGACGGTTGATGGATATGTGCTAAATGGCGAAAAACATTCTTTCACGATAGATTATAATCATGTGAACGTGAATGCTGGGGATTTTGTTAATAAACTAAAACGTGGAAGCATTGAAGGAGTAAAAGTAGATTCGGAAACGAACAAAGCGTTAGCAGGGGCAGAGTTCACTTTGACTGATAATGAAGGACAAAAACAAGTTGTTACAACTACTAACGATGGCATGTTCAAATTCCAACTAGAAGGTGGAAAAACATATACCTTAGAAGAAACAAAACTTCCGGAAGGCTATAAAGGTTCTTTCAAACAAGAAAATATTTCCCTTGCAAACGATGGGCAAATCTTTAAAATTACTGCAAAAAATGAAATTAAAAAAGGATTGCTAGAAGTAACCAAAGTAGACAAAAAAACAGGGGCTAAATTAGCTGGTGCTGAATTCACTTTAACGGATAATGCCGGAAAAAAACAAGTATCGGTTACTTCTAAGGAAGGATTAGCAAATTTTGAAATTAAAGCAAATAAAGTTTATTCGTTAACGGAAACGAAGAACCCGAAAAACTATACAGGTCAATTTAAACAGGAAGGTATTACACTTAAACAAGATGGACAAGTAATAAAAATTAAAGCAGAAAACACAAAAAATATCGTTGTCAACCATACAAAAACACTAAAGAAAATAGAAAAAGTAGGTAAATTAGTTAAAACTGGGGATTCTATGAATATTTGGTGGGTTGTTGCTGGTTTTGCATTGCTTGCTATTGGTTTGGTTGTGTTGAGAAAAAATAAAAAGAAAGGAAATCAATAAAGAAAAGTAAAATAAAAAAAGAACGGGGGTGAAGACATGGCAACAACAGCGATCAATTTAAATTCTATCAACCTAGATATGCTTTGTCCTCGTGATAGTGCTAAATTAGATTTTACAAAAGCACTAGATGAATATTTTTCTCTTGCAAAACAGTTGAGAGTTAATATAGATGGTTGTTTTAATTTGACTCATTTGGAGGTGTTGTTATTACGTAAATTGAATGCAGAGTTTCTTGTAAATCAGTCAAAAGCAATCCGTTATTTTGCAAAGCTGGAAAATATAAAATTAACTATGCTACTTTGTAGCAAATAAAAAAATGAAAAGAGGAAGTATAAATGAAAATTGAATTAACAGAAGGACAAGTGCAAGCGAATTTAGGAGAATTAAGATTCATTGGTGCAAAACCACAATTTGGATTTGAAGATGGAAAAAGAACGGATGTTATTGAAACAGTTACTTGTAATATTGGCGCTCCAGTTGTTGGTGGCTCAATTGATATTAAATTAGAAACAAATAAAGTGCCAAATATTAAAAATTATGCAGTGGTAAAAGTTGTAGGTTTAGCCTATGAACCATATGCTACAACAACAAGTTTTAATGGTAATACTCGTGCGAAGATGATGGATAGGTTTACAGGTATTGAGATTGTCCCAGTCAATGCGAATGATCGTTTAGCTGATGAAAATGGGGAAAAAATAGAAGAAAAACCAAAAGCAACTAAATAAGTGAACAACAATTAAGGGCTATTGTAAGAAAACAATAGCCTTTTGTGTGTTAAAAAAGGAAGGTGAGATGTTATGGAAAAAGTGGATTATAAAATGATTTTGTTTTTGGGATATGCAGATGTTACTTGTCCTTATTGTAATGAAGATATGCTGTTTCATGAAACAGAAGTAAATCTTGATAATCTCTATTTTGAAGGAGCTAAAGGTGTGAAAGTGAATTGTGTCCATTGCAAAAAAGAAATGGTATTAGGTGAGTTTAGTGAGGTAGTCGAATGATACGAGAATTTTTCACATGGAAAGGAATACGAATACAGCCGTATATGCGCCATCTGATTATATATACTGTTTTGTTTGGCTTATCTGTCTCTATTATTGCGCCATTTGTCTTATATTATTCATTTCCAAGTAATGTTTTGTTTACTTCTGTTATACGGAATATTTTACTTCTATTGCTTGTTTTTACTGGTTTGTTTGTTTTGGTATTTTCTAAATTACATAAATATCAACGAATAGCCAATATGCTTTATTTAGGACATTATTTTTTAGTTGATAATGTAACGGTTATGCCATTGCTGGGACAGAAAAAACGAATGAAAAAGAAAATTGTCTATTATCCACGAGTTTATGTAAAAGCAAGGCGACGAAATGTAGAAGTTGTTGTCTTATTGGATGGTTCGAAGTTTCATGAAAAATTTAAAGGTTGGGGAAGTGCTTTAGAAGATATATTTTCAGGTGATTTACAACAAAAATACTTGAGAAATAGCTACTTGATTTATGATGTTCGATTAGGAATTTCAAAAGACAGAGTAAATATACTTGATACTTCTGTGGAAAATTATCAAATCGAGTTAATGAAGAATTTTTGTTGGAATATTGCTAAGACCCCACATGCTTTAATTGTTGGAGGAACAGGAGGAGGAAAAACATTTTTCTTGTTTACAATATTGATTAATTTATTAAAAATGGGGGCGAAGGTGTCTATATATGATGTGAAAAGGTCTGCTTTAGCTAGTTTAAATGATATATTACCAGGGGTTTTTGTTGAAGGAAATAAGATTATTAAAAATATGCGTGAAACGTATGAAGCTATGATTAATAGATTTAATGCCATACGATCTAGAGAGGACTATAAAGCTGGTGAGGATTTTAGATATTATAAATTGAAACCAGTTTTTGTTATTATTGATGAATTTGTAGCTTTACAACAAGGGTTTGTAAAAAAAGAAGATAAAGAAAAATTTGGTTATTATTTACGGCAAATTGTTTTGATGGGGAGAGAAGCAGGCTTTTTTTTAATCTTAACTACGCAAAGACCGGATGCTAGCTTTATGCCGGGGGATATTCGTGACCAGTTAGGTTTGCGGATTGCCTTAGGAAGAATGTCGAGTGATGGTTATAACATGGCGTTTGGTCGAGTTGATAAAACGTTTGTGAATTTTGAAGGCGAAAAAGGACGAGGTTATTGTTTTATGGATGGTGTAACCACAGAAGTGCGGAGTTTTTATAGCCCTTTTGTTCCAAATGATTATAACTTCAGGAAGGAAATTGCCGGATTAGCTAGCAAAGCGTACGAAGCGTGGGCGCAGGAGGCGCCTGACGGAGTCAAAAGCGGAGAAGCGGAGCTAGCAAGCGGGGCTATGCCTCGCGTGAAAGTCAAAGAAATAGTATTGGAGGAAGACGAAGAATGAGCGAAGCGATAAAACCCACCGACACTAAAAGGTGGGTATCTAACCCAGAAATAAAAGAAAATGAAGCTGAGTATCTGACTGCGTGCATTGATTGGATTCAGATTACAGTTAAATCGCAAACACCAGAACAAATATGCGAGAACCTTTTACAAATTCCTTTTGATTTGATGATTGAAGATGAAGGAACTGGTATATTTGGAGCTTCTGCGTTTCTATGTTTCGATAAAATTCGTTTGTTAGTCACTCGAAATAAAGGTGAAGTAGCATTTTACCAAATATTATTAGCTGGGCAAGCTTGTCGGCAATTTGAATTGTTTTTGAAAAATCAAAAACGGACTTGGTTTGATTTTATTCGAGATTGTATAAACGATAATGTTCATTTTACGAGAATTGATTTAGCGATTGATGATAGAAAAACGTATTTTAAGATTAATGATTTGTTAGATTTGGCTCAAAATGGACTTTGTCAAACTCGATTGAAAATCGGAAAAAAACATGGTTCCTTTCATTTTTCAGATGGAGAAAGTCGGGGTGATACAGTTGATTTTGGTAGTCGTCAAAGCGAGTTTTTTATGACATTTTATGAGAAGAACTATGAGAGAGCGAATAAGTATGATACAGATATAGAACAATTTGGTGAATGGAATCGTTATGAATTGAAATTCAGACAAAATCAAGCTTTACAAGTTGCTTCTGAATTGGCATTGAAAAAAGATGTGATGTCTGTTGTTTTACCGATTTTGAATGATAAAATCCGTTTTTTAGCGAAGCGAACAGATAAGAAAAAAGAGCGCTGCCCAACTTGGGAGCCGTGGGCGGAGTTTATGAAAGATGTAGATAAGATTCGGTTAAGTGTAGATCCTGCGAAAAAAGATTTTCCGGCATTTTATTCTTGGTTGCAAAATGCAGTAGCTCCGAGTTTGTGGATTGCAGAACAATTACGTGAAGATTTTGGGGAGGATATTATTCAAACTGTCATAGATAACGCTAAAATTACTAAAAAACATCAACAAATGTTAGCTAAATATAAACAAGAATATCAATTAGCTACAGGAAAATTAAAAGAAAAGATGGGATAAACAGGAAGTGTCAACAGTAAATGTCTGACTGAACGAAGAGAAGGAATTTAAGGAGTTGATACGAGCGTACGCACTACACGCTAATGTTTGCAAAGGTTGCTAAACGTTTGCCGAGTTCCCGACGGCGAGGGAAGCTTTTGACCTTAAAAAAGCACTAAATTATAGAAAGGAAGAAAAGTAAATGTTAGTAGCAAATACATTGAATAATGAAATGCGAAAATTGGGTTTTCAAGTTTTTGTATCGAATGCGGTTTATATGCGTGATGTGGGCAAAAATACAGTGCTAGTTGTAGAAGCAGAAATGCCAGATAGAAAAAATATACCCTCACATGGTGTGTATGTTTATACCTTTTACAAGGCGCAGTATTTAAATGAAAAATTAATCCGTTATAAAGTGTATGCAGAAAAAGTTTCGATTCGTTATTGTTTGATGAAAGTAAAAAAGCAAGTCGCTTTTTTGAAAGCACATGAATTGATTTAATAGATAAAAATTAGAAGGGAAGGAACTCATGATACAGCGATTAAAAGATTTTTTTCAATTTATGATGAAGGATTATAAAAATGTTCGTTTTCGAAAAAAAGAAAAACGCACGATAAAAAAAGAAAAAAATAGCGTTTGGATAAAGCGCGTTATCTGGTTGGTGATATTCTTTGTTTCGATTTCAGGGGTGTTAGGTTATTTAAAAGCAGTGAAAGCGGAACAAAATACCGAGAAATTTGTTCAGCAGGTAACGAAAGAGAAAAATGATAATACGGTATCCAATGAATCGTCGGAACCCATGTATTTGTTTGCGAAAGATTTTATTTCTAATTATATTAATATGCCTAAAGGTGACAAAACGGAGTATATCAAGAAGATAAGTACTTATATGGCACCGGGAGTTTTAGGAAATGAAATTTCTCAAGTAGAAGAAGGTCGTGAGCTAACAAGTAATGTTTTTTATGATTCCTTTACACAAAATGAACATGATGTTGTGGTGTATCAAATTGCGTATAACAATATAAAAACAGAAGAAGCGACGAGAGAAAAACAGGTGAAAACGAAACAAGGAAAAAAAGTAGTGACAAAAAAAGTACAAGAGAAGTATCAGAAGGAAGTAAAAACACCTGTGAAAGCATTAATTTTCATTCCAGTTAAAAAAGTAAAAGATAAATTTTGTGTGGTAGAAAATGTTTATTTTGAAAAAATACCCTCTTTAAACACTTCGAATGGCAATAAGATAATGGATTCAGCGAGTGAACAAGGTTTCGCTTCTGTTTCTGCAAAAGAGAGTGAACAGGTGGAAGCATTTACGAAACGCTTTTTTGAACATTATGCGACTGATTCCGTACAAGATATGGCGTTTCTTATGAAAGAACCGGAAAGTTTAGAAGGATTGAAAACATTCCAAGATTTAACCGATTTGAAAGTTTACAAAACTAAAAAAGAAATCATTGTCAAAGTTTTAGTTAACTTTCAAGATAATGGAACAAGCATGATAGATACACAAACATTTACGTTATTTTTGACGAAAAAAGAAGGACAATATTTTGTTCAGAAATTAACACATACATTGAATTAGGAGGAATAGAAAAATGGGGAATTTACATTTAATTTTAGGTGCAGCTTTACCAACGTTGGGAAAATTAACAGATTATGTGAAAACAGAGGGTGGTAATGCGGTTACGATTGTTTTAGTAATCATGGCTATTTTCTTTTTAGTAAGGCAGAAAATTGGTGCTTTTATTGGTTTTTTAATTTTTGCGGCGGTTATTTTTCTAACTATTGGTAACCCTGATTTAATTATTGATGGGATAAAAGCAGTTTGGGAGATGGTTGTTTGATGGAAAAAAAAGAAGTGTACAATTACAAATTAGCGTATGAACACCCTTATGTCATTCGAAAATTAACAAAAAAGATACCTGTACCATTAGGTGGTATGCGCTTATCTCGATTCATTATTATTGTGGTTCTATTTTTAGTGGAATTACTTTTTAGAAATACTATCTTTGCTTTGGGCGATTTGATTAGTGGGCTAGATTTAGTTGTATTTATAGGAACTCCATTTCTTTTATCTGGTTGGTTATTAAAACTAAATCCCGATGGTAAAAATATTGCTTTTTATTTATGGGATTACATGCTTTATTTTTTTCAAATAAAATTTTCAAAGATGAGATTATCCAATGATGTCAAAGTGTTGTATATGGAAAATAAAGTCCATACACAAGAAAGAAGGTGATTGAATGGCTTTTGAAACACCATTTAAACAAGTACAAGGAAATTTACTTCTGACAAAAAAAGGGGATATTTGGGCGTATTATCGCCTTTCCCCTATCTTTGTTAGTTTTACAAATAAAGAAGCAAAAGAAACACAAAAAAATCGTTTTGAACAATTCTTAGCTGAATTGGAGCATTATAAGGATTTTGAGTTACGCATGGTACCCAAATTGGTAGAATTAGAAAAAATGAATGAAGAATTGGAAAAGGATTTTGACCCTAAAACAAAAAAATTAGGGCAGTATTATGCGAAGGAAACAGTTTCGATGTTGAATAAGTCCTTAGATTCGATTACTCGTAGTGATTTTATTGTTGGGGTGAAATTGAAAGAAAACGTATTAACGATGGATTCTGCAAAGAGTCAATTGAAAAATGCGTTGGATTCTATTTCAGATACTTTTTTATCGTTATTTCAAATGACAAGAGATGTAGAAGATACGTTTTTTGATCGATTTAAAAAGATAGAAGAGGATTTACTTCGACTTATACAAACCGTCAAAGGGCAGAGAGTGACAGAAGACGAATTAGTTTATCTTAATCGGTATAATTTTATTCGTGACATGCACCATAGTGTAGAAATGGAATCGAAAAAACGTTCGGTAGAAGCGGTGACGGATTCGATAATTGACCCTACCCATCCCGGATTTTTAAAGTTACAAACAGGGGATTGCGAAAGATGGTTAACTCATGTGATGGTGGATAATTTTGATTTTAACATGCAGTTTTCTCATTTATTTGAACGAACCCAATTTTTTCCTTTTCCGTTAGAAGTGAATGTAAAAGCAAAATTTAGGAATAAAGACGCTGTTTTGAGAAAATCTCAGCGAACGAAAACAAAAATGAAAGAAATGGGAAATGACAAGGTAGAAACAGAAGGCACGGTAGATGATTCTGTTCAAAAGTCCCGTTATATTTTAAACAGATTAGAAAATCAAATAAATGGAGAAAATAAAAAATTTATTAGTTGGATGGTTTCCATTGTGGTAACTGGTAAAACGAAAGATGAATGCAAGGCTAGAGCGAAGTCGGTTGAAAGAACGCTTGCTCGGTCACGTATAAGCGTAGTAAAACCAGGTGCAGACCAATTGCAGTTGTTTTATAAGTTTTTACCTGGTCAATCATTAGAAGGTCGTCATTGGATTCAACAGACCACTTGTGCCGGATTAAGTGAAAATTTGTTTCAAATTTCGCAACGACTTGGAAATAATATAGGATTTTATTTAGGGCGAATTAATCGGCTTTCGAGTAGTACGGATTTAAAGCGTTCTATTCATTCTAGTCGTGATTTAGTTTTCTTTCACCCTTTTATTGCGAACAAGGGGTTAGAAGGAGCGATGACCGATTCGCCTCATATTTCTATTACTGGACAAACAGGAAAAGGAAAATCCTTTTTGATTAAAATGTTGTTGATGTTTCTTTCTATGCTCGAGGTTGAAACATTATATATTGACCCTAAAACGGAAACGAAAGACCAGTTTATGCGCGTAGCTAATGACCCTTATTATCAAAAACATTTTCCTTTATTCTGTAAGCATTTGAAATCTTTTCATTATGTGGATTTAGAGGCAGATGATAAAAATAGTCATGGTGTGTTAGACCCGTTGATTATGCTAAAAGGTGTAGAGGCAAAAGATACAGCACAAGCGATTATTGAACAGATTTATAATTTAGATGATAAAGATGATGTAAAACGTGTGTTATTGCGTTCGATTGATGAGGTTTTAATGGAGCGTGAGGCAGGGAAAAAAGTTGGTTTTATGCATGTAATAGAGCGTTTAATTGCGGATGAAGAAAAAACGGTTTCTAATGCTGGAAGATTATTATATGAACAAATTCATCATAGCATTTTACAATTAGTTTTTTCTCGTGGTGATACGGATGGATTAAAAATTGAAGAAAAAATGACTATTTTAGGGATTAAAGGATTAGATTTACCTGATAAAAATACCGACCCTCGTTTGTATAATAATAATGAAAAGAATGCGGTGGCTATCATGATAGCTCTATCAAAATTCTGTAGTATGTTTGGTATGAGAGATAGGAACAAACACACATGTATTGTTTTTGATGAAGCGTGGATGTTGATGTGTTCTAAGATTGGTGCGAAGTTAATTCAGTCTATGCGTCGAATTGGTCGAACATTTAACAATGCGTTAATTCTTGTTACGCAATCGGTTCGGGATGTAAATACAGAACAAGACTCTGGAAACTTTGGTGTTAATTTCGCTTTTGATGAAAAGGATGAACGGAAAGACATTTTAAAATTCATGAATTTAGAATATGACAAGGAGAAGGCAAATGCCAATGAAAAATTATTAGCCAATATGATAAAAGGCGAATGTTTGTTTAAAGATGTATATGGAAGAACAGGTAAAATTTCAGTACATTGCTTGTTTGAAGAATGGGCGGAAGCGTTTAAAACGGTAGACCAAACGCATTCATCCATGGCAGAAAAAGCATTTGCTTAGGGGGTGATAAGATTGAAACGTTTTTTACTTATTTTTGGTTTGGTATTTTTGGTTAGTTTTGTTCCTTTTCAGCCAGTACATGCGGAAGTAACACCAGATATTAATACGGTTATTGATGAAGATGGAACAGTGAAGTCGAAAGATGAAGTGGAAAAAGAAAAAAATGTGACGGTAAAAAAGAAGATTGTTAAAAAAGCAGGTATTGCGTTGCATAGTAAGTATTATCCATTAGAAAATTATCGTGCAAATGTTTCAGATGACAGTGGTTGGTTATCTAAACCAGCTATTTCTGCGATGAATGGGATAACTAACTTTTTCTTTTTCTTGAGTAAGATTATTTCTGAAATGGTGGATACTTGTATCGATAAACTTTATTCGTTAGATGTGGTTAATCAGATCGCGGATATGATTGCGAATATATCATCTAAATTGTATCAAAATCTTTTTGCAACCTTTGGTGTGATGTTTGTTGTCATTGCGGCTGTACATTTATTTTTCATCTTTGCGTTTAAACAAAATGCAACAGAAACCATTAAACGAGGATTGACTTTATTTCTTGTCTTGGGATTGGTCACTGTTTGGTTTTCGAATGCAGGGTATTATTTAAAAGTCGTGAATCATTTGACGGAAGAAACGGAAGGCGTGTTGATGAAGGCTGGTACCACATTTACCGCTGATTCTGATGAAAAGATACCAGAAGGACAAGAGCTTGATGGGGCATTAGCTGTTATGCGTAATTTCTATTTTGATTTGACGGTGGAACGTCCTTATCTTCTGATGAATTATGGTACTCCGGATAAGGCAAGTATTATCAAAAAAGATGAAAAACGAGTGGATAGTTTATTGTCGCTGAAGTCAACAGAGAGCGCACAAAAGCAAAGAGAAAAAATTATCAATAATGAAGTGAATAAATTAGATAATGCGTATATGTCGGCTTCCTCTGTAGATTATCAAATGGCTATTGCTTTTATTTCTTTGTTATTCACGATTATATTAGGAATCCCTTTGATTCTTGTTGCGTTCTTACATGTGCTGTTTTCTGTGTTACCTATGTTGTTGAGTATTGTTTTAGCTATTACAGCGATACTTAGTATTTTACCCAGTTTTTCGAATTCATTTTTTAAAACTTTTGGGAAAATGGTTGCTTTATTTTTAATGAAAGCATTAGTTTCTTTGTTTATATTAGCTATTTTCTTAATTGTAACTTTGATGGATAAATTAATTCCTCCGGTTAATTTAGGTTTATATTTAGTGAATATGTTGGCTACTTCGTTAATTATCATTTGTTTGTTCATTTATAGAAATGAAGTCATTTCGTTATTTTCAGCTGGAGAAGTACAAATGGGGAATACTATGCCTAAAATCCCCCGAAAATATAAACGAATGCTTTCGAATATGTCGAATATGCCAGAGTGGGAAAATTCATATCCTTCCAATAAATTACCATTGAATACAGGTGTTTTGGAAGAAAATCCGGAAAATCCGAATATACCAGATAATAATGAAGAGGATAATGATTCTGTAGGAGAGGTTCCTTCTTACGAAAGAACTCAACAAGAAGCCCAATTGACTGAGGAAGAAGAGAATAGTGAAAAAGTAGAAGGAATGACTACTGAGCAGGAAGGTCAAGAAGAAGTATATTCGACAGATGACGAACAAATAGAAGCAGATTTGGAAGAAGATGGAGAAAATAGTCTAGAAGATATTTATTATTTAGATGATTATCGAGAAGAAGAAGCTAAAGAATCGGTAGAAAGAACTCCTCAATTAGAAACAATGGAACCAGAAAGTGAAAACAGAGAAATAAAAAATCCCAATGATGAAATGGTTCAACCAGTTATTAATGAAATAGAAAGAACTCCTCAAAAACTAGAAAGTGAGAGAGAAGAGGAAATGAATAAGGTAGAAGAAACTTCTATTTCATCAGAAGAAGACATTGAAAAAGTAGCTGATTTGAGAAGTGCAGGTGATCGAATTGAAAATAGTGAAGTGGTCTAGTGTTCTTTTTGTACTTCTTCTCGCTATTCCGGTCATGATGGTAATTATGTTTAGTAATGATTCTTCTTCTGATTCTACCTTTGATATGGATTCTACTGAAACAACGAATGCAAAATTATCGGCGGAGGTAGAAAGGTATCGTCCATTATTTGAAATTTATGCCAAAAAATATGGATTGGAAAAATATATTGATATATTGATGGCGTTAACGATGCAAGAAAGTGGGGGGCGTGTACCTGATGTCATGCAGAGTAGTGAAAGTTTAGGATTGCCTCCAAATTCGATTACAGACCCTGAAACGTCTATTGAAGCAGGTTGTAAGCATTTTAAAGCGGTATTAGCTTCTGCGAAAGGAGATATAAATCTAGCACTTCAATCATATAATTTTGGTGGAGGATTCACGTTGTGGGTGCAAGATGGGAGAGGGGGAAAATATACGCTTGCGCTGGCGAAGGAATTTAGTGTTTACATGGCTGCTAAAATGGGATGGAAAAGTTATGGTGACCCAGAATATGTTAATCATGTTCGGCGATATTTAGGCGGTGGAACAAACTCATTTTCTGGAAATTTAAAAATTATTATGCAGGAAGCGTTAAAATATCAAGGGAATCCATACGTCTGGGGAGGTAGCACACCATCGACTGGTTTTGATTGTTCTGGTTTGACTCAGTGGACTTATAAACAAGCGAATATTATGTTACCTCGTACAGCAGAAGAGCAGTATCATGCTTCTAAAGTTATCACACAAAGTGAAGCAGTAGCTGGGGATTTAGTTTTCTTTTCTGGAACATATGCTGGTAAAACTATTACACACGTTGGAATTTATCTAGGAAATGGCAAAATGTATAATAGTAATGATTCTGGCGTCGAATATAGCACGATTACATCCGGTTATTGGAAAGAACACCTTTATGGATTTGGTCGTGTGTTAGGAGGTTGAAATAAATGATAGAAGGAAAACAAATAATTAAGGTGATTTTGGCTTTTTCTTTTTGTGTGATTGGTATTATCTATGTTGTTCATTTAGATGTTTTTGGTTCAGATGTTACTAATACTTCAAAAAAAGAAATGACCTCAAAAAATAAGGAAAATAAAAAAGCAAGAAAAGTGAATCAAGCTTTTTTACAAGCTTTTTTCACATTTGATGATAGCAAAGAAAAATTAGTACATTCGAAAAAATATTTGACTTCCGAGGCGTTAGATGAAGCGTTTCCATCGGGAGTAGCACAATCAAATGTTTCTTCTGTTCTGCAAGATTGTCAAAGTTATAAAAATGTCCGTGGAGAAAAAGTATTTTATTTAAATGAGCTGGTTATTGAGTCTATTTATGATGGACAAACCAGTTCTTATAAAATGATTTTAAGAACGGTAGTTAATAAAAATGGAAAAATAAGTGATATAAAAGTCATAGCTACTTTATAATTTTTGTTCATTTATGTATAATGGAGGTGTAGATAAAGAGAGAAAGGAAAATGGTGATGAAAAAAAGAAATGTAATCTTAATGACTATGTTAGTGTTTCTACTGATACTAACTGGATGTGGTGAAACTGAGGTTGTGGTTAAAGAGGAAAAAACAGAAACTGTGAATCATGCATATGATAAACAAATTAATTTAGTATTAAAAGAAGAAAATGAAGCTATTTCTTATGTGGATGAAATCGACAGAGATTTAAAAAGAAAAGAATGTAATTTTAAAGTTTATGATAATGGAGAACATATATATATTCAGTATCCAAGGGAAAAAGGTGTTTCTAGTCTAGAAGATAGTTATTCGGAAGTGAAGGGTAATAAAGTTTCTTCAAGTGATGAATCTTATATAATAAATCGTGAACCAGATTATGTAGAAATGAATAATAATTAAGAAAAAATATTGAAATAATTGAACCGTCTCTGATAGTAGAGGCGGTTTTTTTGTTAGGTCAATCAGAATGAAAAGAAGAATTAGATAGGAAGTGTCAACGGTAAATGTCTGACTGAACGAAGAGAAGGAATTTAAGGAGTTGATACAAGCGTACGCATTACACGCTAATGTTTGCAAAGGTTGCTAAACGTTTGCCGAGTTCCCGACGGCGAGGGGGGGTGAATTAAATACAAAAAATATGTCAGTGTATCTTTTATACATGATTTTTATTTTTTTTTGTAATTTTGTAATAAAATGTATTAGGAAAAGACACAAACTCAATTATTTTCTTTGATATAATTAAATAGGGTGAATTAAAAATGAAAAAAAAGATTGGCGAAGCTTTATCTGAAATCAGAAAAATTAAAGGTTTAACACAAAATGATATTGCAACTGAAAATTTGACTCGATCAAGTATTACAAAAATAGAGACTAATAAAATGAATCCTTCATATGAAAAAATAATGATTTTTTGTAAAAGAATGGGAGTAACTTTATCAGAGGTAATTTATTATCAAAAAGATAGAAATGTAAGTGAACAAGAAATGCTGTTTTATGAATTTAGAAATTTGAAACTTTCTGTGTATGAAGACCCTCTTAATGAATTAATTAAAAAAATGGAAGAATATTTGCAAAGAGAAGATGACTCAATGATTTTTGAGTTACGTGCGATTTTGGTTGGGTTAAAGATTTTTTCTGAAACTAATGATATTGAATTAGCAAAAAAAGAAGTTGATTTTATTTGGAAAAGACTTGAAAAACAAGATTATTGGTTTGAATTTGATGTTTTAATTATTGCAAATATTATTTATATATTTGATTTAGATACATTAATTAGAGTGGGAGAAAAAATATTACTTGAAATTGATAGAAATAAATATTTAATAAATTATAACCGTTTAAAAATTGTTTTAATGTTTAACATTGCACTTTTTTTGAAGTCTTATGATAGAATGGATTTAGTGGAAAAGTATTTAATAAGAGGGATAGAGTATGCTTATCAAAATAACGATTTAATATCGGCGTATCTTGGAGAATATAGATTTGCTGAATACAAGCTTTTTGTAGGTGATATTGAAGAAGCGAATAATTTGTATAATAAGTGTGTAAATTTTTTTGAAGTAATAAAAGATGTTGATGTATTAGAGGATATAAAAAAAGATTGGAAAGAGTACAGAGGAAAATTAAACCTAGACTAACTTGTCTAGGTTTTTTTGGTCGTATATTGTTCAAAATGAAATTTAATAATATTATTATGCTATTATATTATTAAGGAGGTGAAAAAATGAAAAAAAGATACACAATTATGAGTTCTGTTTGTGCATTTGCGGTGCTGTTTTCTGCTATTTTAATGGGTGGTTAATGAAAGAAACAGTGTATTATTAATCGGATTGAAAAATATTAAATAATACACTGTCGATATATGTATTTTGGGATACATATATATATGTATAATAACATATTTGTAATTAACGGGAAAGAGGTAGTTTGAATGGAGCTAGAAATTGAATATTATATTGAAAAATACAATGATGAATTGTTGTCTAAAGGATTGGCAGTGTCTACAATAGAAAATTATATTGGTATAATTAGAGAATTTCTTGTTTTTTCGAAAACAGTGTTAGTTACTAAAGAAATAAAGGAAGGATATTTAAGTAAACAAATTAAAAAAGTGGAAAAAAGAACACTATATAAAAAAAATAACGTCATAAAAAAATTTTATGAATATATTATTTCAGAATTTAATTTAGAGATAGATAATTTTTTTGATTCCGAAAAAATGAAATTACCTCCTCAAAAAAATGTTAAAGTTTTGTACCAAAAAGAAATTGAAGATATTTATAATGAGTTTGGGAATAAAATTAATTCACTAGAAATGTTGTTTTTTGACGTTTTGTATTCAACGGGGATTAGGCTTTCTGAATTAGTGAATTTAGAAGTATTGAATTTTGATTTTGAAAATCGTTTTATTTTAATTTCTGGGAAGGGAAATAAAGAAAGAATAGTACCTTATCCGAAGTCGTTAGATAAACAATTCTATATGTATTTTAGAGTTAGAAAAGCAATCATGGAATTTTTTGATCAATCTCATAGTTATTATTTTATTGACTTTAATTCCGGAAGACAAATTTCGAAAAAATTTGTTTATCATCAAATAGTTTCGACAGGGAATAAAATAGGGCGAAAACTGAATCCTCATCTATTAAGACATTCATATGCTACACATCTGTTAGAAAATGGATGTGATTTAAGATATATTCAAGAACTCCTTGGTCATTCATCTATACAAACAACACAAAGATATACAAAAGTTCAAATTGAACAAAAGAAAAAAACAATAAAATTATTTCATCCACGAGAACAAAAATTATCATAAATATGATATAATTATCTATAGTATATTTTATAGGATAAGGGTTGATAATTATATGTATTATTGGGATGATGATGATGTTGTAAAGCAAAAAATTTCTGCTGAACTTGAAAAATATACCATGTCTCAAAAGGAAGTTGCAGAATTTTTAGGAATGTATTTAAGTGATATGCCGAGATTGATAAAAGAAAAACGTGTTATCCCTATGTTTACTTATAATAAGAGTAGTTCACGTAAAATAAATGTTTTTTTTAGACCAGATGTTGAAAAATATAAAATTATTTTAGATACAATTCGTTCGAATAGAAAAAAATAAAAAAAGACTTGACTGCTGATAATGTTAGTGCTAAAATAATATTATCAGTTAAGAACTTAAAGAAATTGAATTGTTAAAGCAAGGCGAGAGAACGACTTTCGTCTTGCTAATAAAAATATTTCCTAGTTTACATAATATATATTATAGGAAGTAATACCAATTATGTAAAGAAGCACTATTCCACCAAAATATCACTTTTTCAAGCTCTTTACGCAATTTTAAAAGCATTAAGTCCTAACTCAATGCTTTTAAATGCGTCTCATTTACGCTTATAACGAATTATCATCTACATATTCTAAAATATCACCGGGCTGACATTCCAATACCTTACATATTTCATTTAATGTCGAAAATCGAATTGCGCTTACTTTACCAGTCTTTATTTTTGATAAGTTCACATTGGCCACACCAACTTCTTTAGATAATTGATTTAAAGACATCTTGCGGTCTGCCATAATTCGATCCAACCTTAGTATGATTGCCATTTATTTTTCGCTCCATTCATAAGGTTTCATCAGATTCTTTTTGTAATACGGCACCATACCTAAAAATTTCAGTTAAACAATAGAAAATTATCGCAAAGAAAAATGACATATCAAGGGATAAACT
The DNA here is from genome assembly GCF_014322845.1 of Listeria immobilis. Taxonomy (NCBI): domain Bacteria; kingdom Bacillati; phylum Bacillota; class Bacilli; order Caryophanales; family Listeriaceae; genus Listeria; species Listeria immobilis. Next base: position 236,190 of record NZ_JAASUA010000001.1, on the reverse strand, counting down.
AATGCTATAACCTGGTATTAATATTGTATGGAATATAGAATACAATATTTGTGGTACTAACGCATATATAAGAAGTAATTGTGCTACTAGTCGTAATCTGGACACCTGGATATCACTAAAAGGCGCAAACTCCTCTGCCAAACTCTTAAAAATTATACTTGCAACCCATAATAACAAAGCTAGTAGTAACACTGATAAAACAGCAAATCCTAACATAATCCATTGCTCAGTCTCATCATATTGACCTGTATCAACGCCTGGGAAAAATGATGTTTGAAAATTTAAACCAGTCAATACATTTTCATTAGGCGTAGTTATACTAAAATTACTACTATTATTTTTACGTAATTTCATCATTACACTCAATGCTAATATAATAATGGAGCTTATAGATAATAATTTAAGGGCAATATGAAGAAAATAACTCATTTTTTGTAATCTTTTTAGTTTCAATGTAATCTCTCCCCTTTTTTCTAAATTATATCTGGCATTAGTAATAATTGTCAACTGTTTTTTAATGTTAAACGTTAATTTTTTATCTTTAATCATAAAAAAAGACCGAACACTATAGTTCAGTCTTCATTTATTTATTCACTTTTAACAGAGCTTGCTTGCTGTAAAGAAAAATGAGCTGGTTTTAATTTAATAAATAATAAGCCCATACCTGCTAAACAAATGACACTTGCAACAATAAATGGCATTTTCATTCCCAATGCTTCACTTAATAACCCAGAACAAAGTGGTGCAAGAGCAGCTCCTAACCACCGAACAAAGTTATATGCCCCACTTGTGACACTTCTTGCATAAGGAGAATGTTCCATGACAGTCGTTGTAAATAATGCGTTATTAATACCTAAAATCAAACCAGAAATAACAATTAAAGTAATATCTACTGCAGTATTATCTACAAATCCAAGTAATGCTAAGATAACTGCACATGCTAGTAACGAACCTTTTAGAACCTGTTTACTATTAAAACGCACTTCTAACGCATGAGATATTTTTGCAGAGCCGAGTGCTAAACAAAGCCCCCACGCAAAAAACACAAAACCTATTTGAATTGCTGATAAACCAAGCACTAGTGGCGAATATGCTAAAATCGTAAAGAAACAATAATAGTAAAACATCCCACTAAGAGCAATTTGTAAAAATGGTCGATATTTAAATAAATGCAACATCTGCTTAATAGCCAGTTCTTTCTTTTCTGTTGGCTCAGTGATAATCTTCTTAGGTTCTTTCACTTTAAATAAAATAAGTAAAAATGCAATAAAAATTAAACAAGCTGTAGCGAAAAACGGATAACGCCATGACATATTACCAAGAATACCACCAAGAAGCGGTCCAAAAGCCATTCCAAGACCCATTGAAGCCTCGTAAATACCAATCGCATGTCCCGGTGTTTCCGATAAAGCTATTAGCATCGTCATTGCTGTAGCCATAAACATTGAATTACCAAAGCCCCAGCCAGCTCGAAAAATCGACAATGCCCCAATAGTATCTGATAAACCACATAATAATGCAAAAATCGTTACAATAAATAGTCCTATAACAATTAATTTTTTATCTCCAAGTTTTCCAGCAACAATCCCAATTGGAATCATCATAATTGCCATCGTAAAAATATAAGCTGTAAACAACATTTCCACTTGCGAATGTGATGCACCAATACTTTCAGCGATGGAAGGAAGTAATGGATCTACTACGCCAATCCCCATAAATGCCAGCAAACTAGCTGCTGCAGTAATCCATTTCCCTGTACTCATTTCTTTTTCCGTCATCATAATACAAACTACACTTCCCTTTCTAAATAAAACTCACTTATTATATTACGCTCGATAAATACTAATGTCAATATTTACATATATATATTGTTACATATGTAAAAAGTTTACTTATTTTTGTATTTCGCTTACAATAAGATTAAAGAGCATTTTAGAGAGGTTAAAAATATGACGCCAAATGTATTAGAATATACTTTATTACAAATGATTGCCCGTGAAGCAGCTAGTGGTTATGAGCTTGCCAATCGCTTAAGAATTATGCAAAATACACATCATAGTCAAATCTACCCTGCGCTTTCCAAATTAGAAAAAGCTGGATATTTAGTCGTCCATAAACTAGCACAAGATAAAAAACCCGATAAAAAAGTATACACAATTACACAGTCTGGATTAGACTCCCTTCTTCATTGGTCTGAAACACCGCTTAAAATACCAGTTACTAGAGATGAATTCACAACAAAAGTGCAATTGAATTGGTTAAATAACACAAGAACAAAGGGACTAATTCAAGAAAGAGAAGTTTATTTGAAGGAACAATTAGCTCTAATAGAAGAAACTTTAGCTCATTTTGCCGCACTATTTGACTTAAGTACTTCCGAAGACAAGCTAAAAAACATGTCCTATCAGGTTTATGCTAGAAAACTAGAATTGATTAAAACAGAACTACATTGGTGCACCGAGATGTATAAAATTTTATAGAAAAAAACCGACGAATTTATGGTTCGTCGGTTTTTTTCTATTTATAACTGCTTGTTTCAAGAATTTTATTGGCTAATGCTACTACTTCTTCTTCCGGAGCTTCAATACCTTCCAGTGGATAACGAATGCCCATTTCTTTCCATTTGTAAACACCCATTGTGTGGTATGGAAGCACATCCACTTGTTTCACATTTGGGAGTGTTTGAATAAATTCGTGCAGTTTCGTTAAGTCTTCCGGATCGTCTGTTTTCGTAGGGATTAGTACATGTCTAATCCAAATTGGTTGTTCTTTATCACGAAGATAATGAGCAAAATCAATAATTGGTGCATTAGATTTCGTTGTTAATTTTAAATGTTTTTCTGGATTGATTTGTTTAATATCAAGTAAAATTAAATCAGTAACTTCCATTAAACGATCTAATTTCTCAATAAATTCTGGGTCTCGCGTAAAGCAACCACCACAAGAATCAATTGTTGTATGCACACCAGCTGCCTTACATAGCGTGAAAAACTCAATTAGGAAATCGACTTGTAGCAAAGGTTCACCACCACTAACTGTAACACCGCCACCAGATGCATCCCAAAACTCTTTATATTTGATTGCTTCGTTAAATACATCTTGAGCAGATCTTTCTGTACCGGTGCCGATTTTCCAAGTATCAGGATTATGACAAAACTGGCAACGAAGTAAACACCCTTGCATAAAAACAATAAACCGAATACCGGGTCCATCAACTGTCCCCATTGTTTCGACTGAATGAACTCTTCCTAAAACCTCTGTCATAATTCTCCTCTTCCTTTCCTAAATAACAAGGATTGCTACTGGTGAGCAATCCTTGTCAAAGCATCTCGCCGATTTTTATTACATAGATTCGTGCATTGTACGGTGAATAACATCTAATTGTTGTTCACGTGTTAATTTAATGAAGTTAACCGCATATCCAGAAACACGGATAGTTAATTGCGGATATTCTTCTGGGTGGTCCATCGCATCAAGTAAAGTATCACGATTAAATACGTTAATATTTAAGTGATGTCCCATTTTAGTGGAATAGCCATCAAGCATAGCTACTAAGTTATTGATTTGAGATTCATCTTCACGTCCTAAAGCTTTAGGCACGATGGAGAATGTGTTAGAAATACCATCTTGACCATATTCATAAGGAAGTTTAGCAACAGATGAAAGTGAAGCTAAAGCACCTTTTGTATCACGGCCATGCATTGGGTTCGCACCTGGTGCAAATGGTTCTCCAGCACGACGTCCATCTGGTGTATTACCAGTTTTCTTACCATAAACTACATTAGAAGTGATTGTAAGAACAGATGTTGTATGAACTGAATCACGGTAAGTTTTATGTTTTCTTACTTTTGTCATAAATGTTTTTAGAAGATCTACTGCGATTTCATCAACACGATCATCATTATTTCCGTATTTAGGATAGTCGCCTTCGATTTCATAATCAACGACAATACCATCTTCATCACGAATTGGACGAACAGTAGCGTATTTAATAGCAGATAGGGAGTCAGCTGCAACAGAAAGTCCAGCGATACCAGTAGCCATTGTACGTAACACTTCTGTATCATGTAATGCCATTTCGATACGTTCATAAGCGTATTTATCATGCATATAGTGAATTACATTTAAAGTATTTAGGTAAAGTTCTGCAATCCATTCCATCATTGCATCATATTTTTCCATTACTTCTTTGTAATCAAGTACATCGCCTTCGATTGGACGGTAAGCTGGTCCAACTTGTGCTTTTGATTTTTCATCAACCCCACCATTGATTGCATAAAGAAGTGTTTTAGCAAGGTTAGCACGAGCACCAAAGAATTGCATTTGTTTACCAACACGCATTGCTGATACACAACATGCGATTGCATAATCGTCTCCCCATTTAGGGCGCATAACATCATCATTTTCGTATTGAATAGCAGATGTTTTAATAGACATTTTTGCACAGAATTTCTTGAATCCTGATGGTAAATGAGTGGACCATAGTACTGTCAAGTTAGGTTCTGGAGCAGGTCCTAAATTATCTAAAGTGTGTAAGAAACGGAATGAGTTTTTCGTTACAAGAGGAACGCCTTCCTCAGTGATACCACCAATGGATTCAGTAACCCATGTTGGATCTCCGGAGAATAATTCATTGTAATCTGGTGTACGAGCGAATTTTACAAGACGTAATTTCATAATGAAGTGATCCACAATTTCTTGTGCTTCTTCTTCTGTAATTAAGCCATTACGTAAATCACGTTCTACATAAATATCTAGGAATGTAGAAGTACGTCCTAAACTCATTGCTGCACCGTTTTGTTCTTTAATCGCTGCAAGGTAACCAAGATATAACCATTGGAATGCTTCTTGAGCAGTTTTTGCTGGACGACCAAGATCGAAACCGTGTTTTTCTCCTAGAACTTTTAATTCACCTAAAGCGCGAATTTGTTCATTCAATTCTTCACGTTGACGAATAATATCATCGCTCATTGTACGTAATCCTGTATTGTTTAAATCATTTTTCTTTTGTTTAATTAAGAAGTCTACACCATAAAGTGCTACACGACGATAGTCACCGATGATACGTCCACGACCATAAGCATCTGGTAATCCTGTAATTACACCAGATTTACGAGCAGCGCGCATTTCAGCTGTATAAGCATCGAATACACCTTGGTTATGTGTTTTACGATATTCAGAGAAAATATGGCTAACTTCTTCATCTACTTTAAAGCCATAAGATTCAGCTGCAACTTCTGCCATACGGATTCCGCCGAATGGTTGTAAAGCACGTTTAAATGGTACATCTGTTTGTACACCAACTACTTTTTCTAAATCTTTGTTTAAGTAACCTGGGTCATGTGAAGTAATGGTTGAAACGATTTTGGTATCCATATCGAGTACTCCACCATTTTCACGTTCTTGTTTAGTTAAGTCCATTACTTGATCCCAAAGTTTTGTTGTTGCGTCAGTAGGGCCAACTAGAAAAGAGTCGTCACCATCGTATAAGCGATAGTTTTTTAAGATAAAGTCACGTACGTCTACTTCTTGTTGCCAATTACCACCTGCGAATTCATACCATTGTTCAGTCATCATATAACCTCCATTTATTGTTCGTTTTCGAGCGTGCTTTTATGAGCAAACTAATTTATTAATAATCTACACTGTTATCATAACATATTCTGCAAAAAATGCTACAGTTTTATGCAATTTTTTTCAATTTATTTTATGAATTTTTTGTGTCGGTTTGATTAAAAGTTAATGAAAATCCCCTTATTAAGCGATTTACCCAAATTGTTATCATTCCTATTTTAGTTTTATTTTAATTTCTATTATTTTCTGTACTACTTAAAACATATAGTTCTGTTATGGTACAGTTATGAATTATTAAAGCTCTATAAAACAGTTAGAAAACGCTTAACACTTGCAATAGCAATAGTTTATCCAGTTATATAGCGTTTTCATTGTTTTTCATAAAAAAAGCAGAGTGCTGTTTCATGCAGCTACTCCGCTTTTTATTACCATAATTCTTTATTAGATGTTGTTACCGCAATTGCCCCGCTAGTAATTACTTGATTAATTTGGTCAGTCGTTTCAATTAATCCGCCCGCAATTACTGGGATATGCAATTTCTCTGTCATTTTTTGCACATGTGCAGGAATTATCCCTGGTAAAAGTTCGATACAATCTGGTTGTACTTTTTGAATAAGTGTAACTCCTTTATTGTATGCACTTGAATCAATCATAAATAAACGTTGAATTGCGAGCATTTTGTGTTGTTTTGCTTTCAAAATTGCATTAGCTCTAGTTGAAATGATACCATCAGGACGGATTTCTTTACATAAAAAATCTATCGCATAATCGTCGTTTTTCAATCCATTAACTAAGTCAGCATGCAGCAATACTTTTTTTCCACTATCTTGAGCATATTTTACTAATGCTTTTAACTGAGCTACATGTGTTTCTAGCATAACCATATATGTTCGATCTAATTCCATTATTTTTTCCATATCTTTTTGATTATGTGCAGCTGGAATAATTGTTTGACCGGAAAATGGTAAATCCAATTCTGGTTCCTCCTCTTTTACATTACACGTTTAAACATTTTTTCAAGTTCATAGGTTGTGTACTGAATAATGACTGGGCGACCATGAGGACAAGTAAATGGATCACTTGCTTCTCTTAAAGTATCAAGTAAAGCTTCCATATCTTTTGTTGTTAAGTAATGGTTTGCTTTAATTGATTTTTTACAACTCATCATAATTGCCGTATCTTCCCGGAGCTTATGAATACTAATACTAGGAGAAGTAAGTGCTTCATCAATGATTTCTCGAAGCGTCTCCTCTTCTTGATCTTTTGGAAACCAGGTTGGATGAGCACGAATAATATAGCTATTTTGACCAAAACTTTCTAGAAAAACACCTACTTCTTCCAGTTTTTCTTTTTGCTCTTCTAAGCGCACATACTCATCTGTTGAAAACTCTAATACGATGGGTACAAGCAGTTCTTGAAGTTCACGACTTACTTCTCCTATTTTTTCCCGGTAAAACTCATATTTTATCCGTTCTTGAGCCGCATGTTGGTCAATAATATATAACCCATTTTCATTTTGAGCAAAAATATAGGTTGCATGCATTTGTCCAATTGGATACATTTTTGGAATCCGTTCTTTTGGTATTTCATTTACTGTTTCTTGTTCCTCAGAATTATAAACTGGGGCGGTTTCTAAAATAAAATCTGTTTCGATTGGAACATCGTCGTCTGAAGGAACATACTCAGGAATAGCTGGTTTAGAAAATAACTCTTTGGGTGCTTCTTTTGGTTCATTTTCTTCAAATGACATCTGGATTTGCTCAGATTTTTGTAATTCCTTCTGCTTTTTAGATACTTCGCCATCTGGAATTAGTTGTAATTGATGAAAGGCTTGTTTAATCATTTGACTAATTAATTGACCTAGCTCTTTTTCTTTACTTAAACGAACTTCTAACTTAGCTGGATGAACGTTTACATCTACAATAATTGGATCCATTTCAATTTGGAGAACAATAATTGGAAAGCGACCTATTGGTAAAAGTGTATGGTACCCTTCTTGAATAGCTTTTACTAAGGCAAAGTTTTTAATAAAACGCCCGTTAATAATTGTAGAAATATAATTACGATTCGAACGATTCACTTCAGGCAATACAGCATAACCAGCTATTTTAAAATCAAGCGACTCTGCATGTACAGGAATTGTTTTCCGAGCAATAGAGACCCCGTAAATCGCTGCAATGACTTGTCTTAAATCGCCATTCCCATTCGTTTGCAGTAGAGATTTATCGTTATGTGAAAAGCGAAAACTAATGTCAGGATGCGCTAAAGCTAAACGGTTTAAGATATCAGTGATGTTTCCAAGCTCAGTAGGTAAGCTTTTAAGATATTTTAAACGGGCTGGGGTATTAAAAAATAGTTGCGATACCTCGATTTGCGTTCCTTTTCTAGCATGCCCACTTTTTTGTTCAATTATTTTTCCGCCTTCGAGTGAAATACTTGTTCCTTTTGTTTCACCAGTGGATGTTTCCATTGATAAATGAGATACAGAAGCAATACTCGGCAGCGCTTCCCCGCGAAAACCTAGCGTATGCACTCGAAATAAATCCGCTTCATTCTTGATCTTGCTTGTTGCGTGACGAAGGAATGCTGTAGCAACATCTTCTTCTTCAATCCCGCTACCATTATCAATAATTGTAATTTTATTTAATCCGGCTTCTTCCACTAAAATATCAATCACAGTACTACCAGCATCAATCGCATTTTCTACAAGTTCTTTTACTACTGATGCAGGACGTTCTACCACTTCTCCAGCAGCTATTTTATTCGATAAAGCATCCGTTAGCTCTACGATATGTTTAGCCATATTAGAACCCGCCTTTCTTTTCTTAATGCGTTTTACTTTGTAGCTCGTATAGTTTATTCATTGCATCCATTGGTGTCATTTGCATAATATTTAAGTTGGCAATTTCTTTTATTAATTTAGCTTCTTTGGAAGACTTATGCTTCTCCGGTTCTACTGGGAACATCGAAAGTTGCACTTCTTCATGAATAATTTCTGGTTGTTTTTCACTTGTAGGAATAATTTTTTTATCTTCGTTCTCAAGTTGCTCAAGAATTTTGCTAGCACGTTGAATTAAAGACTTTGGTAATTCAGCTAATTCAGCAACATGAATTCCATAACTTTTATCTGCTGGACCTTCTTTGATTTTATGGAGAAACACAACTTTACCATTTTCTTCTACTGCACTAACATGAATATTTTGCAAGCTATGTAATGCTTTTTCTAAGTCGGTTAATTCGTGATAATGGGTAGAAAATAGGGTTTTTGCATGCACATTTTCATGAATGTACTCAATAATTGCTTGAGCTAATGCCATTCCATCATAGGTGGCAGTTCCACGGCCGATTTCATCAAATAATATTAAGCTATCTTTAGTCGCATGAACAATTGCGTTTCTAGCTTCTAACATTTCTACCATAAAAGTACTTTGACCTGCAATTAAGTCATCTGCAGCACCTATTCTTGTAAAAATTTGATCAAAAATCGGTAAAATTGCTTCTTCGGCAGGGACAAAGCAACCTACTTGTGCACAAATTGCAGTTAGGGCTACTTGGCGCATATACGTACTTTTACCAGACATGTTTGGTCCAGTTATTAATAATATTTCTCTATTTTCATCTAAATCACAATCATTAGCCACATAGCTTTGCGCACCCATTACTTTTTCAACAACTGGATGGCGTCCTTGCTTCACATGGAGCGAACCATCTTCACTAAGAGTTGGGCGGATAAAATGATTTTTCTCACTAATATCAGCAAAACTTTGTAAACAATCAATTTCACTTACAGATTTTGCTAACTTTTGAAGACGCTCGATATAGTCTTTTACAGTTTCGCGAACTTCTGTAAATAATTGATACTCTAATTCCATGCTTTTTTCTTCCGCATCTAGAATAAGTTTTTCTTTTTCTTTTAATTCGGGTGTGATATATCGTTCAGCATTAGTTAACGTCTGCTTGCGTTCATAGCGACCTTCTGGAAGCAAATGCGTATTCGCACGAGTTACTTCAATATAATAACCGAAGACACGATTAAAACCTACTTTCATCGTTTTAATACCTGTTAGCTCTCGTTCTTTACGCTCTAACTCCGCAATCCAGGTTTTGCCGTTTCTACTTGCATCGCGATATGTGTCTAGTTGACTATTATACCCATCCTTTATAATTCCACCTTCACGAATGGAGATAGGAGCTGAGTCCATAATGGCTTCTTCTAATTTTTCTGTTAGCTGCTCACAAGGATCTAGTCGATTAGCAAGTTCGGTTAAACTAGGACTATTCATAGAAAGAAGTGTTGCCCGAATTCGCGGTATTTGATATAACGAATTGCGTAGTTGGATTAAATCACGTGCATTAACATTACCGTAAGCAACTCGTCCAGCAAGACGTTCTAAATCATAGACATTTTTCAAGTTTTCAACTAACTCTAAACGCTCGAAAAAATGCGCTATAAGTTCACTAACATCATTTTGGCGTTCAATAATTTTATTTTGGTCAATTAACGGTCGGTCTATCCATTGTTTTAACATTCTGCCACCCATTGCTGTTTGCGTGTTATCTAGCAACCAAAGTAGTGTACCTTGACGACCTTTTCCGCGGATAGAAGCAGCTAATTCTAAATTGCGCTTAGAATAATAATCCATTTTCATATAGTTATTAGTTTCATAATGTACCGCTTGCTGCAAATGACCAAGATCGCGCTTTTGTGTTTCTTTTAAATAGTGTAGTAATTTACCAATTGCACGTTTTTCGGATAACGACATATGACGAGTGACTAACTTTTCATTTTCAGCTGGAATAGTGTCCTCTTCATGGATTGAAAAAGTTAGACCTAACTGTTCTTTCATTACATCTGTCAGCACTTCTTTTTCAGTAGCAGAGATAATTAATTCTCTTGTTGAAAGCGTGGTTAGTTCATTGATTAAGCGATCCTCACTTGCTTCGATCACAGTTGATTTTAATTCCCCAGTAGATAAATCAGAATAAGCAAAACCATATTCTTTTCCTTCATAACAATAAAGTGCTGCGATATAATTATTTTCTTTTGCTTTAAGCCCTCGTTCATCCATTACTGTTCCGGGTGATATTAACTGGACAACTTCCCGTTTTACCATCCCTTTTGTCGTTTTTGGATCTTCAACTTGTTCGCAAATTGCCACTTTATACCCTTTTTCAATCAAAGTATCAATATAACCGCTTGCCGAATGATAAGGAACTCCACACATTGGGATTTTCTCTTTCGTACCACCCTCACGACCAGTTAGTGTAATTTCTAAAATTTGAGAAGCATTTAACGCATCCTCAAAGAACATTTCATAAAAATCTCCTAAACGGAAAAATAAGAAAGCATCTTGATATTTATCTTTTATTTCCAAGTATTGCTTAATCATTGGTGTATATTCTGTCATTATCTCATCATCCCTTACTTCTTTTTCATCCTTTCATTATAGCATAAAGTATCATTTTTCTGCGAATCCAAAAAGAAAAAACTGCCAGTATTTCAGCAGTTTTAAATGGCTAATTATCTTTTTCTAGTTCATCTGTTACTTTTGTAGTTATCTCTGAAGTAATGGATTGCAGTAGGTCGTTAGCATCTTCTTGCGCACGTCTAAATTCTGTTACAATTGGTAGCGAATCAATGTCAGCCTGAACAGAATCAATTTGGCTTTCAGTTTGTTTCATTGCTTCCAATTTTTGGTAATGTTCTAGGTTAACTACTTCTTTTTGAAGTGCTTTTATTTTAGAAACTTTCGCAGTCACCTTGGAATTAGCATTAATTCGTTCTTCTGCTAACCGGTAAAAAGATACTTCCTCGGTTTGTTCTAATGCATCACGAAGTTCCGTTGCTTTTTTCATTATTTCTTCTTTTGAAACTGTCACTATTTCATCTCCATTCTTAATCAAAGGAAAATGGGTGGTCTTCATTGATAAGGATTCGATCAATTTTTTGTGCTTTCCCAGTCGCTTCATCTAGTGTAATTAGACAGCCAGATAAAACTGCACGACCAGTTTTTGGCACTTCAAATCTAGTTGGCAGAGCTGTTTTAAAACGACGGATAACAGCCTCTTTTTCCATTCCAAGTATCGCATCATATGGACCAGTCATCCCTGTATCCGTAAGATAAGCTGTACCTTCAGGAAGAATACGGTTATCGGATGTTTGTACATGGGTGTGTGTTCCAACTACCGCAGTCACTCGACCATCTAAATACCAACCCATCGCTTCTTTTTCACTTGTTGTTTCAGCATGAAAGTCAACAAAAATAATATTTGTTCGTTGTTTTGCTTCTTCGATTAATTTATCCATTTTACGGAAAGGGTCATCTAGGTCTGCCAGAAAAGTCCTACCTTGCATATTGATAATTGCAATTTCGTATTGATTACTTTTTACAAAAACCATCCCTGTTCCTGGCGTTGTATCATCTGGGAAGTTTGCGGGACGAACGAGGTATTTTGCATCATCAATAAATTCAAAAATATCTCGGTTATCCCAAGTGTGGTTTCCAAGAGTGACCGCATTTGCACCAAGTTCTAGAAAATCTTTATAAATTTTTTCTGTAATACCTCGACCACTTGCTGCATTTTCTCCGTTAATAACAGTAATGGTTGGTTTATATTTTTTCTTTAATTGTGGTAAATATTCTGTTACAGCATCGCGACCAATGGAGCCAACAACATCACCGATAAATAATAATTTCATTTCTCTATTCTCCGTTCCTCTTACTTCTTCGTTCTAATAGCGCAACATCACGAAAAGTCCCATTCATTTCACCTAATTTTTTATGGATGCATAATGTTTGGAAACCAAATGTGTGATGAAGTGCGATACTAGCTGTATTTTCAGGGAAAATTAATGATTGGAGTGTCCAAAAACCATTATCTTCACTTGTCTGAATTATTTCCTGCATTAATGCTTTTCCAATGCCTTTTCCTCGAGCGCTCTTTGCTATATATATACTTAGCTCAGCAACTCCCCTGTAAGCATTCATACTGGAAAACGGGAGTAACGCTGCCCAGCCAACTACCTGTCCATTTAAAACAACCACCAACCTACATATATTTAAATATTTTTGGTTCCATTCATCTAAGGTTAGTGTTTTTTCTTGAAAAGTAGCATTTCCTGTATCTATACCTTCTTGATGAATTGCTGCTACTGCTGGATAGTGCTCTCGTAGCATCGGCAAAATTTTCCACTCACTCAAAAACTCCGCCTCCCTTTTATTGTTATCCTTTAATTATACCGTTCTTATTCATGCTAGGCAACCGATTAAAAAAAGATACACCGCAAAATAAATTTGCAATGTATCTCTATTCTTATTTACTTAGCATATTCTACTGCTCTTGTTTCACGAATAACAGTCACTTTAATATGACCAGGATAATCTAATTCCTCTTCAATTCGTTTTCTTATGTCACGAGCAAGTCGGTAAGAAGCTAAATCATCGATGGCATCCGGCTCAACGATAATACGTACTTCACGTCCCGCTTGGATAGCATAAGATTTTTCTACTCCGTCATAAGACTCAGAAATTTCTTCTAGTTTTTCTAAACGACGGATATAGTTTTCAAGCGTTTCACTACGAGCTCCTGGTCTTGCTGCAGAAAGTGCATCTGCTGCTGCAACCAATACTGCGATAACAGAAGTAGCTTCTGTATCACCATGATGGGAAGCAATACTATTGATAACCACATCATTTTCTTTGTATTTAGTAGCAAGTTCCACGCCGATTTCAACATGACTTCCTTCGATTTCATGGTCAATTGCTTTCCCAATATCATGAAGTAGTCCGGCCCGTTTAGCAAGCGTAACGTCTTCTCCAAGCTCACCAGCTAAAATTCCAGCAAGTTTCGAAACTTCAAGTGAGTGATTAAGAACGTTTTGACCATAACTAGTACGATAACGCAAGCGGCCAAGAATTTTTATTAAATCAGGGTGAATGGAATGAATTCCCACTTCAAATGTTGCTTGTTCACCAACTTCGCGAATGTGTTCATCTACCTCTTTACGGGCTTTGTCCACCATTTCTTCAATACGAGCTGGATGGATTCTTCCATCTTGAACAAGTTTTTCTAAGGCGATTCTAGCGATTTCTCGTCGAATTGGATCAAATCCGGAAAGTATTACTGCTTCCGGTGTATCATCAATTATCAAATCAATTCCTGTTAGTGTTTCAAGCGTACGGATATTACGGCCTTCACGTCCGATAATTCGTCCTTTCATCTCATCATTTGGTAAGGTAACAACAGATACAGTTGTTTCCGCCACATGATCAGCTGCACAACGCTGGATAGCTAGTGAGAGAATATTCTTTGCTTTTTTATCCGACTCTTCCTTTGCCCGGTTTTCTGATTCTTTCACCATGATTGCTGTATCATGTGTTAATTCATCTTCTACCTGGTTAAGGATGATTGATTTCGCTTCTTCTTTACTCAGGGCAGAAATTCTTTCAAGTTCTGTCTGCTCTGTTTGAATCATCTCAGCAAGTTTGCTTTCTTTCTCTTCAATTTGTTGTTGACGTTTACTGATACTCTCCTCTTTTCTTTCAAGTGTAGCTTCTCGTTTACTTAAAGAAGTATCTTTACGGTCGAGGTTTTCCTCCCTTTGCAATAAGCGATTTTCTGCTTTTTGTGTCTCTGTTCTTCGCCCACGAAGTTCATTTTCGATTTCAGTACGTAACCTATGATTCTCTTCCTTCGCTTCAAGCAATGCTTCTTTTTTTGTAGTTTCTGCTTCTTTCTTTGCATCTTCTACAATTAATTCCGCAGTCCCCCTTGCAGCAGCCAGTTTTTTCTCTGTACTAGATTTAAAAATTAGAGAACCAACAACTAGACCGACGATTAAGAAAAGCAAACTGGAGATGATCGTGATTGCGATTGTCATCCTTACACCTCCTTTGCTATTCAATTTTCGTTATTGTTATGTCGGTGGCCAGAATTCTGGCACATGCGTATTTTTCATCAACAACCGAGTGATAATCTCCCCATTCAGTTGAAGCTGATTTTCAAAGGAAAAACTTCCCCCTTGTCTCCCAGCAATATAAAATATACAACTTAATTTTATAGGTCAAAGCATACAATGTCAAGAAAAGGAATGAAATGATAGCTTATTTTCCGCAGTTTTTTTCAAATAATAAAAAATACATGCTAGGAGGTTGATTTCCTAGCATGTATTTACTAATATTTATTCATCATCTAGCAAGCTTAATGTTTCTTCACTTTCGTCTAGAACCTCTTTATTACTTCCGTCAATTTCATACTCTTCACGAACACGTTTGGAGATTTCGTCACGAATATCTGTATGTTCTTTTAAATATTGTTTGGCGTTTTCACGACCTTGGCCAATACGTTCTTCTTTATACGAATACCATGAACCACTCTTATTAATAACATCTACTTCAGCAGCCATATCAACGAGTTCACCTTCACGTGAAATACCTTCCCCGTACATGATGTCTACTTCCGCAATACGGAATGGTGGCGCTACTTTATTTTTTACTACTTTGATTTTTGTTTTGTTACCCATTACATCAGTACCTTGTTTCAATTGTTCCGCCCGTCTTACCTCTAAACGAACAGTAGAGTAAAACTTAAGTGCACGGCCACCTGGTGTAATTTCAGGATTACCAAACATAACTCCTACTTTTTCACGAATTTGGTTGATAAAAATCGCAATGGTTTTTGATTTATTAATAGCGCCAGAAAGTTTACGCAAAGCTTGTGACATTAAACGTGCTTGTAAGCCAACATGCGCATCGCCCATCTCACCTTCGATTTCAGCACGTGGTACAAGAGCAGCAACAGAGTCAATAACTAACATATCTACTGCACCACTTCTAACTAAAGCTTCGGCAATCTCTAGAGCTTGTTCTCCTGTATCAGGTTGTGATAATAGTAGCTCATCAATATTGACACCTAGATTTTTTGCATATGTTGGATCTAATGCATGTTCCGCATCGATAAATGCAGCTGTTCCGCCTTGAGCTTGCACTTCTGCAATCGCGTGCAGGGCAACAGTTGTTTTACCGGAACTTTCAGGTCCGTATACTTCAATTATACGACCTCTTGGATATCCACCGACTCCTAAAGCAATATCTAGTGCTAACGAACCGCTAGAAATAGTAGATATATTTTGGTCTGAATGTTCCCCTAATTTCATAATGGAACCTTTACCGAATTGTTTTTCAATTTGTTTTAAAGCTTGGTCTAATGCCGCTTGACGATCATTCACGTTGTTGCCTCCTTCATAAATATTCTAATAGCTGTTTTTCTACTTAGTTCTCTCTCAAAAAAACAGTCAGAATGTTTTCCTAGAATTACTATAACGTATTTTAGAGTGATAAGCAAGTAAAAAGCGAACATTTATTCGTATTTTGTGTAAGTACCGGCTACTTTCTCCTTAATTATAGCGGGATTTCGAGCGTTCGTCTAATACTTTTTTACGTATGTTTTTTACTTTTTAAAGCCATTTTCGCTATTTTCTTTTAAAAGAAAATCAAGTATTTGCATCTAAAAATTGCTTAATCAATTGAAATCCTTGTTTTACAGCTCGACGTCGATTATGGTTTCTATCTCGCCCATAAACAAACTGATAAGCTTCTACCTCATGCCCTTTGACACTTAAGCCAATCCAAATTGTTCCTGCTGGATGCTCTTCCAAACTATCTGGCCCTGCAACACCTGTAAAACTAATGCCTAAATCAGTATTGCAGAGGCGTCTGACATTCTCTGCCATCTCTTTAGCACATTCTGGACTAACGACACCCTTTTCTGTTATTACTTGCTGAGAAACTTCTAAAATGGATTGTTTTGTTTCTGCACTATATGTCACCATTCCGCCTTTGAAAATTTTGGAAATACCCGGAAAACGAGCAATTTCTGCTTGGAATAAGCCTGCTGTAAAACTCTCCGCAGCAGAAATAGTGATATTTTTCTCAAGCAGTAGTGTCGTCACTAATTCTGGTAAAGAAGCCTCGCCATAGCCATATAAGAAGGAACCATCACGACGAAGTATTTCTTGTTCTGTTTCATCTACTAGCTTGGTTGCTGCCTCCTTTGTATTAGCAGTAGCTGTGATACGTACGATTACTTCATTGTCACCCGCATAAGTGGCAATTGTAGGGTTTACTTGCGTTACAATTAAATCATTTAAATCTGCTGCTAATTGAGATTCTCCTATCCCAAAAAAGCGCAAAATTTTCGATTCTAGAACATTTTTTTCTCCATTTTCTTTTATAAGCAGCGGATTGGCATAGTGTGTAAACATTGGTTTCATTTCAGATGGGGGACCTGGTAATAATATATATGTATGTCTATTATTTTGTAAAAACATTCCTGCTGCAAAGCCATAATCATTATTTAAAACAATGGATCCCTCAATAATAACTGCTTGCAATTTGTTATTATCTGTCATTATTCGACTTCTTGAAGCAAAGTAATCAGTAATTTTATTCATATGAAAATCATCAGTGACTAAATTCTTCTGTAAATGTTCCGCTAAAATTTGTTTCGTTATATCATCTTCTGTAGGTCCAAGTCCACCAGTAAAAATTAAAATATCGCTTCGATTTTCAGCAATTTTTATTACTTCTTTTAAACGCGCTGGATTATCTCCAACAACGGTATGATGATATACATAAATTCCGTCCGCTGCTAACTCTTGCGAAATAAAAGCAGCATTCGAATTAACAATTTGTCCTAATAGCAGCTCTGTTCCAACTGCAATAATTTCTGCACTTGCCATTTTTTCTTCATCTCCTAATGTTTTTTTGTATAGAAAAAAGCACACATGGTATGCTTTTTTCTTTATTACATGGAGCCTTTAAATACGCCACGATTTTTATAAAAGTAGTCAATTCCAGACCATACTGCAAAGAATGCACAAACGTATAAGAATATTAAATCTACACGAATGCCAGTCCAAGCGAATGGGAAATTATTTAGTAGCATTAATGGAATAGCAATCATTTGCGTAAATGTTTTAATTTTCCCAAGTTGACCAGCCGCAAGTACTTCTCCACCTTCTACCAAAAGTAAACGAAGACCTGTTACAGCAAGTTCTCGGCTTATAATTAAAATCACTACCCAAGAAGGTGCAATATGCATTTCAACTAGAATAATAAATGCCGCTGCCACAAGAAGCTTATCAGCCATTGGATCTGCAAATTTACCAAAGTTAGTAATCAAATTATATTTTCGTGCTAAGTAGCCGTCAAACCAATCTGTAAGAGCTGCGACGATAAAAATAAGTGTCGCTATTAAGCTAGTAACTGAAATGGTGGAATCAAGCCATGTGACACTTCCCCAATCAAAGGGAACTACACAAAGAATAACAAAAATTGGTATCATAAAAATTCGGATAACCGTCAATTTATTTGGTAAATTCATTTTTTCCTCTCCTTTTTCCATTCAAACTGTATGTAATAAATAATGTTGGCGAAATCTAATGACTAGATTTCGCCTTATAAAATCGATTATTCTGCATCTGAACTACTATCACTAGACTCCAGATTAATTGTTAATACTTGTTTAACAAGTGTTGGCGCTAGTTCAAGTTGCTGATCATTGATTTTCACAGTGGTTACGGTAGCATTCCCTATAACAACTGTAACTGTTTTATTAGTCCCTAAATCAATTTCAGCTGTTGGATTTTGCTCAGATAATGTGACATTTTGAATTGTATTGCCACTTGCATCTGATACACCAATCCATGAATCACCAGTTGCGCTAAGAGAAAGTGTCATTTTATCTGTATTTTTAACTGTGTAAGTTGTTGCATTACCAGATGTTTCTCCTTTAGTCACTTCAACTTCTTTAGATTCATCCTCTGATTTATCAGTTGCTTCTTTATCTTTTGTTGATGTATCTTTTGAAGTATCTTTATCTGTGGTGTCTTTTTTCTTACTTGTGTCTTCATTCTTTGTTGAGTCTTCCACTTTCACGGTTGGGTTGCTTGTATCAGTCTCTACTTTTTCTGTCGAGTTATCTTGTTTATTAAGCAAGAAAAACCAGACGATGAATAGAATAAAAACAATGAATAGAGCAATTAATATTTTTGGTAAAATATCAAAAAAACGATTACGTGAGCTTACTTGGTTTCCTACAGATTGTGCAGGCATTGGATTTCTTTTACTTTGTACTCGTGATGGCTCATTATTAACTACTTCTTGTTGCGGAGTGTCAGGAACTTCACTTTCAAACTCATCAAAAAGTGTTGCACTATCAAGTCCAACAGCTTCTGCATATTGTTTTATAAATGCCCGTGCATAAAATTTTCCAGGCATTACTGCATAATTACCTTCTTCAATCGCTACTAAATAACGTTTTTGAATTTTCGTTATTTGTTGTAAGTCGTCTAAACTGAGTCCTTTTTCACGTCTAGCTTGTTTCAGTTTATCACCGAGTTCTGTCAAAATTAAACACCTACCATTACTAATATCAAATTTCCACTTTTTGCTAATTTCACATAAGCCAACCGCCATTTATGCGCAAAACTTCTCCAGTGATATAGCTTGCTTTTTTACTTGTTATGAATTCTACTGTATCTGCAATTTCTTCTGGTTCTGCAAAACGTTTAAATGGGATTTCCGAGCGAAGTAACGCTTGCTCTTCCACGGAAAAAGAATCCATCATCTCGGTTTGCACAACTCCAGGTGTCACTGCGTTAACTGTTATTCCAGAAGGTCCAAGTTCTTGGCTTAATGCACGGCAAAAGGCTATTTGTGCTCCTTTTACAGTCGAATAAGCTACTTCCATCGCCGCTCCTACTTCTCCCCAAATAGAACTGATAAACACAATTCTCCCCTGATGACTCTTCATTAGTTTTGGGATAAAAGTTCGGATTAATTGCATTGGAACGAACATGTGTATATTCCATAATTTAGTTATATCTATATCTGTCATATCCTGAAATAAAGCATAATGCGAGTTTCCTGCTGCATGGATAAATGCATCTACTTGAAAAACTTGCTTTTCCATTTCTGCCACACTTGCTACATCATCAAAATCTGCTTGAATCAATATTACATCCACGTTTTGGGCGAGCAACTCTGGTAATAAATTCTCAACAGCTTGTTTATTTTGATGGTAATGAATATACAAGTTCCAACCAGCTCTTGCAAGAGATAAACAAATCGCTTGACCAATTCCTCCGCTAGCCCCTGTTACAAAAGCATATTTTATTTCTTTATCCAAAAAAGGCAACCCTTTCCAGTCTATTTCTTTTATAATAGCATGACTAACGATTATTTGCTATTTTTTATACTAAATTTTTATTATTCTGGAAGCAATTGAAAGTTAGTAGTTCGTTCTTCCGCATAAAGATTTTTTACAAATGCATCTACCTCTTCTAAAGTCACCGTTTCCATTAATGGTAAAATATCGAATAAGGAAGCCGATTTCATAATATATTGGCTAAATTGATTAGCGATGAATTCTGGTGAATTAAGTGAGCGTAAGAATTGACCAATACGTTTCCGTTTTACAAGTGCTAAATCTGCTTCTTGTAAACCTTTTTCTGCCGCTTCTCGTATTGCTTCCAATATTTTGGTCGTTTGTTCATCCGGATTTTTTGCATCGCCACCAACAAGTACAAATGAAAAACTATCTTGAAGTGTGTAATCATAACCGAATGTATCATCAATAATACCTTCGTTGTAAAGTTTTAAATACGTATCTGATGTTGTCCCAAATAGCATTTCAAGTGCCACATCACCAATAATTTCTTGTTTAATTGCAGCTTGTCCTTCTAATGAGCCAATATCTTCTTTAATCCCAACTAGATTTTTTGCAATTTGAACTGGAAACTTCATTTTGCGTTCTTTTACTGCAACTGTTTTAGGTTCGTCCGGGAAATGACGTTTAATAGGTGTTGCTTCTGGAAATGTTTTTTTCGATTGATTAGCACGAATTTGATCCATCATTTGTTCTGGCTCTAAGTTACCAACAACAAATAATACCATATTACTTGGATGATAAAAAGTATTATAGCAAAGATAAAGTAAATCTTTATTGATTTCCGCAATTGATTCTACCGTACCAGCAATATCAATTTTCACAGGATGCTGATGATACATGTTTTCAATTACACCAAAATAAGCTCGAAAATCTGGATCGTCATCATACATTCTAATTTCTTGACCGATAATTCCTTTTTCTTTTTCTACAGTTTCCTCAGTAAAGTAAGGTTCTTGTACAAAATTAATGAGCGTTTCTAAATTTTCTTCTACACGTGAAGTGCTTGAAAATAGATAAGCTGTTTTTGTAAATGAAGTAAAGGCATTTGTAAATGCTCCTTTTTCTCCAAATTTAAAAAATACATCGCCATCTTCTTTTTCAAACATTTTATGCTCTAAGAAATGAGCGATTCCATCTGGTACTTTTGTAAATGCAGTTTCCCCAATAGGTGCAAAATTATTATCAATCGAACCATAATTTGTTGTAAATACAGCATACGTCTTACTAAAACCTTTTTTAGGAAGAAGATAAACTTGTAAACCATTGGCCATTTTTTCATGAAATACAGCTTCTTTTACCTGCTCAAATGTGATTTTTTCCATGAAGTTCTTCTCCTCCCTTGCTTAAGAAATAGATGGTATCTGGTTTGATTTTGTTAATCGCACTAACCACTTCTTCTTTAGTCGTTGTTTTTATTTTTGCAATCCAAGTATCTAGGTCTAAATCAGCTTCTCGTAATACATTATTATATACAAGTTCTATTAGGCCTTGTGCTTGATCGTTTGTTTCTAATAATTGATTTACTAGCATTTCTTTCGTTTGGTTTAATTCATCACTTGTAAAATCACCTTGCTTCATAGCAACTAGCTGTTCTTGAATAATATCTAACGCTTGTTTATAGTTGACTTCATCAATTCCAGCTGAAATCACCATAAATCCTTTGAAAGAATCGATTCGGCTTGAGGCATAATAAGCTAAACTTGCTTTTTCACGAACATTGATAAATATTTTAGAATTAGCAAAGCCACCAAGTAAGCCATTCGCAAGTTGTAAAGCAACAAAATCACTGTCACCAAACAGCGTATCCGTTTGATAGCCTAAAACTAATTTCCCTTGATTAATTGCTTGTTTTTCATGAATGATTTGCACTTCTTGTGGTGCTTCTTTCGCATAAAATACACCTTTTCGTTCTTCACGTGGAGAGAAAGCCATTTTTTCAATTAAAGGAGTCACTTGTTCGGTAGTTACATCTCCGCAAATAAAAACTTCTACTGCATCTTCTGCGATAAATTGTAAATAATAAGTGTATAAATCTTCTGCTGTAATGTTATCTATATCTTCTAATACACCTGCTGAGCCAAAACGATAGGCATCTGTTTTAAACATTTCTTCCACTAAACGTTTAGAAGCAAAACGAATTTTATCGTCATAAATTCCCTCTAAACTACTTTTTAAGTTTTCTT
This sequence comes from Listeria immobilis, assembly GCF_014322845.1. Taxonomy (NCBI): domain Bacteria; kingdom Bacillati; phylum Bacillota; class Bacilli; order Caryophanales; family Listeriaceae; genus Listeria; species Listeria immobilis. The sequence continues at coordinate 214,201 of NZ_JAASUA010000001.1, read as the reverse complement.
TTTCTCTTATAAGTGTTTCATTATCAAAAGCACCATTTGTCACATTTGGAGAAAATAGCGCTTCATGAATAAACGCAAAAGCATCTTCCAAAATATGGCTGCCATCAGAAACGTATTGTCCATCAATCATATCAAAAATAACGGTTAATACATGCTCGTTTCCTTTTTTAGCAGTGGTTGTATAAAAATTAGCACCGTATAAATTAGCTAATTGCTTTCTAAAAGCTGTTTGTGTTGGATATTTTTTATTGTTTGTTTCTAACAATATGGAGAGTAAAGAACGTTTTGTAACTGTCTCTCTTTCTAATGGAGCGCGAAATTTAAATACAATTTTATTTGATTTATATTTTTCGGTAGGTACGATTGTTAATGCGACCGGACCAATTTTTTCTTGAAATATTTTGTCTGTCATTATTATGCTCCTTTCAAGCAATTATCTCACTTTCCTATTGTATCCTAAGTTGTTGCCACACACAATTTTCTAGCATAAAAAAACAGCCTAGAATAAAAACTAGGCTGTTAACTTTTTTATTTTCCTTTGATGTAATTTACTCCATCAGCTTTTGGTGCTTCGGATTTACCGATAAACCCAACTAACGCAAGAATAGTTAATACATAAGGCGCAATTTGCAAGTAAACATCTGGAATATCTTTAAAGAACGGTAATGAGCCGCCGGTAATTGCCAAACATTGGGCAAAACCGAAGAAAATCGCCGCTCCCATCGCTCCAAGTGGATTCCATTTACCAAAAATCATTGCTGCGAGTGCCATATAACCTTGACCTGAAATCGTCGCATGCCCAAAATCAAGTGTAAATGATTGGGCATAAACTGCACCACCAAGTCCGCCTAGAATACCTGAAATGATTACACCTTGATATCTCATCCATCGAACTTTAATCCCCATTGTATCTGCTGCAAGAGGATGTTCCCCTACAGAGCGAAGACGAAGCCCAAAACGTGTTTTGTAAATAATAAACCAAGAAACAATAGCAAATAAAATAGCTACATAACTCATAACTGGAATATTTTTAAAGAAAATATCACCAATAACCGGAATATCACTCAAAACTGGAATATCTGGCTTTCCAAAATAGTATTTAATTTGATCTGTTTGCCCTTTATCATAAATTACTTTGACAAGAAATAGTGATAATCCTGTTGCTAAAAAGTTAATGGCCACACCACTTATTACATGATCGGCACGGAAATTAATTGTTGCAACCGCATGTACTAAAGAGAAGATTCCCCCAACAATCATTGCCGCAATAAGTGAAATCCAAGGAGTTAAGGCACCGAAAGTATCTTGGAAAGTAAGGTTAAATACGATAGCAGAGAATGCTCCCATTACCATCATACCTTCTAATCCAATATTGACTACACCGCCTCGTTCAGAATAGACACCTCCGAGTGCAGTGAAAATTAGTGGGCCTGCCATAAGCAGTGTACTAGAAACAATTGTCGCTAAAATGGCTGTCATTCTGCTTTCGCCCCCTTCTTAAATTTTGCCATCGCCCAGCGAATAATGTAGCTGGATGCCACAAAGAAGATAATCAGAGCGATAATAACATTAACTAATTCATTTGGAACTCCTGCTACTGCTGGCATATTTAATGCTCCTACTTTTAAGGCACCAAACAAGAGTGCTGAGAAAACGATTCCGATTGGAGAACTTCCGCCTAGTAAAGCAACGGCAATCCCATCAAAACCTATTCCAGGAGAAGAAGTTAATACATAGGCCGTTCCATAAGTTCCAAGTCCTTCCATCACGCCACCAAGACCAGCGAGCGCTCCGGCGATAACCATAGAAAATACGATGGTTTTCTTTACACTCATACCAGCATATTGTGAAGCATTTTCGTTAAATCCAACAGCTTCGATTTCATAACCGAATGTTGTTTTATTTAACATTAACCAAATAATTAGTGCAAAACCTACAGCAATTAAAATCCCCCAATGAAGAGACGAATAATCGGTCAATGACTGTAATAATTCAGACTGTAGAGAAGCAGATTCATGAATTGCCTCCGTTTTATCTAAGCCATCTGTAAGTAAATTTTGTACAACATAATTGAAAATATAAAGCGCTGTATAGTTAAGCATAATAGTTACAATAACTTCATTTACACGTAAAGTCGCTTTCAAAATCCCTGGAATAAATGCCCAAATAGCACCAAAAACCATACCAGTGATAATCGCAAGTGGTAAATGAATCCATTTTGTTAAACCATCAAAATTTAAAGCAATTATAACGGAACCTAACCAGCCCATTAACATTTGTCCTTCTGCCCCAATATTGAAAAGACCTGCTTTAAAAGCCACGGCAACAGATAGACCAACTAAAATATAAGGGGTGGCTTGACGAATAGTTTCACCAATATAGAATGGTTCTCCGATAACACCTTCAACGAGTGCTGAGTAACCAGCAATTGGATCATATCCAAAAATCAGCATGATAATCGCACCACAGATAAGTCCGAGAATAACGGCAGTAACTGGGATAACTAATGCTTGTAGTCGTTTAGACATGTTCTTTCTCCCCCGTTTCCGCCTCTTGTTTGGATGAACCAGCCATCATTAAGCCTAGTTCTTGTTCGGTTGTTTCTTTTGGATCAACAATAGCAACAATTTTCCCTTCGTAAATTACTGCAATACGATCACTTACATTCATAATTTCATCTAACTCGAATGACATAAGTAATACCGCTTTTCCATTATCACGTTGTTCAATCAAACGTCGATGGATAAATTCAATTGCCCCAACATCAAGTCCTCGTGTTGGTTGAGCCGCAATTAAGAAATCTGGATTACGATGAATCTCTCTTGCAATAATCGCCTTTTGCTGATTCCCTCCAGAAAGTGATTTTGCTGCAACATATTCGCTACTTGCACGAACATCATATTCTTTAATTAGTTCACGAGCAAATTCATACATTGCTTTATGATTTAGGAATCCTTTGCTAGAAATTGGTTTCTTGTAATAAGTTTGTAGGGCGATATTTTCTCCAAGCGACATTTCAAGTACTAGACCATGTTTATGTCGATCTTCTGGGATATGCCCTAATCCCGCCTCAGTGATTTTACGCGGTTTTTTATTTTCGATATGTTCTCCGTTTAAAAGGATAGTGCCACTTGTTACTTTAGAAAGGCCTGCAATTGCGGAAATCAGTTCACTTTGACCGTTACCATCCACACCTGCAATTCCGACGATTTCTCCAGCGCGCACTGTTAAATTAAGCCCGCGAACACTTTCCACACCGCGACTCTCTTTTACAACTAAATCTTTTACTTCTAAAACATCTTTACCAGGATGTGCTTCGATTTTTTCTGTTGTAAAGACTACTTCACGACCAACCATTAAATTAGCCAAATCTTGTGGTGTAGTTTCTGGAACATTAACAGTACCCATACCTTTACCACGGCGGATAACTGTTACTCGATCACAAACATCCATAATTTCTTTTAATTTATGTGTAATTAAAATAATGGATTTGCCTTCTTTAATGAGTGAACGCATAATTTGGATTAATTCTTTAATTTCTTGAGGTGTTAAAACTGCGGTTGGTTCATCAAAAATCAAAATATCCGCACCACGATAAAGTGTTTTTAAAATCTCTACACGTTGTTGCATACCGATAGAAATATCTCTCACAACAGCATTTGGATCTACACGTAAACCGTAACGATCGGAAATTTCTTTTATTTCCTCAATCGCTTTTTTCTTTTCGATAACACCCAGCTTGCTTGGCTCTTTTCCAAGAATAATGTTCTCAGCAACTGTAAACTTATCCACTAACATGAAATGCTGATGGACCATACCAATACCGAGTTCATTCGCTTTATTCGGGCTATTAATGTTTTCTTTTGTGCCACGAACACGAATTTCGCCACCATCTGGTTCATATAGACCAAACAAGACATTCATTAGCGTAGATTTTCCTGCGCCATTCTCACCTAACAAAGCATGGATTTCGCCCTGCTTTAATTGTAAGGTAATGTTATCATTTGCTACAAATCCAGAGAATTCCTTCCTGATTCCTAACATTTCAATAACAAAGTCCACTTCTTCACTCCCCTTGTCGTCTGGTTCAAACTGGAAAAACAGCCACTCGCGCGATTCTCTCGAAGGACGCCGCCTCTCCCCGTACTTCCTCCCGAAGAAGGTTCCGAGTTTTTTATCCGTTTGTTATTAATGGCTTATCACTTAGTTGCTTTGTAGGTTGTCAAACGGTAGTAATAGTTTCTTCTATGTAACTAAAGCAATTGATACATTTTCAAGTGATTAAAAAAGCCATCTCCTTATTTTATTTCTAAATGGCATGCATTGCAATCATAAATTCCAATATACCGATTATTTTCTTTAGTAAAAGGGTTTACCTATTATATTAAAACGCTTACAAGTTATTTTTTTATGAAAGTCGGCATACTCACTACCGACTTTCATAAAAGGTTTTACTATGTTCGTACTACTCGTTTTTCAAACCTATAAATCAAGGTTTTTCAGGAACTTTAATATCCCCATCAATGATTTTTTGTTTGTATTCTTCTACTTTAGCTAAAACATCTTTAGAAATATTATCTTGATGATCAGAAAGCCCTACAGCATTCTTATCAAGACCATATTCAATTTTAGTTCCACCAGGGAAATCTCCAGCTTTTGTGCGAGTTGCAAGGTCTTCTACAGCAACATCAACACGTTTGATTTCAGATGTAAGAGTTACATTGTAATCTTTACCGTCATTCGCTGTCACTTTTCCTTCATCCCATTGGTCACGGTCAACACCGATTACCCAAACGGCACGGCTAGGATCTTTTTTCTTTAAGTTTTTCGCTTCTGCAAACACACCATTACCAGTACCACCAGCAGCGTGGAAAATTACATCAACGCCATTTGAGTACATGGAAGAAGCAATTTGTTGCCCCTTGTCAGCTTTTGCAAAATCATTTGCATATTGAACATCAATTTCTGCATCCGGTTTAACTGCTTTAACACCAGCAGTGAAACCAGCTTCAAAACGGTCGATAACTGCTCCTTTTACCCCACCAACAAACCCAACTTTATTTGTTTTTGTTGTTAAGCCGGCTACAACACCAACTAGGTAAGAACCATCGTTATCTTTAAAGCCAATACTTACTACATTATCACGATCATCAATTGTGTCATCCACAATAGCGAATTGATTATCAGGTTTTTGTTTAGAAACTTCTTCAATTGCGTCTTTTAGTTTGTAACCAATTCCATAAATCAAATCATAGTCGCTACGAACAGCAGTGTTTAAGTTTGTTTTATAGTCTGCTTCAGATGCTGATTGCAGATAGTTGTAACCATCTGTACCTTTTTCCATGTCGTTCGCTTTACCAAATTTTTGTAGGCCTTCCCATGCTGATTGGTTAAATGAACGGTCATCTACACCACCAGTATCTGTAACCATTGCTACTGTAAAATCTTTACTGCTTTTATCGCCGCTACTTTTTTTATCGTCGCTGCTTGAACCACAAGCACCTAGAAAAACACTAGAAGCAATAATCATTGATAGTGCTAAAGCAAATGTACGCTTTTTCAACTTAAAACCCCTCCCGAGAGATAAAATGTTAGTTAGAGCTCTCAGTCAAAACAAACAATTCAGGTGCGTATTAAATTATGTAAGATCCCTTTTTGGATAACGCACAAAAACATTTAACGTCTTCTCCAACTCTTCTTAATATACCATGGAAAATAAAATAAATAAATAACCAAGTGCATATATTTTTAATGCAAATGAATTCAGAAAATTTCATCCTGTCAAAATCATTAAACTTTGGCAAACCCTTACAAATAAACACTTTAATGTGAAAAAGTAAGCAATCGAATTTAGTTGCATTCCTTTTTTATTCCATTCATAATAATAAAATAATGCTAGAAAGGCGGGATAAAAAATGACAAAAATTGGCTTTATCGAATTTGGAGGAATGGCAGCTTTAATTGCCACAAAAATGGTGGAAGCAAAGATCATCTCACCAAAAGATATTATTATTTATTCTAGTTCCGAAAACAAACATTTCCAGGTGTTTTATGATAAATATCCGACAGCCGAATTAGCAGCAAATGAAGCAGAAGTTTTTACAAAAGCAGCACATAGTTTTATTTGCAAACAACCAATGGAAATTTTACCACTTATAAAAAATTGTGCGGCAGTTCTAACATCAGAACGTCATATAATTTCGATTTCTGCTGGAGTCAGTACTGATGATATTCTTGCTATTTCATCAGATTTACAAATTAGCAAATTAATTCCTTCGCTTACTATGCGTGTTGATATTGGAACGACACTTATCACTCATTCAAATATGGTATCAAATGAAAATCGTAAATGGCTAGAAGATACTTTTGACTTATTTGGGCATGTTATGACGATTCGCGAGGAAAATATTGAAATCGCCAGTAATTTAACAAGTGCTTCGCCAGGAATTATTGCAGCTATTTTTGAACAGTTTATGGAAGCCGCATTACGAAAATCCAGCTTATCTGATGTGGAAGTATTTCAAATGATTAATTTTGCACTAGCTGGAACATCCAAGCTATTAATAGAAGAAGATGTTACTTTTAGTGGGCTCATTAATCAAGTAGCAACAAAAGACGGTATCACTGCTGAAAGTGTCGAGCTTAGTCAAAACAATTTACCAGCTTTTTTTGATGAACTTTTAAACCGCACTCAAGATAAACACACAAATACCAAACAAGAAATTGAACAACAAAAAAGAGAGTTGCTTTCTTAAAAAGAGGTTGCGCATTGGAGTTCCCCCCCCAAAAATCAGATTTTTTGGGGTCTGCTCTTTACTGCGCAACCTCTTTTTTATTCGTTTTCTGGGTTTGATTCTACATTAACTCGTCTTGGTTTACTTCCTTCATGAGGACCAACTACCCCTCTTTGCTCCATTTCATCAATTAATCGAGCAGCGCGATTATAGCCGATGCGGAATTTTCTTTGTAACATTGAGACGGAAGCGGTTTGCATTTCAACAACAAGTTCTACAGCTTCATGATAAAGTTCATCCGTCACTTCTCCTTCTACTTCAGGAATATCATCAGGAATCATTTCTTCGTTATACTGCGCTTTTTGTTGCGAAATAACATAATTAACAACATCTTCTACTTCTGCATCAGATAAAAAGGCTCCTTGAATTCGTGTTGGTTTGCTTGACCCAACAGGAAGCAGTAACATATCACCACGACCAAGTAATTTTTCTGCACCGCCCATATCAAGAATAGTTCTAGAGTCAATCGAACTTGATACTGCAAATGCAATTCTTGAAGGAATATTGGCTTTAATGACACCAGTTATTACGTCTACGGATGGTCTTTGAGTTGCGATAATTAAATGAATTCCTGCTGCACGTGCCATTTGTGCAAGTCTTGTAATCGCATCTTCTACATCGTTAGAGGCAACCATCATTAAATCAGCCAATTCATCCACAATAACAACAATAAATGGCAGTTCTGCTTGTTTTTCTTCGTTTAATTCATTGTGTTTTTTCACATGGTCATTATAGCCTTGCATATTACGAGTCCCAGTATGAGAGAATAAATCATAACGGCGCTCCATTTCTGCAACAACTTTTTGAAGAGCTTGTGCGGCTTTTTTAGGATTTGTTACTACAGGTGCAAGAAGATGCGGAATACCATTGTAAACATTTAATTCCACCATTTTTGGATCTATCATCATCATTTTTACTTCATGAGGTTTAGCGCGAAGTAAAATGCTTGTGATAATTCCATTAATACAGACAGACTTCCCGCTTCCTGTTGCTCCTGCGACCAGTAAATGAGGCATTTTATCTAAACTCGCCATCATTGCTTCTCCGGAAATATCTCGACCAAGAGCAATTTGCAGTTTTTCTTCTGGATTGTTTTTTGGATTATTTTCAAGAACCTCACGTAACGAAACCATTGCGACATTTTGATTCGCCACTTCTATTCCGATAGCAGATTTTCCTGGTATTGGTGCTTCAATTCGAATATCTTTTGCAGCTAAAGCAAGGGCAATATCATCACTTAATGAAACTATTTTGCTTACTTTAACACCAACAGAAGGCTGTACCTCATATTTAGTAACAGCTGGCCCTAAATGAACTTGCGTAATCTTTGCTTTTACACCAAAACTGCTGAAGGTGTCTTCCAGTTTTTTGGCGTTTACTTTTATTTGGTCATACTCTTTACTTTGGTCTGTTACTTTCGCAGGCGCCAAAATATCTACAGGTGGTAATTGGTAAATTTCGTTTTCAAAAGATTCTTGTTCAAAAAGGACTAAATCCGGATCTTTCGTATCTGTTTCTTCACTTTCTTCTGGCGGATCTTTTACTAGCTCTACTTTAGAACTGAAATTAGAAATAATTGGTGGTAGTTTTTCTTCTTTTTCCGGTTCTATTTCAACTACTTCCGCTTCTATTTCGTCTTCTGCTGCTTTTTCTGCTTTCTTTTGATCACGTTTCGCTTTTACTTCTTTACCTTTTTCTGTAGCTGCCTTTCCTTTTGAAAATAAATAGCGAACAAAATCAGCTATTTTAGCAAAAAATTGGCGTATTGATATTCCGGAAACTAGTGAGAAACCATAAACGATTAATAATACTGCGATAATATTCGTTCCTAAACGATCTACTAAAAAATAAGTAACTGAAGTAATTGCTGCACCTAACATGCCGGCTCCAACAAATCCTACTTGATTAGGATTAAATAAATTCTCAAGAAGGAGTTTCCATGTTCCTAATAGGACGGAACTATCTGCTCCCAGTGTGTGCACAATAAAATACATATGTATATATGTTAAAAAGCCTAAAATAATTAAATAAATTCCAACTAGGCGCTTGCTAAAAAAACGTGGTCGTTGTCTTTTTATTACTAAATAGCCCCCAAGAATAACAAATCCTGCTAAAAGGACATAGCTTAACAAACCTACCCACATCTCAGAAAGGGCAAAAAATACTCTACCAATAAAACCTAATTGTAAAATCCCTACTATTCCAAACGCTACTAAAATAACACCAACTATTTCTGAGCGTAATGATGCTGATTTTTTCTTTTTCGAACGGCTAGATGTTTTTTTACGTCCAGTCGTTTTTTTCTTTTGTGTCGCCATTTAAGTCCCACCTATTCCTTTTTTCGCTTGTTCTATTATAGCATATCAAACCATTTCATAGTTCATACTAAAGCCCTATTATCCAAACAAATGTTTCCTTAAAAAAACCACAAATCTCCTTTGAAGAGAAATATGGTTTCTTTTTGTTATAAATGGGGTGTTTTCGTGTTCATAAGCTTACCACCACGAACTTCTGACATGCTACCACCAACTGCTAAGAAAGCTTCTGGATCAATCTCATCTAGAATTGCTTTCACCTTCACTTCTTCAAATCTTGAGACAATAACGAAAACTACTTTTCTTACATCGCCAGAATATCCTCCTGTTGCATCCAAATAAGTCACACCTTTTCCAAGCTGATCCATAATTTCTGCACCAATTTCTTCATAATAACGGCTAATAATAAAAGCACTTTTCGATTCATCTACACCTTGAATAACAATATCAATAACTTTATACGCTAAAAAGTATGTAATTAGTGAATACATCGCTCGGTCCCAGTTAAAAACAAGTCCTGCGATAATAAAAATAACAATATTGATAAACATAATAATTTGCCCAGTCGAAAATGGGGTTCTACCATTAATAATGATGGAAATAATTTCTGTTCCATCAAGGGCTCCACCATTGCGGATTACGAGTCCAACACCAAGTCCAAGCGTCATTCCACCAAATACTGTAGCAAGTAGCAAATCGTCTGTCACAGGCTCCATATCATGCAACAAGAGCGTTACAATTGACATGACTGCAATACCATACAAAGTAAACAGCGCAAATACTTTTCCGATTTTTCGGTAACCCATAATAAAAAATGGAATATTAAGTACAAATGTTAAAACACCTAGTGGTAAAGGCGTTAGTTGTGAAATAATAATGGAAATCCCAACTACACCGCCATCTAATATCTGATTGTTTACAAGAAAAAGTTCTAGGCCAACACCCATTAAAATTGCCCCAAAAGTTATCATCAAAAACTTATAAACAAACCATTTCAATCTTCTTCGTCGTTCTTGTTTTACTTTTTTTAAGGCTAGTTCCTCCAAAAACGATTCATTTATTTGCACATAGCTCACGCCCAATCCTTACTTTATTCTTTATTTTTAGGCAATGAAAACAACACTTGCTTCCATTAACAAAATTTTTGCTTCATATTTAATAAGTATACCATAGCTGTTTTGTCCTTGTACACATAGTTAATAATAAGAAGTATTTTTTCAGTTCGTCTACTTGCCAGGCTCCATCTTGCTATAGTATAGTATTAATGCGCAAACTTGTGGAGAAAATCTCGCACATGAAATACATTTTGAAGGGTGATAAAATTATGAGTGACTATCAAGTGTTGTTATATTACAAATACACAACGATTGATGATCCAGAATCTTTTGCAAAAGAGCATTTAGCTGCTTGCAAAGAAATGGAATTAAAAGGTCGGATATTGGTGGCTACTGAGGGGATTAACGGCACCGTTTCTGGCACTGTGGAAGCAACAAATAACTATATGGCTTATATGGCAAAGGATGAACGTTTTCGTGATATGGTATTTAAAATTGACGAGACAGACGCTCATGCCTTTAAAAAAATGCATGTTCGACCAAGAGCAGAAATTGTTAGTTTAAGTTTAGAAAATGATGTAAATCCGCTTGAAATAACTGGAACTTATTTAGAACCAGCTGAATTTCGCGAAGCTCTGCTAGCAGAAGACACTGTTATTTTAGATGCAAGAAATGATTATGAATTTGATCTTGGTCATTTTCGTGGAGCTGTTCGACCAGATATCCAAAATTTCCGTGAATTACCTAGTTGGATTGAAGAAAATCGTGATCAATTGGCCGATAAAAAAATTGTGACTTATTGCACTGGTGGTATTCGTTGTGAGAAATTTTCTGGTTGGCTAAAAACAGCTGGCTTTGATGATGTAAGCCAACTTCACGGTGGTATTGCTACCTATGGAAAAAACGAAGAAACACAAGGAGAACTTTGGGACGGGCAAATGTATGTTTTTGATGAGCGAATCGCCGTTCCAATCAACCAAGTAAATCCGACAATTGTTGGTAAAGATTACTTTGATGGTACCCCTTGTGAACGCTACATTAATTGTGCTAATCCGTATTGCAATAAACAAATTCTTGCCTCTGTCGAAAATGAAGAAAAATATTTACACAGCTGTTCCAATGAATGCCGTGTTCATCCAGCAAATTTATATACTAAAAATTTATCCAAAGAAAGTTTTACTGAAAGACTAGAAGCTTTAAACGAAACAGTTCAATAACAAAACTAAAAACCAGCATGCTGTATTGCCCTCTTAAAGTTAGACCAAACAATCTAACTTTAAGGGCAAATATCTTAGCAAGCTGGTTTTTATTTTCTATTAGCTAATTGTTTTAAATCAATTCCTCGTAAATTTCCCCATGTAGCAAGTTCTCCTGTCACGACCAATGAAGTTTTTTTAAGTTCAGTAATATTTTGGGCATCTGCCAGAACAAATAATCCTCGTAATTGTTCTTTCCATAACTCCAATTTAGCAATAGTTTGTTCGACACCATTTTTTTTCAATGAATAAATAACTTGTCCTGCCATCCCAACGCTGTCTGCTCCAAGTGCTAAAGATTTCACGATATCCATTGGTGTCCTAATGCCCCCAGATGAAAGAAAGGCTATATCTGGCGCATCCGTATGTTGCATATCTAATAATGCTTGGCCAGTAGTAATACCCCAATCAAGCAAAAAATCATATGCTTGGTCACGTCGACGATCATTTTCAATTTGGGCGAAGTTTGTCCCGCCCTTCCCAGCTAAATCGACCGTTTGAACACCAATATTTGCTAAAGATGTAACTGTCTCACGCGTTAACCCAAAACCAACTTCTTTAACAATTATAGGCACTGGCGACAACTTAACATATTCTTCTATTCTTGTTAACCAGTGACTAAAAGAACGGTCCCCTTCTTGCATAACTAACTCTTGGGCTGGATTAATATGAATTTGGAGAGCATCAGCAGTTAACATCTCTACCGCGCGTAATCCATCTTCTATTTTCACTTCTGGGCTTATATTTGCTAGTATTACTCCATTTGGATTGTTATCCCGAACAACTTGATATGTATCAATAAGCGTGCTATTTTTTAATGCGGCAGATTGTGAACCAACTGCCATCGGAATCCCTACTTCTTTTGCAATTTCTGCAAGATCCGCATTGATTTTCTTAGTATGGCGACTCCCACCAGTCATCGCATTAATGTAAAAAGGAAACGCCACATCCATCCCGCAAATCGTTGTTGTTAAATCAATATCACGCACATTGTAGCGCGGGATAGAGGTTCCTAGCAGCTGAATATCATCTAAACTAGATTTGCCAAGTTGTTCGTTTTGTTTTACTCCAAGGGCAACATGCTCATCTTTGCGCCTTTCTCTTAATAAGTCCTCGTTCTTTTGCATTTCTAGTCCTCCACAAATCACTAATTTCTCCTATATTTTTCAACGAGATAATACATACATCTCAAGTAAATGTCAGTACGGTTTTGAAAATAGTTTCTTTTTCTTCGAGAGTTGGTTGATATACTTCCCCGTCTAAAAATAAAATTAGACCATGGAAGGTTTGAATGTCATCTTCGCAGTCTTCACAATATTCCACTTCTTCTTCATTCCAAGCAGCAAGTAGACAATCTTTTTTTGTTTGATGATTAGGATAATTACGCAATAACACTTCTGCTAGTTCTTGATATTTAGCCAGTGCTTCCTCTTTTTCTGAAAAAGAATAATCTGCTTGAATAGATGTTTCCCATTCCTCGAAAAACCACCAAGGTTCATATTCCCCTTTGGTTAGATAGACATTCCACTTTGCCATCATAAAAACTCCCAACACTAATTAGAATACTATTATTATAGCATAAGCCTGCTTGAAATACTGAAATGCAAATTTTTGAAAGTAGCTCGAAAAAAAGATACACTAAGTATAAGGAAAAATAGAAAGGATTGGTTGCATAATGGCTCGGAATACAGCGATTTTAAGAGTGACTGGATTTGTTCAAGGAGTTGGTTTTCGTTACACGACAAAACATGTTGCATATAAATATGACATTAGTGGAACTGTTAAAAACCTAGATGATGGATCTGTTGAAATTCATGCCATTGCAGAAGAAGAAAATTTAGATAAATTTATTGATGCTATTAAAAAAGGGCCTTCTCCTGGTTGTCGAATTGAGCATGTTTATATTTATAAAGGCGCTCCAGTAGAAGAACGAAAAACGTTTGATATTATTTATTAATTTTAAAAAATAGTGGTTGTACTATAGCTCTTTTTGCATTATAGTTAATGAGTACTTAAACCTTGAAAGGAGCGAATGCGTGGCATGATTTCCATTTTGCAGATTTTACTGGAACCAGAATTCATTTCACTTACGGTAACGTTTTTATTAATGTTGACGATTTTTAGTTATTGGTCGGCTATTACATTATTAAAACCGAAAATGGTGCTACCCGCTGACGCTATTTATTTAAAGCGAAGTAAGCTTTCATTAAAAGCTCATTTTTACCGAGCTTCTCCCAATTTTATTATCAATTGGTTGGCAGTCACAATGAAATGTAGCGCTATTACCGATGATGAAGACAGTTTTTCATTTTCCAACGTATAAACTTATTATTTTATCATTTAGGAGGAAAATGAAACATTGAAAAAGAAAAATATTATTCTAATTAGCGTACTATTTGGTGCATTACTACTACTTACAGGTTGTAGTTTGGACCCTTCTCAAAATACGGATGGTTTCTTTAGCACCTATTTAATCCAACCATTTACAAGCTTTATTATGTTTGTTGCATCCTTTGTTGGCGATAATTATGGTGTTGCGATTATTATAACTACTTTATTAATCCGTGCGCTTATTATGCCTCTCAACTTGCGTACAGCAAAAGCACAAATGGGTATGCAATCAAAAATGGCCGTAGCTAAACCAGAAATTGACGAAATTCAAGCACGACTTAAACGAGCAACATCAAAAGAAGAACAAGCAACCATTCAAAAAGAAATGATGGCCGTTTATTCTAAATATAATATTAACCCAATGCAAATGGGCTGTTTACCTTTACTAATACAAATGCCTATATTGATGGCTTTCTATTATGCAATTCGTGGCTCCTCAGAAATTGCCAGCCATACGTTCTTATGGTTTAATCTAGGTTCACCAGATATGATTTTAGCAATTATTGCTGGGTTGGTATATTTGGCTCAATATTTCGTTTCAATGATTGGGTACTCACCTGAACAAAAGAAACAAATGAAAATAATTGGCTTAATGTCACCTATCATGATTTTATTTGTTTCATTCTCCGCTCCATCTGCACTTGCTCTATACTGGGCGGTCGGTGGTATTTTCTTAGCAGGACAAACATTATTAACGAAAAAATTATATATGAATAAACACCCAGAAATTAAAATAATGGAACAAGAAGAAAAAGAGTTTGAACAAATCGTTGAAGAACAAAAGAAAGAAAAATAATAGTTAAAAAATCCCCTGGAAAATAAAATTATATTTTCCAGGGGATTTTCTATTGATAATATATGCTTATGGACAAAAATACACGCCTACCTAAAATTTAGATGGGCGTGTATGTGTTATTTTGATTTTGGTTCAATATACGGCAAGGTGATTTTGATAGTAGTACCTTTATCAGGCTCACTAATCGCGCCAATTGTTCCAAGGTACCCTTCAACTAGTTGTTTAGCGATTGCAAGACCTAAACCATTACCGCCTTTTTCACGGCTTCTCGCTTTATCTACCCGGTAAAATCTATTAAAAATTTTATCAATTTCTTCCTGAGAAATACCTTCCCCATAATCGCGAACATCAATATGAATTTGATTTTTTTCCTTATATAAATGCATATCGACTTCTGTTCCATTACCAGAATACTTAACTGCATTATCCATAATGATAATCAAAATTTGTTCTAGGTGATTATGTTGAATAAGAGCACGTAAATCTGTGTCATCTTCAATTAGTTTGAATGTAAAAGTTTCATACATAACTTCAAAATTACGTCTTACTTGTTCAACCGTTGCATTTACATCTGTTATTTGCAATTCTTTGGTTTGTGAAATTTGTTCAGCCCTTGATAAATCAAGCATTTCTTGTACTAATTTTTTCATTCGCTCTAATTCTGTTAACGATGCATTTAATGATTCATCTAACACTTCTGGATCGTCTTTTCCCCAACGAGTAAGAAGTTTCAAATGTCCTTCCATGATTTGTACAGGCGTCCGTAACTCATGTGATGCATCTTCCACAAATTGTTTTTGTTGTTCAAAACTAGTTTCAATTCTTGTCATCATATCATTAAAAACAACCGTCAACTCTCCAATTTCATCTCGAGAGTTAGTTTTTGTTTCAATACGTTTTTGGAAACCATTTTTGCGAATATCATTCATTGAGCGAGCGAGTTTTGTTAGCGGGTTTAAGAAGTTTTGTGCAAGTAAGTAACCTAGCATTCCACTAATAAATAGCGCCACAGCACCAAGAAGAATCATCGTCACAAGTAATCGATCCATCATTCGATTATAAGAAGTAAGTGGATTAACAACCTGTGCATATCCAATAACCGTCGTGTTGTCATCTGCAACAATCGGCATTTGTGCAGTCATCATCTTCTGCCCATCTATCGTGGGTTTATTCATAATGAATTTATCAGTTCCACTCACAAAATACTGCGAAAAATCAATGCTTGTAATATCTTGATTTCTTGAAAAATAGTATTTATTAATAAAATGACCATCTTCATCATACAAGTTAATTACTTGATCTTGTAATTTTCGGTTCACCGTTTTGTCATTATTAAATAGATATTTGATTTCCTCATTGTCGGTTAGATCTTGATTGGTTAGCGTACTCGTGGTTGCTAGCAGCAGTTCTTTCACTTCTGGTTCTTCTTCATTAAGCAACATTTGCCCAATTCCTTGGTAAATCGCATAGGAAAACAAGAAAAAAGTTAGAAAAATGGCTGCACTAGCTCCAAAAGTCCATTTAAATTTCAAAGAGCGACTTTTTAAGGAGAATGGGCTGGTTGTCATGTACGCATCACATACCCAGTCCCACGAACAGTTTGAATATAACTTTCTTCGTCAGGATGATCAATTTTATTTCGCAAATAACGAACATATACATCCACTACATTTGTTTCTACTTCTGTTTCATAACCCCAAACTTTATTCAGTAGCACTTCTCGAGTTAGCACGATATTGACATTTTCCATTAGAGTGAGTAAAAGTTCATATTCACGTTTTGTTAAATCAATAATTTCTTCATCTCGTTTTACAATCCGATTTTCTTTTTCAACAATAAGATTTCGGTATTGAAGCGTCGTTTGTTTAGCTGATTGTTCCGCATTCTCAACTCGACGTAATAGAGAACGTAGCCGAGCAAGTAACTCTTCAATTGCAAATGGCTTAACAATATAATCATCTGCCCCGTGATCAAGTCCTGATACACGATCAATGACAGAGTCACGTGCAGTTATCATAATAATTGGTGTTTGTTTTACTTGGCGAACACGACGACATACTTCTACGCCATTCAAATGCGGCAACATTAAATCAAGCAAAATTGCATCCCATTCTTCGTTTAATGCGAGTTCAAGTCCAGCTCGTCCATCATTCGCGACTGCTGTTTCATAATTTTCATGTTGTAATTCTAACTCAATAAAACGGGCTAAATTTTTTTCATCTTCAACAATTAATATTCTATTCATTTGGCCTAACCCTCTCTTTCGGTCATTACACTATATTCCTATTACTATTGTAACGAACTTTGACTCAAAAACAACTAATAACAGCCTATAAATGGATATTTCCTGCATTTTTTACTACTTTACCATGATTTATTCATAGAAATCTCATAAAAAAAGCACTCACCAATGAAAATAAACGTCTGACACTTTAAAATTTACTTATAAATATTCATTTTTATATTCCTGATACTCCACTGCCCATACCTCCAGCGCTTCAATGATTGGCAGAAATTTCGTTCCAATATCGGTCAAAGAATATTCGACTTTCGGAGGTACTTCTCGATAAACTTCTCGATGAATCAATCCGTATTTTCTAATAAACGTAGCTCTTTTGTTAAATTAGCTTGTGTAATTTGTGGTATTTCTCGACTTAGCTCACCGAAACGAAAGGTTTTTTGACTTAGAAAATAAATAATTACTATTGTCCATTTCCCATTAATAATTTTTTGAACATCTGCGACAGGGCATGAGATTATATTTGTGTTTTCTTTACTATTTGTCATGCAATAGCCTCCATTACTATCATTTTTAATAGTACCTATTAAAAAATAAGGTACTTGTGAAAACAAATTTTACTCTTTATACTTTGAAAAGTAAAGACGATCATTTGGAGGTTGATTATGAAAATAGCCATTTTTGGTGCTACTGGTGGTATCGGTAAATTTGTTGTCCAGCATGCTTTGGAACGTGGATTTATCGTAAATGCTTATGTTCGCAATGCAGATAAAGTAACAATACATCATCCTAATTTGGAAATTCATACAGGAGAATTAACTAATTATCTAAAAATAAAGGCGGCACTTAGTGGATGTGATGTGGTGATATGGTGTGTTGGTATTCCAATGAAAAAATATGTAGGAACTGTTTCATTAGATGGTCACAAAATATTGCTTCAAGCTATGGTTGAATGCGGAATAAAACGATTAATTGATTGGGGAACCCCAAGTATTCCATTTAAAAAAGATAAAAAATCATTTACTACGATATTCCCCTCCTTGATTGCTGGGATAGCATTAAAACAGGCGAAAACAGAAATGCTCTCTATTGCAAAATTAATTACTGCGTCTACTGTCGAATGGACAATAGTTAGATTTATCGCTCCTAAAAATTCGCCATATAAAGGAAATATAAAAACGAGCTATGGTGATAGTAAGCTAAAATGGAGTATCTCTCGTGAGGATATTGCTGTATTTATGCTTGACCAAGTTACTAGCAAAAAATATATTTACTCTATGCCAATTATAGGAACTTAACTATTCTATACCAATAAAAAAGAGACACTCACATTATGTAGGAGTGTCTCTTTTTGAAAACTTATTCGTCTACTTCTGGCCATTCTGTATGGAAAATTCCTGGTTTATCAATTCTTTCATACGTATGCGCTCCAAAATAATCACGTTGCGCTTGAATAAGATTTGCAGGTAATACCTCAGAACGATAACTATCGTAATAGCTAATTGCTGCAGTAAATGTTGGCACTGGAATTCCAGCTTTTACTGCTTCTGCTACGACTGTACGAAGATCGCCTTGGTAATTGTGGGCAATATCTTTGAAATAAGGATCAAGTAGTAAGTTTTTAAGATTTTTATCTTGGTTATAAGCATCTGTAATTTTTTGTAAGAAGCGAGCACGGATAATACAGCCAGCGCGGAAGATTTTTGCAATTTCCCCGTATTGTAAATCCCAATTATTCTCTTCGCTTGCAGCTCTCATTTGAGCAAAACCTTGTGCATAAGAAGCAATTTTACTGAAATAAAGTGCGCGACGAACAGATTCCACAAAAGCTTTTTTGTCCCCTTCAAATTGGTAATTAGAAGGACCATTTAAAACAGTACTTGCATAAACACGTTCTTCTTTCAATGCAGAAATGTAGCGTGCAAATACAGATTCGGTAATTAAGGAAAGCGGTACACCTAAATCAAGTGCACTTTGGCTAGTCCATTTACCAGTACCTTTTTGACCGGCTTTGTCCAAAATAACATCCACTATTGGTTTACCAGTTTCTTCGTCTTTTACTTTTAGAATATTTTTAGTGATCTCGATTAAATAGCTATCCAGTTCGCCATTATTCCATTCTTCAAATACAGTTGCAAGTTCCTCATGGTTAAGTCCACCAATTTCTTTTAAAATTGTGTAGGCTTCTGCGATTAATTGCATATCACCGTATTCGATACCATTATGCACCATTTTAACGTAATGTCCTGCACCATCTGGACCAATATAAGTTACACAAGGTTCGCCATCTGCTACTGCAGCAATTTCACGTAAAATTGGAGCTACAAGGTCATATGCTTTGCGTTGTCCACCCGGCATAATAGAAGGTCCTTTTAATGCGCCTTCTTCTCCGCCTGATACACCAGTTCCGATGAAATTAAATCCTTCTTCACTTAATTCTTTATTACGACGAATCGTGTCTTTAAAGAATGCATTCCCGCCATCAATTAAAATATCTCCTTCATTTAAGAAAGGTTTAACTGCTTCAATCATCATATCTGTAGCATCGCCAGCTTTTACCATAATAAGAATACGGCGTGGTACTTCAAGAGATTCGACAAAATCCTCTAAACTATAAGTTGGTACTAATTTTTTGTCCGCATTTTCTTCCATTACCGCTTTTGTTTTTTCAGAAGAACGGTTAAAGATAGATACTGTATGACCGCGGCTTTCGATATTTAGGGCTAAATTACGACCCATAACGCCCATTCCTATAACGCCTATTTCTTGTTTTGCCATTTTGCACTTCTTCCTTTCCGGTTTATTAAGGCAGAAAAATCTGTCTTACTTCAACATGACACATAAAAGTATCAACATTATTTACTATATCAAAGAATTGCCTCTTGGACAATGAATCAATCCGAATTATTTGACTTTTTTTCATTAATTTAACTTTCTAAGTAAAATTTTTTCATTTTTTGCGGATTCTGCTAGATTTATGACTAAATGTGTAAGCTCTTCTAATTGCTCTACAAACACATACTCCTCTTCCGTGTGCGCTTGCTCGTATCCCGCAGAAAGTAATATCGTTGGAATCCCTTTTTCGTTCAAAATATTTGCATCAGTTCCGCCTTCTAGACTTATTTCTTGCATTTTTAATCCTTGTTTTTGTGTAGCTTTTTGAAGAATATTGATTAATGGGTGTTTTTTTTGAATTTGAAAACCTTCATAAATCAGCGCTGTTTCATGAGCCAATGTGGCACCGTATTTCTCACATATCTGACTAAAGCGTTCTTTTATTGTTTGAATATGCCCTAATGCTTTGGAATAATTAGCACTTGAATCAAATATAATTTCTAGTTGCGCATCTTGCTGATTATTATCATTAATTCCTCCAGAGAACGACTGAATTTCCCACTTATTTTCCTTGTCAATGCGGCCGGGTTTTGTTGCATGAAGCGCCATTCTAGCAACAGAAATTGGTGACATTTGTGTAATATCAGAGCTCGCAATTGTAAAGTTAACTGCTACTAACGTATTTGCTTTAGCTTGATAGCTACCAACTTTTCCTGGAGCATCTAAGCAATAGCCGTAAGTAGCTGTGATTTTTTCTTCTGGAAATAATTTCATTCCAACCATTCCAAGTTCTTCTCTAGTCGTAAAAATAAATTCAATTGGACCATGTACTGTTTTTTCAGCAACAAAATAATCTATCGCAGCTAACATAGCCGCCACTGCTGCTTTATCATCTGCACCTAATGAAGCATCGTTTTCCGTCCTAATTTTACCCTCATCAATTTGAACAATTGGTTTTTCTGCGCTTGGATGAGTGTCTACATGGCTACCAAAAAGAATGATTGGAAAATTTTCAGCAGTTGCTGGAATTCGAGCAATTAGACCATAACTTTCATCTAAACTAAATGAAACGCCTAAATTAGTTAAATGACTTTCTATATAACTTAAAATAGCTGCTTCTTTTCTAGAAATAGACGGAATTTGAATAAGTTCCATAAAATATTTTTTCACATTCGTTTCCATAAATTATTCCCCTTTGGTCTTTTTGGATAAAAAATACAAAAATTACTTGAAATTCTTCTCATTTATCAGTAAGATATATTTAAGTAAAGCTTTATGAGAGGAGTTTTCTTCCACAATGACTAATAAAAAAATAGTTCGCGTTGTCGTTATTTTAATGTTGATCGCGATTGTATTATCTAGTGTTTTAACTGGGGTATTAATGTTTCTATAAGAGATTACTGTCTGAGCCAATTTGGTTCAGATTTTTTTTTGCTTTTTTCTACAAAAAAAGAGCAGCACCCGAAAGTACTACCCAAGACATCTAGGGAGTTTAGGGGTATGGATCTAGATGTACTAAACAATACCCGCTAAAGCTAGATTAAAACATATTTAATATAACGCTGTATTATCTTTTGAAATTTTTTCTACTGCGGCTTTTATAGCTTGTAAGAATTTGCCTGCAAGTAATCCATCTAGTATACGATGATCAATGGACAAACATAGATTTACCATGTCACGAACAGCAATCATATCATCAATAATTACTGGACGTTTAACAATTGACTCTACTTGAAGAATAGCTGCTTGTGGATGGTTAATAATTCCCATAGATTGTATGGAACCAAAAGAACCAGTACTATTAACTGTAAATGTGCCACCTTCCATATCCGCTTGTGTAAGTTTTCCATTTCGAGCTTTTAAAGCAAGTTCGCTAATTTCACGAGCAATACCTTTAATTGATTTTTCATCTGCATTTTTAATTACCGGCACATAGAGTAAATCTCCGGCTGCAACTGCTATAGAAATATTGATATTCCCATGCTCAATAATTTTATCTCCTGCCCACGTGCTATTAAGTTGTGGGAATTCTTTTAATGCTTGTGCTACTGCTTTGATGAAAAAAGCAAAGTAAGTTAATGAATAGCCTTCTTCTTTTTTAAAGCTATCTTTCACAGAATTACGGTAGCGAACAAGACCAGTTGCATCGACTTCAACCATCATCCACGCATGCGGAATTTCTTGTTTGCTAATACTCATATGTTTAGCAATTGCTTTTCTTACGCCGTTAATTGGAATTTCCTTGTCTCCTGCTACTGTTCTAACTGGTTCAGGAGTCTTTGTTTGTTCACGTGTTGGTTGTTCCAGCTGTTCTTGTTTAGGAGCTGCTGAACCGGTTTCTATTCTTTGCAGCAAATCTTTTCTTGTAATCCGGCCGCCTTTTCCTGTTCCTTGAATGGTATTTAAATCGATATTATTTTCACCAGCGATTCGTAGTACAGCAGGAGAAAATCTTCCGCTTGCTGGTGCCTCCGCTAATGTTACTTGTTTTGCTGATTCATTTGTTTCTTTAGGTGTCTCGTCAGGCGTCTGTTCTTTTGTCTCCACTTCCACGTTACTAGTTTCAGCTGTTTCAATTGTACAAATCACTTCGCCGACTTCTAATGTTGTATCTTCTTCCGCCAAAAGCTCTTTAATGGTACCGCTAAATGAAGATGGAATTTCAGCGGTTACTTTGTCAGTTAACACTTCAGCAATAGCATCATATTTTTCTACTTTATCACCGGGTTTGACTAACCATGAACTAATGGTTCCTTCTGTTACACTTTCCCCTAACTTGGGCATGGTTATTTTTTCAACTGCCACGGGTCTTCACTCCTTTTATTTAAAACGGGTCTAAAATTCCGCTAATTCTTTCATTGCATCTGCAACTTTGTCTGGATTAATCATAAAATGTTTTTCCATTGTTGGAGCAAAAGGCATTGCTGGGGTATCTGGTCCAGCAAGTCTTGCAATCGGTGCATCTAAGTCGAATAAGCAATGTTCTGAGATAATTGCTGCTACTTCGCTAATAATGCTACCTTGTTTATTGTCTTCTGTTACAAGAAGGACTTTTCCAGTTTTCTTTGTTGCTTCGATAATTGCTTCTTGATCTAATGGATAAATAGTACGCAAATCAAGAATATGTGCTTCTACACCTTCACTTGCAAGTCTTTCAGCAGCTTGTTGAGCAAATTGAACAGCTAGACCATATGTTATCACCGTAATATCATCGCCTTCACGAACCACGTTGGCTTTACCGATTGGAACGATATAATCTGTTTCTGGTACTTCCCCTTTAAGTAAGCGATATGCACGTTTATGTTCAAAGAAAAGCACTGGATCATTATCGCGAATCGCTGCTTTTAAAAGTCCTTTAGCATCATATGGAGAAGATGGAACCACAATTTTCAGTCCTGGTTGTCCAAAGAATACTTTTTCGACCGATTGAGAGTGGTAAAGTGCTCCGTGAACGCCACCACCAAACGGAGCGCGAATGACCATTGGACAAGACCAATCATTATTCGAACGATAGCGAATTCTCGAGGCTTCAGAAATAATTTGATTCACAGCTGGCATGATAAAATCAGCAAACTGCATTTCGGCAACTGGACGATATCCATACATTGCAGCACCAATTCCAACTCCAGCAATCGCTGACTCTGCAAGTGGTGTATCTAAAACACGATCTTCACCAAATTCATCATACAAACCGGCAGTTGCTTTAAATACACCGCCTTTTTTCCCTACATCTTCCCCTAAAATAAATACTTTATCATCGCGCTCCATTTCTTCTTTAAGCGCCATTGTTATTGCATCAATATATGAAATGACTGGCATTAAAATTCCCTCCTAATCAGCTATTCGCATCTTCATCGTATACATATAGTAAGGATGATTCTGGTTCTGCGTATGCTGCATTTTCCGCATAATCGGTTGCTTCATTAACTTCTTTAGCAACACTTTTTTCGATTTCAGCAATTTTTTCTTCTGTTAAATAACCTTCATCAACTAGCTCTTTTTCAAAAATCTTTAATGGGTCTTTTTCTTTTGCTTCTGCGACTTCTGATTTGGAACGATAGCTACTATCATCATCATCAGAGGAGTGTGGTGTAAAACGATAGGAAACTGTCTCAATTAACGTAGGACCTTCCCCATTTCTTGCTCGATCAGCTGCACGTTTAAAAGCTGCATAAACTTCTCCCATATTTGTTCCATCTACTCGCTCACCAGGAATTCCGTAACCAATTGCTCGGTCCGAAAGTTTTTCTGCGGCATATTGTTTAGAAGCTGGAACAGAGATAGCATACTTATTATTATGGATAACGAATACAACTGGCAACTTATGTACAGATGCAAAGTTGATTCCTTCATGAAAATCTCCTTGGTTAGAGGAGCCTTCACCAGTGGAAGCATAGATTGCAACTGGATCATTAGCCATTTTTGCTGCTAATCCAATACCAGCAGCATGTGGAAACTGTGTGGTTACTGGTGAACTTTGTGTCACAATACGATTAGCTTTTTGACCAAAGTGAGCAGGCATTTGACGACCGCCCGAGTTTGGATCCTCAGCTTTCGCAAAAGCAGAGAGCATTATATCTTTTGCTGTCATACCAAAAGCTAAAACTACTGCTAAATCACGATAATATGGTAAGGCATAATCTTTTTCTAAATCAAAGGCGAATGCAGCACCGATTTGAGCTGTTTCTTGTCCTTGCCCAGAAATCGTAAAAGGGATTTTCCCAGAACGATTGAGTAGCCACATACGTTCATCAAGTCTCCTTGCCATTAACATTGTTTTATACATTTTTACTAATTTATCTTCTGTTAAACCGGCTTCTTTTAAAGTCATTTTTGTTCCTCCTTTAAAGCTGTATTAACCATGAATTGCATTACCATCCACAGCAAGGGCAGCTTCTCTAAAACTTTCTGATAAAGTTGGGTGTGGGTGAATCGTATTTCCCACTTCCCATGGGGTTGCGTTTAATACTTGCGCGAGTGCGGCTTCACTAATCATATCGGTTACATGAGGTCCAATCATGCTAACACCAAGAATATCGTCCGTATCTTTATCTGCAATGATTTTAATAAAACCGTCTGACTCCCCGTAAACGAGTGCTTTTCCGATACCTCGGAAGAAAAACTTGCCTTTTTTTATGTTATAGCCACGTTCTTTGGCTTGTTCTTCGGTAATACCAACGCTTGCAATTTCTGTTGATGTATAAATACAACGTGGAACTAAATCGTAATCTAGTTTTTCAATCGATTTTCCAGCAATATGGTTAGCTGCGATTGTTCCTTCTTCCATCGCAACATGTGCAAGTTGAATTGTTGGGATGCAGTCACCAATTGCATAAATATGGCTTTCTTTTGTTTGATAAGCGTCATTAACTTGAATAAAGCCATTTTCAGTTGTAACATCAGTATTTTGTAAGCCGATATTTTCCGTATTAGCAGAACGCCCTACAGAAACAAGAATCTTGTCTGCTGTAAATGTTTGTTCCTCACCTTTAATTACTGCATTTATTTGGACACCTGTATCAGTTTTTTTATAGCTAGTTGCTTGAACTTCAGCAGCTGTATGCATAGTTAATTTTTTCTTTTTGTAAAGTCTCGCTAATTCTTTTGCTACTTCTTTATCTTCCGTTGGTAAAATTCTATCAGCGTATTCCAGAACAGTGACTTCTACACCAAAATCATGCATCATGGAAGCCCATTCCATCCCGATTACGCCACCACCAACAATAATGATCGATTTAGGCAATGTTTCTAAATTAAGGGCACCGTCAGAAGATAACACATTTTCTTCATCAATTGTAAGACCTTTGAGACTACGTGGCTTGGAACCAGTGGCTATAATAAGGTTTTTAGGAATTAGCATTTCATTCTCTGAACCATCCCCAAATTCAACAGATACCGTTCCAGCTGTTGGTGAAAAGATAGATGGGCCTAATATAGTTCCTGTTCCAACAAATAAATCAATTTTTCCTTGCTTAAATAATTGATGAATTCCTTTTTCTAATTGATCTACAATTGCTTGTTTTCTTGTTTGCGCTTGTAAAAAGTTAATATTAGCATTTCCTTCGACTGTAATACCAAATTCACTCGCTTTTTTTACTGTTTGTAGGACTTCTGCAGAACGTAATAAAGCTTTAGTTGGAATACAACCACGGTGAAGACATGTCCCGCCAACCTTTCCTTTTTCAACGACAGCGACTTTTTGACCATTTTTTGCGGCTTGTATTGCTGCAACGTAACCGCCAGTTCCCCCGCCAAGAATAACTACATCATATTCTGTTGCCACATTATCTCCTCCTTATTAATATACTTTTTCTTTTTCTAGACCCGCAAGTACTCTTTGTACGCCACTATTTAGGGCTTCCAACTCATCTTCTCCCGGCTCTATAATCACTTTAGCTATCCAGTTAATTTGTTTGGTAATTTCCTTTGTAAAAAGTTCACTTCTAGCAAGTCCGCCAGTTAGGATAATGGCATCAATCTTACCTTCTAAAACTACTGAACATGCTCCAATTTCTTTACTAACTTGATAAGCCATTGCCTGGAATGCATCTATAGCTTTTTCATTACCCGTATGTACTTTGGCTTCAATCTCTAACATGCTATTTGTACCTAGATAAGAAATCATTCCACCACGACCAACAATGAAATCGTGTAATTCTCGTTTAGTCCAATTCCCACTAAAACAAGCTTCTAGAAAATCATTCATTGGTAGTGAGCCTGAACGTTCAGGACTAAATGGCCCGTCTCCATCTAAGGCATTATTGACATCTACTGCTTTACCTTGTTTGTGTGCAGCAACAGAAATACCACCACCAAGATGTGCAATAACAAAATTCATCTTTTCGTAATCAGAACCAAGCTGTTTGGCAATTTTCCGTCCAGCAGCTTTATGATTTAACGCATGAAAAATACTCTTCCTAGTGATAAGCTCATTCCCCGAAAATCTTGCAACCGGCTGCATTTCATCAACTACGACAGGGTCCACAATAAAACTTGGAATTTGGAGATTATCAGCTAACTTCTTAGCAAGCATTGCGCCTAAATTGGAAGCATGTTCTCCGTATTTATTTTCTTGTAAATCTGCTAACATTTTATCAGTCACTTTATAGGTACCGCCAGCAACTGGTCGAAGTAAGCCGCCACGACCAACGACAGCATCTAATTTGTTTATATCATACCCAAACGAATCAATCACTCTTTGTAGCAATTGCCATCTAAAATCAAATTGATCTTGTACATTATTAAAATTGGCTAGTTCTTGCATTCCGTGTCTGATTGTTTCTTCAAAAAGAAGTTTGTCGCCTTGGTATACAGCGAGTTTTGTGGAAGTCGAACCGGGATTTATTGTCAAAACATCAAAAGACATTTAATTTCCTCCAAATTTAATTGTGAAAAATGCAGTAAGTTATCATTTTCCCAAAGACTATTGTAACACGTAGGCTGCAATCATATAAAAGCCTTTGCATTCAGAATATTAAAGTCCGTCTATTCACATTATTTCATTATTTTCCAACCATTCGGACAGTTAGAATAAACGAAACGAGTTTATTTTCTGGCGTATCGTTTCTGGAAGAGATAACAATAGGTACTTTTGCTCCAACGATAGCACTCCCTACCTTAGCTCCTGCAAAATAAACTAGCGATTTATAAAGCACATTTCCAGTTTCAATATTGGGAGCAATTAAAATATCCGCTTCACCAGCCGTACTACTTTTAATCCCTTTATGAATAGCAGCTTCTTTAGAAATCGCTACATCTAGCGCAAGCGGCCCAGCAATTTCTAGCTCACTTCCAAAATGATTGACTACTTCTTTTGCTTCGATTGTAGAAGGCATTTTATTGGTAACTTCTTCAACTGCGCTAAGCAAGGCTACTTTTGGCTTTGAAATACCAATTTTAATTGCGGCATTTACTGCATTTTCAGTTATAGCGATTTTTTCTTCTGTATTTGGTGCAACATTCATAGCACAATCTGTTAATAATAACGGCTTATGATAATTAGGAATATCAAAAATAGCTATTTGACTTAATAAAGCGCCTGTTCTAAGTCCGTTTTCTTTTTTTAATACATGACGCATTAAAGTTGCTGTTGGAATAAAACCTTTCACTAGAATATCTGCCTCTTTATTTTTCACGGCTAAAATAGCGCCTTGAGCTGCCTGATCTGCTGTATCGGCTTGAATCCAAGTGACACTTTCATGTGCAGTTAAAGCTTTCTCTTCGTTTTTCCCAAATAAAAGGAATTTGCCTAATTTTTGAGCAAGTGCTAAACGAATTGTTTCTAAAACTATTTCATCATCAGCGCCTGCTATTGCAAAAACAAAGGAACTAGTTTCTGCATCATCTGAAAAAAATCGTTTACTTGTCATAAAAAATAACTCCTTTTTCGCACAAAAAAGCCGCATTTCAGAATTAGTAGTTGTTTTTATGACCAGGTAATAATTTCTACCTTATCCATTTTAAGCAAAAACTATTCGATATGCAAGCAATTTTGTTTTTTTAATAAGTTTGTTTTACTTTTTCGGCTTGTTCCATCATTTCTTTTGCATGTTGTTTGGTTAATTCTGTTACTTCTATTCCGGCTATCATTCGGCTAATTTCTTCTACTTTGTTATTTCCTTCAAGAATTGTAACAGAAGTAGTTGTTCGTTTATTTTGTACTTTTTTAGTAATATAATAATGGTGGTTTGCCATTGCTGCAACTTGTGGTAAATGGCTAATACAAAGAACTTGTGACCCTACTGAAACTGCGTATATTTTCTCTGCAATCGCTTGACCAACTCGACCACTTACACCTGTATCAACTTCATCAAAAATAATAGATGTTATTCCTTGATGTCTAGAGAAAATCGTTTTAAGCGCTAACATCATACGAGATAATTCTCCACCTGAAGCGATTTTTGCTAGAGGTTTTAATGGTTCCCCTGGATTGGTAGACATATAGAAAACGATACTATCTTGACCATTCTCGGTTAATTCCATTTTGTCCGTTTCAAATCGAACACTAAAAATCGCTTTTTCCATATAAAGTTGATTTAATTCTTGTTTTATTTGTTTTTCAAGTATTGTTGCTGCTTTTTTACGGATATCTGTTAGTGTGTTTGCTTGTTTAGTAAGTTCTGTTTTCATGCTTGCTAATTTAGATTCTAAATGACCAACATGAGATTCACTATCCGTTAATTTCTCCATTTCACTACTAATTTCTTGTTCATATTGAATAATATCTTCAATTGTTTTACCGTATTTACGTTTCAATTGATTTAGGTCATTTAATCGTGATTCTATTAGATTTAGTTCTTCCGGCTGAAATTCTAGTTGATCAAGTGCTTGTCTAATTTGACTCATGCTATCTTCTAACATATAGTAACTGGAAGAAATCGCCTCACTAACCGCCTTATAATCTGTATGAATACTAGCAGCTGTATCCATCTGGCGCATCGCTTCTCCGACAAATTCAAGTCCACCTGGTTCACCTTGAATGGCTGTATAGGCTCCCTGCAAATTTTCGTTTAATTTTTCAAAGTTTGCCAAGATATTCTTTTGTTCTAATAAACGGTCTTCTTCTCCCACTTGTAAATTAGCATTTTCAATTTCTTGCTGTTGAAAACGAAGCATATCAAGTCTTTGGGCAAGTTCCCGTTCATTTTTTGTCCAATTCTCCCATTCTTTGGAAATGGTTTGGTATTCTTTAAAATAAGTTTGATATTTTGTCAAAACTGGTTTAATTTTATCAGCAGCAAAACGGTCTAATAAGGATAAGTGAAACTCCTCATTCATTAATTCTTGGTGCTCATGTTGACTATGAATATCAATTAATTTCGAACCAACTTGGCGAAGTAGCACAGTCGTAACTAACTTACCATTAATTCGACAGCTATTTTTACCTGACCGGAATAGGCTACGTTCCAATACAACCATATCATCTGTTGCATCTATTCCATTTTCTAAGAGCGCATTTCGGCAGGCGGCATTATCTTCTGCCAGAGCAAAAAGTCCTTGCAATTCTAGGCGTTCCTCTCCATGACGAATAAAATCGGTTGATCCGCGTCCGCCAACAAGAAGACCAAGCGCATCAATAATAATTGATTTACCCGCGCCG
The DNA here is from genome assembly GCF_014322845.1 of Listeria immobilis. Classification (NCBI taxonomy): domain Bacteria; kingdom Bacillati; phylum Bacillota; class Bacilli; order Caryophanales; family Listeriaceae; genus Listeria; species Listeria immobilis. Next base: position 184,421 of record NZ_JAASUA010000001.1, on the reverse strand, counting down.
GTCTCCCCTGTCAGTACCGTCATTCCTTCCTGAAAACGTAAAGAAAGTGATTCAATGATAGCAAAGTTTTTAATTGTCATTTCTTGAAGCAATCTTATTCACCTCCAACCATTTTTAAAGCATATCAATAAAACGATTTGTTAATGTTTTGGCATTTTCTTCCGAGCGACAAATAATCAAGCAAGTATCATCTCCGCAAAGTGTTCCTGCTTTCTCTGGCCAGTCTAAGTTATCTATTAGCGCACCAACTGAATTTCCATTTCCTGGCATGACTTTTAAAATAATCATAAATTGTACTGTATCAATACCAATAAAACAATCAATTAATGCGCGTTTTAATTTTTGATGTGGATTAAAGCTATTATCGGCTGGCAGACTATACTTATAACCACCAGTTTGTGTTGGAACTTTGACTAGATGTAGTTCTTTAATATCACGGGAAACAGTTGCTTGGGTGACTTTAACATCGCGTTCTAAAAGAAGTTCTACTAAATCTTCTTGCGTGTCAATCTCATTAGATGTAATCAATTCTCGAATAATAATATGACGATGACCTTTATTCATTCCTTTTTCACCTCACGATAATTTTCTACTTACATCTTATCCGAAAAAACGCATAAAGTCACGGAATTAGTGCAAAATTATGCAAGAAATATTCATTTAATATTTTATACATTGAAAATACATAATGAAATGGTGACAATCGCATAATAAAAGTAAAAACCGGAAAACATTTCTGCTTTCCGGTATACATTATTTATCTAATTTTGTATGAGCTTTAGAAACGAGTTTAGTTATTGCATCAGAAGGTAAATGGTTTGTTCCGGTTTCTTCCCCTGTCCATTTAAGATGAGCAATAAATTCGATATTGCCTTCTCCACCTGTAATTGGTGAATAATCAAGCCCCATTAAATCATAACCATTATCTATCGCAAATTGCACAATATGTTCCACGACTGATTGATGAACTGCCGGATCACGAATGATTCCCTTTTTTCCTACTTGTTCTCGGCCAGCTTCAAATTGCGGTTTAATTAATGTCATGACGTCACCACCAGTTACAAGAACCGTCCTAAGTACAGGTAAAATCAATTTTAAAGAAATAAACGAGACATCAATCGTTGCAAAATCTGCCAATCCTTCTGTAAAATCTGCTGGGGTAACATGTCGAAAATTAGTGCGCTCCATGACTGTAACGCGTTCATTATTTCGTAATTTCCATGCAAGCTGATTATAACCAACATCTAATGCATACGAGTGTTTTGCACCGTTTTGGAGTGCACAATCAGTAAAACCACCTGTAGAGGCACCAATATCAAGCATTAATTTAGCTTTTACATCAAAATCAAACACATCTAATGCTTTTTCTAATTTAAGTCCACCACGGCTGACATATGGCATTTGTTTTCCTTTAACCTGAAGTTCACTATCCACTGGGATTTTTTCACCAGGTTTATCAACACGTTCTTCTTTTCGGTAGACAATTCCCGCCATAATCGCACGTTTCGCTTTTTCCCTTGTTTCAAATAATCCTTGATCTACTAGCAGAATATCTGCCCGCTCTTTTTTTATTGTCATAGTCTCTTCGCCCTTAACTTCTCGCTTTGTGCGAGCATTTCATTTATTTTTAATACAATACCAGATTCAGATATGCCATATGATTCAAGAATTAATTGTACAGAACCATGACTAATAAATGTATCTGGCAAACCAATCCGATGTAACATAAAATTGGTATAATTATTCATTTCTATAAATTCTAACACACTAGCACCAAATCCGCCTTTTAATAGCGATTCTTCTACCGTCAAAATGGGGATGTTTTGCTTTATTATTTTACGTAACAATTCCTCATCTAGCGGTTTGATGAAACGAGCATTAATAACACCAATTTGTTTTCCAGTTGCCGCCAATTGTTTAGCTGCATTAAGCGCCAATTGAACAGTTGGACCAAAAGTTAAAATAACCGCATCTACAGGCGGAATTAGTATCTCCCATTTCCCAAATGGTATTGTTTCTGTTGATAAATACGGCTCCACTCCAGGTCCATTTCCTCTTGGATAACGTATCGCGATTGGACCATCATCATAAGCAAAAGCAGTATCCATCAATTGCTTAGCCTCTGCTTCGTCTTTTGGCATGGTAATCACCATATTCGGAATGCTACTCAAAAATGAAATATCAAAAATGCCTTGATGAGTCTCCCCATCAGCACCAACAAGTCCTGCACGATCAATTCCAAATACGACATTTAATTTTTGTCGACAAACATCATGTACTACCTGATCATATGCTCTTTGTAAAAAGGTAGAATAAATCGCTAAAAATGGTTTCATACCTTGCGTAGCTAATCCAGCTGACATAGTTGTCGCATGTTGCTCTGCTATACCAACATCAAAAAAACGCTCAGGAAACGCTGCTGCAAATTTTTCCAATTTGGAGCCAACTGGCATGGCAGGCGTAATTGCAACAATTCTTTCATCTTCTGCTGCTAGACGCATTAACTCCTGACTAATAATAGAACTCCATGAAGGTGCCGACACTACTGGCTTAATAAAGTTTCCTGTTTCGACTTTATACGGTCCTGTACCGTGCCAGGTTCCACGTTCATCTAATTCAGCCGGTTTGTATCCTTTTCCTTTTTTTGTGACGACATGGAGCAACACAGGCCCTTTTACACTTTTGGCAAATTCTAAATAAGTGATAATATCTCGCAAATCATGTCCATCTATTGGTCCCAGATACGTAAATCCTAATTGTCCAAAAAAAGTATCTTCTCTAGACAAGCGATTTCTAATATCATCACCGGCTGGCATATTTCGAATTATTTTATCTAACTCTTTTTTTATATGTTTTGAGGTTCTTAACTTACCAAGGATATTTTGAAGTGCACCTACATTTGGCGCAATCGACATATCATTATCATTTAAAATAACAATAATATCTTTTCCCATGTCACCTATATGATTGAGTGCTTCAAGTGCCATTCCGCCTGTCAACGCACCATCTCCAATTACAGGAATAACATAATAATCTTGTTGCTTTATATCTCTCGCAATAACCATACCTGTCGCCGCTGACAGTGAAGTCGAGCTATGACCAGTTTCAAACACATCATGTACGGATTCCTTTCTTTTTGGAAAACCGTCTAATCCATTAGGTTGTCGCAATGTTTCAAACTTATTTGCCCTTCCCGTGAGAATTTTATGCACATATGACTGATGTCCAACATCCCAGATAAATTTATCTTTTGGACTAGAGAAAGTATAATGCATCGCAATCGTCAGTTCTACAACACCGAGATTTGGACCGATATGCCCACCAGATTTTGATGTAGAAGTAATTAAAAACGCGCGAATATCCGCTGCGAGTGCTTCTAATTCTTTTATATCCAATTGTTTCATAAAGGAAGGATCCTTTATTTTTAAAAGATCCAAATAAAAACAACTCACTTTCCAAAGAATCGCTTACTACTATACGTGCAAACCGAATCTTTTTACTGAATTAATTGTTCTTATTATAGCAAATAATTTATGTTATACCAAACAAGGAAAAGTAATTTTAGACAAATAAAAAAGCAAACCACCGAAATGATTTGCTTTTTCTTATTCAAAAAATAGAATTACGCTTTTTGAACGTTAGCTGCTTGAGGTCCGCGTTGGCCTTCTTCAACGTCGAAAGTTACTGCTTGACCTTCGTCTAAAGATTTGAATCCGTCACCTTGGATAGCGCTGAAATGTACGAATACATCGTCACCGTTTTCGCGTTCGATAAAACCAAATCCTTTTTCTGCGTTAAACCATTTTACTGTACCTTGTTCCATGTTCATGTTCCTCCTCGTGTGTTATGCACACTAATTATTTACTATTCTTGCTTAACGGCACGAGATGGAAAGTTGTTCACAATCGTATCTTTCACCCACAAAAATAATCTTACATTAGTATAACACGGTATTTTAGGAAAAGCAAATCAATTTGATATATACTTGTGAAAAATTTTTGAAATTACTAGATAATTATGATTAATTTTCTCTAAACGCGATTAAATCAGCAAGTTTAAGCAGAATAACATCATTAAAATCGTGTCCTGAAAGCGCTGACTTTGCTATAGAAACATGCTCATTTAATGCCCTTTTAGCACCATCTAAAGTGAGTAATCCGGGATAGGTACTTTTATTCAGAAAAGCATCTCCCCCTGTCTTTTTACCCATTTTTGTTTCATCACCAATTACATCCAAAATATCATCGCTAATTTGAAAACCAATTCCGATATTTTCGGCAAAAATATGTAATCGTTTGGTTTGTTCTGGTGTCGCTTCGGCAATTTCGGCAGCAGAAGTAACGGCAAAAATTAATAATTCCCCCGTTTTTCTAGCATGAATTGAAGCTAATTCATCTAATGAAATTTGTTTATTTTCCGCTTCTATATCCGCTTGCTGTCCACCAACCATGCCCTCCGCTCCGCTACTAAAGCTAATTTGCTGAATTAAAGCAATTCTTGTTTCAAAAGACAAATCTACATCTTCCGCTAAAATAGAAAAAGCAAGTGTTAATAAGGCATCTCCTGCTAAGATAGCAGTCGCATCACCATATACCTTATGATTTGTCATTTTCCCGCGCCGATAATCATCATTGTCCATTGCTGGTAGATCGTCATGAATTAAACTATAGGTGTGAATCATTTCAAGCGCAGTAGCAGTTTTCACACCGCGCATTGGATCTACATTTAATGCTTGCAGGGTTGCAAAAACAAGCATCGGTCGAATACGTTTCCCGCCAGCCTGCACGGAATATAACATCGCTTCTTTTAATTTAGATTCTATATTGCGTTTATTTATTTCTGTAAAAAGTGAAGCATCTATCACTTTTTTATAATGTTCTAGAAAAAGAGTCAAATCTTGCAAATTTATTCACCATCCGCTTCAAAAGGAATTTCTTCTCCTGCATCTGTGACTACTTTTGCCATTCGCTTCTCTGCTACTTGTAATTTATCTTGACACAATTTAGTTAACTCGATTCCCTTTTGATACATATCGAGGGAATCTTCTAAGGAAGCACTACCATTTTCTAGTGCTTCAACAATTGTTTCTAATTCTGCAATTGCTTCTTCAAAAGTCTTTTTTTTAGTTGCCACTTGCCTCTTCCTCCTTTGCAGTAATTAAAGCATCTATTTGTCCACCTTGCATTTTCACTTGAATATTATCGCCGACTTCTAATTGCGTTATTGATTTAACTAGCTTTTTTTCTTTATAGGTTACACCAAATCCGCGTTTTAATAAAGCAAGTGGACTTAAATATTCCAGTGCTTCTACTTGTCTAACAAAAGATTGTTGTTTCTCTTTTAGTTGTTGTTTCATTGCTTTATCGAGTGCAGTTTTATACCGGATTAATTGTTCTTTTTGCAAAGCTATTTCTTTTTCGGGATGATAATAGTGTAGTTGATCATTTAACCGATTAAATATTGTTTGTTTTATTAGCAATTGTTTCGCAAACGCATTTTGTAAACGTTCAGAGAAATAATCAGTGCGTTCCATTTGTTGCTCTAGTTGGTGTTTAGGACCATTTAGAATTAAATGTTGTTTAAGCTGTTCGAGTTTTCGTTCTTTTCGTTCGAGTAATTGCCGAGTTACAGCGAGCAATCGATATTTTCGTTCTGCTAGCCGTTCTTCTAGGTCTCGATAATCAGGAACTGCTAATTCTGCTGCTGCTGTTGGGGTTGCCGCACGAACATCCGCAGAAAAATCACTTAAAGCAAAGTCGGTTTCATGACCTACTGCAGATATTACTGGGACATCCGAATCATAAACAGCGCGTACTACTGGCTCCTCGTTAAATGCCCAAAGTTCTTCTAATGACCCTCCACCACGCCCAATAATCATGACGTCAATATCATTTCGCTGATTAATTCGTCCGATATTCTCAACGATTTTTTGGGCAGCTTTTTCACCTTGAACAATCGTTGGATAAACAATTACTTCCACAGAAGGCATTCTACGGTGAATCGTTGTCAAAATATCCCGCACTGCTGCACCCGTTTTTGAGGTTACTACTGCTACTTTGGACGGGAAAGAAGGAAGCACTTTTTTATGCGTCTCTGCAAAAAGTCCTTCCTTTTCTAATTGTGATTTTAATTGTTCTAATTGAATATAAAGCGCACCAACACCATCTGGTTCCATATGTTCTGCATAAAATTGGTAACGCCCAGCTTTTGTAAACACACCAATTCGACCAGTGATAAGGACATTCATACCATCTTCTGGTACAAAACCAATCTTTTGAACTGCTTTTTGAAACATGACAGAACGAAGCATCGCAAATTCATCTTTCACAGTAAAATAAAGATGACCACTTGCAGGTTGTTTTAAATTTGAGATTTCTCCGCGCACAAAAACTTGTTTCAGATACGGGTCTACCTCGAATTTTTTTTCAATGTATTTGGTTATGGCTGCTACCGTCAAATATTTGTCTTGTTCCATTATTTCACATCCAATTAATCAATTCATTTTCCAAATGCGTTTTGCTGCTTTTAATGTGTTAGCAAGTAACATGGTAATAGTCATTGGCCCAACACCGCCTGGGACTGGTGTAATAAAACCTGCAACATCTACTACATCATTAAAATCAACATCGCCACATAGTTTATTATTTTCATCGCGGTCCATACCAACATCAATGACAACTGCGCCAGGTTTAATATAATTTTTCTTTACAAATTTAGCAAGTCCAGTTGCAACTACAAGAATATCGGCTTCTTTGGCAACTTCGGGCAAGTCTTTTGTACGGCTATGTGCAATTGTAACGGTCGCATTTTCATTTAGTAATAATTGTGCTACTGGTTTACCGACGATATTACTTCTACCAATGACAACTGCACGTTTTCCTTCGATTGGAGTACCAGTTGATTTAATTAATTCAACTATTCCAGCTGGTGTACAGGGAACAAATGAATCTTTTCCAATGAATAAATTGCCTACGTTCACTGGATGGAAACCGTCAACATCTTTATCATAACTAATCGTATCAATTACTTTTTCTTCTGAGATATGTTTTGGTAGTGGTAATTGCACTAAAATACCATGGATTGTGTCATCCGTATTTAGTTCTTCCACTACTTCAAGTAATCTTTCTTCTGACACTGTTTCAGGAAGTTCAATCAAAACTGATTTCATTCCTGCTTCTTCTGTGCGTTTTTGTTTATTTCTAACATATGTACGTGATGCTTGATTATCGCCTACAAGCACAACTGCAAGACCTGGTTTCTTGCCGATTTTTGCAAGTTCAGCTACTTCACTTGTTACGTTTTCTTGAATTTCTTTTGCTAACTTTTTGCCATCAATCATTTGTCCCATGTTTATTGCCCCCTTATAATTACATTTCCAAGTTTTAGCTTAAAAAATTGCGAAATAAGGGAGTGCAAGGAAATTCCTCGCACTCTATCAAGTTTATTTATCTTCTGGCGCAATGTTTGCAAGTACCCCGTTAATAAATTTACTTGATTTTTCATCGCTGTAAATTTTTGCAATTTCGATGGATTCATTCAAACTAACTCGGTTTGGCACATCACTCAAGTATTTTATTTCATAGACACTAAGCCTAAGCAAAGATAAATCTACTTTGCTTAAACGATCCATACGCCAATTGTCTAGGTTAGGCTCAATAACAGCATCAATTTCAGCTTTATTCGCCATTACTCCTTCGACTAGTTTCTCCATATAGTCGTCTTGCTCATCTTCCATGATATTTTTAATGGCTTGATCAAGTGACATTTCATTTAGTTCAATTTGGAATAATGCTTGAAGTGCTTTCTCGCGCGCTTCTCTTCTTTTCATGTTAAAGCTGCTCCTTTTTTTCCTTGAATTTTATAGTTCAAAATCATCGAAGGAAAGTGTTTCTGTTTTTTCAAATTGCACTCCAACGATATGCACGTTGATTTCAAGTACATTTAAGCCAGTCATATTGAAAATGGTATCTCTAACAACATCTTGAATATTTTGAGCAACGAGTGGAATTGTCGCGCCAAATAAAACAGAACAATAAAGTTCAATGAGAATACCTTCTTCGGTTAATTCAACTTTTACGCCTTTTCGGTAGTTAACAGCGCCACTAAATTTTTCGCGCATTTCTGTCGCAAAACCACCTTGCATATAAGCAACATTTTCGATTTCACTTGCGGCAAGCCCAGCAATGACACCAATCACTTCAGGTGCTATTTCGATTTTACCAAGTGGTGCATCATTTTGTTTACGTAAATCTTTTGTATAAGCCATTTTTAGCCCTCCTTAGAAAGATTCATTACATCATTTTGCTCCAAGAATTTTGTATTAAAATCACCTGACAAAAATACATCATTATCTAATACACGTAAATGAAATGGGATTGTTGAAGGAATACCATCAATGGCAAATTCTGACAATGCTCGTTTCATCTTTTGAATTACTTCTTCGCGAGTTTCTGCATAACAAATTACTTTTGCAATCATCGAATCATAGAATGGTGGAATTTTATAATTTGGATAAGCTGCCGAATCAATTCGAACTCCTAAACCACCTGGTGGAAGATAAAATTTAATTTCACCTGGTGCAGGCATAAAGTTTTTTTCTGGGTTTTCAGCATTAATCCGACATTCCATTGCCCAACCAGTTAGTTTTACATCTGTTTGTTTAATTTTTAATTCCTCATTAGCTGCTACTAAAAATTGTTGTTTTACTAAATCAATTCCTGTTACAAGTTCTGTGACAGGATGCTCTACCTGGATACGTGTATTCATTTCCATAAAGTAAAAATTATTTTCATGATGGTCAAAGATAAATTCAATCGTTCCAGCTCCTGAATAATTCACTGCTTTGGCTGCTTTGACAGCTGCTTTCCCCATTTTTTGGCGAGTTTTTTCATCAATTGCTGGTGACGGAGATTCTTCGATTAGCTTTTGTAAGCGACGTTGAATACTACAATCACGTTCTCCTAAATGAATAACATTACCATGGTTATCTGCAAGCACTTGAATTTCAACATGGCGAAAATCTTGAATATATTTTTCTAAATAAACACCCGGATCTCCAAATGCGGCTTCAGCTTCTTGTTGTGTTGTATGAATTCCAGAGACTAATTTTTCTTCGTTTTCCGCTACACGTATACCTTTACCGCCACCACCAGCTGTTGCTTTAATGATGACAGGGTAACCGATTTTTTTAGCAATTTTTTTACCTTCTTCAACATTAGCTACAATTCCTTGTGAACCGGGAACAATTGGAACACCAGCTTTACGCATTGTTTCACGAGCTACGTCTTTTGTTCCCATTTGAGATATTGCAGCAGCGCTCGGACCAATAAATGTAATATTGCAATCTTCACATAGCTCAGCAAAATCTGCATTTTCAGCTAAAAATCCATAACCTGGATGAATAGCATCACAATTTGTTAAAACTGCCACACTAATAATGTTTGACATATTTAAATAGCTATCTTTTGTTGCCGCGGGACCTACACAATAAGCTTCATCCGCTAGCTGAATATGTAGCGCTTCTTTATCTGCTTCCGAATATATCGCAACTGTCTCCACTCCAAGCTCTTTAGCAGCGCGAATGATACGGACAGCGATTTCTCCACGGTTCGCTACCAGTACTTTTTTAATCATATTTTCCGACCCCTTATTTTTTTCTAACTTTGAAAAGCGGTTGTCCAAATTCAACTAACTCGCCACTAGAAACTAAGATTTCTGCAATTTCACCATCAACATCCGCAGTGATTTCGTTAAATAGTTTCATTGCTTCTACAATACATACAACAGATTGTGCGGAAACTCTCGATCCAACATTAACAAAATTGCTATCTTCTGGTGACGCTGACGCATAGAAAGTCCCAACCATTGGGGAAGTAATTACTTCTAGGTTCGTATCAGTTACGCTTGTTTCTACTTGTTGTGGTGCTGCTTGTTGCTCGACAGCCGGTGCAGCTTGAACTGTTGGAAGAGCGACTGGTGCTTCACTAATTGCAGCAGTTGCCACTACTTTGTTCTTTTTAAGCATAATCTTACTATCCTTTGTTTCTAATTCAAATTCATCTAAGGTTGATTCGTCAATCAGCTCAATTAGCTGTTTAATTTCATCTATTGATAACATCTCTTTTACACTCCTTAATAATAACTAAAAATATAAAATTGCATGAATCACGCATTGTTTTTATTGTACCATACTTTTTATTTAATGGGGGTACAGGAAGCGCTGGCAAACAGAAAAAACAGCCGAAGAATTAACTCCAGCTGTAATAAATGTATCTTTACTTACGCCCGAGAAACATATGCTGCTTCGGTTGTATTAATAACTAGTTTGTCTCCTTCATTCACGAAAAATGGTACTTGCACAACAAGTCCAGTTTCCAGTGTAGCTGGTTTAGAACCACCTGAAGAAGTATCTCCTTTAATTCCAGGGTCGGTTGCAGTAACAACTAATTCTACTGTGTTTGGTAAATCAATCCCAATTGTTTCTCCTTGGTACATAATAATATTAATTTCCATATTCTCTTTTAAAAATTTAAGTTCGTGCGCAATTTGCTCTTCTGGAAGTTCAATTTGTTCATAAGACTCATTATCCATAAAAACGTGATTAGAGCCGTCTGCATATAAATAAGCCATTTTACGGTTATCAATTTGTGCTTTAGCCACTTTTTCTCCACCGCGGAATGTTTTTTCTTGAATCGCACCAGTACGCAGATTACGTAATTTAGAACGTACGAATGCTGCTCCTTTTCCAGGTTTTACGTGTTGGAAGTCTAGCACGCGCCAAATCCCATTATCTACTTCTATTGTTAAGCCTGTTTTAAAGTCATTTACTGAAATCATGTTTTTCCTCCTGTAATTTGCAAAATATCTTTTTTGGGGAGCATCTATTCCTGCTCATTCTTCCTTATTTAACCACAAAACACACAAAGTTACAAAGGAATTTTTATAAAATAATTAATTCTTTTGGTGAATGGATTAAAATCTCGTTACCTGTTGCAGTAATTAATAAATCATCTTCAATTCTTACGCCACCAATTCCTGGTAAATAAATACCTGGTTCATCTGTCACTACATGTCCTACTTCTAGTCTTTGAGGACTTTTAAATGATAAATTAGGCCCTTCATGGATTTCTAAACCGATACCGTGACCTAATGAATGACCAAATGCATCACCATAACCAAATGAACTAATATAATCACGTGCAATTGCGTCTGCTTCAATCCCCGTCATACCAGGTTTCAAGCTATCAATTACTTTTAATTGAGCATCCAGTGTAATTTGGTAAATTTCTTTTAATTTTTCAGCGGGTTCTCCAACCGCAATTGTTCTCGTCATATCAGAACAATAGCCATCATAATAACAACCATAATCCATTGTGACAAAATCGCCTACTTCGATTTTTTTATCAGAAGCAACACCATGTGGAAGTGCCGAACGAACCCCAGAAGCGACAATAGTATCAAAAGAAGAGGAAGTTGCACCAGCACGTCTCATAAAGAATTCTAACTCATTAGATACTTCAATTTCTGCCATGCCTGGTTTAATAAATTTAATAATATGAGCAAAAGCTGCATCCGCAATATCACAAGCTGTACGAATTGCTTTTAATTCGCTCGCGGTTTTCACTTTACGCATTTCTTCAAATAAACCTGTAAGTGGAATTAATTCCCGATTAAAAGTTCGTTCCATTTGCTTAAATTCAGAAACCGTCACATAATCAGCTTCAAAATGCAATGTTTTAGTTGCATTTTGGGATAATAATGCTTCCACTGTATCAAAAATCGGTCCCTCGTGTTTCACGATTTCATATCCTTCTGCTTGTTTCGCCGCTTGTTCTGTATATCGGAAATCAGTCACAAAATAAGCTTTTTCAGGTAAAATTAAAGCAACACCACTCGTTCCTGTAAAAGCTGATACGTACCTTCTATTATATTCACTTGTAACAAGAACCGCTTCCATTTTTTCTTTTCCAAGTGTTTCTTGAATTTTAGTTAATTTAGACATTATAATTCCTCCACTTTTTTCAAATTTTAGGCGCGCAAAATAAGTATTTTTCAACACGTTTGAAACTATTTTATCATAATTTACAAAAAATAACTTTTTTTAGGCGTTTGCCGCTATACGAAAAACAGTTTTTAGCGTAAAATAACTTATTAGTACACAAGAATAGGCTGGTGAAAAATTTGAGTAAACAAAACATGCCATCTTATGGAGGACAAGCAGTTGTTGAAGGGGTAATGTTTGGTGGTAAAAAACAAACAGTAACGGCTGTTAGACGCCTAGATGGTTCATTAGAATATTTTTATTTGCAAAAAAATAGCCCGGTTTGGGTGACACGTCTCAAGAAAATTCCTTTTTTACGTGGTATCGTTGCTTTAATTGAATCTAGCGCAATTGGCTCTAAACATTTAGCATTTGCAACCGACCGCTATGATGAAGATCCAAACAATCCAGAAGAAGAGGAAAAAATCGAAAAAAAAGAATCTAAAGTTGCTATGTGGCTAGGTGTTGCAGTGATTGGTATTTTATCATTTGTATTCGCCAAATTCGTTATGACACTTATCCCTGTATTTTTAGCAGAATTATTTCGTCCGATAGTTCCTGGTGATACGGCACAAGTCTTTTTAGAAAGCTTTTTTAAATTAATTCTTCTATTGACTTATATTTTTGCTGTTTCTCAGACTCCAATAATAAAGCGAGTTTTTCAATATCATGGTTCTGAGCATAAAGTCATTAATTGTTATGAAGAAAATTTACCTTTAACTGTCGAAAATGTGCAAAAGCAGTCGAGATTACATTATCGTTGTGGTAGTAGTTTTATTTTATTTACAGTTATTGTAGGGATGTTTATTTATTTGCTGGTTCCTACCGACCCACTTTGGCTTCGTGTGGTTGACCGGATTTTATTGATTCCAGTTGTACTCGGAGTTGCATTTGAAGTTTTGCAGTTAACCAATAAATGCCGAAACATTCCAGTGTTAAAATATTTAGGTGTTCCTGGCTTATGGCTACAACTCCTAACGACTAAAGAACCAGCTGACGATCAAGTAGAAGTAGCAATTGCTTCTTTTAATGAATTATTACGTATTGAAAAAGAAGGAGCGCCAGTAAACAATGAGGAGCCTGATAATCTGGAACTTTTAGAATAGGAGTTGGTTCGATTGAAAAAATATCCACTAATAGTGATTTTTTTACTTATTCTAGTTGGAATTGGTCTTTTGATGGGTGGATTTAAATCTTTTTTCGCCCTCGCCATCTCCATATTAATCGGAACAATCATTTTCACCTTGATTTTTCGACTACTATCCAACAAAAAAACTGACAGTAATTATCAAAAAGCAGTAAAACAATCCAAAAATTTACATGACAATAAGAAAAAAACAAAGAAAAAACGAAAATCTTCTTTTAAAGTGATTGATGGTGGCAAAAAATAAGTTATAATAGAAAAGGATGCTTTATAAAAAGCAGTTTTCAGGATGAAAGGGGTTTACACAATTGATTAGTTGGATTATAGCAATTATTATTCTGGTTATTCTTTTAGCATATGAAATTTACCAGTTTGTAATGCGCCGCAAAGCAGTAAAAGTTTTAACAGAGGAAGAATTTAAACAAGGTTATCGTAAAGCACAATTAATTGATGTTCGCGAGCCAAATGAATTCGATGCTGGCCATATTCTTGGCGCTAGAAATATTCCAGTTACACAAATGAAAAATCGTACAACGGAGATTCGCCAAGATTTACCAGTTTACTTATATTGCCAAACTGCTCAACGTAGCAACCGCGCAGCAATCATGCTTTACAAACGTGGTTATCGTGATGTTTATCAGCTTAAAGGCGGCTACCGTAAATGGAAAGGTAAAACAAAAGCTAAATAAAAGAAAAGTCTTGCCGCAATAACTGCAGCAAGACTTTTTTCTGCTTATTTTTGATAGCGTAGCACAGGTTTTCTAGCAGCGCGCGTTTCATCTAGACGTTTTACATAGGTGCTATGTGGTGCTTCTTGAACGATTTCTGGATTTTCTTCTGCTTCTTTTGCTATTTTTAGCATTGTATCAATAAATGAGTCAAGTGTTTCTTTAGATTCCGTTTCAGTAGGTTCAATCATAATTGCTTCTCCTACAATCAGTGGGAAGTAAACTGTCGGCGGATGGAAATTATGATCTAACAAACGTTTAGCAATATCAATTGTACGAACCCCAAGCTTTTTCTGTCTATTTCCACTTAAAACAAATTCATGCTTACAAATTTGATCAAATGGCAAATCATAAGCCTGTTGTAATTTCCGCATCATATAATTAGCATTTAGCACAGCATATTCTGTAACTTGTTTTAAACCATCTGGTCCCATCGTCCGAATGTAAGTATAAGCACGAACATTAATGCCAAAGTTGCCATAATAAGGCTTCACTCGACCGATAGATTCCGGATAATTGTAGTCAAATGTGTAAATATCTTCTTTTTTAGTAAGTACTGGCGTTGGTAAAAATGGTATTAAATCCTTTTTCACACCAATTGGTCCTGATCCCGGACCGCCTCCACCATGTGGTCCAGTAAATGTTTTGTGTAAGTTTAAATGAACTACATCAAACCCCATATCTCCTGGTCTAACTTTTGCCATGATTGCATTTAAATTCGCGCCATCATAGTATAATTTACCACCAGCCGCATGAACAATTTCTGCCATTTCAACAATATCTTTTTCAAATAATCCTAATGTGTTCGGATTAGTTAACATTAACGCTGCTGTATCATCGCCCACTACTTTCTTTAAATCATTTACATCTACTAAACCTTTTTCATTTGATTTAACTGTTACTACATCAAATCCTGCTACTGCAGCAGATGCAGGGTTGGTACCATGTGCAGAATCTGGGATAATTACTTTTGTTCGCTTGGTGTCGCCATTTTTTTCATGGAAAGCTCGGATTAACATTAGCCCAGTCCACTCCCCGTGTGCCCCCGCAGCTGGTTGCAGTGTCACTTCATCCATCCCAGTAATCTCAACTAGGCTCGTTTGCAAATCATATAACAGCTCAAGTGCACCTTGAACGGAACTCTCAGGCTGATTAGGATGAATGTTAGCAAAGCCTGGAAATCTCGCAACTTTTTCATTTATTTTTGGATTATACTTCATAGTACAAGAACCTAATGGATAAAAACCAGAGTCTACGCCAAAATTATGATTAGATAAATTTGTATAATGACGCATAATTTCCAGTTCACTTAATTCGGGTAAATCAGCTGGTGTAGAACGAATATATGCTTGGTCCAAGTAATCCGTCGCTTTTGTTTCTGGCACATCACTTTCTGGTAAACTAAAGCCAATTCTTCCTGGAATAGAGCGTTCAAAAACCAATGGCATTGTTTCTTCTAAATTCATTTTACACCCTCCAAGCTTGCCACAAAGGCATCAATTTCCTCTTTTGTACGCATTTCCGTTACTGCAATTAACATATGATTTTTATATTTATCCTCATAAAATCCAAGGTCATATCCACCGATAATCCCTTCATCTAAAAGCGCTTCATTTATTTCTTTGATAGGTTTAGAAAGTTTAATAACAAATTCATTGAAAAAACTATCTGAAAATAAAACATTAAACCCGCTCTCTTGGAATTTTTGTTTAGCGTAATGAGATTTATCTAAGTTTTGTTTTGCCATTTCTGGTAATCCGACTTTACCTAATGTCGCCATCGCAACGGATGATGCCAGTGCATTTAAGGCTTGGTTAGAGCAAATATTTGAAGTAGCTTTATCACGGCGAATATGTTGTTCTCTCGCTTGCAACGTTAATACATAACCACGCTTTCCATTTTCATCTACGGTTTCTCCAACAAGTCGTCCAGGCACTTTACGCATTAATTTACTTGTTACTGCAAAGAAACCACAATGTGGACCACCAAATGACTCTGGAATACCAAAGACTTGCGAATCGCCAACAACAATGTCAGCGCCAAATTCTCCCGGTGGCGTAAGAAGTCCAAGCGCAAGCGGATTACTTGAAACTAACAATAATGAATTATTCTCGTGAATGAGTTTTTCTATTTCAACTAATGGTTCTACTTGACCATAAAAATTCGGATATTGTACCGCAAACCCTGCAACGTCATCGTTCAGTGCCGTTTTTAACGCTTCTATATCTGTTTTCCCATCTATTTCTGGGATAATTTCCACTTCAATATG
Source organism: Listeria immobilis (assembly GCF_014322845.1). NCBI lineage: Bacteria > Bacillati > Bacillota > Bacilli > Caryophanales > Listeriaceae > Listeria > Listeria immobilis. The sequence goes on along the minus strand of NZ_JAASUA010000001.1, from coordinate 168,240 downwards.
TTGTCCAGTGGCATATGTTTTTAATACATTTATATTTTCGGGATGAACAGCTCCTGAAATAAGAATTTTTTTGCGTTTAGTATGTCCGCTTGCTAGCATTGCTGCTTCCGCAAGCGCAGTCCCCCCATCATACATAGAAGAATTCGCTAAATCCATTCCGGTTAATTCCGCAATCATCGTTTGAAATTCAAAAATAGCTTGTAATTCTCCTTGAGAGATTTCCGGCTGATACGGGGTGTATGCTGTATAAAATTCAGAACGAGAAATCACATGATCCACTACTGTAGGAATATAATGACTATATACTCCAGCTCCTAAAAATGAAGCATATTCGGTTGTATTTGCATTTTTGGAAGCAAGTTTAGACAGTTCTCGAAGTAATGCTGGTTCTGATTTTGCTGGTTTTAAATCATACTCTCTTTTAAATCTAATTTTTTCTGGAATATCTTGAAATAAATCATCCACTGACCCTACCCCGATAGTGTCAAGCATTTCTTTTTCATCTTGTTCCGTCATTGGTAAATAACGATGTTTTGCCATCACATTTCCTCCTTTTTACTTTGCGCGTTTGTAAAATGGTGTTGCTACTACTTTTGCTCTTACTTTTTTATTTCGAATTCCCACTTCTACTTCTTGTCCAATTTCAGTATATGCCGTTTCTACTAAAGCTAATCCAATGTTGGTTCCAAGTGTTGGCGATTGCGTTCCGGATGTTACAACACCAATTTCTTTATCATTTAAAAACACTGGGTAATCATGCCGCGGTATTCCTCGCTCTATTAATTCAATACCAACTAATTTTCTCACTAAGCCAGCTTCTTTTTGATTAATAAGTGCATCTTTTCCGATAAAATCAGCATCTTTTTTTAATTTAACAGCAAAATTAAGCCCTGCTTCAAGAGGTGTAATATCTTTACTTAATTCTTGACCATATAATGCTAAAACTGCTTCCAATCGCAAAGTATCTCGAGCACCTAGACCAATCGGTAATACCCCTTCTGCCATAATTGCTTCAAACACTTTGGTTGCATCTTCTTTTTGCATATAAATTTCAAAACCATCTTCTCCAGTGTAACCACTACGCGAAATAATTGTTTTCACACCTGCTATGTTTGCGTCCTCTACAAATCCAAAGAAACTAATCGCACTTAAATCAACATCGGTTAACTTAGCAAGAATTTTCTCCGCGTTAGGTCCTTGAAGCGCTAACTGACCATACATAGAAGAAACATTTGTAACTGAGACATTTCCTTTAATATTTTTTAACATCCATTCATAATCTTTATCAGTGTTCGCCGCGTTTACAACTAGTATGTATTTAGTCTCAGATAATTTATAAACAACTAAATCATCGACTGTCCCTCCATCTTCATAGCACATAATATTGTATTGCGCTTTGCCTATTTTTATTTTTCCTATGTCATTAGATAATAAGTATTGTAAATATGCTGTACTTCCAGCGCCTTCCACTAAAATTTCTCCCATATGAGATACATCAAACAACCCTGCATCTGTTCGCACGGCCTCATGTTCTGCTTTTATTCCAGAAAATTGTACAGGTAAATCCCATCCACCAAAATCAATTGTTTTAGCGCCGTATTTCTCATAAAGTGGATGAATAGGTGTTTTTAATAATTCTGTCATAGTTATATCCTCCTTTTTTTCACATAACAAAAAGGCTTATATGGTTCATAAGCCCTGTCGTGAAACAAAAAACTCCAGAGTCGCGTCCCGTAAACATCCTTTTGCCTGAGAGTTTCACATCTGCATGCTTTCCCCGTCGGCGCTGCATTTTTGCAGTCTCTCTGTTTACATTCACCCGCTAATTCTATTATGTATTTGCCTTTTCTATAGCTTATCATGACTTCTATTGTTCGGCAAATAATTAGTTTTAATCCTATTTTTTTATTAATTAAGGATGTTCGTTCGGAATGTAAGGGCTTTATTACTTATTCTCTTTCCAATCATACGCATGTGATGTTTTGCACAGAGTTTGTGAAATATTCCAAAACACAAAAAATATTTTTCCCCCATTTATCCACTTAAAAACATATTTTTTCGGTTTAAATTTAATATCAAAAAATGAATTTCGCTTCCTAATGATAAATTTTCGTTTTTGTGAAAAAAAGTTGAAGGAGGATTTAAACATAATATGTGGAATATGACTTGTAAGGAGGTTGTTATGCCACAAAATTTAATGAATTCTATTTTATTACAAGCACTTCAAGTTAACGCAAGCGATATCCATATTCATCCTTCAAATAATCGCTATTTATTACGTTTAAGGATAAATGGTACTTTACTTCCGTTACGCTACTTCTCGTTAGAAATTGGTGAAAAATTAATTTCTTATCTTAAATTCCAAGCTGCTTTAGACATAAGCGAAAAAAGAAAGCCACAATCTGGTAGTTATGAGAAAGAAACTAATGTAGAAAAAATAGCTTTAAGACTATCCACTATCCCAAATAAAGATTTTCTAGAAAGTATTGTTATCCGTATTTTTCGTTACAAATATCCTATTCCATTTTTACAATCTAGCCTCTTCCCTCAACTAACTAAACAAATTATAAAACAATGTAAAGATAAAACTGGTTTATTTTTGTTCTCAGGTAGTACCGGTAGTGGAAAATCCAGCTCAATGTATAGTTTGGTTTCTTTTATTAAAGAAAATACCGAACTTCAGGTTATCACGATTGAAGATCCAGTAGAACATCACTCTCCAGAATTTCTTCAAGTTGAAATCAATGAAAAAGCAAATCTAACCTATGCCAACCTAATCAAAGCAGTTCTGCGTCACGATCCAGATATATTAATAATTGGAGAGATTAGAGATACTGAAACAGCAAAAATGGTTATCCGAGCTGCTTTGACAGGTCATTTAGTATTAAGTACTGTTCACGCAGGAGATTCTTATGGCGTTTTATTTAGGTTGTTGGAATTAGGTATAAGTCGCGAAGAATTAGCTCAATGTTTACTTGGAATTAGTTTTCAACAACTAGTCCATTTATATTGTGTATATTGCGGTTCTAAATGCCAACCATATTGTACTCATTTACAGCGAAAACGAACTGCGATCTACGAAGTACTATCAAAACAAGATATTCAGACATATTTCCATTCTAAAAAACAACAAACCAAACCCAAGTACACACTTCAAGAAGTTCAACAAAAAGGAGTTGCTTATGGCTTTTTTTAAACGTATTAATTGGAAAGATGATGGCGAATTTTTAGTCAGAGTTGCTAATTTGCTAGATAAAGGGTTTTCACTTGATGCTGCCATTCGTTTTTTAAGTATTACTTCTACCAAGCATCAGGAACGCTACAAAAAAATTATTTCTTCCCTAGCATCTGGAAACTCCTTTGCCAATTCACTTCAACAAAATGACTTTCCAGAGTTTATCTGCTCCCAACTTCATTATGCACAAAGTCACGGTTTTTTTATTCAAACAATTCAAGAAACCGGTGTCCATATGAAGAGAAAAGCCGAAGAACAAACCGCATTAAAAAAAGCTTTTCAATATCCACTTGTTCTAATTTCTACTGTTATTATCGTTTTCTTTTTACTACGAATTTTTCTTCTCCCAAAATTTGATCTTTTATTTTCGCAGCTATCTAATAGTGACTCACTTGGATCCAACTTCACTTATTTTTTACTAGAACAAGTACCTATTATTTTAGGTGGATTCATGCTCTTGCTTTTTATTAGTATTAGTTTCCTTATAAAAAAACAAAATCAAAAAAATGCTTATCAACGTGCTTATTTTTATTGTCGAATCCCTTATATACGTCAATTTTCGCAAATTCATTATTCACAGATTTTCTCTCGTGAAATGGGTTACCTTTTAAAAAGTGGATTATCCATATCACATATCATGCAATTGTTTGGAAGCGAGAGTTCTTCCCCTTTTTTCCAGGCGCTTGCTAAACAAATCCTCCCTTCCCTAGAAGCTGGTCTCCCTTTAACAAAAGCACTTGAACAAATGCCTATTTTTGAAAAAGAACTTTATTATATTGTTATTCATGGAGAAAAGAACGGTAATTTAGCAGAAGAATTATTATTTTATTATCATTTATGCCATCAAAAAGCACTAATAAAAACAGAAAAAATATTTACATTTATTCAACCTGTTGTATTTATTATCATCGGTATTTTAATTATATCAATCTACCTATCCATTTTATATCCAATGTTTTCCATGGTAAATCAAATTTAAAGGAGGCCGTTTACATGTTTAAAAGAAAAATTGATTGGCGTGATGAGCGAGGCTTTACACTCGTTGAAATGCTTATTGTTTTATTAGTTGTTAGTGTTTTACTCTTATTAACTATACCGAATATTGTTTCTCAAAGTAAATCTATTAATAATAAAGGGTGCGAGGCTTTTGTTTCTATGGTACAAGGTCAAGTTCAATCCTATCAACTTGAGAAAAATAGTATTCCATCTGTTAATGATTTAGTTAGTGAAGGCTACTTAAAATCCAACCAAAAATCATGCCCGAATGGAAATAGTATTAAAATTGATAGTTCTGGAAATGTAACGGATAGTCGATGAAAATTAATGCTTTTACATTGATAGAAATGTTACTTGTTCTCTCTATTAGTCTGATAATGATTAATTTAACTATCTTCCCAATAGCAAATACTATTTCAAAACTAAACGAAGAACAATTGTTAGAAGAAGTGAAAGCATCCATTTACTACGCCCAATTAAATGCTATTACTAGCGGTCAAGATACTACTATTACCTTTTCTCCTCAGGAAAATCAATTAACTGCTATAACAAAAAATCAGTTACTTTTTACATTGCCACTAACACCATCAATAAAACTTGATCATACTAAACCAGAAAAATTCCGTTTCTCTAGCATAAATGGTTCTATCAATCGCTTTACTACAGTCCGATTGCTGGGTAATTCTAACAACTACAAACTAATATTTCAAATTGGAAAGGGGCGATTTAGAATTGAGAAAAATTAATGGTTTTTCTTTAGTTGAGAGTATGGTTTCCCTATTATTATTCACTTTAGTTTGTAGTTTCTTACTACCGCTTTCCATGACTATTTTCCAACAAATTGAACATGAAAAAGAACAAAGTATACTATATCAGCAACTATTTGAATATAGCGAATTATTACTTCATAAAAATATCCCAGTTATCTATAGTGATAATCAAATAAAAAGTTTTTACGAAGAAGGAGGTATTCAAATTTGTGCAAAAAATAATCAGCAAGAACAATGTACTTTGTAGAGGTACTTCTCCTGCCTTTACTCTTCTTGAAACCATTCTTTCTATCACAATAATTTTAAGCATTAGCTACCTTGTCCCGCTCTTTTTTCAGTGCTATAGCAAAACGATAGAACTCAGTAATTTAGATCAAACAACAGAATGGCAACTTTTCTTAATGCAAATGCGATTAGAATGGGAAAATGCGAGTAATATTACAATTGATAAAGAGAAATTAACTTTTCAAGTAGAAGATAAACAAATCACCTATACTAAATTTAATGATTTACTAAGAAGACAAGTAGACGGTAAGGGACATGAACCTTTGTTAACACAACTCAAAGAATGGGAGTTTATAAAAAAAGAAAATCAATTAATTTTAAAAGCAAACTTTTCAAATACAACACGCTATACATCACGATTCCCTTTGCCACAACTAAAGGAGCATCCATGAAACAAAATGCATTTACACTTCCTTTTACTATATTCATTGCTTTAATAACTATTTTGATTGTAACTGGCAGTGCTTCCATTTTTAAAAGACAAATTGCATATGAAAAGATGATCCAAAATTATTACTTGGCTTCTGCAGAACTTAATCTAGTAGTTATGAATGCAAAAGAAGCTTCTATTCCAGCTAGTTTCACAAGAAAATATGGTTCATCCAAGATTAAATGTGCATCTACTACTAATATATCTGAAGAATATAATTGCCAAATTCTTTTAGAAAACGGCTATTTATTTTCAAAAAAATTTACAATAAAAAACAACAAACCCTAAATAAATAGAAGTTCGTTGTTTAAAATGATTTTGTTGGCGTATTTATCAGATTATACATTTTGCCAGTTTTAGTATCTATTACTTTATCAAATAAGTAACCATAAAGAACCAAGTCACCTGTTTCATAAGATAATATTGGCTGATTGTCCATTAAATCTAAAACCGTAGTCTCTTTTTTAGTCGTTGGATTAACTTTTACTAATTTATATTCATTTTGATTTCCACTTATTTTTGCACTCTCATATGGCTCAAAAGTTAAGAAAGCATTTTTATCAAAATTCGCATCGAAATAAGGGATAAAAGTGCCTAACTCATCATACTCTCGTGCAGAGCTATAAGAGTAAAAGTTTTGAAACCCAATAGTTCTAAACTCGTATAACAATTTTTCATCAGAAGCTTTTTCAATTGTAATTAACACGTTGTCATGTACAGCAAATTGCATAATATTTGCTACAATTAAACTCTTTGAAGCATTATCTCTAATATCTTGTAAATACAAATTGCCTAATTCATCGTCTGGCTTATCTTTGTTATTGGAAACTATTAAATTATCTCCATACCAAGATACAAACGGAGAAGTTAGCTCCACTTTATTAACCTGATTTAGTGTATAATCCCAATCTTCCACATGAAAATCCCATTCCGGACTATAAACGACTAACATTATTTTCTCTGGTGATTCATTATTCCAATAAAAATTAGTTGTAAGTGGATTAGTTTCTCTGGAAGCAATAATCTTTCCATCGCTTAAATCAATTACTCGCATTACCGCTTTTTTATTGGACTTAGCAGAATAAAGGAGCATATTGCGATAATCTGGACTGATTTGCACTTCCGAGATAGGTTCTTTTGTATTAAAAATAGCACGCTTTTTTCCATTATAGATATTTATTTCATTAAAATAACTGATACCTTTTACTTTGGTCTGTAGTAATACCGAATCTTTTGATAACCAGCCCACTATACGCTGAAATTCTTTCGTTTTAAGTTGAATAGCCTGAACATCTTTTGTAGTCTTTTTTTGCGGTTCTTTTTCTTTTACGCAACCAAAAGAGATAAAAATCAAGCCTATGGATACAACAATAAGCATAAATGTAGTTGATTTTTTCATCTTTTGCCTCCAATCTCTCTATGCTAAAATTTTACCCTTTTCGTAGTAAGCTAAAACAATTCTCATAGAAAGATACACTTCAAAAAACAAGCTACAATAACGGAGTATTATTGTAGCTGTAGAGGTAGTATTAATCTTCCGTTGGTATCGCTAACCATGCAGCACCGATTACCCCAGCGTCATTCCCTTTTGTCGCAATAGATAATTTAGTAGATTCTTTTACTGCTGGAAATACCATTGTTTCAAAATAATTTCTGACTGGTGTCAATAATTGATCTCCTGCCGCTGAAACTCCACCGCCAATAATTATCTTTTCTGGGTTTAGCATGTTACCAATATGACTAAGTGCAAGTGCTAAGTAAAAAGAAATTTTATCAATTGTAGCATTAGCTAAAGCGTCTCCTTCAGCAGCTAATTCGAAAATTAATTTAGATGTAATATTTTCATCTTTTTTGATTGCTTCTTTAAGGTCTGATTCACCTGTATATTCCTTAGCTAAATCTTTTGCAACTCGAACGATTCCTGTTGCAGATGCTACAGTTTCTAAGCACCCTTTTTTACCACAAGTACAATCATAACCATTTTCTGGAACAACTGTTACATGACCAATTTCACCAGCTGCACCACGAATACCATGCAATATTTTTCCTTCTGCGAAAATGCCGCCTCCAACACCAGTTCCAAGCGTTACAAACACAACATTTGCACCACCTTCTCCCGCACCTTTCCAGCGTTCACCTAGCGCTGCAACGTTAGCATCATTATCTAATGAAATGCTTAGGCCAGTAATTTTTTCTAAATCTTCACTTACATTTTGCTCTTCTGCCCAGTTAAGATTATAAGCTCCTTTAACCGTTCCAGTATCATAGTTAACCGTTCCAGGAGTTCCCATGCCAATTCCATAAAATATATCATTATCGAGTTGTAAGTCGGTCAATTTTTGATTGATGGAATCGCCAATATCTTTTACAATATGAGAACCTTTGTCTTCAATATTTGTATCGATAGTCCATTTTTCTTCTATTTCGCCTTCTTTTGTTAAAATAGCTAATTTTGCTGTTGTCCCACCTAAATCTACACCAATTAATTTTTTGTTCATCACTTCTGTTCTCCTTATAGTTATATTAGTTTAAACTACTATTTTTTCGCTGTTCTTTAATTAACTCTTGTTTTAGAATACTTCTCGCATTAGCAAATACTTCTCTATCCAAAATATTGTGTTTAAAAAGTTCTGTTACTTCATATTCCATCATTTCAATGTCATATTGTCGCTTCCCTAAATAAACAATAATGCCATGCTTCTTTAACAATTGAGCAACATCATAAACTGTTTTCACATTAAAAACCTCTTATTCTTTTGTTTCTTTTAACTTATCATAATAAGAATCGAAAAATGGATCATTCGAGAGTTGTTTAGCAATATCTGCTTCTTTGAGTGCATTTAGGTGATCACCCTTTATTTGGTAACAAACGGATAAATAATAATGTGGTTCTGGTAAATCTTTATCTAACTCAATAGCTTCCTTTGCCATTTCCTCAGCGGTGTTAATTTGTTTATCTTGTAACGCAATTGAGGCTGCATAGGTGTAGGAATAAGCATCAGCACTGCCACTTTCAATTAAACTTGTTGTGATTTTAGTTGCTTCTTTCTTATTATCCGATTGTAGATACTTTTGTACTGCATAGTTTGCTTGCGCTGGATCATAATGTTGCGTTCCTTTTTGGAAGCCAAAATAGAGAAATAAAATGGCTACTCCACCAAGTGATATACCATACGCCAGACGACGCCAATGGAAAAATTGATTTGGTAATGACAAAGCACCTGCAAGTAAAAATCCACCAACTAAACCGCCAATATGTCCTGCTATGTCAATTTGAGCAGAAAATACGTCTAACAATAAGTTTACAGCTACAAGAGAGGCAATACTAACACCGATTGTTTTTGCATAAACATTTGGTTTTAAAACAACTAAATATAAAAGTGCGCCCATGACAGCAAACACCGCTGTACTTGCTCCAACAGATAAGTTCATATTTAAAGCAAAACTAGCAATATTACCGCAAATACCACCTATAAGCAGTATAAGCACATAACGCCATTTTCCATAAATACGTTCTGCCCAAGCGCCCACAATATAGAGCATGACGGCATTGGATGCTAAATGTATCAAACCACTATGAAGAAAAATTGGTGAAATAAAGCGCCACCATTCACCTGCAAAAATAAGTGGATTAAATTTTCCTCCCCATTTAATTAAATTAAATGAATCTGTAGTACCACCTTGAAGAGTAACCCATAAAAAAGCAGCAATCAACAGACCGATGAATGTATAAGTGACAGTCGGTTTTGAATTTCTAGCAACTTTTTGTTCTTCATTTACTTTAGTTGTAATATACGTAATTACTTGTTCTCGCTCTTTTGCTACTAGTTCTTTTGTTATTTCATCTGGAAGAATAAAAGCATCTTTTGGTAGTTCCAATGATTTAATTAATACATCTAGATGTTCTCTCATCTGTTCATTTGCCAGTAAAATATTCTCTAACTTTACTTTTTCATTTGGAGAAGTAAGCGGCTTTCCAAAATAAGGCGAAATATCACCCATTGGTTCAAATGGAGTTATATAAATATTAATTAGAGGCAACTTAATACGCCCCATCTGTTTCCGAAGATTTTCAGAAACATGCATTGTATGGGTAACGTCACGATCTACTACATTAGCCCAACTTAGTTCTTTCATTTGAATACGGATGACTGGTCGTTTTTTCTGACTAGTATTTTCTAACCAAAGTTCTTGTTTCTCCTCATGAAGATGGATTAAACGGTATTTTTCAACACCCAAGAAATAGTTGGTTAGGCGCCAGAAGACATATTGTTCTTGGAAGCTCAAAAAATTCCCTGCTTTCATTACAAATTATAATTACTACTATACGCAAAAAAATGGATGTTGTAAACAATCCACTCTATTTTCTATGTATTTATTTTTACTTATCCTTCAATGAGGATAGAAACTGGTTTATCATGGCTTTCTTGCAAAAATTCTCGCTTTTGTTCATAAAAGCATAATGAGATAGTTGCTCCTTTAAAATCCATTAAATAGCGATCATAAAATCCACCACCAAAACCAATTCGGTAATGAGCTTTATTAAAAACAACACCTGGAACTATTAATAAATCAATTTTATCCTTTGTCACCGTCTCTGTGAGATCATTTGGCTCTAAAATACCAAACTTAGATTGTACGAGCGGATATACAGAATCCATCATTTTAAATTCCATATTTCTACTTGGATAGTATGTTTTTGGAATAAGCACCGTTTTTCCATGTTTTCTTGCTTGTAAAATAATTGTTTCTGTTTCAATTTCTGGATGTCTTGCCAAAGTTAGGCCGATTACTGTTGCTTCTTTCCATTCTGGCAATTCAAATAATTTTTCTGCAAGTTTGATAGATCGTTCGCGATGTTCTACTTTATCTATATCGTTCAGGTTTCGTAAAACTTTTTCCCTGATTAGACCCTTGTCTTCCATCTCGACATCTCCTTTTTTCACAAAATAAAAAAAGCAACAGAATGAAAATCCTGCTGCTTACTTAGTTTCGCGGTGTAAAGTTACACGGCGTAATCTTGGACAATATTTTTTTAATTCAATACGTTCCGGATTTTCACGCTTATTTTTAGTAGTGATATAATTACGATCACCGCATTCAGTGCATTCTAAAGTAATATTAACGCGCATTGTTTTCCCTCCAACTCGACTGACGAATTTATTTACTAAACCTGTATAATAATATCATTTTTATGCAGTTGTTGCAAGGTCTCTATGCATTTTCTTTTTATTTTCTTTACAAAACTTGATTTCTGATGGTGTTTTAAAGTAAATTATGCTATAACTAGTAGTAGAGTTTATGGAAGAGAGGTGTGTATAAAACCCATGACCACAGTCATAATTATTTTATTAGTTGCTGCTATCGTACTGTTTGTTATTTCGTTCTTACAAAAAGGAGATAATAAGCAATTAGAAAAAGAACTGGAAGACGTTGCTTCTCAGTGGATGCAAGAAAATTTCGAGCTAAAAAAACGTGTCTCTGAATTGGAAAAGGCAATGAAATTGGACAGCCCAGATATCCAAATTGAGCAAGTTCCAGAAAGTCCAAAAGTTCGTGAATTAATGAAAAAACAAGTGATTACACTTTATACTTCTGGAATCGTTACATCAGATATTGCGGAACAATCTTCCCTACCTAAAGAAGAAGTGGAACAAATCATTGAAGAATATTTAAAACATTAATTTTAAAATTAAAGGAGGAGCCTAATCTGTGAAGAAGAACTTACGGATGTTGGCATTAGGTTTTTTAGTATCTGCCGTTGTCTTACTGGTTTATGATCAGTTTTTCTCGACTCCAACAAAAGCAGATGAAACCAATACCAATTCTACAAAAAAAGTTTCTAAAGATGAGTCTAACACTTGGAAAACAAAATATGAAAAATTATTAGCTCAGCAAGAAGTTGATAAAGCAGCTGACGATGAAGCTAAAAAAGCAGCTGATGAAGCCGCTAAAAAGAAAGCAGAAGAAGCTAAACAAGTAAAAAATTATACTTTGACAATATCTAAAGGAGACCCTTCCTCCAAAGCTGGTGAAGAATTACAAGCTAATGGAATTATTAAGAGTGCTTCTGAGTTTGATAAATACTTAAAAGATAATAATTACGAAAAATATGTTCGTGATGGGAAGTATAACTTAAAGAGTGATATGAATTACGAAACTATTGCAAAAATCTTAGCACATCAAAATTAACTAATAAATAGCTAGAACAAAAAGTGGTTAATCCCCTCTTATGTTCTAGCTATTTTTATGTTATTATTTAAGCAAGAAAGGATGATGATTTATGGCAATTGTAAAGATGGAAAACCTCATAAATAATACGGGGGTATCTTATTTATAGAATGCTCCCACCTAAAAAGGAGCGAAAAAATTGATTTTAGAAAAATATGGTTTTACAAGTTTTTTTGAAGAGCAAAAGATAGGAAATAATTCCAATTATGGTAGAGTTACTGCTGTTTTTAGAGATTCTTGTCGAGTTATAACTGAACAAGGAGAATTTTTAGCTAGTCTCAAACGGGGAAATTTTTATGAATTATCGTCTTCTTCCCTTCCTGCTGTTGGTGATTTTGTTGAGGTTAGTATCGATTTGGCACAAACCGCTCAAATTATTTCAGTCCTTCAGCGAAAAACGGTTTTTTCTCGAATGAATAAAGATTCTGAAGAGCAGTTAATTGCAGCGAATTTTGATTATGCCCTAATTGTAATGAGCTTAAATCATGATTTTAATTTAAATCGTTTGGAGCGTTATTTAACAGTTGCTTGGGATAGCGGCGCGTCTCCAATTATCATTTTAACAAAAGCAGACTTAGTTACAGACCTATCTTCCTATACGAAGCAGCTAGAAACTGTTGCTTACGGCGTTCCAACATATTATGTGGATAATTTATCGCATAAAGGCTTTGAAGCGTTAGAACGTGATTTAAAGCCTTGTAGCACACTAGTATTACTAGGTTCATCAGGTGTGGGAAAGTCCTCTTTTATTAATGCACTTGCTGGCGAGACTTTAATGAAAACGGCTGGTATTCGAGAAGATGACAGTAAAGGAAAGCACACTACAACACACCGAGAAATGCATTTACTCGAAAATGGCTGGATTGTCATTGATACTCCTGGAATGAGAGAATTCGGGATTGGTCTTAATCAAGCTGGTTTGGATACTACTTTTTCTGATGTGGAAGAATTAGCTGAGCATTGTCGCTTTCATGATTGTTCTCATACACAAGAACCAGGCTGTGCTGTTCAAGAAGCATTAACAGAAGGATCACTTTCTATGCAACATTATGAAAACTGGCTAAAATTACAAAAAGAACTAGCTTATCACGCAAGGAAAAATAGTCCTGCACTAGCTAGACAAGAACGAGATAAACGAAAAGTTATTCAAAAAATTATCAAAAAACATTATAAGCATGGACCTAAAAACAGATAAAAAAACCAGAAGTAGCCTAAAAATGGGCTACTTCTGGTTTTTAGATTTCGAAAGTTTCAAGATCGAGTGATTAACACTTATTAGATATACGTAAAAAGGAAGTAGCTCTTTTCATCCGCTACTTCCTTTTTATATTATTTAGATTCTGGTTTCTTTGTTTTAGGATAGTATTTTTTCTCTGCTTGTGGCTTTTTATCGCCTTCTGGTTGTTCCTTTTTCTCAAGCAATACTTTACGTGACAAGTTAACACGACCTTGATGATCTACTTCGATAACTTTTACAGTCACTTCATCCCCTAGTTTTAGGATATCTTCTACTTTTCCAACACGTTCGTGGGCTAATTCAGAGATATGAACTAAACCGTCCGTTCCTTTAAATAATTCAACAAATGCGCCAAATTTTTCAATACGACGAACTTTACCAGTGTAAACTTCCCCTACCTGAACTTCGCGAACGATATCTTCAATAATCGCAATTGCTTTACGGTTCATTGCTTGATCTTGAGAAGCAATATAAACTGTACCATCTTGCTCAATATCAATTTTCACGCCTGTTTCTTCAATAATTGCATTGATTTGTTTTCCACCAGGTCCAATAACATCTTTAATTTTTTCTGGTTTAATGTTAAGTGTAATAATTTTTGGTGCATACGCTGAAAGTTCTTCACGTGGTGCATCAATTGTACTTGTTAAATGGTCAAGAATGTGTAAACGGCCTTCTTTAGCTTGTGTTAAAGCTTCATCTAAAATTTGGCGGCTTAATCCGTCAATTTTAATGTCCATTTGAAGTGCTGTAATACCATCTTTTGTTCCTGCAACTTTGAAATCCATGTCGCCAAAGTGATCTTCCATACCTTGGATATCTGAAAGGATAGTGTAATCATCGCCAAGTTTCACAAGTCCCATTGCGATACCTGCAACTGGCGCTTTAATTGGCACACCTGCATCAAGCATGGCAAGCGTAGAGCCACAAATACTTGCTTGAGAACTAGAACCATTCGATTCAAGTACTTCTGATACAAGACGAATTGTGTATGGGAAATCCTCTTCGGACGGAATTACATATTGTAAAGCACGTTCACCTAAAGCACCATGACCAATTTCACGACGACCTGGCGCACGACGAGGACCAGTTTCACCAACACTAAATTGTGGGAAGTTATAATGATGCATAAAGCGTTTGTATTCTTCGGTTCCTAGACCATCAATAATTTGATGTTCACGTAAAGGTGCAAGCGTACATACACTTAATGCTTGCGTTTGGCCACGAGTAAATAAACCAGAGCCATGGACACGTGGAAGTAAACCAACTTCAGAAGAAAGCGGACGAATTTCGTTTACTTTACGACCATCTGGACGAATTTTATCTTGAGAAATAAGACGACGCATTTCATCTTTTTCAATCATTTCTAGAATATGTGCTACTTCACCAAGAATTTCTGCTTCGTTTTCTAATTCCTTCGCTTTATAGCTTTCTAAAATTTCTTCTTTTACTTCTTCAATAGCAGCTTCACGGGCTTTTTTCTCTTCTGTTTTGATTGCTGCTTTCATTTTCCCTTCACTTGCTGCTTTTACTTCTGCTTCAAGTTCTGGATCACTTACAAATAATTCAATTTCGCGCTTTTCTTTTCCAACGGCAGCAATAATTTGTTGTTGGAATTCACAAAGACGTTTAATTTCTTCATGACCAAACATAATTGCTTCAAGCATTGCTTCTTCTGATACTTCTTTTGCTCCAGCTTCTACCATGTTGATTGCATCATAAGTCCCTGCAACAGTTAAGCTAATATCACTTTTTTCTGCTTGCTCGATTGTTGGGTTAATAACGTATTTCCCGTCGATACGACCAACATCTACACCAGCAATAGGACCTTCAAACGGAATGTCAGAGATTACAAGAGCCACAGAAGACCCTAGCATTGCTGCCATTTCTGGAGAACAATCTTGATCCACACTAAAAACAGTGGATGTGATTTGTACTTCATTACGGAAACCTTCCGCAAATAGTGGGCGAATTGGACGGTCAATCAAACGTGCTGTTAATGTTGCACGATCACTTGGACGTCCTTCACGTTTTAAGAAGCCACCGGGAACTTTCCCGACAGAGTACATTTTTTCTTCATAGTTAACAGTTAGTGGGAAAAAGTCGCCTGGACGTGGTTTTTTGGAACCTACTGCTGCTGTTAAAACAACTGTATCCCCGTAACGAATTAATGCTGCTCCACTTGCTTGTTTTGCTAATTGACCTACTTCGACAGATAACGTTTTACCTGCCCATTCTGTTGAAAATACTTGTTTTTCAGACATAATTTAATCTCCTTTTGTGAGGAAACACGAACCAGAAACTTTACCATGCATAATAATGTTCACGCACACTTTAGAATTTCTAAAGCACACATGAATCCAAAAACCTGTTACGAACAAGCGATTTTCTTAACACGTTTTTGGATTCATGCGATAAAGTTTCATTTCTTCGCCGTGTTTTCCAAAATTTGGCATACTTATTACTCAAAAAAAAGCGGGAACTTTTGGTATCCCGCTTTCGTCTGGTTTTTATCGACGTAAACCTAAACGTTTGATAAGTTCGCGGTAACGTTGAACATCTTTTTTACGTAGGTAAGTTAATAAGTTACGACGGTGACCTACCATCTTCATTAATCCACGGTAAGAGTGATGATCTTTTTTGTGTACGCGAACGTGTTCATTTAAGCTATTGATTTCAGCAGTTAATACAGCGATTTGTACTTCTGGTGAACCAGTATCTGTATCATGGACACGGTACTCTGCAATAATTTCATTTTTGCGTTCTTGAGTTAAAGCCATTTCTTTCCACCTCCTTCTAAAATATCCCCAATTACTGAGCCTAGCGTCGGTGACTCGCAAAAAGCCAAGTAATGGTTCTGTTCGTACAGATTTAAAGATACACTATTTAACGCTCAAAAGCAAGTAGAAATAGTAGTTTAATCCTCTAAATCAGCAAAAAATGCTCTTGTATCTTGCTCGTCTTTTTCTAATTGAGTAATCAAACCTTCTACTCCATTAAACTTAAGTTCTGGTCGGAAAAATTGAAACCATTCAATTTCAGCTTCTTCGCCGTAAATTTCGCGGTGGAAATCTAAAATA
This sequence comes from Listeria immobilis, assembly GCF_014322845.1. Taxonomy (NCBI): domain Bacteria; kingdom Bacillati; phylum Bacillota; class Bacilli; order Caryophanales; family Listeriaceae; genus Listeria; species Listeria immobilis. The sequence continues at coordinate 151,976 of NZ_JAASUA010000001.1, read as the reverse complement.
TAAACCTCAATAGATAATGCTTGATCATCCTTAAATGTAATATTATAGCCGATACTTGCCATTCCCAGATGAGTTTCCCCATTAACACGGAATTTCACTGCGTATACCCCAAGTTTTGGAATCAAATAATCTTCATTAACAAGAATGTTCGCTGTTGGAAATCCAATTGTTCTACCACGTTTATCTCCATGAATTACTGTCCCTTTCGTTGTATAGGGATAGCCTAATAACTGATTTGCCTCTTCCAATTCACCTTCTGTAATTGCTCGTCTAATATTAGTCGAGCTTATCTTATCACTAGATGCGGTTTGTTTATCCACGATAGTAACTTCAAAACGACCATTTGCATAACTTTCTAAATTGGTCATTTTTCCTTCCCCTTTTTTACCATAAGAATAATCAAAGCCAGCAACAACATGTTCTACATTCAAGGCAACGAGGTATTTATCAACAAATGCTTGCGGAGATAATTCGGAAAACTGTGTAGTAAAGCGAACTACATACATAATATCAACACCAAGGTCAGCCATTTTTTCTGCTTTATCTTCCAGTGGGGTTAGATATTTTACTTGTTTTCGGATATTGCTTAAAACGACAGATGGGTGCGGATCAAACGTTAAAACCGCTGTTTGAAGTCCTTTTTGTGTAGCAATCTGTTTTGCTTGTTTAATGACCGCTTGATGCCCTAAATGCACGCCATCAAAGAAGCCAAGCGCCATTACTTTTTTTACGTCTGTCCACTCATCCGTTGTAAGCGGATGATGCAAGTATATCGTCTTCATTTTTTGCCACTTCTCCTCTAAATTTGAATTCCTTTAATATCATAATATAAGAAAGTTGCAGTCGCAATTACTATGCTTGATTTAATTCAATGACTTTTTCTGGCTTCCAAATGTCTTTTTTCTCTGGATGCGGTTTGTAAATTGCAGTTAATTTTTCTTTAAAAATAAGCGCAACACGAGGTTCATTTTCTACTGTCATAAATAAAGATTCTGGTAATAATCCGCCATTTAAAACTTTGCTATGCACTTCCTCATCAATGACTAGTTTTGCCATTGATTCAATCCCTTTTTCAAGCGGATATAAAAAATCATTTTCATTCTTTTGAAACTTTTCTTCCACTTCTATCAGGGTTAGGCAATCTTCTTTTTTGAAAAAGCCGCTTTGTACTCGCTCTAACTTAGACATATGCGCAGGATACCCTAACAGTTCGCCAATCATGACAGCAAGCGTGCGAATATACGTTCCTTTGCCACATGCGATTTCTAAACGGAAAGTCGGATTTGCTTCATTTAGCGGAGTGGCGCCATCTAAGCGGGTTAATGAATAAATATCCACTTGTCTGGATGGACGTTCAACCTCTATTCCCGCTCTTGCATATTCATACAATTTCTTACCATTAACTTTGACAGCTGAAAACATTGGTGGAATTTGGGTGATTTTTCCAGTAAGTTTTGTTAATGCAACTTGAAGTGCTTCGGCCGTGATTTCTGTTAGCTCTTTGGTTTCAACCGTCTCACCAGTAGCATCTTCTGTAGTAGTTGATTTACCTATCGTGATTTCGGCTACATAAACTTTCCCTTCATCCGTTACATATTCCGCGAGTTTTGTCGCACGTCCAACACAAACTGGGAGTACACCTTCTACTTCAGGATCCAGTGTACCAGTATGGCCAACTTTTTTTGTATGTAAAATTTTTCTTAATTTAAAAACGCAATCATGACTTGTCATTCCACGTTCTTTCCACAGTGGGATAATTCCGTTCATCCGGCTCCTCCTTCTAACAAAAAAAGTTTAAGACAATTTCCGCTTACATCCCGTTTGAATGAGAAGATAAAGGGATTGCCTTAAACTTTTATTTATTATTGATCGTTATTTAAGTCACGAAGCAATTCATCGATTCGATTTCCGTAAGCGATGGAATTATCTATTTCAAAAGACATTTCTGGAACTTTACGAAGTCGAATACGGCGACCGATTTCTGAGCGGATAAAGCCATGCGCTTTTGCAAGTGCAAGTAATGTATTTTCTTTCTCCTTATCGGTACCAAGAATGGAAATGAACACCTTAGCTTCTTGTAAGTCACCAGTAACATCTACTCCAGTTACAGTCACAAACCCTAAGCGCGGGTCTTTAATTTTGCGATTTAAAATATCGCCCAATTCTTTTTTCATTTGCTCACTGACACGATTTGCTCTTACGTTCAAGTGTATTCACCTCTTTTTATAACTTCTCCATTACTGTCTCGGCTCGCTCCCATTCTGGAAAAGAATCTAGAAAAGCAAGTACTTCCCTCGCTTCTTTTTCAGCTTGGATGTGCGAGGCAGATACGACAGCAAAGCTAATTTCAGCTCGCTGCCATAAATCCTGATAATCCGTTTCGGCAATAGAGATATTGAATTTTTGTTTTGCTCTCGTTAAAATCCGTTTCAGTATAGCGCGTTTTTCTTTGAGGTTTTGTGGTTCCTGCATGAAAAATTCACTAATGACTGATTGAATCATTTTCTTTCTATTTCTTCCATAACGTACGCTTCAATTACATCGTCTTCTTTAATATCATTGAAGTTTTGTACTGTAATACCACATTCATAACCTTTTGCTACTTCTTTCGCATCATCTTTAAAGCGTTTTAGTGTAGCAATTTCACCTTCGAAAACAACGATTCCATCACGGATAATACGGACGCCACTATCACGAGTAATTTTACCATCTGTTACGTAACAGCCAGCAATTGTCCCCACTTTAGAAACATTGATTGTTTGGCGCACTTGTGCTTGACCGATAATTTTTTCTTGGAATTCTGGATCAAGCATTCCTTTCATTGCTGCTTCGATTTCATCAATCGCCTTATAGATAACACGATGTAGACGAATATCTACACTTTCATTTTCTGCGGCTTCACGTGCTTGTGCTGTTGGACGAACGTTAAATCCAATAACAATCGCATTAGAAGCTGCCGCTAGAGTAATATCTGATTCATTGATTGCACCCACGGCAGTATGAATAATTTTAACGTTAACACCTTCGACATCAATTTTACGAAGCGATGCAGCGAGTGCTTCTACAGATCCTTGTACGTCTGCTTTAATAATAACGTTAACTTCTTTCATTTCGCCAGCCTTCATATGTTCAAATAAGTTATCCAAACTTACACGATTGGTTGCCGAACGTTGCGCTACTAAGGCACGACTGGCACGAGTTTCACCAATATTTCTCGCTGTTTTTTCATCTTCAAAAACAACAAAACGATCGCCAGCTTGAGGTACATCATTTAAACCAGTAATTTCAACCGGTGTGCTTGGTCCGACTTTTTTCACGCGACGACCTAAATCATTGACCATTGCACGGACACGACCAAATGTGTTACCAACAACAATTGGATCACCAATATTTAATGTTCCATCTTGTACTAGTAATGTAGCAACTGGACCACGCCCTTTATCAAGTTCTGCTTCAATAACAGAACCAATGGCACGACGATCTGGATTTGCTTTTAACTCTTCTACTTCAGATACAAGTAAAATCATATCTAATAAGTTTTCTAAACCTTCACCGAATTTAGCGGAAATAGGTGCGAAAATAGTATCGCCGCCCCATGCTTCGGGCACTAATTCATATTCGGTTAATTCTTGCATTACGCGGTCTGGATTTGCTTGTGGTTTATCAATTTTGTTTACAGCAACAATAATTGGCATACCAGCTGCTTTTGCGTGATTGATTGCTTCGATTGTTTGTGGCATAACACCATCATCCGCCGCAACAACTAAAATAGTAATATCTGTGATTTGCGCACCACGAGCACGCATTGCGGTAAATGCCGCATGTCCAGGTGTATCAAGGAAAGTGATTTTTTTATCATGAATTTCTAATTGATATGCACCGATATGTTGCGTAATCCCGCCAGCTTCTCCAAGAGTCACTTTAGTATTACGAAGGGAATCTAGTAAGGTTGTTTTACCATGGTCAACGTGTCCCATGATAGTAACTACTGGTGGGCGTTCCATAAGTTTTGATTCATCAATTGCTTCATTCAATTCATTCTCGAAGTAAACATCTAAATCGGTTACATCGACTTTAATTTCTTCTTCTACGGCTACACCATAGTCGGAACAAATAAGTTCAATTGCATCTTTATCTAATGATTGGTTGATTGTTGCTACAACACCAAGCATAAATAATTTTTTGATTAGTTCAGATGGTTCTCTATATAATTTCTTTGCCAGTTCTGCAACTGTTAAAGATTCGCTGAAAACAATTTTTTCAGGAAGTTCTTTTGGTTTTGGTGGAGTTGGTGGAACAGTACTATGGTTTAATTTACCTTTTTTCTTGGTGTTCCGTCCTTTGTTATTAAAATTCCCACCACGATTAGGACGATTGTTACCGCCTGGACGGTTAGAGTTTCCACCACCTGGACGATTGTTATTATTATTGCGTTTCTGTCCACCAGTTTGTGTTTGATTAGATGTACTTGCCGGTTTGGTTGACGCTGGTTTTGCACCTTGGCTTTTGTTACCCGCTGCAGGTTTTGTATTTTGTCCTGCTGGTTTATTTGTATTTGGTTTATTCGATTTTTCATTACTATTTGTCATATTTGGTTTGTTTGGCCCCTTACTATTTCCATTTTCATTGCTAGTTGTTTCTTTCTTAGGTGCTTCGGCTTTTTTATTTGTGCCATCAACGGCTTTATCTAATTGTCTTAAGGCGTTCTCATTAATAGTGGACATATGATTCGCCACTTCAATACCTAAACCTTGAAGAGCTTCAATAACTTTTTTACTTGATACTTGATGTTCTTTTGCATATTCATATACACGAACTTTACTCATGTCGTACACCTCCGTATAAGATTCAACCGAGTAATTCTGCTAATTTAACAGCAAATCCTTTATCAAGTATGGCAACTATTGCACGTGTATCTTTGCCGATTGCACCCCCAATCATTTCCCGGGTACCGGCTTGTTTCACGACAACATTATAATATTCACACTTGTTGCGGATTGTTTTCTCAGTTTTTTCGGATATATCTTCTGAAATGAGAACCATTTTTGCTTTCCCATTTCTAACTGCTTTTAATACTAATTCTTCACCAGTTGTAATTTTCCGTGCTCGATTTGCAAGGCCTAATAAGGAAAGTGCTTTTTTATCCATTAGTAGGTTCCTCGAGAGACTTTACGTAATCAATTAGCTCGTCGTAAAAGGCCTCTTGTTCTGGCATTTTTAGTTGATGAAAGATAGCGTTTTTCTTTTTTGCTTTTTTGCATGCTTCTACATTTTTAACGATATAAAAGCCGCGTCCAGGTGCTTTGCCTGTAGGATCAATCGTTAGCGCTCCGTCTTTCGAATACGCAATACGAAGAAGTTCGCCTTTTGGCAAGCGTTCACCGGTAATAATACATTTTCGAAGGGGGATTTTTTTATTACGCATGATAATTCTCCTTTTTACTCTTCATCTTCTGTAAAAGTTTCGCTCTCTACTTCTTCTACCGGAGTCATTTCTTCGTTATTACGAGGATAGATTCCTAGTTCAGTTGCAACTGTTTCACTTTTAATATCAATTTTCCAACCAGTTAATTTCGCTGCTAAACGGGCATTTTGACCACGTTTACCAATTGCTAAGGATAGTTGGTAATCTGGTACGATAACTGTTGTTGCTTGGTCTGCTTCGTTTACAATAACATCTAATACCTTGGAAGGGCTAAGTGCATTGGCAACAAAAGTGAAAGGATCCTCTGACCATTCAACAATATCGATTTTTTCTCCTTTTAGTTCATTAACGATGGTTTGAACACGTGCGCCTTTAGGTCCAACACATGCACCAACAGGATCTACTTCTTCATTAGCTGTATAAACAGAGATTTTAGAGCGATCTCCTGCTTCACGTGCAACGGATTTAATTTCCACAACACCATCATAAATTTCTGGAACTTCCATTTCGAAAAGGCGTTTTAAAAGTCCAGGGTGCGTACGGGATACAAAAATTTGCGGTCCTTTTGTTGTTTTTTCTACTTTAGTTAAATAAACTTTAATACGATCATGTGCGTGGTATGTTTCGTTTGGCATTTGCTCGTTTTGAGATAAAATAGCTTCGATTTTACCTAGATTTACATAAATAAAACGAGAATCTTGACGTTCTACAATACCAGTCATAATATCATCTTCACGGTCGATAAATTCATCGTAAATAATACCGCGTTCTGCTTCACGAACTCGTTGGGTAACAACTTGTTTTGCTGTCTGTGCAGCAATTCGGCCAAAATCTTTCGGTGTCACTTCAAGCTCCACTACATCACCAGGTTGATAAACTGGATTGATTTTATGTGCTTCTTCCATCGAAATTTCAAGACGAGAATCAAATACTTGTTCTACTGCTTCTTTTCTTGCTAAAACTCGGATAGAACCATTTTCCATATTTAAATCTACACGAACGTTTTGAGCATCTTTAAAATTTCGTTTGTATGCAGAAGTAAGAGCGGCTTCAATCGCTTCCACTAATACCTCTCTTGAAATACCTTTATCATGTTCTAACACATGAAGAGCATCTAATAATTCTGTGCTCATTTTTGATTCAACTCCTTATTCACTTTTTAAAATTGAATTGCTAACCTTGCTTTTGCTACTTTTTCTTTAGGAATTTCACAAGTGATTTTGCGTGTTTTATCTGTAATAGTAATGACCAGCGTTTCTCCATCATAACTTTCTAAAGTACCTTCCCACATTTTACGACCATCAATTGGCTCATAAGAAGTAACATGGACATATTTAGATACTGCATTAACAAAATCTTGCTCTTTCTTCAGTGGACGTTCAGCCCCTGGAGAGGAAACTTCTAAAAAATAATTTTGGGTAATTGGATCTGATTCATCCATTTTTTCACTGACTTTTTCGCTGACAACCGCACATTCATCAATATCTACGCCACCATCTTTATCGATAAAAATTCGCAAAAACCAGTTTGGACCTTCTTTTTCAAAGGCAATGTCTACTAGCTCCAAATGAAGTTCGTCCGTAATCGGTGCAACAATTGCTTCTACTTGATCTAGTACTTTACTCATTTCAGCCTCCTTAAGAGATACGCTTTTCCAGCTAATTCGTCTCTATTCCTGCCATAGGTGACTCTTTGACAGATTTGCAAAACGAAAGCGTGGGCATTGGCCCACGCTTGGCTGAGTTATCGTAGTATTTCTTAAATAAGTTTATCACAAATTGTGACTACAAGCAAGTTTTGCTCCATTTTAGAATAGTGATAATTGGTTTTGATCTGGCAGTCCTTCTAAACATCCTTGATCATCCATATATTGAATAATTGTTTTAGAGACTTTCCCACGTTGCTGCAAATCTTCTTTGGATAAAAATTCCCCGTTTTCACGAGCTGCTACAATTTGTTTCGCTACGTTGGTTCCAAGACTTGGAATCGCATTAAACGGCGGGATAAGGGAGTCGCCATCAATAATAAATTCATCAGCGGAAGACTTATACAAATCTACTTTTTGGAAATGGAAACCGCGAGCTAGCATTTCGTTAGCGATTTCTAAAACTGTTAATAGATTTTTTTCTTTTGTAGAAGCTTCCATTCCTTTATCATTGATTTCTTTCATTGTCGCTTTTACGGCTTCTTTTCCGTTTACCATCGAAGTTAAATCAAAATCATCCGCACGAACAGTGAAATAAGTGGCATAGAAGAACAACGGATGATGTACTTTAAAGTAGGCGATACGCACTGCCATAAGCACATAAGCTGCCGCATGGGCTTTCGGGAACATATATTTGATTTTTTTACAAGATTCAATGTACCAAATTGGCACTTTATTTTCCATCATTGCTTCTTCCATTTCTTCTGTTAAGCCTTTCCCTTTACGGACAGATTCCATAATTTTGAAGGCTAAGGAACTTTCTAGACCTTGATAAATTAGGAATACCATAATATCATCACGACATCCAATTACATCTGGCAGCTCACAAGTCTTATTCTTTATTAGTTCTTCGGCATTTCCAAGCCAAACATCTGTACCATGAGAAAGTCCGGAAATTTGGACTAACTCAGAAAACGTGGTTGGTTTGGTTTGTTCAAGCATTTGACGTACAAAACGTGTCCCAAATTCAGGTATACCTAGCGTTCCAGTTTTAGAATCAATATCTGCTGGTTTGACACCTAGCGATTCAGTAGAACCAAATAGTTTCATCACATCGGGATCATCTGTTGGGATAGTTTTAGGATCAATACCGCTTAAATCCTGCAACATTCGGATAGCGGTCGGATCATCGTGTCCAAGTATATCTAATTTTAAAACATTATCGTGAATAGAATGGAAATCAAAGTGAGTTGTCTTCCATTCTGAATCTGTTGCATCGGCGGGAAATTGTACTGGCGTGAAATCATATACATCCATATAATCTGGAATAACAATAATCCCCCCTGGATGTTGCCCGGTTGTTCTTTTAACCCCTGTACAGCCGGCTACAAGGCGGTCAATTTCCGCTCCTCGAATTGTCATATTCATATCTCGTTCATAGTTACGAACATAACCAAATGCTGTCTTTTCTGCCACCGTACCAATGGTCCCAGCACGAAAAACATAATCTTCTCCAAAAATTTCTTTTGTGTAGGCATGGGCGACTGGTTGATAATCACCAGAAAAGTTTAAATCAATATCGGGTACTTTATCACCTTTAAATCCTAAGAATGTTTCAAACGGGATATCTTGCCCTTCTTTTTGGTAGGTTGTTCCGCAATGCGGGCAGTCTTTATCAGGTAGGTCAAATCCTGAACCAATCGAACCATCATCAAAAAATTCTGAGGCTTTACAATTCGGACAGAGATAATGCGGTGGTAATGGATTTACTTCTGTGATTTCTGTCATCGTGGCAACAAAGGAAGAACCAACTGATCCACGTGAACCAACTAAATAACCATCTACCAATGATTTTTTAACTAACTTATGTGAAATTAGATAAATAACCGCGAAACCATGGCCAATAATACTTTTTAATTCTTTTTCGAGTCTTGCTTCGACAATTTCTGGTAAATTTTCGCCATATAATTGGTGGGCCATATTGTAGCTCATATTACGAACTTCATCTTCTGCTCCATCAATTTTTGGAGTATACAATTCATCTTTAATTGGTTTTAACTCTTCCATCCAATCGACTACTAAATTAGAATTTGTAACTACAATTTCTTTTGCTTTATCTTCACCAAGAAAAGCAAATTCTTTTAACATTTCATCGGTTGAACGAAAATGAACATCTGGCAATTCAGCACGATTTAATGGATTTGCTCCGCCCTGTGAGTGAATTAAAATTTTACGGTAAATTTTATCTACAGGATCTTTATAGTGTACATTACCAGTTGCAACAACAGGTTTTCCTGTTTTTTCACCAACACGAACAATATTTTTTAAAATTTCTTCCAATGCTTTTTCATCACGAACAAGTTCTCGCTCAATTAATGGTGCATATACTGGTTTTGGTTGCACTTCAATAAAGTCATAGAATTCCGCTACTTTTTCAGCTGCCTGCATTCCTTTTTGCATCATTGCTTCAAATAATTCCCCTTGGCTACAAGCTGTTCCGATAATTAAACCTTCTCGAAGTTTTTTTAGTTGTGAGCGAGGAATACGCGGAACACGATAAAAATAATTAATATTTGACATCGTAATTAATTTAAATAGATTTTTTAAACCTACAGCAGTTTGAGCATAAATCGTTGCGTGGAAAGGTCTTGCACGTTTATATGCATCGCCTTCTCCCATGTAATCATTTAAAGAATCATGGTAATCAATATTATGCATCTCTTTGGCATCTTTAATTAATTTCCAACCTAAATAGGCAGTAGCTTCTGCATCAAAAACAGCTCGGTGATGTTGTTCTAAAATAATATTGAACTTTTTCGTTAAGGTGTTTAAACGATGATTTTTGAAATGTGGGTATAGAAAACGTGCTAGTTCAAGTGTATCAATTACCGCATTTTCAGCTTTTGGTATGCCTGCTTTTTCATAAGCGGTATTAATAAATCCCATATCAAAAGAAGCGTTATGGGCAACTAGTATATCATCTGCACTCCATTCCTTGAAACGCTTAAGCACAACATCCATTGGATCAGAGCCTTTTACCATATCATCCGTAATACCTGTTAAATTAATGGTAGTTGCCGATAGTGGATGACCTGGATCAATAAAAGCTTCAAATTTATCAATAATTTCACCATTTTTCATTTTTACGCCAGCTAATTCAATAATCGTATCGTACACTGCCGATAAACCAGTTGTTTCCACATCAAATACACAATAAGTAGCATCTTTTAGTAAAATATGTTGGTCGTTATAGGCAATAGGTACTCCGTCATCAATTAAATTTGCTTCGATACCAAAAATGACTTTTAGACCATATTTTTGCCCTGCTCCATAGGCATCTGGGAAAGATTGCGCCACAGAATGATCTGTAATCGCAATTGCTTTGTGGCCCCAGTCTGCTGCTTGTTTAAATAGCGAATCAACAGAGGAGGTAGCATCCATTTGGCTCATTGGGGAATGCAGATGTAGTTCTGCTCTTTTTTCTTCGGCCTTATCGAGACGTTTCACTCCGGCGATTTCGTTAATATCTTGTGCCATCATAATTAAGTCACGGACAAATGTATCGTTTTGGACACTACCGCGAACCTTAACCCACATGCCTTTTTTCAAATTCTGAAACATGGCTGCATCTTCATTATCACGAGAAAACATCTTTATAATCATCGAACTAGTGTAATCTGTAATTTTAAATTGTAACAGACTACGACCACTACGGAGTTCTCTAATTTCAGTTGCAAAAATGAAACCTTGGACTGTAATGCGACGTTCTTCGTCATATACATCTCCAAGTCGTTTAATTTCTTCGTCATCTTTAATTTTATAGCCAACTTGGAATGGACCAGAAAGTGGTGCAGCTGCTGTATTGCCATTTTGCGCTTCCACTTGTCGTTTTTGCATCACTTGAACGGCTTCGGCTGCTTTTTTTTGATCTTCTTCTTGTTTGGCCTGTGCGAAAGCTTTATATTCCTCTGTTTCTGATTGATCTAAAATATGTGTTTTAAGCGCTAAACGCGGAAATCCAGCATTTCCATAACTTTCGATGATTTTTGCTTGGAATCTTTGTTGAATAGTTGTTTCTTCCATGTCATTATGAACGGCAATTTCAATAAAATGCGGTTCTTTAAAGGTTGGTTTTTGCTCTAATAGCAAGTTTCCAATCATAGGAGATTGTTTGCAAATTGGCTCAACAATCAAATTCCAATAGTCTTGAATAAGCTTTTCATTGATGGATTGGTTTTGAGGGACTATTTGCATTTCAGTTGTAGCTATTTGACTAAAAGCTCTTTTCATACCAACATCCATCATATGAAAAAGTGCTGCTGGGAAAATTTGCGGGACATGTAAATGAAATTGCCAAGTTTTATTTTTTTTATCAGCAACTAATTTTTCTATTTTTGCTTCTTTTGTAAATTCCTCATAGGCGGACTCGTTTTCTAAGCCAATTTGTGCCATTAGCAGCTGAAATCGTTCTTGTTTTTCTTCTTCTTTAGCTGTCATTCCGAATAACACCCCTTTTTCCAAATTTATAAAAGCCAGACGTCCCTTATAACTCGTTATCGAACGAGTAAAAAAGTTTCATCTGGCAAAGTGTTGCTTGTAATTATTTATCTCCAAAAAGAATTGGCAATGTATTTAAAAGTTCCTCTTGACGAACTTCAATCATTTCACCAGTTTTTCTAATTTTCACTTCTACAATACCTTCCGTTGCTTTTTTACCAACAGTGATGCGAATCGGTAAGCCTATCAAATCAGCATCCGCAAATTTAACACCAGCACGTTCCGCACGATCATCAATTAGGACACTAAAACCAGCTTTTTGTAAAGAATCATAAAGCGTTTCAGCAAATGCAACTTGTTCTTCACTCTTCATGTTAACAGGAATCAAATGTAAATCAAATGGACTGATTTTTTTATCCCATACTAGACCATTTTCATCATTAGACTGTTCTGCAATGGCGGATAAAATACGAGAAACACCAATTCCATAACATCCCATAATAATTGGTTGAGCACGTCCATTTTCATCTAAAATTGTAGCATTCATCGCCTGGCTATATTTGGTGCCTAGTTTGAAAATATGACCTACTTCAATTCCTTCAGCAAATTTAATAACTCCTTGACCGTCTGGCGATAAATCACCTACTTGAATCATTCGTAAATCAAAATAACTAGCTACGTTAAAATCACGCGCTGCATTCACATTAATATAATGGAAACCATCTTCATTAGCACCAACCACTGCATTAACCATATCTTTTACAGCATTATCAGCAAAAATACGGATATTTTCAGGTACTTCAATTGGACCAAGTGACCCAAAGTTAGCACCTAATAGTTCAATTGCTACAGTTGGATCAACTAGCTCTACATTGGTAGCATCTAAAGCATTTTTGATTTTAATATCATTTACTTCATGATCCCCACGAACTAGTACCATAATCACTTCATCATCTACTTGATAAAGCATTGATTTCATCGTCTTTTCGATTGGAACTTCTAAAAATGCAACAATTTCCGCTATCGTTTTTTGGTCTGGAGTCGCCACTTTTTCAAGTTCTTTTTCTAGCTCATGTGATTTTTTCTCCATATATAAAACGGTTGCCATTTCTGTATTCGCTGCATAGTCGGAAGCATCACTATAGGCAATTGTATCTTCTCCAATATCAGATAATGCCATAAATTCTTTGGATTCATTTCCACCGATTGAACCAGAATCCGCAATAACAGAACGAAATTCAAGTCCACAACGGGTAAATATATTAGAATAAGCTTGGTGCATTAACTCATAGACTTCATCCAAACTTTCACTTGTTGCATGGAAAGAATAAGCATCTTTCATAATAAATTCACGACCACGTAATAAACCGAAGCGTGGACGTTTTTCATCACGGAATTTTGTTTGAATTTGGTATAAAGTTAATGGTAAACGTTTATATGATTTCACTTCATCACGTAAAAGTGCCGTAATAACTTCCTCATGTGTTGGTCCAAGTGCAAAGTCACGAGAAGCACGATCTTTTAGACGCATTAACTCTGGACCATAATCATTCCAGCGTCCAGACTCTTGCCAAAGTTCCGCTGGTTGAAGTGCAGGCATTAGGAGTTCTGCAGCCCCGATTGCTTCAAGTTCTTCTCGGATAATTGTTTCGATTTTTCGTAGCATCAATGTTGCAAGTGGTAAATAGCTATAGATCCCACTAGCTGTTTGTCTTATAAAACCAGCGCGAAGAAGTAGTTGGTGACTCTTTACTTCTGCATCAGCTGGGACTTCTTTTAATGTTGGTATAAATGTCATCGTTTGACGCATTTAAAACACCCCTTTTTCCCTTTTTATTTATTGTTTAGAAAAATGCTCGTTGGATATCATTCCAAGTGACAAGAATCATTAGAACCATCAAAAGTGCAAATCCAGCAAAGTGGATTATTCCTTCTTTTTTTGGATCGATAGGTTTTCCGCGAACAAGTTCATAAAGGAAGAACATGAGGCGTCCACCGTCAAGTGCTGGTAACGGTAATAGATTTACAATACCTAAATTAATACTTAGAACAGCTGTCCAATTTAGGACGGTCATAAAGCCATATTGAACGACTTGTTGTGTACTTGTATAAATACCAACAGGGCCGTTTAACATATCTAATGAAAATCCGCCAGTAAACATATTGCCAAGTATAGTAAATATTTGTACAATCCAATTCCATGTTTGTGTAAAGCCATTAGTTATTTTAGCAGAGAAAGAAGTATCCATTGGCGTTTCTACTCCAATTTTGCCGACTTCCTTACCGTTTTCTTTTTGTGTCTCAGGTTTTACATCTACATCTTGCGTTTTATCATTTCGCTCTATTTTAAAATCAAGCGTTTTTCCCGGGTTTTCAGAAACACTTTGAACAATGTCTGCCCAAGAATTAGTTTCCTTCCCATTAATAGAAAGAACTTCATCACCCTTTTTAAGTCCTGCTTCAGCTGCAGCACCGTCTGGAAGAACATTTCCAAGTGTATTATCAGTACTCGGGACCCCACCTTGTGCAAAAGCAAGTGCCGTAAATATTAATATTGCTAAAATAAAGTTAAAGAGCGGACCGGCAAAAATAGTCATTGCTCGGTTACCTAATGATTTAGCATTGAAGGAACGATCATACGGTGTTATCATTGTTTCGATTTTCCCATCAATGACAAGCGCATCACGTTCTATTTGATAACGCACTTTTTTCGTATCATCGTAGTCTTCATAACCTTCAATAAATAGTTCTTTCTCTAAATCGCAAGCGGATACTTCAATGGGTTGTGCATTTACATATTGATCCTTCCCATTAACAATAATCTTGCTAACGGTTTCTTCTGGCGTAAGCTCTAAACCTACTCGGTAACCAGGTTTCAACTCAATCTCTTCGCCATCTTCTCCCGCCATCCGTACATATCCACCAATTGGTAATAAGCGAATCGTGTATTGTGTTTCCTTTTTTCGATAAGCAAAAATTTTCGGTCCAAATCCAATGGAAAAGTCTTTCACCATAATTCCAGCACGTTTTGCAAACAAAAAATGCCCAAGCTCATGGAAAAATACAATCAATCCAAATACAAAAATAAAAGCAATAATAGTTGTCAAAATAGTTTCACCTCTATAAAAGTGTCTTTACATACGCTCGAGTTTCTTTATCTACCTGCAAAATAGTATCCAAATCAGGGTTCGAAATACTAGCATGCCGATTCATTGCATTTTCAACAAGTGCTTCAATATTATAAAACGCAACTTGGCCATTTAAAAAGCCAGCTACCGCAATTTCATTTGCCGCATTTAAAACAGTCGGCATTGTTCCACCTATTTTACCAGCATTATACGCGAGTTTCAATGCCGGAAATCTTTCATAATCCACTTTTTCAAAATGAAGTGCAGAAAAATCCGTTATTTGGAACTCCTTTTCAAACGGTACTAAGAATCTATCAGGACAAGTAAGCGCATATTGAATGGGAATGCGCATATCTGGTGTCCCAAGTTGAGCCATAAAACTACCGTCAACAAATTGAACCATAGAATGGACAATACTTTCACGTTGAATCACAACATCAATTGCATCATAGCTGACGTCAAACAACCAATGTGCTTCCATAACTTCTAGCCCTTTATTAAACATCGTTGCAGAATCAATCGTTAGTTTATTTCCCATGTTCCAATTAGGATGCTTAAGCGCCTCCTTAACCGTAACTTCGCTAAGTTGTTCACGATTTTTATCACGAAAACTTCCACCACTTGCTGTAAGTATGATTTTTTTTATTCTTTCAGGGTTTTCACCGTTTAATGCTTGTAAAATAGCTGAATGTTCACTGTCTACTGGCAATAATGAAATCTTTTTTTCTCGAGCTGCGTTCATTACTAAATGTCCCGCTGTAACAAGTGTTTCTTTATTCGCAATCGCAATATTTTTACCAGCTTCAATTGCATCCAAAGTAGGCAGTAAACCAACACTTCCCATTACAGCATTTAGCAATACATCCCCATCAGGACAAGTCGCCACTTCTCTAAGCCCATCCATTCCATTAAAAATTTTCACATCAGGAAATTCAGCTTCTAGAGTTGCTTTGTCTCTTGAGTGCCAGACTGCAACCATTTGTGGTTTAAATGCTTGAATAATTGCTCGACCTCGTTCCATATTGCGCCCAAAACTCATAGCGACAACTTGAAATTTATCTGGATTATCCCGAACAATCGTTAATGCTTGTGTACCTATAGAACCAGTTGCTCCCAGTAAAATGATTTTTTTCATTATCCCATCTCCAATTATATAATTTGAAGTATATGTAACAGCGGTAATACAAACAATAAGCTATCAAATCTGTCTAAAATCCCACCATGCCCTGGCAAAATTTTCCCAGAATCTTTCACACCATAAAACCGTTTTAATGCAGATTCTACCAAATCTCCAAGTTGTCCAAATATAGATAAAAATACAAGTAATATTAAAATGATAGCGATATCTCCTGGCAAATCAGCAAAATAATAAAAACCACCTGCAATAACTAATGCACATACAATTCCACCAATAAAACCTTCGATTGTTTTATTAGGGCTAACATTTGGCGCGAGTTTATGTCTACCCATTGCCTTTCCAATAAAATAAGCCCCAGTATCAGTAGACCAAACAATAAATAGTGCAAATAACACAAACATTAAACCTGCATCACGAGTTAATGTAAGGTAGTGGAAACCAAATCCTGTATAAAAAGCGGCAACCATACTAATTCCCACTTGATCAAAATGGAATTTATTTCGTGAAAACACAGTATAAGCAAGCAACAATGCCATTAAAATAAAAATAATTTCCATTTCGGTAATATGCAATTCTTCCAGAAAGTTCAAATATCGATCTGGAACGACAACTAACCACATAAGTAGCAAAGTGACTATTCCATTCACTGAAAAAATTCGCTGTTTTGTCATAACAAGTACTTCATAAAGCGCAATTGTCGCCAATAAAATACTTAATAATTCAAATGGAATCCCCCCGTAAATAACAAAAGGAATAAAAAATATCAGCGCAACAACTGCAGTAATAATTCTTGTTTTCAATCTTGTTTCCTCCCTAAAGCCCTCCAAAACGGCGCGAACGATTTTGATACTCAATCATCGCTTGTAAAAAATCTTCTTTTGAAAAATCAGGCCAATGTGTATCTGTAAAATAAAATTCGCTATAAGCTAATTGCCATAACATAAAATTACTTAATCTAAGCTCTCCACTTGTTCTTATTAATAAGTCTGGATCCCCAAGCCCACTACTCATCAAGTGGTTATTCAACATGTCTTCTGTTAAATCATCTGCTGACTTTCCTTCTAATACTAATTCCTTCACAGCTTCTTTCGCTGCAGTGACAATCTCTGAACGTCCACCATAATTCAAGGCAAAATTAAGCGTTAGCCCTGTACAATGTGCTGTATCCGCAATTGCTTTTTCAACGGCACGCATCGTATGGTCTGGTAAATTTTCTCTATATCCCATCACATTAACACGAACATTCTCTTCAATCAACTCTGGTACAAAAGAATCAAAAAATTCTACAGGTAGCTTCATCAAAAAATCCACTTCATCTGTAGGTCGTTTCCAATTTTCAGTTGAAAAAGCATAAAGGGTTAGCACATCAATACCAATAGCATTCGCATATCGTGTCACACGTTTCACAACGTCCATACCTTCTTTATGCCCAGCAATCCTCGGCAAAAAACGTTTTTTCGCCCATCTTCCATTACCATCCATAATAATGGCAACATGGCGAGGGATAGGCAAATCTTCTGCAAGTTCACTATTTAATATATTTTCATCTTGTCGAAATAGCTTTTTAAACATCATAAATCCTCCAATTGATACACTTCTTAGAGCATGTCTATACCTATAATAACAAAAAAGAATCAATTAATGTACTAAAAATTCCATGTGAACAGATGAGAGTTTCATGAGAAAGATGGAATTACTCATAAAAAAACATTCCTAACCCAACACATATGGAAAGAATTAGGAATGTCAGTTCAACTTAAAAGGTTCGTTCCTTTATTTGTTATTACTAGTATAAGTATCAATTAAACTTCTAAGATTTCCGCTTCTTTTTCTTTCGTGATGCTGTCGATGTTTTTAATACTTTCATCTGTTAGTTTTTGTACATCTTCACCATAAGAACGCAAATCATCCTCTGTGATATCACCGCTTTTTTCTAATTTTTTCAAGTCTTCATTGGCTTCACGACGAATATTACGGACAGCTACTTTTGCTTCTTCTGCTTCTTTTTTCACTTCTTTAACAAGTTCTTTACGACGTTCTTCTGTTAATTGCGGAATAGATAAACGTAAAACCGAGCCATCGTTATTAGGTGTTAATCCTAAGTCGGATTTTAAAATAGCTTTTTCAATTTCCCCTAAAATTGTTTTATCATATGGAGTGATAAGTAACATTCTAGCTTCCGGAACACTTATGGATGCCATTTGATTTACTGGTGTTGCTGCTCCGTAGTAATCTACAGATAAACGATCAAGTAGTGAGGCGTTTGCACGACCGGCACGAATTGTCCCAAGTTGTCTAGTTAGTGCTTGCTCTGCCTTCTCCATTTTTTCTTTTGATTTTGATAATACTTCTTTACTCATTATTTTTTCCCCCTAACAGTTGTTCCAATTTTTTCACCTAAAATAACACGTTTAATATTGTTACCTTGTTCTGTAAACGAAAAGACAATTAACGGAATATCATTATCCATACTTAATGATGAAGCCGTTGTATCCATTACTTCTAAACCTTCTTTAATAACATCTAAGTAGGATAATTCTTCATATTTTTTAGCATTTTCATCTAATTTTGGATCCGCATTGTAGACGCCATCAACATTGTTTTTTGCCATTAAAATAACATCTGCTTCGATTTCAGCTGCTCTAAGCGCTGCTGCTGTATCTGTTGAGAAATACGGATTTCCTGTACCGCCTGCAAAAATAACTACCCGTCCTTTTTCAAGATGACGAATCGCTTTACGGCGAATATAAGGTTCAGCAATTTGACGCATATCGATGGAAGTTTGTACACGTGTAGCTACACCAATATTTTCCAGAGAATCTTGTAGGGATAGTGAATTCATAATAGTAGCGAGCATACCCATTTGGTCAGCTGCCGCGCGGTCCATTCCCATTTCGCTACCAAGTTTACCACGCCAGATATTTCCGCCGCCAACAACAATAGCTACTTCCACTCCTAATTCTACCACTTCTTTAATTTGAGCAGAAATCAAATTGACAACGCTCGGGTTAATTCCAAAGCCGTCATTTCCGGCAAGTGCTTCACCGCTTAATTTTAATACAACTCGTTTATAATCTGGGGTATCCATAATAGCCTCCAATTTCATATTCTATTCATAGATAGAAAAAGCTCTATCCACCATTATCTATTCTACTAAAAAGCTGGCTATTACAAAAGTGTTTTCTACTAAAAAATGAAAAAACATTTTAAAAAGGAGTAATTAGCCAGTTTTTAACAATATAAATCTTTCATTTTTAAAAACTCTTAGTAAAAAAAATTACATAAATACCTTTTTTTTAACGTATAGCTATAATTTTTGTGATAAAATGAATACATAAAATAGATAAAATTGAACTAAAATGACAAAATGCTCGGGAGATTTGCTTTTTATGGTTAAATGGAACAAACTTTATACATATAGCGAACAAATTGAAACATGGGATAAACAAGCCATAATAGAAATGCCGTCTGAAAGCCTCTATCAAGGTTATTTTTTCTTACTCCCTAAAAAAATGGTCTTTTCTATTTCATCAAAATTCAGTTATTTTTACTTTCCGGATACTTGGAAGTTTCAAATAAAGAAGCATACAGAAAAAAAAGTAATTGATGCAACTGAAATGATAGACATTTTTGAAAAAGATAATAAAGTTATTATGCAGTCCTTTCATACTAAAAAAGTCAATGATACGATTATTAGAGTCCAAACACACATACCAAAAAAACTGAAAAAAGATGTGATAATTAATAATGACCTTATTAGATAATCAACAATTAGCAATAGAAAAATTACGGCAATATAAAGTTGGCGCCTTGTTTATGAAACCAGGAGCTGGAAAAACAAGAGTTGCTTGCGAATTAATCAATGAAGTAGAACCTGATTATGTACTTTGGCTTACTCCTTTTCAAACAAAAGAAAATTTAGCAAATGAAATTAAAAAATGGGACTATCATTTTCCACAAGATATTGTTGGTATTGAGTCACTCTCTAATTCAGACAAACTTTATCTACATTGTCGAGAAAAACTGAAGAATTCTAAAAATAGTTACATTATTATGGATGAAAGTTTGAAAATTAAAAACAAACATGCACTTCGAACCCAAAGAGCGATTAAGCTTGCTCGTTTGGCAAATTATCGTCTAATTATGAATGGAACTCCATTAAGTCGTAATATTTTAGATTTATGGTCTCAGTTAGAATTTCTATCTCCCAAAATATTAAATTTATCTTTTTCTCAATTCAAAAAAACATTTTGCGAATATGTCACCATTACTCAACTAACTGAAACGAAAAAACAATCCATTGATATTATTAAAAAGTATCATAATTTAGAGTACTTATATAACTTAATTACTCCGTTTATTTTCTCGTCCTCACTTGACTTAAAAATTGATTGGCATTATATCCGGCACGATTATAACATTGACGAGGATCTCTTAAAAAAATATTATGAGCTAAAAGAAGATTATCTTCAAAAAGCAGCTGCTTACACAATAAATATAAATTTTCTAGAAATGTCCCAAGTCATGCAACATAGTTATTGCCTCTCTTCAGAAAAATTTACCATAACAGAATCTTTAATTGCAGATAAAGAAGACTCTACTATTATTTTTTGTAAGTATAAACGATCTGAAGAAGCACTTCACAAAGCATTTCCAAATGTTAAAGTAACTACTTTTGCAAAATCTGCATACGGACTTAATTTACAAGCATATAACCAAATTATCTATTTTGATAAAACTTTTGACTATTCTCAACGTGATCAATCCGAACGTCGTATTTATCGCACTGGACAAATAAATGATTGTTACTATCATGATCTAAGTGGCAACGTTGGGCTTGATAATATCATTGACTCAAATATATCCCAAAAAACTAATTTATTACATGAAATAAAAAAAGAACTTTCACAAAAAAACTCCTTTGAGGTGATAATGAATGTATTCTAAAACAGTTCTTGAAGCATCCCAAGAAAGATTAGATGTGATATTTAATGAATTCGATAATATAATTGTCTCCTTTTCAGGTGGAAAAGATAGTGCTGTTATGCTCCAGTTAGTTATTGATTATATGCGCAAACATCAAATTCGCAAAAAAATCTATGTTTATCATTTAGATTATGAAGGACAATATACTGCAACAACAGACTTTGTAACAGATACATTAACAAGTAATCTAGATATTATCGAACCGCTATGGTGTTGCCTTCCTATTGCAGCACAGTCAGCAGTTTCAATGTTCACGGATCATTGGATACCTTGGGAAAAAGCAAAACAACCTATTTGGGTAAGAGAAATGCCTGATTTTCCTTTTGTTATTAATGAAGACAACGCCCCCTTTGATTTCGATTTCCACGGTATTTGGGACTATGAATTTAATCGAAAAATTATTCAGTGGTTACATAAGCATAGCGGAGCAAAAAAAACGATAGCATTAATTGGCATTCGACAACAAGAATCATTAAATCGATACAATGCCATACATAAAAAAGAACGAATGTATAAAACCTACAATTGGACAACCGAGATTACAAATAATATTTATAACGGCTATCCTATCCACGATTGGTCGGTAGAAGATATTTGGATTGCAAATGCCAAATTCAATTGGGATTATAACAAAATTTATGATTTGTTCTTTCACGCTGGTTTAACTATAAGTGATATGCGTGTCGCTAGTCCTTTTAATGATTCTGCGACAGAAAGCCTCAAATTATATCGAGTTATCGAACCAGCACTTTGGTCAAAACTAGTCGGTAGAGTGAACGGAGCCAATTTCACCGCTATCTATGGAGGTACTTCCGCGATGGCTTGGAAAGAAATTAACTTACCAAAAAACCATACATGGAAATCCTATTTAGAATTTTTATTGACAACTTTACCAAGCTATACAAGAGAACGCTATCTAAAAAAATTTAAAACTAGTATCAACTACTGGACCGAAACGGGCGGTGCATTAAAAGTTGAAACGGTACAAGAATTAAAAGACTTAAATGTACAAGCTGATTTCCTCGGTGCACCAAGAAACAAACGAACCTATACGAATAAAATGGAGGTTGTGCGTTTCAAAGAATATCCAGATGACCTTAAAATCAAAGAATTTTCGAGCGTCCCCACATATAAACGAATGTGTATAGCGATTTTGAAAAATGATTATTCTTGTAAATACATGGGATTTGGCCAAACGAAATTGGAATTAGAAAAGCGAAAAAGAGCATTAGAAAAATATAATAATATTTTATGAGGTGATTTGATGAATTACAAAAGCCCTGTTTACAACGTTATCCCTGTTCATCTTTCCAAACTTCAAGCTAATAATTATAATCCGAACAAAGTCCCTGCAACTGAATTAAAATTACTTGAAAAATCTATTTGGGAAGATGGTTTTACACAACCTATTGTTTGTTATCCACTAGAAGATTCCGGCAATTACGAAATAATCGATGGTTTTCATCGTTTTACTATAATGAAAACTTCGAAACGTATTCGAGAACGAGAAAATGAAATGGTTCCTGTGGTTATTTTAGAAAAAAATACAGTTAATCGAATTGCTTCTACTATTCGTCATAACCGAGCAAGAGGATTTCATAATGTCGAATTAATGTCGAATATTGTCGGAGAACTTGCAGATAGTGGAATGTCTGACAACTGGATTATGAAAAATATCGGAATGGATGCCAATGAAATCTTGCGTTTAAAACAAGTGAGTGGTCTTGCTCACCTCTTCCTGGATAAAGAATTCAGTCAAGCATCCGATTAACCAAAGAAAGTAGGATTAACATGC
This sequence comes from Listeria immobilis, assembly GCF_014322845.1. Classification (NCBI taxonomy): domain Bacteria; kingdom Bacillati; phylum Bacillota; class Bacilli; order Caryophanales; family Listeriaceae; genus Listeria; species Listeria immobilis. The sequence continues at coordinate 129,362 of NZ_JAASUA010000001.1, read as the reverse complement.
AAGAAAATAAATATGATAATAAAACATTTTTTGATCAATATAGCCAAATGCCCCGTTCCAAAGAAGGTCTAAAAGCTGCTGGTGAATGGCATGAAGTAAAAAAGTTGCTTCCTGATTTCAACGGAAAAACTGTTCTTGATTTAGGTTGTGGATTTGGTTGGCACTGTATATATGCTGCCGAACATGGCGCAAAAAAAGTTGTAGGAGTAGATTTATCTAATCGAATGCTAACAGAAGCACGGCAAAAAACGACTTCTCCCGTGATTAGCTATCAACAGAAAGCAATAGAAGATATGGATATTGAACCAGAAAGCTATGATGTTGTTTTAAGCTCTCTTGCTCTTCACTATGTTGCAGATTTTCACTCTGTTTGCCAAAAAGTATCCACTAATTTAAAACCAAATGGCACATTCGTTTTTTCTGTAGAGCATCCTGTATTTACAGCGGAAGGTTCACAAACTTTTTTCACAGACTCACACGGTACCTCTTTGCACTGGCCAGTAGATCAGTATTTTAATGAATCACTACGAACCACTACATTTTTGGGTGAAAAAGTTCAAAAGTATCATCGAACATTAACTAGTTATATTCAAACACTCATTCAAAATGGTTTCCAAATTAAAAGTATTATTGAGCCACAACCAGCACCGGAATTAAAAAACTTGCCCGAAATGCAAGATGAATACCGTCGCCCTATGATGCTGATAATTTCTTCTACAAAAATATAAATAAAAAACCCTTCTAAACTTAGTAGCAATTACGCATACTTTTTAGAAGGGTTTTAACTTGTTCAATATTATTTCTTCGCTTTTTTTGGTTTTTCTTTTTCTTGCTGTTTGTTCATCGCGCTCATCATTTGGTTAATTTTCTTTTGTGATGGTTTTTGACCCATTTGAGCCATCATCATTTGTAACATTTGTTCATTAATTGGCGGATTGTTTTTTAAATAGCTCATCATGTAACGTCTCGCAATAAAAAATCCTCCCGCAAGACCAGCTAGCAAACAAATAATGCCGACAAGAATGTAAATCCACATAGTCTCTTTTCTCCTCCTTGAAACAAAATCCTCTTTTATTGTACTTGATTTATATTAAACAGACAATACTTTTCATTAAAACATATCATCTTGATCAATTTAGCAATAAAAGCTTCAAACAACCTCGTAATTATATCATTAAAGGGAATACCACGCAATCAATTATCGCAATAAAAAACAGGCCCTACAAGAAAAACTAGTAGCGACCTGTTTCGAATAATTATAATGATTTAACTGTTTTTACAACATTCTCGACAGTAAAGCCATAATTATGAATGACTGTTTCACCTGGAGCAGAAGCACCAAATTTATCGATACCAATTACTTTTCCATCTAAACCAACATAACGTTCCCAGCCAAAGCTAGCGCCCATTTCTACTGCAACACGTTTTCTTACCGCATTTGGTAGAACACTTTCTTTATATTCAGCTGACTGTTGTTCAAATAGGTCAAATGAAGGTACACTTACAACAGATGCGTCTGTTCCTCCCGCTAGAAGTTCTTTTTGCGCTTCGATAGCTAAGTTAACTTCCGAACCACTTGCAAGAATAATAGCATCTGGCACTTCTTTTGTAGCCGGTGAGATAACATAAGCACCTTTTTTAACACCTTCTGCAGATAATTTAGCAGAATTTGGTAGTGTTGGTAAACCTTGACGAGTTAGTACCAGCACATGTGGAGTAGAAACAGATGTAATAGCTAATTTCCAAGCTTCCACAACTTCATTACCATCAGCAGGACGGATAACAGAAAGTCCTGGCATTGCACGCAGACTAGCAAGTTGTTCGACAGGTTCATGTGTAGGTCCATCTTCCCCAACCGCAATACTGTCATGTGTCATCACATATGTTACTGGCAAATGTTGTATAGCTGATAAACGAATGGCTGCACGAACATAATCCGAGAAGACGAAGAATGTTCCTCCATACACTTGTAAACCACCATGAAGAGCCATACCATTTAAAGCAGCACCCATTGCAAATTCACGCACACCAAACCAAATATTTCGTTCAGCAGGTGTTGCTTTTGTGAATTCACCATCCGTTTTAATTGTTGTATTATTAGAACCAGCAAGGTCAGCAGAACCACCAAACAGTGTTGGAACTTTTGCAGCTAATGCATTGATTACTTCACCACTTGATGCACGACTAGCTAATGCTTTTGTATCATCATATACTGGTAAATCAGCAGCCCAATCCGCTGGTAATTTATTATTTAAGCTATCTTCTAATTGTTTAGCAAGCTCTGGATATTTTGCTTTATAATCGGCAAATAGTTCATTCCAAGCTGCTTCTGCTTTCTCTCCGCGCTCAGCAATAGTTTCTTTAAAACGTGTAGTTACTTCTTCAGGAACAAAGAATTTTTCTTCGTAATTCCAACCATATGCTTTTTTCGCTGCTAAAATACCTTCTTCACCTAGTGGAGCACCATGCACTTTGCTAGTACCTTCATTAGGAGCACCAAAACCAATAACTGTTTTTACTTCAATCATCGTTGGTTGAGAAGTATTTTGTTTTGCTTTTTCGATTGCTGCTAAAATTTCTGCAGTATCATTTCCATCTTTTACTAGTAAATGTTCCCAACCATATGCTTCAAACCGTTGTTTTACATTTTCAGAGAAAGATTTATCTAAATCACCGTCAAGCGAAATATCATTGGAATCATATAATAATACTAATCTACCTAATTGTTGATGACCTGCATAGGAAGCCGCTTCTGAAGCAACACCTTCCATTAAGTCGCCATCTCCACATAATGCATAAGTATAATGATCTACTACTGGGAAGCCATCTTTATTATATTTGGCTTCTAAGTGACGTTCTGCCATTGCCATACCGACCGCCATTGCAATCCCTTGACCAAGTGGGCCAGTTGTTGCATCTACACCATCCGTATAACGATATTCTGGGTGTCCTGGAGTTTTACTTTCCCATTGACGGAAGTTTTTTAAGTCTTCTAAATCTAATTTAAATCCACTTAAATGTAGTAAACTATATAAAAGCATTGAACCATGTCCAGCAGAAAGTACAAAACGATCACGGTTAAACCAATGAGAATTCTTAGGATTGGTATTTAGTACGCGAGACCATAGTGCATAAGCCATTGGTGCTGCTCCCATAGGTAAGCCTGGATGACCTGAATTTGCTTTTTGAATTGCATCCATTGATAATGTACGAATTGTATTCACTGCTAAAGTATCTGTGTTATCGAACAAATGAAACATCCTCTCTTCAATATAATTTTAACTACTTTTAATAATAAGCCTAAAAAGCAATTAACACAACTAAAAATTGCTTTAAATTGCTTAATTGATTGTTATTTTTGTTCATTTGCGCACTTTTGTTCATTTGGTACTAATTTCTAGTTATTATTCTTTCTCATTTGTTTCACTTTATGCGGCGTTACGTCATTCCCCTTAGGATCAATAATCGTCGTATTTTCAATCGTGCCTTTCATATGAGTTCGAAATGATTTTATATATTCTTTTCTTAACTTCTCTTGTTCCGTTTTTTCAGTAGCAGTTAAGGTTCCTGCTTTTTTCTTTTTTGAAAGTTCATTAATACGGTCTATTTTAGCTTTCTCTAACATAGCGCTTCATCCTTTTCTTTATTATATTAAAAATAAGAAAGCAGCATATCGTCACCACTTTCTTATCATTATATCATATATAAAAGCCAAAACCTGCTCATTGATTTGCTAATTGAATACTTGTATCACTATTTAATAGCTTTGTTTCATGGACTGGAATAACCACTGATTCTCCTGCTTTAATATGCCCGTCCGTTAGATTATTTTCTTTTTCCACCCAAGATACAAAATCCGCTTTTGCCATATCACTTTTTCCGGCATATTGATCTGCTAATGCCCAAAGTGAATCTCCTTCATCTACATTCACTTTTGAATAATCACTGCTACTTCCAACAACCGTACACATCAAAACAATCCCCAAAACTAAACAAGTAATTACAAATATAATAGAAACATAGAATTTATCCCAAAATAATTTTAAAGTCATTAATAATCCCTCCAAAAGAATGTATGTTCGCTTTTCTATATTATAGAACAGTCGTTCGCATATGTCAATAAAAAAAACGAACCTTTGTTTGCATATTGGATTTTCTTTTGCTATACTTGAATTATAAAATAACCATTAAATCAATGAGGTGAAACCATGAAAATATCTAAACGTCAACAAGATATATATGAATTTATAAAGTCCGAAGTAAAAGAAAAAGGCTATCCACCTTCCGTACGTGAAATTGGTGAAGCTGTTGGACTTGCATCTAGCTCAACTGTCCATGGCCATCTTGCTCGTCTTGAAGGCAAAGGATTAATTAGACGTGATCCAACTAAACCTCGTGCAATAGAAATATTGTCCTTAGAAGACGAGGCCGAAACGCCAAATGTGGTTAATATTCCCATTATCGGAAAAGTAACAGCTGGTATGCCTATTACAGCAATCGAAAATATTGATGAGTATTTTCCACTTCCTGAATATATGGCTGCTGGTGAGACAAATGTCTTCATGTTAGAAATTGACGGAGAAAGCATGATTAATGCTGGAATTCTAGACGGAGATAAAGTTATTGTTCGCCAACAAAATTCTGCTATAAATGGAGAAATCGTTGTAGCAATGACAGATGAAAATGAAGCAACCTGCAAACGTTTCTATAAAGAATCTAATCATTTTAGATTGCAACCAGAAAATGATGCATTGGAACCAATCATCCTTAATAATGTAACTATTCTTGGTAAAGTGATTGGTCTATATCGCGATATTCGCTAACAAGTCTTATTTTTGACAGGTGGTGTCTAGGTTGATCTATTTTGAAACGGAACGACTACTTGCAAGAGATTATTTACCAAGCGATTATGCCCCATTTAGTGTGATGAATGCGGATAAAGACGTTATGAAATACTTTCCTTCTATTTTAACGAAAGAAGAAAGTAACGCCTTAATAGCTAGAAATCAAGCAGAGTTAACTTCTTTTGGCTATGGACTATTTGCTATAGAAGAAAAATCTAGCGGTGAATTTATTGGTTTTATTGGTTTTCATAAAACTACTTTCGAAGCCGACTTTACTCCCTGTATTGAAATAGGTTGGCGCTTAAGAAAAAGCTCCTGGAATCAGGGATATGCCACTGAAGGCGCCTTAAGAGCTCTGACATTCGCAAAAGAAGAAACATCCATAGCTGAAATATATAGTTTTACAGCTGCTTTAAATAAGCCTTCCGAACAAGTAATGAAAAAAATCAATTTAACAAAAATAGCTACTTTTGAACATCCAGCGTTAATCGATGGAGATCCGTTAAAGCCACATGTTCTTTATAAAGCATAAGTAAACACCCTGCATATTTTTGTGCAGAGTGTTTTTTCATCCTAAATAAAAATCTCGCCTCCTAAATTAGGAAGCGAGATTTTTAGTATTAATAGATTTCCAGATACTGATCGCGTTCCCACGGATGAACTGCTGTACGGAACATATCGCACTCAATTGTTTTCGCTTCAATAAAGTGTTCGAAAATATGTTCACCTAAACCAGCTCTAATTGTTTCATCTTTTTCAAGTTCAATTAAAGCATGGCCCAAGCTTTCCGGAAGATCATAAATCCCAGTTGCTTCACGTTCTTCTTCATTCATTCCATAAATATTACGATCAACTGGAGCTGGAGGAGTTAGTTCATCTTTAATTCCAGATAAACCAGCTTTTAATAGTACTGCCATCGCTAAATACGGATTAGCGGACGGGTCAACACTACGTAATTCTAAACGGGTACTTAAACCACGAGAACTTGGTACACGTACAAGCGGGCTACGATTTTTACCTGACCAAGCGATATAACATGGTGCTTCGTAACCTGGAACTAAACGTTTAAACGAGTTAATGGTTGGATTAGTAACAGCTGTAAACCCACGAGCATGTTTTAACATACCACCTAAGAAATGATAAGCTGTTTGACTTAATTCAAGTTCGCCGTCTTTATCGAAAAATGCATTGCCTTCTTCGGTAAATAATGACATATTGAAGTGCATTCCTGAACCATTCACGCCAAATAATGGTTTTGGCATAAATGTAGCATGCAAGCCATGTTTACGAGCAATTGTTTTAACAACTAGTTTAAATGTTTGAATACTATCGCAAGCCGTAATAGCATCTTCGTATTTAAAGTCAATTTCATGCTGACCTGGAGCTACTTCATGGTGAGAAGCTTCAATTTCAAAGCCCATTTCTTCTAATTCAAGTACAATATCACGACGACAATTTTCACCTAAATCAGTAGGTGCTAAATCGAAGTAACCACCACTATCATTTAGCTCAAGTGTCGGACGACGATCTTCATCTAATTTGAATAGGAAAAATTCTGGTTCTGGTCCTAAGTTAAATTCAGTAAAACCAAGCTCTTCCATTTCTTTAAGTACACGTTTTAAGTTAGCACGCGGATCTCCTGCAAATGGTGTCATGTCAGGATTATAAATATCACAAATCATTCTTGCAACTTTCCCTTTTTCAGCAGTCCAAGGGAATACAACCCAAGTGTCTAGGTCTGGGAATAAGTACATATCAGACTCTTCAATTCGTACAAAACCTTCTATGGAGGAACCATCAAACATGATTTTATTGTCTAGTGCTTTCTTTAGTTGGCTAACAGGAATTTCCACATTCTTTATAATCCCGAGTATATCCGTGAACTGTAAGCGAATAAATTTTACGTTTTGTTCATCTGCGAAGCGGAAAATGTCTTCTTTTGTATATTTTGCCATAATCTAAATTCCTCCTAAATAGTCTAATTATATTAACTTCTAAATAAAGTAAATACCTCTTTTTATCTTTTTAAAACCTTGGTAATTGTTGTTTGCCTGTTGAATCTTGCTTAACAAAACGGCCAGCTTGTTGCATTTCTTTTCTAAGTATTTTTCGAACATCTTCATCTGTTAAAGGTTCTTTGGATTCTCTTTGCTGCATTTGATACATTTTCTTAATTCCCGCAATATTCAGACCGTCATTCAAATAATCTTTAATCTCCAGTAAAACATCAATGTCTTGAAGTGAATACAAACGGTGATTTCCTTGATTGCGAGCTGGGTGGATTAATTCTTGGTCTTCGTAATAGCGAATTTGTCTAGCGGTGAGATCGGTTAGCTTCATCACAGGTCCAATTGGAAAAAGCGGCATAGATCTGCGTATTTCCTTTTCACTCACGACAATTCCTCCTCAAAACATAATTATTTTTTGATGATAGTAGCATTATAATGTACGTCAGATGTTTTGTCAAATTTATGTAAGATAATCTAACATATACCAAAACCTTTATATACCAGTCTTTTACGCACCAAAAAACCGCGAACTTTAAATTCGCGGTAAAATTTTTAAAACTTTTTTGAAATATCAATGTTACTTTTTAAAAGTGTATTTTCAATAGCTCGTGTGACGGCAATTTTAACATGTTCGTAGGTTAAACCGCCTTGCACGTATAATTGGAATGGTTCTCTAATTGGTCCATCTGCGGTTAATTCTAGACTCGCTCCTTGTATAAATGTACCTGCTGCCATTATCACGTCATCTTCATAACCTGGCATATATGCACCAATTGGTAAGACATGTGCATTCACAGGAGATGCTGCTTGGATTGCTTGTGCAAAGGCAACCATTTTATCTTTATTATGAAAGGAGACACTTTGAATTAAATCTGTTCTTGGCGCATCCCAAACCGGATCTGCTTCTACGTCAAATTCCGCAAGCATAGCAGCTGTGAATCTAGCTCCTTTGACAGCTTGAGCCGTAACATGTGGAGCTAAAAAGAAACCTTGATACATTTCTAATAAACTATATAAAGAGGCTCCTGCTTCTCTACCAATTCCTGGGGTAGTTAATCGATAGCCGCATAATTCGACCAATTTTTCTGTCCCGGCTATATATCCACCTGTTTTTGCGAGTCCACCACCCGGGTTTTTAATTAAAGATCCTGCTATAATGTCAGCGCCAACTTCTGTCGGTTCTAATTTTTCTACAAACTCTCCATAACAATTATCAACAAAAACAATGATTTCCGGATTAATTTTTTTCACAAATGTAATCATCTTAGCAATTTTGGCAATGGTAAAAGAAGGTCGATTAGCATAACCTTTGGAGCGTTGAATCCCTATCATTTTTGTTCTGCTTGTTATTTTTTTAGCTACTTCTATAAAATCTACTTCGCCACTTTTAGTGAGAGGAACGGCATCGTATCCAATATTGAAATCTCGTAATGAGCCTTGTTTTTTATCACGAATTCCAACGATTTCTTCTAATGTATCGTATGGGCTGCCAGTGATATAAAGCAAATCATCATTAGGACGAAGAATGCCAAAAAGTACTGTTGAAATCGCATGTGTGCCCGAAATGATTTGTGGTCGAACTATAGCAGCTTCTGTACGAAAAACTGTGGCATAGACTCGTTCTAAAGTGTCTCTTCCTTCATCATCATAACCATATCCAGTGGATGGATGGAAATGAAAATCACTTACTTTATTTTCTTGAAATGCATGTAGTACTTTTGCTTGATTGAATTCTGCTATTTGATCGGTTTCGTTTTGTAAAAAAGTAATTTGTTGTTCTACTTTTGCCCTAATTTTTTGAATCTCAGTCATTAGTAGGCTCCTTCCTAGGCTGATAACCCTCGACTAAATAAGCTTTGTTATCTTCTAAATATTCTAGTTTAGTAATCCAAGCTCGTTGTTTTATTTGTGCTAATTCTTTTCCCTGCTCTTCTGAAATCTCTTTTGAAAAATAGTGCCAATTCTTTTCAATTAATTCAATCATTCGTTGTTTCAAGCTAGTAGGTGCGGTTGTAGCTAGAGCGGAAATTAGGAGATGTTCTGGTCTATCCGGAATAAAACCTTGTGTGATTTGATCTATTTTATTATAGACAGTTAATATTGGAATATGGTTCATTTCTAATTCAGTTAATAGTGCTAGTACAGTCGTTTCATGCTGCAAATAATCCGAATCGGATGCATCTACAACATGAATTAAGACATCTACATTAGCCGTTTCCTCTAGTGTTGAACGAAATGCTGCAATTAATGTGGTTGGTAAATCTTGAATAAAACCTACCGTATCTGTTAAAAGCGCTTGAAATCCTCCAGCAAATCGAATTTTTCTAGTTGTTGGATCAAGTGTGGCAAATAATTTATCCTCTTCTATCGTTGTTTCATGTGTAAGTCGATTAAATATAGTGGATTTACCAGCATTTGTATAACCTATCAAGCCAAAACGAAAAATCGCTTGCTCATTACGCCGATTAATAATACGTTTTCGATGTTTTTCTACATGAGTTAATTGCGCTCGAATATCATCCATTTTTTCACGAATATGTCGTTTGTCCATTTCTAATTTTGATTCACCAGGACCTCTTGAACCAATGCCGCCCCCTAGTTTAGATAGGGAAGCTCCTTGCCCACTTAACCGTGGAAGTAAATATTTATATTGCGCGTATGCTACTTGTAACTTACCTTCCCTTGACTTAGCTCTCATCGCAAAAATATCTAAAATTAATTGCGTTCGGTCGATAACACGAGCGGCAACAACTTTAGAGATATTTCGCACTTGGGTAGCACTTAGTTCACTATTAAAAATAACTACATCCGCTTCATGCATTTCCACTAATTCAGCTAATTCTAACAACTTTCCTGAACCGATAAAAGAAGCTTGATTCACTCGTTCTAATTTTTGAATCAGCTCATCTACAATTTCTCCATTAGCAGTACTAGTGAGGCTACGAAGCTCTCTGATGGAATTCCAAAAAGCTTCTTCTGTTCTATTTGGCAAAAAAACTCCAACGAGGATTATTTTCTCCTGTTCCATAACCACTTCTCCCTTTTCAGACAAAACTAATCGTAGCATATTTTCTGCATAAAAAAAAGACATGAAACATCGCAAACACGAGTTTCCTGCCTTTTAAATGAATTACTTATTCCGCATCAGGATTTAAAGCTACATTCTTTTGCGGGGAGAAAGTTGAAATTGCATGTTTAAACACAAGTTGTTGTTTTCCTTCTACATCAAGTAATACCGTAAAATTGTCAAAACTTACAACGCGTCCTCTTAATTGAAAACCATTTGTTAAAAATACCGTTGCAAGAATTTTTTCCTTACGTAATTGATTTAAGTAATAGTCCTGTAAGCCTTGTCCACCTTGTTTCATAATTTCCCTCTCCAATCTCTATATCTTCTACAAATTTTTCCCAAAAACCCAACTTTTGTTTTGGTTGGCTAATTTCAAATACCCTTTATTTCTTATTACCAAACAGAAAAGCTTATTTCGCTTCCAAAAATTCATTTACTTGTTTTATTGCTTCGGTAAATGTTGTCTTTGTATTTGCTTCAATCCAATTAACATCCATACGATTTCTAAACCAGGTTAATTGTCGTTTGGCAAAATGACGCGAATTTTTCTGAATTAACGACTTTGCTTCTTCTAAAGATATATTACCTTCAAAATACGCAAATAATTCTTTGTAACCAATGCCTTTAATGGCTGGAACATCCACTAGCTTTTGCATATATAAAGCTCTTGCTTCTGCTTCTAACCCTTGCTTAAACATCTCATCTACACGGTCATTGATTCGTTGATAAAGTATTTCTCTTGTTAAATCTAATCCTAAAAAAAGAGGCTTATATAATTTATTTTGTTCGTGATGGATTTGATACTCTGAAAATGGTTTTCCAGTTGAATGCATCACCTCTAGCGCTCTAATGACACGCCGTTTATTATTTGCATGAATTAGTGTAGCACTTTTCGGATCAAGCTGATTTAACTTTTGCCATAAAGCATCATTGTCTAAAAGTTCTAATTCCAACCGATAAACTTTGTCTCCACTGGAATTACCAAAATCATAGTCATAAAAAACGGATTGTATATAAAGACCCGTTCCACCGACAATAATTGGCGTTTTTCCTCGTTTATGTATCAACTCTATAAGGCGTCTTGTTTCTAATTGGAATTTCGCAGCAGTAAATGGTTCTGCCGGTTCCGTCACATCTATTAAGTGGTGTTTAATCCCTTCCATTTCTTCTGATGTGATTTTCGCCGTACCAATGTTCAGGCCACGATAAACCTGCATAGAATCCCCACTAATAATCTCCCCATTAAATTTTTTTGCTAGTTCGATACTCAGACTTGTTTTTCCGACAGCGGTTGGACCAACAATGACGATGACAGGAATACTACCCAAAAAAAAACCTCCTTTTTCGTCTGTAATCAATGTACCATGAAAAAGTTATCTTGAGAATAGCGAAAATGTATTTTCATAAAAAAAAACGCATATCTGGATAGAAATGCGTTTTTCTTATTTATGTTTATTTATCTATCATGCCAATCTGCTGGTTCTCTAGCATCTTTTATTTGTTGATTTAATTCTTCCGTATAAGTTTGTTTTATTTCTTCGTTCCAGTGAAACTGTTTGGCCATTTCATCCACAACTGCCTCTTTCCACTCAAGTAAATATGGCATATCGAAAAGTAAGTAACCAGTCCGTCTTAACAGAAAGTCTACAGGTGTCGTTACTGCTTCATGTTGAATAGAATAACGTAATTCGGCGTATAAACTATTTGGTAGAGTAGTTTCATTTGTGTCTTTATGTTCTTGTGCATAGGTAAATAATTGATCGATATTGCTACCGAAACGTTTCGCAATTTCTCGTCCTTCTTCAAGTGTCCAACCAAAACGATTATTTCCTTCTTTTGCTTTTTTAGCAAGGAATTCCTCTAAATGTTCTGAACCACCGATATTTCCACCTGAAATTGGTAAATGTTTTGTTTGTACTGATTTATATTTTTTTCCAGTTTCTTTCGCTAAGGTTTTAGAGACATCATCTAGTAATTTTTCAGCCATTTTGCGGTAACCAGTTAATTTCCCACCAGCCATCGTAATTAAGCCGCTTTCAGAAAACCATACTTCATCTTTACGAGAAATTTCAGATGGATCCTTGCCTTCTTCATAAATTAATGGTCGAACGCCTGCCCAGCTTGATTCAATATCTTTTTCCGTAATATGCACTTCTGGGAACATGTAATTAATTGCTTTAATCACATAATTATGATCTGACTCTAATGCTTTTGGATTAATAACTGCTTCATCATAAACCGTATCTGTCGTTCCTACATACACCTTCTTATCACGTGGGATTGCAAACACCATTCGACCGTCTGGCGTATCAAAATAAACAGCTTGTTCCATTGGGAATTTTTGTTTATCAATGACTAAGTGAATCCCTTTGGTTAAACGTAGATGTTTATTGTTAGTGGCGTAATCTAATTTTCGTACTTTATCCACCCATGGGCCTGCCGCGTTTATCACTCGACATCCTTTTATATCATATGCTTTTCCTGTTAATCGATCTGTGACAGTTATACCAACCACTTGTTTTTTTTCATCATATAAAAAGTTCTCCGCTTTTGTATAGTTAATTGCATTAGCTCCTAATTCAACGGCTTTTTTCATGACTTCAATAGTTAGACGTGCATCATCCGTACGGTATTCAACATAATAACCTGATCCTTTTAAGCCATCTTTTTTTACAAATGGATTTTTCGCTAATGTTTCTTTTGCACTTAATATTTTACGACGTTCATTTTTCTTTACACCCGCTAAGTAGTCATATAAACGAATACCAAATGATGCGGTTGTTTTCCCCATATTTCCACCCTTATGGAACGGTAGCATCATCCACTCAGGAGTTGTCACATGTGGCCCATTTTCATAGACAATTGCTCGTTCTTTCCCTAAATCGGCCACTTCTTTTACTTCAAATTGTTGTAAGTAACGTAAACCACCATGGACTAATTTGGTAGAACGGCTGGATGTTCCGCTAGCAAAGTCCCCCATTTCAACAAGTGCTACACTCATACCTCTAGCGGTTGCGTCTAACGCGATACCCGCACCAGTAATTCCTCCACCAACAATCACTAAATCAAATTTTTCCTCTTGCAGATTTCGTTCTATCGTTTCTCTATCAAATGCTGAAAATAATTGTACCATTATGAATTGCCCCCTTCAAATTGTTTATTATCTGCATTACGGCGTTCTCTTCACTTTTCCACTTTTCAAAGTAACTGAAACTTGATTAAGCTGAAAAAACAAAAAAAGAGACTGCAAACAAAGACGATTGCGCTCGTCTTTTGCAGTCTCTCCATATCTCAGACAATAATATTTATTAACTTGCTATTATTATAGCTTTTAATAGTTTAGAATGAAAGCGTTTTGCTCATTGTATATGTTCCTTTTTTCTTATTGATACGGCTACTTCTGGGAAATCTGTCATCATTCCTTTAGCATGAATAGCATAGAAATAAGCTATATCTTCCTCTTTATTCACTGTCCAGTATCGTGCAGGTATTTCTTTTAAAACGGGATTATCTTTCGCTTTGATTGGTGGGTGTACGGCATCTAGTTGAATTTTTTTATGTAAATCTAGCACAGCATCCAAATTTTCATGTGTAATAAGTGCTAATCGAGATGTACTATCGATTTTTCTCAAACGGACTAATGTAGCTGGGTTAAAAGAAGAGTACATGACATTGATGTGAGGATATTTATTAGCTAAATCAATCACTTTTTGTTCTATTCCTGCATATTCAAAGACATCCGTTTTTAGCTCAATATTCAAAATTATCTCCGCGTCTCCGATTAATTTAAAAACTTCTTCTAAGGTTGGTACACGAATTTTACGAAAGAACCGGTTGCCAATTTCCAATTTTTTTAGTTTTGCAAGTGTAAAATCCTTTAGATAACCAGAACCATTGGTCGTCCGATCTACTTTTTCGTCATGCATAACAATTAATTCTCCTGTTTTAATTAAATGGATGTCTAATTCTATGCCATCTGCTTTTGAATTTATGGCTGCTTTTATTGCTGGTAAAGAATTTTCTGGATGAGTTCCACTACTACCACGATGGGCAAAAATCTCCGTCACTATACTCCCTCCAAACTATTTACTTATTTTTACTATAACAAAAATAAGCCAATATACTCAAATTATTAAAATCAATCTATAAAACCGTCTTTTTAACTTACTTCTTGATTTATCTGTGTTATTATAGTATGGAGCTAAAAACAGAAAGCTTTTTTCTCTGTCTTAAGTCGCATAAACATTCACTTATCACATTTAGGAGATGTTATTTTGAAAAGAACTACTCGCTACAGTAGAAAATATGTTCCGAGTATTGACGGACTTCGAGCACTCGCTGTACTTGCTGTTATAGCCTATCACTTGAATTTTAGCTGGGCAAAAGGCGGATTTATTGGAGTTGACATATTTTTTGTATTATCTGGTTATTTAATTACCAATATTTTATTAACACAATGGGAAAAAACACAAACCCTTCAATTAAAAACCTTTTGGCTTAGACGTTTTAGACGACTTATTCCAGCAGTATATATAATGATTGTCGTTGTTGTTATTTATTCCGTTTTATTTCATCCTGAAATTTTAAAAAATCTGCGTGGGGATGCCTTTGCTTCTTTCTTTTATGTAAGTAATTGGTGGTTTATCTTCCACGATGTTTCCTATTTTGATTCTTTTGGGCTTCCTTCGCCTCTAAAAAACTTATGGTCACTTGCGATAGAAGAACAATTTTATCTCGTTTGGCCGGTATTTTTACTTGGATTTTTGCGCTGGGTTAAAAATCCAAAATTACTTTTAAAAATCGTTATTGGGCTTGCATTACTTTCTGCTATTTGGATGACTGTTCTCTATGACCCAGGAACCGACCCTAGTCGTGTTTATTACGGTACAGATACACGGGCATTCGATTTACTTGCAGGTTGCGCCCTTGCCTTCGTTTGGCCTTTTAATCGACTAAGTCCAGTTGTTCCAAAAAGAAGTAAGGCTGCTTTAAATATAGCTGGAACCCTTAGTATTATACTCTTCTTTGCATTTACAGCTTTAGTTAGTGAGTACCAGCCATTTTTATATCGTGGTGGTTTGTTATTTGTAGCAATCATCGGTGTGACAATGATTGCAACCATCTCTCATCCGGCATCTTATTTAAGTAGAATTTTTAGTTTTAAACCACTTAGATGGATTGGAACGCGTTCTTATGGTATTTATTTATGGCACTACCCGATTATCACATTAACCACACCAGTTTTCGAGGTTGGCCAAGCTAACATTTGGCGAGCAATTTTACAAGTTGCAGCTACTTTTATTATTGCTGAGTTATCTTTCCGATTTATTGAAACACCCATTCGTAAAAACGGTTTTATTAACTATTTCAAAAGTTTCAAAAGCAAAAACTATTTTGTTTGGAAAAATAAACCTGTTGGGAAATGGCTAGGTATCGCTGGGCTAGTGACCGTTTTAACACTATTTTCTCTTGGAATGACCAATGTTCTACCTGTTAGTACAAATGCAGAAAAACAAGCTACATCGACAGAAACAGCATCACCAAAAAAAGAAAAAACACCAGCTAACAAAGCTACTGCCGATAAAGAACAAGCTGATAACAAAGACAAATCATCCAATCCACCAAAAGTGAATAAGTCAGATAAAAAAAGTAAAACTTCTTCTGGAACGATTACTTATACACAAACATTAGCTATTGGCGATTCTCTAATGCTAGATATTGAGCCTTATTTAAAAGATGCAGTTCCTAATATTACAATTAATGGGCTTATCGGGCGGCAATTGCGAGATGCTATAACTACCGCAACTGGCTATAAAAAATATAATAGTGCTGGTAGTGCAGTTATTCTGGAACTTGGAACAAATGGACCTTTTACAGAATCTCAATTAAACACTTTATTAGATCAATTTAAAAATGCTTCCATTTATCTGGTCAATACAAAAGTACCACGTGGATGGGAATCCGAAGTAAATAACAGTATCGCTAATGCAGCTGAACTTTCTAATGTAACTGTAGTTGATTGGTATTCATTAGCTGTTGATAACCCACAGTATTTTGCTTCTGATGGTGTTCATCTTACTGAATCTGGTGCTAAAGCATATGTTAACTTGCTTACTAATGCGATGAAAAAATAACGATCTGCCCAATGAACGGGCGGATCGTTATTTAAATTAATTATTCACCAAACACATTTTTCCATTCATTTCTTTTGGCTAAAAAGTCTTTTGCTAAAGCTTGAGCGCCTTCTAAACTATGGCTTGCTGCCCAACCGCATTGTACTTCATTACATGCTGGCACTTCCGTTGCAATTAGTACATCCTCTAAAGTAGTAGCTAAGATTTCTAGCGCATCATCATAATCAGTATGGTTAATGAAAGATACGTAAAAACCAGTTTGGCATCCCATTGGGCTAATATCTACTAATTTATCAGTATGATTTCTAGCAAGTTCTGCCATTAAATGTTCAAGCGAATGAAGTGCTGGCATCTCCATATGTTCTTTATTGGGCTGTTTAAAACGCACATCATATTTATAAATTTCATCACCACGCTCGCCTACTTTTGTTCCGGCCAACCTAACAAAAGGTGCTTTAACTTTCGTATGATCTAAATTAAAACTTTCTACATTCATTTTTTCCGCCACTTATGTACCCTCCTTTTATTTCCTGCAATTATATCAAAAAAAAGAATCTTTGCCTATTTTCTAAGCAAAGATTCTTTTTTTACTCATCTTTAGAATCTGTCGTATCTTTTATTTCAGGTATTTCTAACCAAATTGCTGTTGGCTCGCCTTCCATGGTTTCATCTAATACAAAGGAACCATTAGAATAACGATCTGTTACACGAAGATTAGCAACATCAATTTCAACTATTTGGTCGGTATTGGTTTCTATAAACAAATGATCTTTATTGTCAGCAAGTGTGATACCAATAAAGCGGTGTGGATTATTTTTTAATTCTCTTAACATTAGTAAGCCACGTTTCGCTCTAGATATAGGTTCAAATTCACTAGCTTTCATTTGTTTTAAAGAACCTCTTTGTGTCGCAAGTAAGATATGTTTATCATTATTTTGCGCGAGAACAACACCATCAACCACACTGTCTTCTTGTTTTAAGTTAATTGCTTTAACTCCAGCTGTCCTAGCACCTGACTCCGGTATTTCCACAATAGGATAACGAAGACCATAACCACATTTAGTAGCAAGAAAAACATCTTCTGTTCCATCTATTAAATGTACACTCAAAAGTTCATCGTTATCTTTCAATTTAATTGCCATCATTGATTTTGAATAACGTTGCGGTTTATAGTTGGTTATTAAGGATTGTTTGGTCATTCCATTTTTTGTAATAAATAAAAGGCGTTTTTCTTCTGTAAACGTTTGGATGTCAATAACGGAGCGAATTTCTTCTCCCGCAGATAAGTCACTTGCAAGATGACTAACATGATCCCCCAAGTTTTTCCAGCGAATATCTGGTAATTCATGTACTGGTCGATAAATGAAGTTCCCTTTGCTAGTAAATAAAAGGAGTGTGTCCAGTGAATTCATTTTCTTAATAAATATGGCATGATCCGCTTCTTTCATCGCTAGCTCTGCACCATTAGATGCCGCATAGGAACGCTGACTTGTACGTTTAACGTAACCTTCTTTTGTTACAGATACTATCACATCTTCATTAGCGACAAGTACTTCTGTATCAATTTTAATTTCGGTGATTTCTGCTTGGACTTCTGTACGTCGAGGTGTTTTATATTTTTTCTTAATGTCTGCTAGTTCTGATTTTAAAACAGCAACTAGCTCCGATTCATCACCTAAGATTTTTTCCAGAACGCTAATTTGTTCTGCCAATTCTTTTGCTTCACTTTGAAGTTCATGAATATCTGTATTTGTTAAACGATAAAGTTGCAAAGATACAATCGCTTCAGCTTGTTTTTCACTAAAATCATACGTTGTTTGCAAGTTTAGTTTTGCATCGCGCTTGTCTTTAGATCCACGAATTAACTTAATCACTTCATCTAAAATAGATAAAGCTTTAATTAACCCTTCTAAAATATGTTGACGGGCACGTGCTTTTCTAATGTCATATTCTGAACGTTTCGTAATAATTTCTTTTTGGTGCTCAATATAAGCATCAAGCATTGGGATTATCCCCATTAGCTCTGGACGTTTATGATTAATTGCTACCATGTTGAAATTATAACTTACTTGTAAATCTGTATTTTTAAATAAGTAATTAAGTACACCTTCCGCGTTTGCATCTTTCTTTAATTCTACAGCAATGCGGAGTCCAGTACGATCTGTTTCATCACGAACTTCTGAAATCCCTTCAATTTTCTTTTCTATACGAAGTTCGTCCATTCGTTTGACTAAATTAGCTTTATTAACTTCATAGGGAATTTCATGGATGGTAATTTGTTTTCTGCCACCACGAATTTCTTCAATTTCGGTTTTAGAACGAACAACTACACGGCCTTTTCCTGTTTCATAAGCTTTACGAATTCCATCAATACCTTGGATAATTCCACCAGTTGGAAAATCAGGACCTTTGACAATTTTCATAATATCTTCTGTTGTTGAAAGGGGCTTATCCAGGCGTTTAATAACTGCTTCAATAATTTCGATTAAATTGTGCGGCGGAATATCAGTTGCATATCCGGCCGAGATACCAGTAGATCCATTCACCAAAAGATTCGGAAAACGTGCTGGTAAAACAGTTGGCTCACTAGAAGTATCATCAAAATTGGGAATGAAATCGACAGTTTCTTTTTCAATATCACGCAATAATTCTGCGGATATTGGCGAAAGACGTGCTTCGGTATAACGCATTGCTGCAGGTGAATCACCATCAACACTACCGTTATTTCCGTGCATTTCAATTAGCATGTTTCGAACTTTCCAGTCTTGGCTCATCCGTACCATTGCTTCATAAACAGAAGAATCACCATGCGGATGGTAATTACCAATAACATTTCCGACTGTTTTAGCTGATTTACGGAAACCTTTCTCCGCTGTATTTCCTTCCACATTCATTGCAAATAAAATCCGACGTTGTACCGGCTTTAGCCCATCACGCACGTCTGGAAGAGCACGTTCTTGAATAATATATTTACTATATCTACCAAAACGGTCGCCCATTACTTCTTCAAGTGCTAAGTCTTGGATATGTTGTTCTGGATTACTCAAATGTCTTTCGCCTCCTCAACCATCATGTTCTCATTTTCTAAAATATTTTGGTTATCTTCCATAGAAAACTCAACATGCTTTTCAATCCACTGACGTCTAGGTTCTACCTTGTCTCCCATCAATGTTGCAACGCGTCGTTCTGCACGTGCAGAATCATCCACGCGGACTCGAATTAAAGTACGCGTATCTGGATTCATTGTTGTTTCCCAAAGTTGGTCTGCATTCATTTCACCAAGACCTTTATAACGTTGAATCATATAACCTTTACCAATTTTTTGAATTGCCGCATCTAACTCCTCATCTGTCCAAGCATATTCAATTACTTCTTTTTTCCCTGAGCCGCGACTTACTTTATAAAGTGGTGGTAACGCAATAAATACTTTACCAGCTTCAACAAGTGGTCTCATATAACGATAAAAGAAAGTTAATAATAGTACTTGAATATGAGCACCATCTGTGTCGGCATCGGTCATAATTACTATTTTGTCGTAATTACAATCTTCTACATCAAACTCTGTACCCACACCTGCACCAACCGTATGGATAATCGTACTAATTTCTTCATTTTTTAAAATATCTTGTAGTTTTGCTTTTTCTGTATTGATTACTTTTCCTCGAAGTGGCAAAATCGCTTGAAAACGACGGTCACGACCTTGCTTGGCAGAACCTCCCGCCGAGTCTCCTTCGACAAGATAAAGCTCATTCTTATTTGGGTTTCGCGATTGAGCAGGAGTTAATTTTCCGGAAAGAAGTGTTTCTGAGCGTTTCTTCTTTTTCCCATTTCGAGTTTCTTCGCGGGCTTTTCTGGCAGCTTCTCTTGCTTCACGAGCTTTTACTGCCTTTTTAACAAGAAGAGAGCTTGTCTCAGGGTTTTCTGCAAGGAAGTAAGCTAAATGTTCCGCTACTACAGCATCCACTGCCTGACGAGCTTCCTGCGTCCCTAGTTTTTCTTTTGTTTGGCCTTCAAATTGAAGAATTTTTTCCGGCACGCGAATAGAAAGTACAGCTGATAAACCTTCGCGAATATCGCTACCTTCTAAATTTTTATCCTTTTCTTTAAGTAAATTAACACGGCGAGCATAGTCATTAAAAATACGCGTCATAGCAGCTTTCATACCTGATTCATGAGAACCTGCTCCACGAGTTCGTACATTATTTACGAAACTTAATATATTTTCTGAGTAGCCGTCATTAAATTGGAACGCCATTTCAACTTCGATAGTCGCGTTTTCCCCTTCAAAACTTGCTACTGGATGAAGTACATCTTTGCCTTCATTAATATATTCTACAAAGTTTTTCACACCTTCTTCAAAATGGAAAGACTCTGCCATGCCAACACGTTCATCAATTAATTGAATGAGCATGCCTTTTAGAAGAAATGCAGACTCTCTTAATCGTTCGGAAAGTGTTTCATAATTAAAAGAAGTTGTTGGGAAAATTGCTGGATCCGGTTTAAAGCGAATGGTTGTCCCTGTTGCTTTAGATTTACCGATTTTTTTAAGCTTTCCGTCAGGTTTCCCACCATCTTTAAATCTTTGTTCGTACGTTGCTCCTTCTCGATTAATTGTTACAACTAACCATTCAGAAAGCGCATTTACAACGGAGGAACCAACACCATGGAGACCACCACTAGTCTTATAACCGCCTTCTTGCCCAAATTTACCACCTGCATGAAGTACAGTTAATATAACTTCTACAGTAGATTTACCAGTTTTGTGCATCCCAACCGGCATTCCACGACCTTCATCACTCACACTGACACTATTATCATCATGTAGTGTGACAACTATTTTCTTACCAAAACCTGCAAGAGCCTCATCGACCGAATTATCCACAATCTCATATACTAAATGGTGCAACCCGCGTACATCTGTTGAACCAATATACATCGCTGGGCGTTTTCGAACAGCGTCTAGCCCTTCAAGCACCTGAATAGAATCATCATTATACTCATTCCGATTCATATTTCAAAACTCCCTTCATTCCATCAATCTCTAGCGTTTGTTGTTCATTTGTTGTTATCTTCTGAAAACCACTTTATCAGAATAGCATTAACCAGCTAATTAATAAAGTGATAGTTTAGTGACAATTTCTTTTTCATAAAAAAACAGGCTCTGCTATAAGAACCTGCTCTGTCCTAAAATGGTCTTTCATTTAATCCATTTCTTGATAAGCAACCTTAATGCAATAATCCATGACAGTAGGATATCCTTTTTCTGTCAAAAAATCAAATGCTTCTTGATTAAAAATGCCAAGTTGTGCCCAAAACACATCTGCGTCTATCTTATCAAACGCTTTAGCAATTTCAGGTAAAAACTCTGAACGGCGAAATACATTAACAATATCAACATGTTCTTCAATATCGCTCAATTGTTTTACAGCTTTCTCGCCAAGTATCTCTTCTGCATTAGGGTTTACTGGTATGATTTTGTAGCCCGCACGCTGCATTAATTGCGTTACTTGATAACTTGTACGTTCTGGCTTATCACTCAGGCCAACGACTGCGATTACTTTTGCTTGCTTTAAAATCTGATTGATTTCTTCTTTTGTTGGATTTTGCATTAGTCTAATCGCCCCCTCACTATTCTTTTTAATCATAAGCTATTTTTAGGTTTTTTTCAACTTTTCCTTGTGATTTCTACATACAATTTAGCCAAATATCTCTTTTTTATGCTATAATTCTTTATGGAAAACATCATTTCTACTTGAGGGGTTTAAATATGACTATTAACTTGATTTTGCTTTCATTATTAGCCTATGTTATCGGATCGATACCATCTGGTTTATGGATTGGAAAAATATTTTACAAAAAAGATATTCGAGATTTTGGTAGTGGTAACTTAGGGGCTACAAATGCATTTCGTGTTTTAGGCATGAAAGCTGGTAGTATTGTCACTTTAATGGATATTTTAAAAGGAACTGTCGCTACTTTGCTTCCTTTCTTCTTCCAATTAAATGTAGATCACCATTTCTGGTTACTCACTGGCGCGTTTGCCATCATTGGTCACAGCTTTCCACTTTTTGCTGGATTTCGAGGAGGAAAAGCAGTTGCTACATCGGCAGGAGTTATTCTCGCTTATGCCCCATTATTATTTGTAGCTGCATTAGCTGTCTTCTTGATTACATTAAAATTAAGCAAGTATGTATCACTTAGCTCAATGATAGGCGCACTTGCAGCTCTAATTATTTCTTTATTCTTAGGAGATTGGATTTTAATTATCCTTGTTGCTTGTATTGCAAGCTTTGTTATTTGGCGTCACCGAGCAAATATTCGCCGGATTCGTAGCGGGGAAGAACCGAAAATTAAATGGATGTAGTACAAAACCCAGAAGCATTGTCTAGCTTCTGGGTTTTTCATTTATCCAATCGTTATTTGATATTCAGAAGAAAAAACTGCTTCTGGTTCTAAATGTTCAATTCCAGCTTTATCACGGAGTTCTACTGAATTCCCAACACCATCAGCAATACCAAACCATGGCTCAATACAAAGGAATGGCGTACCTTCTTTGGCAGTCCAAATGCCAACAAAAGGGAATTCCTGAAAAGCAACTTGAACAAAATGAGGTGTTTTATTGGATTTAATGGTAATTTCTTTTTTGTGTAAACCTTCAAATATAAGTGCATCATTTTTAAACAAGTCATAACTTAGTGGCAAAATTTGTGTTGGTTTTCCGGTAATATCTTGAATTTCACCACTACGATAAGGCCCCTCTAAACAAAGGGTTTCTAATTTTTCTTCTGTTCCAAAATCCAAATAATAATCTTCAAATGTTGTTCCTTCAACAAGCGGCAAATTAAAAGCCGGATGCGCGCCGATAGAGAAATAAATCCGCTTAGTATCAGTATTCTCTACTTCATAAAAAACAGAAACTGTACTTTTTTCTATTTTGTAACTAATAGATAATTTGAATTTGTATGGATAAATTTTTAACGAGTCTTTATCTGCGTCTAAATCAAAACGAATCATGTTGTCTGTTTGCTCAACCACTTGAAAATTACGATCACGAGCGAAACCATGTTGACCTAAATGATATGGTTTCCCATCTGCAAAATAAGTATCTTCTATAAGCCTTCCCACTGTTGGAAATAATACAGGCGAATGACGTCCCCAAAATTTACTATCTGCATTCCACAAATACTCTAAACCCGTATCCTTATGGAAAATTCGTGTTAATTCAGCTCCTGCTTCTTTCATTTCTACAATTATGAACTCGTTTTCTAGTTTAATCATTTTCTTTCTCCTCCAAATGAAACCGCTCAATTTGTTCCCATTCATGCTCTCTTTTCAGCACAACTAATTGCATTTCACCAAACAAATCATAATGCGGGATATTTTTTCGACGATTATCAATCCAATCTGGTGCAAGCCCATATTGTTTTCCCCATAGTTGCAATTTTTTCAAATCAGAACAAGCAACTTTTGTTACTGTTTTAGAGTCGGGAAAACGGTCATCTAGCCAATAATGTGTAATAATCGCTATCTCACCACGGCTTGCTTTTTCTTTCCATAATTCCATTTCATCACGCTTTACGCCAAAAGCCATTTTTATCACTACCAGTCTTATTTATTCTAACGCTTTTAGATAGGCTTTATGCCAGTTCGGAAATGTTCTTCTTAAGGAAACAGGGCGAAAATCCTCTTTTGTTACACATACATGCGCTGTTTCTCCTGTAATGGCAATTTCTTTCGTATCTTCATAGCAAATTTCATAGCCATAAGTAACACGAAGTCCATCATACCCTTTTATCCATGTTTTTACAACTGCCTTTTGCCCATAACGTAAAGGTTTTCCGTAATGTAGATGCACGTCTAATACTGGTGATAAATAACCTGCTTCTTCCATATCAAAATAACGGAAACCTAATTGTTCGATTAATCTTGTTCGACCGATTTCCATCCAAACTAGGTAATTATTATGATAAACTACTCCCATTTGGTCTGTTTCGGCATAACGTACTTCAATTGTTGTTTCAGCAATTTCCATTTGTATTTCCTCCCGTCACAACTTTCTCTTCCTTATTTTACCAAAGCCGATAAAAAAAAGCTTCCCCTGAATATTTACAGAGAAAGCATTTTAAAGATTTTTAGTTGTTTTTCAATTTTTCAAGTTCTACGAGGAATTTATCATTTAATACACGGATAAATGTTCCTTTCATTCCTAGAGAGCGAGAATCGATAACACCAGCACTTTCTAATTTACGAAGTGCATTGACGATTACAGAACGGGTGATTCCTACACGATCTGCAATTTTAGAAGCAACTAGAAGGCCTTCTTTGCCATTTAATTCATCAAAAATATGTTCAATCGCTTCTAATTCACTGTAAGAAAGAGAACTAATTGCCATTTGTACAACAGCACGGCTACGAGCTTCTTCTTCAATTTCTTCTGCTTTTTCATGTAAGATTTCCATACCAACAACAGTTCCACCATATTCAGCTAAAAGTAAATCATCATCAGTAAAATTGCTTTCTAAACGGGATAAAATTAATGTTCCAAGACGTTCACCACCACCAACGATAGGTACGATAGTTGTTAGGCCTTTTGTAAACAAATCACTATTTTCGATTGGAAATGCTGTATATTGACTTGAAACTTCTAGATTTGATGAAGTTTCACCAACATTAAAAAGACTTTGCGTATATTCTTCTGGGAATTGGCGTTCTGTAAGCATTTGTTTCATACGGTCATTTTCGATGGGAAGTGCTTCAGAATAGCCTAATAACTTACCTTTACGACTTACAATATAAGTATTTGCTTCAATTACGTCTGTTAGTGTATCTGCCATTTCTTTAAAGTTTACAGTTTTTCCTGCAGCGTTTTGCAGCATTGCATTAATTTTTCTTGTTTTTTCTAATAAAGTCATTATTAGATCCTCCTAGTATTTTATAAAATAAATTGAGTTAAATCTCTGTTTTTCATAATTGGTGCAAGTTTTTCATTTACATAGTTTTCAGTAACTTTTATTGATTCCATATTGATTTCTGGAGCCTCAAAAAGCAAATCTTCTAGTAATTTTTCTAAAATGGTATGAAGTCTTCTTGCGCCAATATTATCCGAATCTTGGTTCACTTGGAAAGCAATTTCTGCAATTCGTTCAACAGCTTCTTTAGTAAAAATCAAATCAATTCCTTCTGTTTTAAGTAAGGCTTTATATTGTTTGATTAGCGCATTATCAGGCTCCGTGAGAATCTTGTAGAAATCTTCTTGTGTTAATTTATCTAGTTCGATTCTAATTGGAAATCTGCCTTGAAGCTCCGGAATGAGATCACTTGGCTTCGACATATGGAAAGCTCCTGCTGCAATGAACAAAATATACTCCGTGTTGACTGTACCATACTTAGTAGAAATTTGCGACCCCTCAACGATAGGCAAAATATCTCTCTGGACACCTTCTCTAGAAACTTGCGCATTTCCGCCACCTTCTTTGCTGGCGATTTTATCAATTTCATCAATAAAAATCATGCCCATTTGTTCTGCGCGATGAATTCCTTCTGCTGCTAATTCTTCAGCATCTATTAATTTCGAGGCTTCATCTTCAAAAAGAATTTTTTTCGCTTCTCGTACAGCTACTTTTCGTTTTTTCTTCTTCGCTGGAAACATTCCTGAAAGCGCATCTTGCATGCCATTCATTTGATCCATTCCAGCCCCACGCATCATATCTAACATTGGATTTTGTTGTTCTTTAACTTCCACTGTTACAATTTCTTCATCAAGTTCGCCATTTTGAAGACGCCACTCGATTTGGCTGCGTTTATTTTTTAGCTCTTGGTCCACTTCTTCTTCTACTGGTTCTTCTGGTTGATTCATGCCACCAAACAATGCTTCTAGTGGGTTTGGTGATGTCGTTTGTTTTTTCTTCTGACTTGGTGCCAATAATTTAATCAGACGTTTTTCAGCATTTTTTTCTGCTTTAACACGAACAAGTTGCATTTTTTCTTCTTTTACTAAACGCACAGAAACTTCTACTAAGTCGCGAACCATTGATTCTACATCGCGACCTACATAGCCTACTTCTGTGAATTTAGTTGCTTCCACTTTTGAAAATGGCGCTCGAACAATTTTGGCAATTCGGCGTGCAATTTCTGTTTTCCCAACCCCTGTTGGTCCAATCATTAAGATGTTTTTCGGAATGATTTCATCACGAATAGCTTCGTCCATAAGTTGTCTACGATACCTATTTCTAAGTGCTACCGCAACTGATTTTTTAGCCCCTGTTTGTCCAATAATATATTGATCCAGTTTTTCAACAATTTGTTTTGGTGTTAACTGGCTCGTTAGCATTTGATTTGTCAAATTAATCACTCCTTCAAAGCTCTTCTACCGTAATATGATCGTTTGTAAAAACACAAATTTCTGAAGCAATCTCTAATGCATGACGCGCAATATCTTTTGCTTCCATTTGACCACCGTTGTGACGTTTTAGCGCTCGACCGGCCGCAAGAGCATAATTTCCGCCAGAACCAATCGCTAAAATTCCATCATCAGGCTCAATAACTTCTCCTGTACCCGAAACAAGTAGTAATGTATCTTTATCCATAACAATTAACATTGCTTCCAATTTGCGTAAAACACTATCACTACGCCATTGTTGCGCAAGTTCTACAGATGCTCTTTCTAAATTACCATTATATTCATTAAGTTTTGCTTCGAATTTTTCAAATAATGTAAAAGCGTCTGCAACAGATCCAGCAAATCCAGCAATTACCTTATCATGAAAAAGACGACGAACTTTTTTTGCGGTGTGCTTCATAACAACAGATTCTCCCAGTGTTACCTGACCGTCTCCTGCCATTGCAGCTTTTCCATCGTGATGAACTGCAAATATCGTTGTAGCATGTAGTTCCATTTCCTTTACCTCCTCCAAATTTAAGCCCTCGGATGATGTTTCATATAGGTAGATTTTAAATGTTCTTTTGTAACGTGTGTATAAATTTGTGTCGATGATAAGCTAGCATGCCCTAGTAACTCCTGAACAGTTCTCATATCTGCGCCATTATTAAGCAAATCAGTCGCGAAAGTATGACGCAACATGTGAGGATGAATTTTTCGAGTCAATGATGCTTTACTTATTATTTTTGTAAGACAGTAACGGATTCCTCTAGTTGTAAGTGGATCTCCATAATGATTAATTAATAGTGCATCATGTGTTTTGTTAAAACGTTTCATTAATTCTAATCGCTTATCCAAATAATCTGTAATCGCGTCCTCTGCGTATACACCAAAAGGCACATACCGTTCTTTATTCCCTTTTCCTCGAATAAGTATTGCTTGGTAGCTTTTATCAATATCTGTTAACAAAATACCTGCACATTCACTTACCCGTATTCCAGTGCCATATAATACTTCTAAAAGCACTCTATCTCGCAGTGTAAGCGTTTCATTATCTTCATAAACTACCTGAAACAAAGCTTCCATTTCTTCTGAATAGAAAAATTTGGGAAGCCTTAGCTGATTTTTCGCATGTGATACATAAGTAAACGGATTTTCAGCAATTACATTCTCTCTTAAAAGAAAAGTGTAAAAACTCCGTAAACTTGAAATCTTTCTCGCAACAGTTGTTCGTGAAAAAGCTTTCTGTTTCAATTCGGTTAAATAAATTCGAACGTCTAGAAACGTAACTTGTTCATAGTGCGTAATAGCTTGTTCATTTAGAAAACGACGAAAATCAAGCAAATCATTTTCATAGGCAGTACTTGTATTGTCTGAATAGTTTCGTTCTGAATGGAGATAGTCAAGAAATAGTTGCTCCCACTTTCCCTCCTGATTCATGCTAATACACCTCTCAAACACTCTCATGTTAACATAACAACATACTAGTTGCAATGATTTTATCCATTTTTCGCAACTTTTCGAATTAATTAGGTTTTATATTCAATTTAAACAATTAGCTTTTCTTTTGTGAAAAAAACAACATTTATATACAAAAGGTTTCTTTAACTATTCACTCGAAAGAAAAACTGCCTTTTCATCCCAATTTACTCTTTAGAAAAGTCTAAAAATGAAAATCATGATGAAAAGAACAGTAACTAATTGCCCTAAATCATTATAGTGTTTTTATACTTGTTCTGCAACCCCTTTAATTGCATTTAGTGCTCTTTCTGCTAGCTTTTCATTACGTTCTTGTTTCGCTCTGATTTTGGATGTTAATTCAGGAAATAGTCCAAAATTGACATTCATTGGTTGAAATGATTTTTTACTTGTACTTGTAATATAATTTGCTAAACTACCAATTGCAGTTTCATTTGGAAAAATAATTAGTTCTTTTTCTTCTACAAACTTGGCTGCATTAATTCCAGCTGCAAGTCCACTAGCTGCCGATTCAACATATCCTTCAACACCTGTCATTTGACCAGCAAAAAATAAGTCATTTCTTGATTTAAGTTGATAAGTTGGTTCCAGTACTGTTGGCGAATTAATAAAAGTATTACGATGCATTACTCCATAACGGACAATTTCCGCATTTTCTAACCCAGGTATCATACCAAAAACTCGTTTTTGTTCGCCCCATTTAAGATGTGTTTGAAAACCTACCATATTATAGAGTGTTCCTGCTGCATCATCTTGGCGTAATTGTAATACTGCATATGGTCTTTTGCCTGTTTTCGGATTTTCAAGCCCCACAGGTTTTAGCGGACCAAATAACATTGTTTTAATTCCACGTTTTGCCATCACTTCAATTGGCATGCATCCTTCAAAAAACACTTCTTTTTCAAATTCTTTTAATGCTGCTGTTTCTGCAGTTACTAAAGCTTCATAAAAAGCGTGGAATTCTTCCTCCGACATAGGACAATTTAAATATGCTGCTTCACCTTTATCATATCTAGATTTTAAATATACCTTCTCCATATCAATACTATCTTTTTCAATAATTGGTGCTGCTGCATCATAAAAGTAAAGATACTCTTCACCAGTTAATTGTTTTATTTCTTCTGCAAGGGCTGGACTTGTTAATGGACCTGTTGCAATAATTGTTGGGCCTTCAGGAATAGTTGTTACTTCTTCATTATGCACTGTAACCAGTGGATGATTTTTCACCTTATCAGTAATATAGCCAGAAAATTCATGACGATCTACTGCAAGCGCTCCTCCTGCTGGTACAGAAGCTTTATCAGCAGCTTCAATAATAATAGAATCAAGTATTCGCATCTCTTCTTTTATTACACCTACTGCATTAGTTAACCCATTTGCTCTTAATGAGTTGGTACACACGAGTTCTGCAAATTTGTCTGTGTGATGCGCTGGTGTTTGTTTCACCGGTCGCATTTCATATAAATCAACCGCTACGCCTCTTTTTACTAATTGCCATGCTGCTTCACTTCCTGCAAGACCTGCTCCAATTACATTTACTCTTTTTTCCATTAGTCCGCCTCCTCGCGCAACAATGGCAACACAAAGGAACTCCCAGTGCTGCCATTTTTTCTATTTATTGTTGTGTTGATTCCTTATAATCACAATTTGTACATTGAATTTGTACGCCTTTTTTAAGTTTCTTTTCAACCAATGCTCGCTCATTACATTTTGGACAAGCTCTTTCTACTGGTTTATCCCATGAAACATAATCACAATCTGGATAACGATCACAACCATAAAAAATTCGTTTTTTCTTACTCTTTCTTTCTATTACGTGTCCTTTATCACATTTCGGACAAGTAACACCGATTTCTTTTACAATTGCTTTAGTATTTCGGCAATCAGGGAATCTACTACATGCTAAGAATTTACCATATTTCCCCATTTTGAATACCATTGGCGCACCGCAAAGATCACAATCGATTCCAGCTGGTTCGTCTTTGATTTCAATTTTTTCCATTTCAGCATCTGCTTTTATCACATTTGGTTCGAATTGTTTATAAAATTCATCAATTACTTTAACCCATTCCAATTGTCCATGCTCTACTTCATCTAACTCGCTTTCCATGTTAGCTGTGAACTTCACATCTAAAATTTCTGGGAAGTATTCTTCAATCATCTCATTGACAATTTCGCCAAGTTCCGTTGGGATAAAACGTTTATTCGTCAATGATACGTAATTTCGACGTTGAATAGTGTCTAACGTTGGTGAATAGGTAGATGGACGACCAATCCCTATTTCCTCAAGTGTTTTTACCAATCTAGCTTCCGTATAACGTGGAGGTGGCTGTGTGAAGTGCTGACGCTGTTCTAGTGATTCTGACTGCACTGTATCACCTTTTTTTAAATCTGGTAAAATATTTTCTTTTTCTTCTGTGTTATCATCATTACTTTCAACATATACTTTCATAAAACCATGGAACTTAATTTTGGACCCGTTTGCTCTAAAGTTCACGCCATTATTATCAAGGTCGACACGCATTGTATCAAGGACTGCTGGAGTCATTTGACTAGCAATAAATCGTTCCCAAATTAAACGGTACAAGCGAAGTTGATCGCGCGTTAAATATTCTTTCATTGCTTGTGGACTTCTCATCGCACTCGTTGGACGTATTGCTTCATGGGCATCTTGAGCGCCTTTTGCATTTTTATCGGAACGTTTATGCTCACGGGAAAATTCAGATCCATAAGTTTCTTTAATGTAATTGCCAGCTTCTAAAATAGCGGAATCTGCAATACGGGTGGAATCGGTACGCATATAGGTAATTAGCCCAACTGTACCTTGTTTACCAAGTGTAATACCTTCATACAGTTGTTGTGCAAGCATCATTGTTTTACGAGTTCGATAATTTAATTTTCGTGCTGCTTCTTGTTGTAAGCTGGATGTCGTAAAAGGAGCTGCGGGATTTCTAAGCCGTTCTTTTTTGGTTACATCTGTAACGTCAAAGTTTTTTCCTTTAATGGCAGACATGACTTCTTTTACATCATCAGCTGTTGAAAGTTTTTTCTTTTTGCCATTTACTCCATAAAAATTGGCTTGAAACTTCTTCTTACCCTTAAGAAAATTACCATCAATTGTCCAATATTCTTCTGGTTTAAAATTATTAATTTCTTTCTCTCTATCAATAATAATGCGAAGTGCAATTGATTGAACCCGTCCTGCACTTAAACCTTTTTTCACTTTCTTCCATAAGATCGGACTAATATTATATCCAACTAACCGGTCCAATATTCTCCGTGCTTGCTGGGCATTTACTAAATCCATGTCAATTTTCCGAGGAGTTTTAAATGATTCTTTCACTGCTTCTTTTGTAATTTCATTAAATACAACTCGAAGGTCATCTGTTTGATCTAAATCAAGACTATTCGCCAAATGCCATGCGATTGCTTCTCCTTCGCGATCTGGATCGGCTGCTAGATAGACTTTCTTTGCTTTTTTTGCTGCTTGTTTTAATTCTTTTAAAACCGGACCTTTACCACGGATCGTGATATATCTTGGTTCGTAGTCATGTTCTGTGTCAACACCCATCTGACTTTTCGGTAAATCTCGTACATGTCCCATAGATGCTTTGACTTTAAATTTTTTTCCCAAATACTTTTCAATCGTTTTTGCTTTTGCAGGTGACTCTACAATCACTAAATAATCTGCCATATTAATATATTCCTCCCTGATTTGGGTCAATACACGGGCTTTACTAGTGGTGTTAAAAAAGATTTCAGCCCTAGCCTCGCGTTCAATAAGTTTTGCATGCTTTATTTTCACATAATTCAGTAGTAAATAATAGCCCTTCCTACTGCGTTTGTCAATGACTTTAAATAAAAAATCATTAATTTATGTTTTTTTCAGCTTTCTTTAGCAAACTTATCTTAAAAAATCAGGAATTGCAAGTCAAATCACTTATAAATAGTATTTTCACTACTTTTATAGCTTTATTTGAAAAAATTCTTCTATTATATTGTTTGCATTTATAACTAACTTTGCACCTTCTTGAATTAAATTATTTGTCCCTTTACATGTATCACTAAAAATACTTCCTGGCACTGCAAAAACTTGCCGATTTTGTTCCAGGGCAAAGTCAGCTGTAATAAGTGAGCCACTTCTTTCGGCAGCTTCAATTATCACTGTTCCAAGTGCTAATCCACTAATAATTCTGTTTCGTTCAGGAAAATACCAACGCCTTGCTTCTTCTGTTGGTAAATATTCACTCAAAATTAAGCCCTTTTGAGAAATTTCGTTTGCTAACTGTATATTTTTCTTTGGATAAATGTTTTCTACACCTGAACCAAGCACAGCAATTGTATTTCCATTTGTTATACAAGCTGCTAAATGTGCCTCGGTGTCTATCCCATTCGCGAGTCCGCTAACGACTGTTATATTTTGACGAGCTAATTGTTTTGCAATCGACATACAAGCTTTACGACCATAATCACTCATTTTTCTAGTTCCTACTACTGCAACGGCTTGTCTATGAAATAATTCCACATCACCCTTGCAAAAAAGTAGTGGTGGTGCTTCATAAATTTCTTTTAGTAGTTTTGGATATTCATCATCCAGTATAAAAATTATTGTTACTTCATCATTTGTGTAAGGTGCAGCATTTTCTAATTCGTTAATTATCTGATTAGCTTTATCCTCATTAAAAAAAGAAGCAACAAATTCTGTCACTTGTATATCCCACTGATTAAAGTCAGACAGCTTCTGCCAAATTCCAGCTCGTTTTTTTGCAGAAATTGATGGGCATGATGCTATTTTCAGCCAAGTTGTTCGTTCTTTAAAATTCAATAAATGCACCTCCTAGTAGTTAAATAGAGTTTACAAATATCTGCTTTATTTGTAAAATGAGCAAAAATCCTTATACAACGAAAAAAAGCCTATTATCCAAATAGAAAACAGGCTTTTTCATTAAAAGAAAATGCTATTTTAAACTGTCAAAATGTAACTTTGCTTCTTTTACTGGCGAAAAACTTAAACGATGGATTGGACAAATCCCCAATGTGTCTAACCCATGCAAATGTTTTTTTGTTCCGTAACCCATGTTTTGCGCAAAATCATACCCTGGGTAAGAAATCTCATATTCTTTCATTAGCTTATCTCGCGTTACTTTAGCTATTATGGAAGCAGCAGCAATGGATATACTTTTCGTATCGCCTTTAATTATCGATAACTCTGCATCTTGATATTTTAGAGGCATTGCATCAATTAATACAAAATCTGCTTTAGGTTCTAGTTCATTTAATGCTTTTCTCATAGCTAATTTAGTCGCCTCATAAATATTTACTTTATCAATTATATCATGCTCAATGATACCTACTCCAATAGAAATGGCTTGCTGTCTTATCAACTCAAAAAGCGCTTCTCTTTTCGTTTCATTTAACTGTTTAGAATCATTAATTCCAACCACAGCAAAATCTTCTGGCAAAATCACAGCAGCCGCAACTACTGGACCAGCGAGCGGACCTCGCCCAACCTCATCTACTCCAGCAATTAGTTTATACCCTTGTTTATATAAGTCTATTTCGTATTGTTTCATTTCAAGCAATTTTTCTTTTAATTGGGCTTCTTTTTCCCATTTCTTCTGAACAGAAATAAGTAGCTTTTGAACTCCTTTGCGTTTATCATTTAAACACAATTGAAAAAAAGGATCATTTCTTGAAGACACTTGACTTAGTTTTTTTTGAATAGTTGAAATAGAGTCACTCATTCTGCATCTTCTTCCCAATTAGGGAAATCAAAGGACATTCTTCCTAATTTTTGCTGACGAATTTCTCTAACTACTGTTTCGGCGGCACGCGAATAATCTGGATCATTATATCGATCTAAAAGTCCTCTTTTTTCAGCAATACAAGCTAGTGTTTCAATAGGATCTTCAGACACTTTCTCCACTTTTAACCAGTTCTCTAAACGATCTGGGTAATGCTTTTCTAAAAAGTGTAAGCCATATCCTGCAATTTCTTCCATTTGAAGTAAATCATCTTTAATTGCACCAGTTAATGCCAATTTATAACCAATTTCTTGATCTTCAAATTTAGGCCACAGTATCCCTGGTGTATCTAAAAGTTCTAAAGTTTTCCCAACTTTAATCCATTGTTGCGCTTTTGTTACACCTGGTTTATTACCAGTGCGCGCAATATTTTTCTTTGCAAGTCGATTTATTAATGTGGATTTACCAACATTAGGAATACCTAAGATCATCGCACGTATTGCACGTGGTTTCATTCCCTTACTTCTTAGGCGTTCAAATTTTTCAGCCATTAATTTTTCAGCTGCTTGTTCAATTTTGAATAGACCTTTCCCTTCTTGCGCGTTGACCGCAACTGCCGGTAAGCCTTTCTCAGCAAAATAATCTATCCATTCTTTTGTTGTTTTTTCATCAGCTGTATCTGCTTTATTTAAAATAATCACTCGTCTTTTTTGATGAATAATTTCTTCTAGCATTGGATTAGAAGAAGAAAGCGGAATACGTGCATCCACTAATTCAAAAATCACATCAACTAGTTTTAATTTTTCAGTTACTTCACGACGAGCTTTGGCCATATGACCTGGAAACCATTGAATTGTCATTATTTACTCCTAATCTATAAGTTTGGCATTTTCAATTGGCCAGTAACAAATTGGTGTTGTCCCGAGTATTATGCTTTGTGGAATAGGACCAATAATGCGACTATCCTTACTTGCTCTACGATTATCACCTAAAACAAAATAAGTATCTTTTGGTACTTTTCCACCCTCCAATTGATCTTTGGAACTATAATCATCTGTTAAATAACCGTCTTTTAGTTTTTCCTTGTAAGTATCTAAATACGGCTCATCATATTTTTTATCGTTAATATAGAGCTGATCTGCTTTATATTCTACCGTATCGCCAGGGAGCCCAATTACTCGTTTAATGTATTCTTTTCCATCATTTTCACGAAAAACGATGACATCAAAACGATCTACATGTCCAAATCGATTAATAATTACGCGATCATCATTATGGAGTGTCGGCATCATCGAAATTCCATCTACCAGGATAGGGACAAATAAATAAAAACGGATTATAACAGCAATTAACACTGCTAAAACAGCCGCCCAAATCCAAGACCATAACCGTTTTAAATTCTTTTCTTTCAAGAAATTGCACCGCCCTGTTTTTTACTAATAGTATTATTATATACGAAAAAACGTTCATTTAATAGAGAAATCCGTGAAAAAGTAGCTTTCACGGATTTCTAGTTAATTTCCAAATTGCAAAACTGTTCCATTTACAGTTGTATCATCAATGAATCCAAAAACGCGGCTATCTGAACTTCCTCCACGATTATCTCCAAGCACAAACAGTTTTCCTTCTGGTACTTTGCTCTCACCTGTCATATCCTCTAATGTATAGTCCGCAATATAAGGTTTTTGAGTTGGATCCGGATTCCATAATGTTAATGTACTTTCTGGCAAATAACTTTCTACTTTACGTTTACCATTCAAGTATAATTCTCCATTTTTAAATGCTATTTTATCTCCGGGCAAACCGATTACTCGTTTGATGAAATGTTCTCCAGTTCCAATCATCGGCGGCTCATCAAACACAATAATGTCAAAACGCTTTGGATTCGTTATTTTTTCGATAAAAATCCGATCACCATCTTGATAGGTTGGCTCCATAGATGTGCCTTCTACTTTTACGGGTGCAATAACAAAATGGCGAACTACTAAAGCTATTGCCAATGCCACTACAATAACAAGCACCCAACTTAATAATTGCTGTGCCCCGCTTTTTTTCTTGGGCTGTTCTTTGTCATTTTCTTGCATCCATGTCTCCTCCTAGGCTTGCTGCAGTTTTAATTATCGTTTTAATGATTTTCCAAATGAAATTACTTTTCCAAGTACACTATCCTGTGAAATAAAGCCAATATAACGACTATCTTTACTCACTTGGCGATTATCACCTAATACAAATAATTTGCCTTCAGGAACAGTAAGTGCGCCATTAGAACCTTTGATTTCAGCCATAGTAAAATTAGGATCTCCATTCGCATCTGTTGTTAAATAACCACTTTGTAACGCATCTTTTTCCGAATCTAAGTAAGGTTCATCATATTTTTTATCATTAATATACAATTGATCTTCTTTATATTCTACTTTATCTCCAGGAAGTCCAATTACCCGCTTAATATACTCTGCATTTTCTTCATCAGGAGCTGGAAACACAATGATGTCAAAACGATCTGGTTCTGATACTTTATTAATAAATAAATGTTCCCCATCATGTAGTGTTGGGTCCATTGATTCACCATTAACAGTAACTGGAGAAATTAAAAAATAGCGAATGCCGAAAGCTAGCACAAGCGCAATGATAATTATTTTTATCCATCCAAATGCCCCTGAAAAAAATTTATTTTCATTTTTCATGTTTTTTTATCCTCTCCAACTAATATTAGTAAAGTATAGCACGAAACAAGCCAAATGTTGAAATAAAAAAGCTGATTTAATAGAAAAATGCGCGCCAATTATGACGCGCATCTAAAATCATGCTGATGTTTTAATTGGAATTATGGAACCATCCTCTAATTGTAGTTGTGGTTCTTCTTCCCCACGTGCTGCTTTTTCAGTAATAATACATTTTGTAATATCATCACGAGAAGGAATTTCGAACATTACTTCTAGCATAATTTGCTCAATAATAGAACGAAGACCACGTGCACCTGTTTTACGTTCAATCGCTTCTTTCGCAATTTCTATCAATGCAGTAGGTTCAAATTCAAGTTCTACATCATCTAGCTCTAACATGCGTTTATATTGTTTTACTAGCGCATTTTTTGGTTCTGTTAAAATAGAAACTAATGCTGCTTCGTCTAACTGTTCCAAAGTTGCAATTACTGGCAAACGACCAATAAATTCAGGTATTAGACCGAATTTCAGTAAATCTTCTGGAACAACACGAGACAAGTAAGTTTCGTCTTCTTTGAGTTTTGCATTATCCGTACCAAATCCAATGACCTTCTCACCCATTCGATTTTTTACGATTTGCTCAATTCCATCAAATGCTCCACCAACGATAAATAGAATGTTTCCTGTATCAATTTGAATTAACTCTTGATGAGGATGTTTTCTACCGCCTTGTGGAGGAACACTTGCAACAGTCCCTTCTAAAATTTTCAGTAAAGCTTGTTGAACGCCTTCACCGGAAACATCTCTAGTAATAGATGGGTTTTCAGATTTACGAGCAACTTTGTCAATTTCATCAATGTAGATAATACCTTTTTCGGCTTTTTCCACATCGTAGTCTGCTGATTGAATAAGTTTAAGAAGAATATTTTCTACATCTTCTCCGACATAA
Source organism: Listeria immobilis (assembly GCF_014322845.1). Lineage (NCBI taxonomy): Bacteria > Bacillati > Bacillota > Bacilli > Caryophanales > Listeriaceae > Listeria > Listeria immobilis. The sequence goes on along the minus strand of NZ_JAASUA010000001.1, from coordinate 92,092 downwards.
CCAGCTTCTGTAAGTGAAGTCGCATCTGCAATTGCAAATGGAACGTTAAGAATTCGCGCTAATGTTTGAGCAAGTAGCGTTTTACCACTACCGGTTGGGCCAATTAAACAAATATTACTTTTTGAAAGTTCTACTTCATCTTCTTTAGTTTCATTAGAATTAACACGCTTATAATGATTATAAACAGCTACAGAAAGAGCCTTTTTGGCACGCTCTTGCCCTATAACATAATCACTTAATATATGACGAATTTCCTGTGGTTTTGGCACTTCACCAAAATCAACAAATTCAGAAACACCTAGCTCTTCTTCAATAATTTCGTTACAAAGCTCGATACATTCATCACAAATATAAACGCCTGGACCAGCCACTAATTTACGTACTTGATCTTGAGTCTTTCCGCAAAAGGAGCATTTAAGTTGGCCTTTTTCATCGTTAAATTTAAACATAATATTTCACCCCTTCGCATAGGTATGTTTCATATAGGTGAATTTTTCATCTCCTATGTGTGTTAATAATAGCATTTGTTTTATAGAAATGCCAATCATCTGTATTCATATTTCTACATTCAGAAGGACACGAGTATAACTCATGTCCTTCATTTTTGAATGAAATTATTAAATCAACTTTGGCTTATTTTTCCACAGCGCTATCTAATAATACATCAATAGCTTTACGGATTTTAAGATCTGATTTAAGTTCGCTCATGTCACCAAGTGCGGCACGAACTGCATCTTTTTCCATACCATATTTTTCAGCTAATGTTGCAATTTCTTCATCAATAGCTTCTTCAGTTGGCTCAATATTCTCTGCTTCAGCAATTGCTTCAAGCACTAAGTTCATTTTTACGCGTTTTTCAGCGTCTTTTTCCATTTGTGCATGCATTGCTTCTTCTGTTTGACCAGTAAATTGGTAATATAATTCAGGAGTTAATCCTTGAGCTTGTAGATCTTGTGCAAAATGATTCATTAAGTGATCTGCTTCATGATGAACCATTGCATGTGGAATGTCCACTTCTGCATTTTCAACAGCTTTAGCAATCACTTCTTCTTGCTTAGCTTGAGCTACAGAATCTTCTTTTGCTTCTTGTAAACGTTTAGAGATTTTTTCTTTTAGTTCATCTAAAGTTTCTACTTCTTCGTCAATGTCTTTTGCAAGTTCATCATCAAGAGCAGGAACTTCTTTTGTTTTGATTTCATGTAATTTCACTTTGAAAACTACAGGTTGTCCAGCTAAATCTTCCGCATGATATTCTTCTGGGAAAGTTAACTCAATATCTGCTTCATCGCCAGCTTTTAAACCAACTAATTTTTCTTCAAAGCCAGGAATAAATTGTCCGCTACCAAGTTCTAGCGAATGATTTTCAGCTTGTCCACCTTCGAAAGCTACACCATCTTTGAATCCTTCAAAATCAAGAATTACTGTGTCGCCATTTTCAGCTGGGGCATCTTCTTTTACAACTAACTCAGCTTGACGCTCTTGTAATTGTTTCAATTCTTCTTCTAATTCTTCTGTTGTAAGTTCTGTTTCACGTTTTTCTACTTCAAGACCTTTATAGTCTCCAAGTTTAACTTCTGGTTTTACAGTGACATCTGCTGTTAATACCCAAGTTTCACCTTTATCCATAGATTCAATGTTTACTTGAGGAGTGTCAACTGGATCGATTCCAGCTTCATCAATTGCTGCAGAGTATACTTCTGGAAGCAAAATATCAAGTGCATCTTGATAAAGAGCTTCTTCGCCGAAACGTTGATTGAAAATTTGACGTGGAACTTTTCCTTTACGGAATCCAGGCACATTAAGAGTTTTACGTACTTTTACGAAAGCTCTATCTAAACCTTCTTTTACTTTTTCTTGTTCAATTTCAAAAGTAAGTTTTCCAACATTACCTTCTTGTTTTTCCCATTTTACTGACATGGTATAATTCCCTCCATCATCTATTTAGATCAAATTTAATTACTCTCATGACAAGTTTCAGCCATACTTATTAATAATAACACAGATATCCCTGACTTGAAAACAACAAATATCATTATATTAAATAATTTTGCTGCCTTATTTCCAACTCTTCAATAAACAAAATTGCTTCCTCTACGCTGCTAGGATTTACATTATCCGAAAGAACACTACTATCACCATACAAAGCATTTGCCCATTGGTAATATGCACTCACCCATATTTCGGAATCTTTTGGTTCTAGCTCAAATGGATAGAGCAAAAATAAATGTTGTTGTATGATACCTAAAACCTGCTCCAGTAAACTAGGGTTGCTATTTTCTAGTTCTTCTGTTAATCCAGCAAATAAAGCTTGTGCAAAATCATTTTCTGCGAGCATAGGTACAGTTGTCGGATTAAAAAAGCCTGTTTTCGCTATTTTTCGCACTTGTATTTCTTCATCTACTTCTTTTTCTTGCATTAGCTCAAAAATCATTGACTGTACAAATGGCGAAAAATTTTCATCAGCTAGGAAATTTTTAAAAACTGGTAAAAATGTATCAATTTCTAAAAATCTAGCTTCTTGTAAAAATTCAAGTTGCTCCGCTGTTTGCCAAGATGCAAATTCGCGAATATCTTTTCGAGAAACAAACTTTTTGGGGAACTGAATCACATTATCCGCCATTGGTTCGTTCGGCTCGCTTTGTTCTTCTTCCATATAATGTCGTACTAAAGTAAAGTAGGTATCCATATTATCTTCTTTCATAAAAGTAACGGATAGTTCTCCTAAAATTTCTTTACTATAGCCATTCATTGTTAAAAAGTTTTGCCCTATTTCTTGTGCTTTCTTCGTTTTATCTGTTTGATTATAAAACTTAATTAATCTATGTACAATTTCTTCGTTGCAAGGTTCTTGATGATACGCGTTTTCCAAATAATTTAGCGTGCTCATTAACTCATCTTCTGACAACGAAGCAATCCCTTTTTCCAAAAATTTTTTAACACTTACTGGAAAAAAAGCGCCACTTCCATTCATTGTTTTATCTCCTTTTAGTTGAAAAAACTTTATTTATTCTTATTGGATTTACCCTAATTGTAAAAATTCTAACCAATTTTAGCAAAATAGGTTGATTTTGTTTGGTTTATTCTACTTGGATAGTTTGGTTCTGTCAAGGGGGTTTTTAGTGGCTAATTCTTATAAATATTCTTACTAAGGATCCGCTTAACCTTTATTAATTACTGATTCATTTTTCATTTTAGAAAATCAAAAAAACTCCAATATGTAATCGCGGCCTTTATCATGTTTTCTTTAACCATTATTGCTTTAAAATGAGATTGGTGCTACTTTTTGTCAATTGTATCTTTAGTCTGACCTCACTCCCTTGAACATAAGTAACTTTTCTTTATGCTGTAGGTTTTTTCCTCTATTTCATTTGTTGTAAAATTTTAAAAAATCACCTTCACCGGGTCAACGTCTTTTGCTTGGGCTAACATATTCCCTAATCCCCCATCTTTTCCTGCCCATTTATCATGTTTTACGGTATTTTCTGGTGAGCTCTTACTTATTTTCTGTTTGAATCATTTCTTTCACTCCTTTAATTTTTGATACATGAAAAACGGTATCAGTGGTTGGCCCACTAGTACCGTTTCAGTAGTCTTCAATTTAGCTGATATTGCTTCAAATAAACATTCGAAAAGACTAGAAAAGTTCTTTGAATTTTTGTACAATAAAACATCTAGCTTTTGTTAGCTATTGGCACCTTGAATAATGAGCTTAGACTTATTATTCAAGGCTTTACTATCCGATACCAATTAGATAGTAAAGTGCATTTTTTATTTTATTTACTTATCCATTTTATAATTTTTAGTCCAATTAAGAATTTCTTTTTTGTTCGTGATTAGTTTGATAAAATTTTCTTCATCAAATTGAACTCGAGTATCTTTTATATTAACACCATGAGCCTCACTTAACATATCAATTATTATTACTTTTCCTTCTGAACTAGATAATAAATATTGATTACCTTCTAAAAATACACCTTCGTACTCGTTCCCATCATATAATTCATCACTAAAATTAGATTTCTTACCAACATCATCAGAAACTACAAAATCTATTGTTTCTTGTAAATTATCTTCATCAATTTCAGAAAGTAAGAAGTCCTCTATTTTAAATATTTGTTGCTTTTTATATGATTGTAAAATATTTATTATTTGCTTATCAATCACTTTGCTTACCTCCTATTTAAGGTTTTGGGACAGGATAGGTAGTCCACACATTTTTTAATTCATCATAAACTATTTTTATATGTGTTTCCCCTTTGGTTCCAATAACTTTCCTTGTATCAATAATACTAGAAAAAGAATTTTGTCCTTGGCTCCCTATTCCATTTGGTATAGTTTCTACAAGTTTTCCATTTTTTAATGCGTCTTGAACTATTTTATTAGCTTCTTCTGCTGAAGAAACATTAAACTTTCTAGCTCGCTTAGCAGTTGAACTATTCAAATGTTTATTCTTAATTTCAAATTTTTTAATGTTAATATCCAATCTTTTTCCAGCCCCACTGGCTTTCTTAAAGTGGGAAACCTATCTTTTAAATATGTATATGACCGTTTTGCTTTACATATTATACTTCATTCCTCTTTTACTAAATAGCCCTCTGGGACTAAATTAGCTCTAATGTAGAAAAAGAAACGATTACAATCAATTTCCACTTTGTCAATCTCGCTTAAAATAAAAAAGCACTTTACTATCCGACACCAATTAGATAGTAAAGAGCCTTTTTACTTTACTAATTTAATTATTCAATGCTTCCTTCGCGTATGAAATATCCATCTCCAAATCTAAATCTGGAAATTTTTTTGAAGTTTTTCTAATGTATCAATAAAATCTTCACTTTGTAGATTTTCTGATATATCTTCAAATACTTCGCTTATCCATTCTAATTGAGTTTCAGAACAATTACATATAAAGACAGTTTGATATACACCAAACTGTCTTTATACCTATTCTTCGTTTAATATTTCTATCGTTGGTTCAAAGGAGCTAACGACCTCAATCACATAATTCAATGTAATAATCATAAAGTGTTTCATATCATATACATCAAACATATCGTTACTAATGCCATTAATAAACTTTGAAAATTCACCATTTTCAATTTTATATATTGTGCTTTGAAAATTATCTTTTTTATATTTTTCAACTTCATCTTGATTAAAAAGATTTTCATTTAAAACAATTCCTTCATCCAACAGCCTGTAAGAAGACACAGCACCAAAATCTAACAAAACTTTATGACCATCATTTTCACCATTCAATACTATTTTTAAACCTTCCTCTTCTCCATTATTCAAATCAATAGTATATTCATCTTTGGGTATTTGTTTAATGAATGTGTCTTTCCATATTTCCATAATTTTACTCCCTTCAATATCTAATTTTTATAATTTTCTTACTTGATATTCTAATTTCTACTGTAGTCCCGCCAGTATTACTACCTGGTCTCAGCGAAACAACAGTTCCATCTTTCATTTTCCCAACTTTTCCGGGTCCATATTTTGTGTCTATATTTTTCACATCACTTAATTCCATATTGTCAAAATCTTTATTTGAAGTTTCTCTTCTAATTCTTGTTTACTCGTTTGATACACTTCCTTTAGAGCCTGATTAAATTGTAGCTGCATGCGCTGATCTGTTTCGGATAATGGGGATTGCCTCACTTGATTCTCAAGGTCATTCGCTTGGTGGATGAGTTCATTGACTCGTCGTATTTGTTCTTCCAGTTCAGACTGTGTGAGATCCCCACTGTCTACTTCACTTTGGTAACGTTCTGGGAATTTTTTGACGGCTGCTTCGGTCGCTTCTGTTAATAAAATCCCTCCCTGCACAAGGGGGTAAAGCACGGTGCTATAATAAGCTTTGGCCGAGTCATATGCTTTTCCTTTTAAAAAAGGTTCTAGCGTAAACTGACTAATCGCTTGTTGGAGTGCTTCATAGCCTTCCAAGTGTTGTTGGCAAACTTGGCTTGTACTCGTTGCTTGGGCTTTGGATTTTGATACGTACATATCGATACTCATGGTTTTTCCTCCCGTTGCATGTATTCGTATCCTCTCTTCTTTTGTTAGGCGTCCATTCTCCTGTTCTTATTATATCATTCACAAATGGAAACACTAGGAAAAACATGGAGCAAGAAAACTAAATATGTTATGGAATTTTCCTATCATCCACACACTAATAATCGGTGCTACTTTTTGTTAATCAGCCAGTTCTCGCTCCTCTAAACATAAATAACTTCCCTTCCTAACTGAATGTTTTTATAAAAAAAAAGAAAGCACTCAAAACGTGTGCCTTCTCATTATTTTTCCATATTCCCCGTGTCTTAAGGGATATTATCTTTATCTCTTATGTCTCTTTCTCTATTTCATTCGTAAAAACATTTTAAATCGCACATTAAAATTTCGCTTAAAATAACTGCATTTTGATGTGAAAGTCTTACTGTTTCTTTTTCTATGTTACTGTAACCGCTAGTGTACTTATATCCCATCTTCCTTGCGATAAAAGCCTGTGTAATTCCCCGTTGTAATCGTAGCTCTCGAATTTTATCCGTATTAATGCTTCTAGTGTCTACTGTTTTCATGTTATCTTCTTCTTATCTACACAGTTTGAGTTGTTAATACAATAATACCAACTCGGTAAGGGTATGTCAATTGCAAAATAATTCGTTTTGTGTTAAATTATAGCTAAATTGAGTAAGATATTGTATAATCGAACAAAAAGGAGTGAAACAATGCCAAATTTAAGTAATAGACTTACACTGCTCAGAGAAAAACAAGGCTGGTCGAAAGCAGAAACAGCTAGAAGACTTGGTTTAAAAGCACCATCTACTTACGGCAATTGGGAATATGGTATTCGCGAACCAGATTTGGAAATGGTCACACAAATTGCCACACTCTATGATGTTAGTGTTGATTATTTACTAGGGCAACATAGCTTACCGACGTATGCGCCTAGTGAACTTGAGAGTGAAAAAGAAATTGCAAAAAGGATCATGAAAATTAGTGAAGATTTAAAATATGAAGATGACTTAAAGTTTGACGGTCAACCTTTAACAGATAAAACTACACATTATCTAGCTGACTCCCTTGATTTTATTTACGAGCAAGCAAAAAAATTAAATAATTAATTGCTAATTTTTGTTTAACATCTTTTATTATCGGGAATAATTAAAGTTGTAAAAATAAAATACAAAGGGGGAGTTTCATTTGTCAGAATGGTACTTCAAAAAGAATGAACAGAAAGTTGGACCTTTTACTAATCTAGAGATGGTTACTCTGTACAAAAAAAAGGAAATCAACGACACTACCTTAGTTCAAAAATCCCCTCATCCAGAGTGGGTAGCCTTTAAACAAACAGAATTGCACCAACGTGTTCAAAGCCGCGGGAATTCAGAATTAAAAATTGGAGACTTATTTTCGTCTGTTTTCAAAAAACACACTAAAGAAGAAGGAGAAAAAGTATTTATCGCTGGGACAAAATATACCACTCCAGCAACTAGTGACATTCCGCATACTTGGCCACATCCATGGGTATTTGCAAGAGTGTTCTTAGTTTTAATCATCACTTATTTCTTACTTCTTGCATGTACATATTTATTTGATAATAGCAATACTATCCCTGGTCTTATGGTGATTGGTTCATTCGCTGTACCATTTTCTGTGTTACTATTCTTTTTTGAAACGAATGCACCTCGTAATATTAGTGTTTTTGATGTTGTTCGCATGTTCTTTATCGGAGGAGTAGCAGCATTAGTTGCAACACTTATTATTTATTCGATTATTCCAGTTGGTAAATTGAATTATTTTAATGCTCTTTTAGTTGGTTTTATTGAAGAAACTGGAAAAATGATTATTGTAGCACTATTCATTCGCTCATTAAATTCTAAATATATTTTAAATGGTTTACTAATTGGAGCAGCTGTTGGCGCTGGATTTGCTGCCTTTGAATCGCTCGGTTATGCATTTAATTATAGTGTGGATGCTGCATTTTTATTTAAAGATATTCATATTGCTGGCGAAACAATGATTAATGTGATTTTCAGTCGTGGCTGGCAGTCTATCGGTGGTCATGTGGTTTGGGCAGCAATAACTGGGGCAGCGCTTGTTATTGCTAAAGGAGACCAAAAACTAGGTATGCAACATATCTTTACTGGTACATTCTGGAAATTATTTATAATCCCGATTTTACTTCATTTTGTATGGGATTGTCCGTTAAACCCACTTCCAGCAATTGCATTTAAACAAATTGTGTTAATTATCATTGTTTGGTTTGTTATTTTACAGCTAATTAGTAGAGGGCTAAAACAAGTATCTGCTATATCCGCTGCAAGTAAAACAGCTAAATAATTTTAAAGAGTGCTAAGAATAATACCTTCTTAGCACTCTTTTTATATGCATTTTTAAGAAATGAAGCTAGGTATTCTGCTTTTAAAACGATAACTAATGTAGACATATCCCGATTTTCATGTAAAATAGAAGTATTATCTATTTAGCAGAGGGGTCATAGAAATGCGCGAATCTTTGAAAAATAGCAAGCGATTAGTAATTAAAGTTGGTACAAGTACATTGATGTATGAAAATGGCCATATTAATTTACGCACGATTGAAAAATTAGCAATGGTTTTATCTGATTTACGAAATGAAGGAAAAGAAGTAATTCTCGTTTCTTCTGGTGCAATTGGCGTTGGCTGTCACAAATTGCAACTCCCGGTTAGACCAGTTACTATTCCAGAACAGCAAGCAGTTGCTTCCGTTGGTCAAAGCGAGTTAATGCATATTTATAGTAAATTTTTTGGTGAATATGGACAAGTGGTTGGACAAGTTTTGCTTACTCGTGATGTGACCGACTTTCCTATTAGTCGTGAAAATGTGATGAATACACTAGAAAGTCTTTTAAACAGCGGGATTATCCCCATTGTTAATGAAAATGATACCGTGGCTGTAGAGGAACTTGAGCATGTTACAAAATACGGTGATAATGACCTCCTTTCTGCAATCGTAGCTAAGTTAGTTAAAGCGGATTTACTTATTATGTTATCTGATATTGATGGTTTTTACGAAACGAACCCATCAACAAATCCAGATGCAGTTATGTTTTCAGAAATAAAACAAATTACCCCTGAAATGGAAACACTTGCTGGAGGAAAAGGATCAGAATTTGGGACTGGTGGTATGTTAACAAAACTTTCAGCTGCTTCCTACTGCATCAATGCTGGTCAAAAAATGATTTTAACCAATGGAAAAAATCCTGCCATTATTTTTGATATTATGCAAGGCAAATCAATTGGAACACTATTCGCTAGCCCAAAGGAGGAATATTCGCATGACTGAACTCATAAAGAAAGGCATGGCTGCAAAAGAAGCTGCAACATTTTTAGCACAGGCTAGTACAAAAGAAAAAAATACAGCGCTACTGCAATTAAGTACCGATTTGCTAAAAAACAAAGCCAAACTCCTTCAAGAAAATGAGAAAGATATTACCCAGGCGCGGCAAAAAGGAACACCAGAAACGATGATTGATAGATTACGTTTAACTGAGGAACGTATCAAGGAAATAGCAGATGCTGTTCAGCAAGTAGTAACGCTTAGTGATCCTATTGGTGAAGTAATCCATATGTGGAAAAATGAAGCAGAATTAACAATTGGAAAAACAAGAGTCCCACTTGGTGTTATAGGGATTATTTATGAATCTCGGCCAAATGTCACTGTGGATGCTTCTGCGCTTTGTTTTAAAACTGGTAATGCTGTTATTCTACGTGGTGGAAGCGATGCAATAAACTCCAATACAGCTTTAATGTCTGTTATTCAAGATTCTATTGAGTCATCAGGTTTCCCGCGCGCTAGTGTCCAATTAATTGAAGATACCTCAAGAGAAACAGCTCGAGATATGATGCGCCTTAATCGTTTTTTAGATGTACTTATCCCGCGCGGAGGAGCTAAATTAATTCAAACTGTTCTTGAAAATGCTACAGTTCCTGTGATTGAGACTGGTACTGGAAATTGTCATATATATGTAGATAAAAGCGCTGAACAACAAATGGCAATTGATATTTTAGTAAATGCAAAATGTTCTCGTCCTTCTGTATGTAATTCTGCTGAAACTTTACTCATTCATCGTGATGTTGCTGAGAAATTTTTACCAGAAATGGAAGCCGAACTAAATAAATATCAAGTAGAACTACGAGCTGATGAAAGAGCTAGAGCAATCTTAACTGATGCCAAAGTAGCAACAGAATCTGACTGGGAAGATGAGTTTTTAGACTTTATTTTAGCTATAAAAGTAGTTGATTCCGCTGATGAGGCAATTGCGCACATTAATAAATATGGTACCAAACATTCAGAAGCAATAGTTTCAAATGATTATGCGACTGGCCAATCGTTCCACCAAAAAGTTGATGCTGCTGCTGTTTATATCAACGCTTCTACTCGCTTTACTGACGGTTTTGCAATGGGATTTGGTGCAGAAATTGGTATTAGCACACAAAAACTTCATGCACGTGGTCCTATGGGATTAGCAGAACTAACATCTACTAAATATATCATTTTTGGAGATGGACAAATTAGAAATTAAAAACAAAGAGCAGCCTAACAACTAGACTGCTCTTTGTTTTATTTTATTGTTCATCCAATTTATTACGTCTTGAAAAACAATTTCTTTACAAAGTTCATTTACCAATTCATGTCGAGCATTTTCATATATTTTGTATGTTACATCTTCTACTCCTGCTTTTTCAAAGGCTAAAGCAATTTTGGGTATGTCTTTTCCAAAATGTCCCACTGGATCGTCACTTCCTGATAGTAATAATATCGGCAATGTTTTGGGCACATTTTGATATGTTTCTGTTTGTTGACTAATTTTCACTGCTTCAAACAGACTATGAAAGAAACCTGTTGTTCCAATGACAGGACCACAGAATGGATCTTCTTCATATGCATTATAACTAGATACATCTCTTGTAAGCCAACTGAAACGATGATTTTCATTAAATGGTTTATTATATCCCCAAAATGCCAACTTATTGAGAAAGCCGCTTCGTTTCATTGCATCTTTTTTAATTCGCTTCGCTGTAATGAGTTGCCCCATCTTTAGTAATACATCTGGTTGCAAACCGCTACCTGAAAAAATTACTCCATCTGCTTCATATTTTGCAACAAAATTTCTCATTAAAAAACTCCCCATACTATGTGAAAATATAAAATAAGTTAACTCTGGATAAGTTTTCATTAAATAGTCTTTTACCATTACTTCATCTTCTAGCATATTTTTAAAACCTGATTCCCCGTCTAAATGACCTAAGTCAGATTCGTCTATAGCAGATTTACCAAAACCACGATGATCATCGGCAACTGCTATATAACCAGCTTGATTTAAACGTTCTGCAAATAGGCTATATCTTGCACCATGCTCAGCCATTCCATGAACAATTTGAACAATGCCGACTGGATTTTCTACTTTATCCCATATATGTAAATGCAAATTCAATCCATCAGCTGCTTTTAATTTTATTTCTTTATACATAAGTCTTCCCCCCAGCTCATCTTATATTTAGTATAACATCGAGGATTTATTTTCACTATTCGAAGCAATTATATTAGGACTTTTGTATAACTAGTTAAAAAGTTACAGTTCCAACTATTCATTTACATGGATAAGATTGTTCACATAATCACAATATGGTATACTATTTCCATAAGGAGATGACACACATGGATAACTGTTTAGCGCAATTACAAATGTATGATTATTTACTAAAAAAATACCGTAATAAAGAAATTTTCCCAGAAACTAAAATGATTGTCGAAATTGATGGAAAACTTTGGACTGGTGATTTTTTACAGCTAGATGACTGTCACATTATTGAAATTGATTGGGAAGATACAAGATTTACCAGAATAGAACGTACAAAAGATGCAATCAATGATGAATTTAATGAAAAAGTAACTAACTCTAATGTTAATGTTAGTGAAAACCGCATTGATTCCAAAATTGGTAGTCTAAAAAATATCGAGATTTTATATCAAGAGATTGGTAGCTTCGTCAGACAAGTAGAAAGTTCTACTACCACCTTAAAACCATTACTTTATAATGCTTACTGCTTGGATACAAGAGTTAAATTACCATTTTTAGATATTAGTAAAAAAGAAATTACACTTGTTTCTTTAACAAAATAAACGTAAAAACCACGAAAATCAAATTTCGTGGTTTTTTTTATGTAAGCTGTTCAATATGTTTCATCTGATTTGGTTCCATTTGTTGTAATTCAGTAGCAAGAAACGCTGGTAATAGTACTAGATTATCCAACTGATTTAGATTAAACCATTTAAACATTAACTCATATGGCTGATCTCCAAACTGTCCAAATGCTTCTGTTCTTACAAATGATTCTTTTTCAATTAAAAGACTTTTCGGTAATAATTCAACCTGATAGTAAAACTCCACACTATCGATTTTATTTCCCCGATAGAAAAACTGATTTTCCGCAATGATTTTTAATTCCTTAATTTCGACCGCTTCACCTAATTCTTCCATCATTTCTCGGATTAACCCCTCTTTTGTAGATTCTTCCTCCACCGCTCCACCTGGAAGTGTCCAATAATTTTCATTTTGAGCTGAATGTAGTAAAATTTTGTCTTTATGCTGTATAATTGCCGCCGTTCTAATATGTTTCATTAAATTCACCTCTTCTTTTTTATTTTATCATAGAAAAAGTGGTTGCGCTTTCAATTTTTTTATAGTATAGTAATGGCGAACAACTTGTATATACAAGTTAAAAAGGAGGAAGTTTTATGGTTGACTATCAAAAAGATGCAAAAACGCTCTTAGATTTAATTGGTGGTAAAGAAAATATTTCATCCGTTACGCATTGCGCTACAAGGATGCGCTTCGTTTTACACAATCCAGATAATGCGAATATTGAAGCAATTGAAGACATTCCAGCTGTAAAAGGGACATTTACACAGGCTGGGCAATTTCAAGTAATTATTGGTAATGATGTTGCTATTTTTTATAATGAATTTTCAAAAATTAGTGGTATTGAAGGCGTTAATAAAGATGATGCCAAAGTAGATGCAAAGAAAAATATGAGTTTACTGCAAAGAATGCTTGCTGGTCTAGCAGAAATCTTCACTCCATTAATTCCAGCTATTGTGGTTGGGGGACTAATTTTAGGTTTTCGCAATGTTATTGGTGATATTAAATTTTTAGAAGAAGGTACAAAAACAATTGTAGATGTTTATCCATTTTGGGCTGGTGTTTATAGCTTCTTATGGCTTATAGGTGAAGCCGTATTTCATTTCTTACCTGTTGGAATTACATGGTCTATTGCAAAGAAAATGGGAACAACACAAATTCTCGGGATTGTACTTGGTTTAACACTTGTTTCCCCGCAATTACTTAATGCCTACAGTGTTGTTGAGACAAAAGCTGGCGATATTCCAGTTTGGGATTTTGGCTTTGCTCAAGTACAAATGATTGGTTATCAAGCTCAAGTTATACCAGCAATTATGGCTGGATTTATGTTGGCCTATCTTGAAATTTGGCTACGGAAATTTATTCCAAATGCAATTTCGATGATATTTGTTCCGTTTTTTGCGCTCGTACCCACCGTTCTAGCGGCTCACGTCATCCTTGGACCAATTGGTTGGAAAATTGGTGATGCCATCTCGGACGTAGTATATGCGGGATTAACTGGTGGGCTAAGCTGGCTATTCGCTGCTTTATTTGGCTTCTTATATGCGCCTCTAGTCGTCACTGGTTTGCATCATATGACAAATGCGATTGATTTACAACTTATGAGCCAATTTGGTGGTACCAATCTCTGGCCAATGATCGCTCTCTCTAATATTGCGCAAGGTTCTGCAGTTTTAGCAGTAATTTTCTTACATCGTGGCAATAAAAAAGAAGAACAAGTCTCCATTCCAGCGACTATCTCCTGCTATCTTGGTGTAACTGAACCTGCCATGTTTGGGATTAATTTAAAATATTTATATCCCTTTGTAGCTGCAATGATAGGGTCTTCGATTGCTGCCGTTGTTTCAGTTTCAAGTGGTGTAATGGCCAATTCTATTGGTGTCGGTGGGATTCCAGGTATTCTATCAATTAATCCAAAATATTTTACAATTTTTGCATTCTGTATGTTGATTACGATAGTTGTTCCATTTATCCTTACTATATTATTCCGCAAATATAATATTCTAAATAAAGTAGATACTGAGCCAATTCGTACTTTTGGTAAAAATGAGTATCGGAAAACAGCAAAAACAACCAACTAAAAAGTGAGGCATTTCTTTATGAAAAATTTTTCTCAAAAAACAATTTATCAAGTATATCCGAAATCTTTCTACGATACTGATGGCGATGGGATTGGTGATATTCCAGGTATTACAGCAAAACTTGATTATTTACAACAATTGGGGATAGAAATGATTTGGATTAATCCTTTCTACCCCTCTCCTCAAAATGATAATGGTTATGATATAGCAGACTATACTGCAGTTGATCCACTGTTTGGTTCAATGAATGATATCACAACATTAATTTCTGAAGCTAAAAAAAGAAATATTGGCATTATGATAGATTTAGTACTAAATCATACGTCAACAGAACATATTTGGTTTCAAAAAGCACTAGATGGGGATCCTTATTATCGAGATTTTTATTTTTTCCGTCAAGGTAAGTTAAATGGCTCCCCTCCTACAAACTGGGAATCTAAATTTGGAGGCAGTGCATGGGAAAAATTGCCTGATACGACAGACTATTACTTGCACTTATATGATGTCACACAAGCAGATTTAAATTGGGCTAATCCAAATGTACGAAAAGCATTATATGATGTAGTTAATTTTTGGATAGATAAAGGTGTCGAAGGTTTTCGATTAGATGTGCTTAATGTTATTGCAAAACCTAAATTTTTAGAGGATGATTTTGAAGGTGATGGACGTCGTTTCTATACTGATGGACCAGGTATTCATAATTATTTAAAAGAATTAAATCAAGCTACTTTTGGCGAAAAACCGATTATTACAGTTGGTGAAATGTCATCCACCGATATTGATAATTGTGTTCGTTACAGTAATCCAGCAGAAAAAGAACTATCCATGGTCTTTCATTTCCATCATCTAAAAGTGGATTACCCGAATGGTGAAAAATGGCGTTTAGCTGAAGTTGATTTTACAAGTTTAAAAGCGATTTTCCATACTTGGCAAGTCGCCATGTCTAAAGAAAATGGTTGGGATGCACTATTTTGGAATAATCATGATCAACCGAGAGCGCTTGGACGTTTTGTTTCGGATGATCCTAAATATAGCTATCATTCGGCTACCCTACTTGCAGCGACTATTCACTTTATGAGGGGAACTCCTTTTATTTATATGGGAGAGGAAATCGGGATGATGAATCCGAAATTTGCTACTATAGATGAATATGTAGATATTGAAACGCTAAACCATTTTGATATTCTGCGAGAACAAGGATTTAGTGAAACAGAAGTAATGTCCATTATTAAGGAGCGCTCGAGAGATAATAGTCGAACACCTATGCAATGGGATACCACTAAAAATGCTGGTTTTACTACTGGAATTCCTTGGCTAAAAGTAGCTGATAATGCAAAAAAAATAAACGTTAAGGAAGCACTAATTAATAAAGCAAGTATCTTTTATTTCTATCAAAAATTAATTGCTTTGCGTAAAAAACACTCTGTTATTCAAACTGGCGATTATACACCAGCGTTTACAAATGAAGAGAATATTATTGCTTACACGCGATCAACTGATGGAGCTACATTACTTTCCATTCACTACTTTGGAACAAGTAAAAAAACCATAGTTATCCCGAACGAATTTTTAAACGCTCAGATTTTACTTTCAAACTATCACCGAACAGAAATCACTCCAATAATGGAACTTTCTCCTTATGAAACATTAACATTGCTTTAATAAAAAAACCGAGAGATTTTCTCGGTTTTTTATCGTCTACGTGCAAAATCAATAAAGCGAAACTTGTCCATTCGGTGCCGTGATTCTGTATATTGAAATAGTGTTGTATCTTTTAAAAACACCGTGCTTTTCACAACTACAACATGCGTATCACCATGCAAAGCTAAATATTTTTTATCATTCGCATTCAATGGTTCCACTGTAATCTCTTTTTGCGCATAACTGATTTCATAGCCCTTTTCATTCTCTAAATACTGGTATAACGAATCTTCTAAAATGTTAGTTGCAATTGGCTCAGTTTCTCCACCTAGTAAATAATCATAGTCTAATATGGTCGCCTCTTCTTCTAAATATCTAACTCTAAGAATCTCCAGACATTTAGTATCCTTAGGAAGGCCAGCAAAATCAGCTATCTGACTTGGCAAAGTTGTTTGCTTGTTTTTTATGACTTTTGTGGTGGCATTCATATGCTCTGATTTTTGTAATTCTTTAAAACTTGTGAGACCAGAAACTGGAAATGAATAACGCTCACGATCAAGTACAACAGACCCTTTTCCTTGAAGTTTCTGAATGCACCCATTTTCGAGTAATAAAACCAATGCTTTTCTAATCGTTTCACGAGATACCGAAAAGCGCTTGGCTAGAACATTTTCACTAGGTAGTAATGTTCCTGCTGGGTATACACCAGATGTAATATCTTGTTCTAGTTCTAGATAAATATCAAAAAATTTATTTTTCTTATTCAAATTAACTCACCCAACGTAATTGTAGCACATTTATTATTAATTGTAACCGAAATTCATTAACTCACTTTATTACCAAAATCACGTGAAATTTGGTACACTATGAGTAGACAGTTTTGTTCAAGTGTTTGAATAAAAGGAGGTAATTTTTTTGACTAAAGTTATTTTAACTATTATCGCAATTATCGTTCCAGCATTTTTAGGATTTTTATTTGCTTATCAAATTTATAAGAAAAAAACTACCACTTATATGCCACTTAAAAATGAATTTGTGCACTGGGCAAAGTAAGCGTGAGTTAAGGGGGGAAACAAAATGAAAAAAGCAGCAAGCGAAAAACCACTAGTCATTAAAATCGTTATTAGCGTTCTAATAGGTTTATTTTTACTTAATTTAATGCCATTTTTAGCTATATTTGGCTAACTTTTTTTCTTCAAACTGCTTGAAGGTCGTTATTTTTTATGTTATATTTTAAATTGTGTTGAAATGAATAGCAATTTTTTATGGTGAGACAATTAATGACAGGGATGTCAGTTAATGCTTTTTTTATAAAAAGACTCCAGAGTGCCTATTTGGTGGTATTCTTGGGTCTTTTTTTGTGTGGAAAGGAGAAATGTAAATGAAAAAGAAAACAGGTTGGAACATTGCAAAAATTATCGTGGGAGCACTGATTTTCTCGCTTGCAGTCAATGTCTTTGCGATTCCGAATAATCTTGGTGAAGGCGGGGTTACGGGACTAACGATGATGCTTTATTACTTATTCGATTGGACACCAGCTATAACAACGCTAATATTTAATGGTATTTTACTTATTATTGGTTATAAATTTTTGGACCGCATGACAATCGTTTGGACAATTGTTGCCATCAGCTTTACCTCACTATTTCTACATTTTTCGGAACCCCTTGCCTTTGTTGCAAATCAGACAATCGTAGCTGCAATTTTTGCTGGGATTATGATGGGACTTGGTATGGGACTTATTATGAACGGTGGTGGAACAACTGCTGGGAGTGCTATTTTAGCGAAAATTGCTAATAAATATCTTGGTTGGAATACAAGTTATGCATTACTTTTCTTTGATTTAATTGTCGTTATTCCTTCTGTATTTGTTATTGGTTTTGAAAACATGTTATTTACAGTGGTTTCCCTCTATATCTCAACAAAAGTACTTGATTTCATTTTAGAAGGCTATAATCCAAAGAAATCTGTTACAATTATTTCTGACCATTATGAAGATATTGCAGCAGAAATTGATGCAAACTTAGAACGCGGAATTACATTATTCAATGGCCAAGGTTTTTATATGCGTCAAGATAAAAAAATTCTTTATATTGTAATTAGTCGCGATCAACTTCTCCCCCTTACAAAAATCGTTAATAAATATGATGAAAAAGCTTTCTTTATAATAAACGATGTACAAAGTGTGGTTGGCGAAGGATTTACAAAACAAATTACTAGTGAATAATGTCGTTTAGCAAAACTTATGATACAATGATGAAGAAATTATTCTAATTAAGTGAGGCGTCCTTATGAAAATATCTAAACCGGCGTATTGTTTTTTACTTGTTGTTGGCTTGGTTTTTGTTTTTTTAGGGCTATCAAATATCGGCATTTCGATTTTCTGGGATTTTAGTGACTGGGAGAATTTGATGGTTGGCTTTTTATTAATAATCATCGGAATAGTTACATTAAAAATCCGCTATACGAAAAAAAAGGGCTAGAAAAGCACTGCAAGCAATTTGTAGTGCTTTTCTAATACCTTCTTTTAAAAAATGACGTTTTCTTGGATAACTTCAATTTTTTTTATAATAATATAGCGATTTTTCATTGTAATAACCCCTTCTGCTTTTAATTGCTGAAAAATACGATTAACGCTGCTAGCTGAATTTATCCCGCAAAAATGACCAATTTCTTCGTTACTAACTAAAAAGTCTATCAAAAATTGATTTTCTGCTATTTCAACACCAAATAAAGTATATAACTCATATAATTGAGTGCAAATTGCGCCTAATTTTCCATTCATCAACATTTGTTGCATTTTTTTTATAGATTGTAATAATCTTGTCCGGTAATAATCTTTTACATAAAACTGCAAATCTTTATCCTGATTGACATCACGCCAAAACCGAACTCTATCCACTTGGTAAAGCTCCGCGCTATCTGATTCAACCCGAATATTAAATGGTGCATTAGCAAACTGGGAATATTCATCTTTTAATAGGGAAACAATGTCCATTTTATTGATATATCCTAAATTAAATTCCCGACCATCTCTTGAAATAATGCTGGTTTTAATAATGCCTTTTTTTAATATGTAAACGTAGGAATCTTCAAGGCCTTCATATGTTAAATATTTTCGTTTTTTCCTAGTAATCACTTGGAAGTCATTGGAGCTAACATAGTTGTTTAGAATGTCATGATCCATTTCTCCCCCTCCTTTTCGTCTTTTTCTCCAAACGCCCTACTAATCATACAAAATAATATTACCATTTTTTTCAACATATGTTATATATATTTGTCTATATCAGAAAGATTTAACAAATTAAAAAGTACATTACAATAAAATCACCTATAATATGGCTTGTTGCTAAGATAAATAGCAAATTACAAGTAGAGAGGGATTTTATTTATGAAAGAAAAACTATTTAATAAGGGTTTTATACTGATTACCTTGATTAATTTCGTTGTGTATCTTGTATATTATTTACTAATGGTTATTATCGCTGTGATTGCCCAGGAAGAATTAAATGCATCACTTGCTGAGGCAGGCTTTGCTTCTGGCATCTATATTATTGGCACATTATTGGCACGATTATATATGGGGAAAAAGCTAGAGTTGTTTGGGCGAAAACAAGTCTTAAGATATGGGATTATTTTTTTCTTAATAACTACGATGGCTTACATATATATGCCGACTATTGGGGTAATGTTCTTTATTCGTTTTTTAAATGGCTTTGCGTACGGAACAACATCGACTGCCACCAACGCGATTGTAACAGCTTATATTCCGAATTCTAGAAATGGGGAAGGAATTAATTATTATGGTCTTAGTACAAGCTTAGCCGCTGCTATTGGACCGTTTATTGGGATGATTTTATTAAGCAACACTAGTTTTTATACTATTATTATTTTTTCTACAGTTATTGTCTTTTTAACAACTATTTTATGTTTTTCCCTTCCAATTAAAAATATCGAATTAACATCAGAACATAAGAAAGCTTTACAAACTTGGACTGTAAAAAGTTTTATCGAGTACAAAGTGATTCCTATAACTTTCATTGCCTTTTTAATGGGGATTTCTTATTCAAGTGTGCTTACTTTCTTAGCTTCTTATGCAAAAGAAATTAATTTAGTTAGCGCTGGTACTTTTTTCTTTGTAGTTTATGCATTAGTCATTACTTTCACAAGACCCATGTCTGGAAAAATTTTTGATGCTAAAGGGGAAAAATATGTAATGTATCCTAGTTACCTATTTTTAGCAGTTGGTTTAGTTGTTCTTAGTATGAGTTCTTCTAGTTTAGTTTTATTAATTTCTGGCGGGTTGATTGGACTCGGTTATGGTACTTTTATGTCTAATGGACAAGCAGTTTGTTTAAAAGTTTGTGAACCACATCGAATTGGAATTGGGCTTTCTACTTATTTTATTGGGCTTGATTTAGGTTTAGGAATTGGTCCATATATTTTGGGAGAAATTCATCATGTTTTATCTTTTCAAGGCATTTATATTATCGCTGGGGCTATTGCCTTTGCTTGTATCTTTATTTATATGTATTTATCTAGAAATAATAAGGCTGTTAAAAGCGAAGAACGATTACAAAGGAGTGAAAAAGTATGAATACGAATAAATTATTGTTAATTACTGCTGCCGGATATATTATAGGAACACGAAATTTGGAAATAGAGGCCAAACAATCCATTCATTTAACGGATGTTTCGATCAACAACCCCTCCCAACAACTTGTCGACTACTTTGAAAGTCTAGAAATTGCAAAAGAACAAATTATTGGACATAAAAATTTATCAGCCTATGATGCCCAAAATTTACTTAGCAGATGGCAAACTAATTATTTTACAACTTCATAAGAAAAAAAAGCATTGCGCTTCTGATATGGCGCAATGCTTATTTATAAGGTTTTATGATTAATTTGTAATAAGGTGTGTCCTTGATAATTAGTTGTGATTTCTATTTGTTTAGTTTCTACTGGAGTATGTTGAATTATGTATGGAAGATTATTCACAATTCCCGTATTTTCAGGATTTAAAATCCAATCTATTTTTTTAAAATCTAGAATTCCTTCTTCTGTAGCTTTTGGAGTAGTATACAAATAATCATCTGGAAGATTCGCGATAAATAAATGCATTCCTCCAAGATTTGTATCATCTGCAAACCATTTCATTACCCCAATATCACGAATTTGATAATCGGATGAAGGTATACCCGTTTCTTCGGTAATTTCTCGTTTAATCGACTGTAGTAATGTTTCTTCTTGCTCTATCTTTCCTCCCACGCCATTCCAACTTCCCATCCAAGGAGATTTTTGTCTATTAAGTAATAATATTTCATCCCCTCGCTTTATAAAACAAAGCGTATATCGGTACATCATTTCACCTGCATTTTCATTTTTCTATCATTATAGCATAAAAATAACAGCATCCGCTTTTAGTAGGGAGACGGATGCTGTCAGGTGAGATATGATTTTGAAAAAAAGGTTACTTTTAATATACCGAATAAATATGAATAGATTATGAACAAACTATGAAGATTCATTTTTTATTTTTTGCAGTAAAAAGTCTCCTTGTTTGGTAATGCTATAATACTTTTGTTGAAGGTTATTCTTATCACGCTGGATAAAACCGTGAAATTCCAACCAATAGGTGCAGTAGAGAAGCTCATTTCGAGTAGCATCTCCAACGATGTCATTTTCCAAGAAATTAATGGTTAATGATTTTATATTATAGGCTGGATTTTTAACGATATTTAACACCATAAAAATAAGATCATTTCTAGGTCTTTCCATGCCAGCAACCTTCTTTTCATTAAATTATCGTTTTCTTGCCTCATTCACTTTTAGCCTCCTGCCCTTTACTTTACGTGAGCGCATCATTTCAAGCACAGCAGGACCTTTTCCGTTGAGAATTTCTACAAATGAAACTTGATCTTCTATAGTTATAATTCCAATATCTTCTGATGTGATTCCATCCAACTTGGAAATGGTACCTACAAAATCTACCGCCCGAATTTTTTTCTTTTTCCCACCATTAAAATAAAGTTTCATGATATTTTTATTTAATTTTTCGCCACGAGCTTTTTTGATGGTTGGACGTTTTTGTTGTTTTTTGCGGAATGCTTCTTCACTTGCTTTTACTTCGATAACGGTTGGCTTGCGTTTCTTTTCAATCGTGATATTTAACATAGATTCAATATCTCTAAGCAAGGGATTTTCGTTTGTTTTGACAAAACTGATTGCTTTGCCACTATTTCCTGCGCGACCAGTACGACCAATTCGGTGCACATAATTTTCTTTTTCGATTGGTAAATCATAGTTAATTACTAGCGTCACATTTTCCACATCAATGCCTCGACCTGCTACATCTGTGGCAATTAAAAAGCGCGATTTACCGCTTTTAAAATCATTCAGTGCACGAAAACGGTCCTCTTGTCGTAAACCCCCATGGATTTTAGCTGTATTTACTTGAAGTAAGTCACTTAGTTCATCTACTTGATTTTTGGTATTACAAAAAATAATGGCGCTATCCGGATTTTCAGTAATTAAAACGTCTTGAAGTGTTTTTTCTTTATTGTCAGTTTGCATTTCCATATGGATAATCAGATTTGCTTTTTCGGAAGCAATTTCAATAACAGTGGGATTGACTTGATAACGTTCAATTAACGCTTGCATTTCTTCTGGTAATGTAGCGGAGAAAAATAGATTTTGGCGTTTGCTAGGTAAAAATTGAAGAATATCCTCTACTTGATCTATAAAGCCCATACTAAGCATTTCATCTACTTCATCTAGTACTAAATGTGTCACCTTATCAACTTTAAGTGATCCTTTTTCAATATGATCTAATAATCGTCCTGGTGTTCCAACTACAATATGATTTTTTTGACTTAATTCTAGTTTTTGTTTAGCAAATGGTGATTGTCCATAAATTGCGGCTGCTTTAATTCGTTTAAATCTACCAATATTAGTACATTCTGTTTTTACTTGCATGGCAAGCTCTCTTGTCGGCACAATAATTAAAGCTTGAGGTTTATTTTCTTCCCAAATAACTTGGTCAGAAAGTGGAATTGCAAATGCAGCTGTTTTTCCGCTTCCGGTTTGTGATTTTGCGACAATGTCTTTACCTGTTAATGCTACAGGGATTACTTCTTTTTGAACAGGGGTCGCTTCTTTATATCCTAGCTCATTAATTGCTCGTTTAATTTCTTCACTTAACTTTAACTTATTCATGTCAGTCCTCATTTCCTCATCCCATCATATCATATTTAGACATCAAGGATAATACAAATTGTTTGAACTTCTTGCTTTTTTCCTCTAAAATGAACTATAAGCCCCCAAAATAAGGAGGAAAATGATGAATTTAGAGGATTTAAAGAATAAAGTAACGGAGTCATTGCCACTGGAAAATTTAGGACAACTGACAGAAGATGCAACTACTAAAGCTTCTGAACTCGGCGAGCAAGCAACTAATGTAACCGAAAATCTACAAGATAAAGCTACCAATATTACAGAGACCTTGCAAGATCAAGCAGGTGGTCTCACAGAAAACTTGCAAGATACTGCAAATGAACTAACTGGTGGTTTTTTGGATAAGATAAAGAATTTATTTCAATAAAAATAGCCTCTTATTAGAACCAATTTCTAATAAGAGGCTATTTTTTAAGTTGTGACTGTTTTAACTGCCTCGATATGTGTTGCGTTCTCAAAATCATGATTGATAAAGTTAACAAGACTAAATGCGCCATTTTCATATTCGAATTTTAAAATACACCCGTTTTTTAACCCACTTATTTTGCCAATCTTACTTGTGTTCTCCCAGTAACGAGCAAATTGCGCACATGCCGCTCCATGAGAAACAGCAAAAATCACTTCATGCTCCCCTTGACTCATAATACTCTCTATCGTCGTAACTATTC
This sequence comes from Listeria immobilis, assembly GCF_014322845.1. Classification (NCBI taxonomy): domain Bacteria; kingdom Bacillati; phylum Bacillota; class Bacilli; order Caryophanales; family Listeriaceae; genus Listeria; species Listeria immobilis. Next base: position 68,283 of record NZ_JAASUA010000001.1, on the reverse strand, counting down.
GATTTTGAAAGTCTTTTTCTCGTTCCCCGCCATATGCTGCAAAAAAGTCCCCGTATGGCAGTGCTGGATTTAAATCTTCACTTTCTCCTTCAAATGTTCCAAAATTCCACTCTTTTAACCCTTTTAATCTTATGTAATCCATTTTTGTGACTAATTCTAAAGTGTCTGAAGCTCTTTCTGATGTGGAACTATAGGCTTTATCAAACTGAATATTATTTTCTTGAAAGTAGCTTCCCGCTATTTTGGCTTGTTTGATTCCAAGTTCTGTCAGCGGGGCATCACAAAAGCCTTGAATTTTTTTTCGTTCATTAAATAATGTTTGTCCATGACGCATTAAATATAATGTTTTTTTCATACAATTCCCTCCAAAATATAGCTTATTTATAGTCTATCACCCTGAAGTAACTCCAAGTCAAGTAAATGATTATCTTAACTTTTCCTCTTTTCAATCGTATCTGCTATAATAAAAGCACTTAAATAATTCTTACTTAAACGAATATAAATCGAGGAGGAGTTCCAATGGTTTTAAATGTTTATTTAACTTTCAGGACACAATCCAAAGAGGCTATTACGTTTTATGAAGAGGTTTTTGGGACTAAATGCATGGATTTAAAGACATACGGTGAAGTTCATCCAGAAAACGAACCTATTGATGACGAATTAAAAGATTTAGTTATGAATGCTAGTTTGCTCATTGATGGTGTAAAAGTAATGTTTTCGGATATTCCCAAATCGATGCCACTCACTTTTGGTGATAATATTACCTTAGTGATTGACACAACTGACGAAATGCGACTAACCAAGCAATTTAACCAACTTGCTGAAGGCGGTACGGTCACTATGCCGCTTGCCAAAACTTTTTGGTCAGATAAATATGGGCAGGTTACTGATCGTTTTGGTACTGGATGGCAATTTAATTTATCTTAATATTAGCCACTTTCTTCTCAGCAAATTTGCACGAGGGGTTCTTATTAAGGTAAACTAACACATACCAAAAAATAATTTTTAACATGATAATCAACAGAAACGAGGTAATTCTTAGATGGCAAAAACTGAATTAAATCCAAAAGTAGATTCATTACTTAACAAACCAAGTAATTGGCAAGCTGAATTTAAAGCGTTACGAGCAATTGCAATTGAATTTGAACTAACAGAAGAGTTTAAATGGGGCAAACCTTGCTATGCTTTAAATGGTGGTAATATCTTTCTTATTCATGGTTTTAACGAGTATTGCGCTCTTTTATTTATGAAAGGAGCTCTTCTACGCGATCCCGATAATATTTTAATTCAACAAACTGAAAATGTACAAGCAGCCAGACAAATCAGATTTACCAACCTTCAACAAATTTTAGATATGAAGGATACTTTAAAAAGTTACATTCAAAATGCAATTGAAGTGGAGGCAGCTGGATTAAAAGTGGAAGTGAAACAAGATAGAACATTTCCTATTCCTGAAGAACTTCAAGCAAGATTTGATGAATTGCCTGCCTTTAAAGAAGCTTTTGAAGCACTCACACCTGGACGTCAAAGAGCATACTTGTTATTTTTTGCAGCTCCAAAGCAATCTAAAACACGGATTTCTCGGATTGAAAAATATCAAGAGCAAATATTCGATGGTTTAGGGCTTAAAGATTAAATTTTAATAAGCGTCGATAGGAGCCTTTTGAAGTTCTCCCATCAACGCTTATTTTTTAGTTATTTTCTTCGTTTATTTCCTCTTTATATTCATCTAATGCATCGGCTTGTACATCATTAATTTCTTTTTCTGTTTCACCACTTTCACCAAACAATTCCGTTTCTTTCTCACTATCAATATTCATTTTTCCAAAATTAACGCCTAATGGAATATAATATTTGTTCTCTACTTCATAGGATAAAAATAGCATATAAGTTTCATTGATTTCCATTTTTTCATAGCCAGCTACATGATAAGTAGTATTGGTTTTTTTATCATAACCTTCATTTTCATAAATTGGGATAATGGAATCTTCTACTATATTTTGCGTGGTTGCATCTTTAATTACTTGCGATACTCTGAAATCAGACATTCTATACACATTTAAAATATCTCCTTCTTCGCTACGTTTCACTTCGGAATCACCTTGTTTATCAAGTTTACCGATAACAATCAGATCACTAGCGTTTGTCAACTCTTCTTCTGTAGAATAACCATCAATTTTAGCTTCTACTGAAATTTCCTTAGGTTTAGCAGAAACGGTAGATGGTTTCATTTTTTGATAAGTGATATACCCCCCTACACTTAGTAAAAAAACGGCGATTATACTAATAATAGTTATTTTTTTCTTCATCATAAACATCATCCACTCTTTCTATTTAATATTTTACATTTATACCTTTTTTATCATCTGATAAAGGATATGCTTTTCCATTAAATTTCGTTTTTCGCATAACGGAAATTGAATTATTTTTAGCTTGAGTATGTGATAATCCAATTGCATGCCCTACTTCATGGACTACTGTTTCTTTTTTATTTGCATCACTAGCTTTTTTAAATGCAGCATAATAGACAATACTTGAACTTCTTTTAGTCTTGTAATACGTCGTAGCATAGGTTCCATTACTTTCACTACTATACGAATTGGTAATAATAACTCCGAATGGACCTGAACATTTCACTAATTTCACCGGGCTGCCAGAATAGTTCCATTTTGTTGCATAATTCATATAGCCCTCCATTTTTTGTTTTACAATAGATGAATTATTAAAATAACTAATAAATTTAGGATTAGTTGCTTTTTGACCGTTTAGAATATAGGCCTCCCCTTCCACTGGATTTAACAGCACTGCACACATAGAAAAAACAGCGAACAAAATAAACACAAATTTCCTTTTTAGCATTTCTTAGTTGCCTCCTTTTTTTAAAATAATAAAGAGCAGGTAAACTCGATATTGTTTTCAAAAAAATTGTAACATCCTAGCTTTATGTATAACCCAAAATGTAAAGAAGCAAGATATTCTTATTTTATTTGATTAAAAAGATGGCTAATTTAAGAAAGTTTTTATTTTCGCTTGTCTATGAAATGGATTTTCCCACTCTAAATATTCTTCATTTGAGTCATTACTTACAATTTATGCACAGCTATATTAGATTGTCACAAAAAGTTCATTTCTGAATCATATTTATGCCCATTTTCATATTAAATACGGCAATTTAACTATTATTTTTAATAAAAAAGGAAAATAAATAATGTATATGTATGTATATTTATGAGGTGCTATCTGAGAGAAAAATTATAATTCAACTTCCATTCTATGCATAAAAAAACCCGCCAATCAGCGGGTTAAAATTATCATCCTACAAACTTTATAACTTCTATGTCTTTATCCATTTGAATAATCCTTATCAACTAAATTATAGCTTCTTTATTTAGCTCAATAGTTATTTATCAAATCTAACAAAAACCAGAAACAAAAATCTACTTAAACAATTTTCGTTTCTGCTCTCTATCTTTCAAGTCCTATATTTTTCTCTTTTCATTATAACCAAATTATATCTCAAAAAGATATTCTGTGTTTTTCAAAGTATTATTAACTATTAAATTTTTTTGATTTTCGTACTGGTCTTTTCTCTCCACCTAAGAGTATTGCAAGTATCAAGAATATATATGGATGAGTTAATAAAAGCACTTCAAATGCTCCTATGCCTTGAGATATTAATCCTATTTCATCTACCATGTAGAAGTAATTCAGTTCGTATACAAATAGAACTACTAGAGAAAAAAATGTTAGTCCTATTAAAGCTTTTCCTGCTAAAGTAAATTTATATTGTTCTAATACCAAAGCAAATATTGATTCAAACACCCCTATAATAATGAGTAAATAAATAAACATATACCATGTAGTAAAAATCTGTCCCATAATTTGTTATACTCCTTCAAATATTTTATTCTGGATTACAACTATATTATTGCCATCGCAGCACTCCATGTTATATTTCTTCATAAAACTCAATTCCTCTATCTAAATTTAACCGCTATTTTTAATACTTTAATCTCCTGTATAACGTTTGTTTTATCAGTATTTCATCGTTAGCTCCTTTCTTGGTTAGTAGTTCTACTATTACATTGAAATCGCTTACTTTTCAAACAAATTAATTATTTTTCACAATATAAGCGATTTTCTAACTTTTTTTCGTCTTTTTTTATATAAAATGATATTTATTTCTGTATGAAAAACCCCACAAAATTTTGTGGGGGTTACTTTTATAACAATTATTACTGGTTTAATATTGTTTCTATCGTTGTTGTTTTTTCGGTAACTAAATCATAAAATCCTATATGCACATTTTCTTCATATAACCATTCTATATCTGTTCCATAAGGAGCGCTAAAAATTTCAGCCATAACAGGAACAATCCGAAATAATGATTCTGCATTTAAAATTTTAAAGTTACTCGCCTCACTTACATATTCTTGATTATCAATAATAGAATATAATGTCCAACCATTCAGTTGTGGGATAGCACTTTTTTCTCGATAACTAAAATGAACTGGTTGTCCGCTTATAATATTATTAGAAACAACAAATCCACCATATTCACTATTATTTATTTTCATCTTCAAACTCCTTTACAATATCAATAAATCCATTCCGCCAACTATATTCTCTCGCATAATCTAAACAAGATTTCCCAAAATTATCCTTATGGTTGTAATCTGACTTCACTTTTAATAAATACTTGAGTAGTGGCTGTATTTCTTCGGTTGGAAATTTATTTAATGTAATGACATATTTCAATGGGATCGCTCCGTATTTATCTTTATGATTTACATCAACGCCTGCCTGCACTAATAAAGCGGATGCTTCCAACATATAATTTGTATCTGGACGCCAATTACAAAAATATAATAAATGGAGTGGATTCCGTCCTTCTTTACGTGTCGTTACATTCACATCTGCATTATTTGCTAATAATGTTTTGATAATTCTTAACTTACCTTCTGGACTCTTACAATTTGCTACTGACATTCCTAATAAAGTTAAATCTAAACTTTTACTATACATATTAACATTATTCTTATCAAAAAATGATAAAAAACCTTCATAGCTTCCTTCTCTTACTGCATCAAATATATCTATAATTCTCATTTTTCACACCTCGTTATTCATATTTATGACCCCTATTATTAGAAGGTTTTTCAATTCTCACTTTTCCATGTCAGTGCAACTTTGGAGGGGTTCTTTTTATAACAATTATTACTGGTTTAGTATTGTTTCTTTTTCAGTGACTAAATCATAAAATCCTATATGCACATTTTCTTCATATAACCATTCTATATCCGTTCCATAAGGAGCACTAAAAACAGATGAAAATACCACAAATTTTGCCACAAATGCCACAAAAACAACGAAATAAAACGGGGATTATAAGCTATTAAAAAATCTCTAAAACATTCATCTACCCTTAAATATCATGGGCTTTCAATGTTTTAGAGATCTCTTTAAATTACTTTTTAACGTCCTGAGAGGGCAATGTCGCCTTTTTTTAAATCAATTTAAATCAAATAAAAAGATTATTAAATGAAGATAAGACGGCAAAATCAAGATATTATAATTTAAATCAAATTTAATGATTTTTAAATAAAATAAAATCTAGAAAAATTTGTACTTTATTTGAACTTTTTAACATTAGTTTATTAATATAGTATAAACTAGGCTCGATTATTACCGGAGTCATAATTATTTAAATACTCTTGATAAATAGTTTTTAAATCTATATCTTTCTTGTCTACTTTTCTACAAAAAGCTTTTAACTTTTTTACTTCAAGCAACTCCGCGAACAACTTTTCTACAGCTTTCTTCTTCCCTTCCACATAACATATATATTTAAAATCATTAAAGCTATATAATCTCACGTCATAACCTCACAAAAAACAATATCTTCTATATTAATGTCAATTATTCGTTCGTCAAAGCGCTGTAATTGAACTATGTTTCTTTCATGGTCCAGATAAACAGGAACTACATACTTGTATCGCATATGATGATTGTTCTTTAAAAATAGTACTTCTATTGACCAGTTACGCTTAAGTGCATCTACTAAAACTATTGAATGTTCTAAAATATCATCAATTAAATTATACATCTTCTTCACCTCTTGCTAACATTATACGAACAAACGTTCTTAAAATCAAGCATTAAAAAGTATTGTGTTGCATAAAAATATGTGTAATAATAATCACATGAACGATTTTCGTTCATTATTTCATTCAACTATTAGCTGTTTGACATCCCGTTTTTATTTTTGAATATAACAGCAACCTCGAATAAAATTTTCGGGGTGTTTTTTTATTTATATAATCAAATATAATTGACTAATCAAATATATCGTGCTATAATATAAATATAGTAAAGAAACGGGAGGAATACATAATGCAAACAATAGACAGAAATGAAATCGCTAAAGACATCAACGCTAAAATTTCAGGGCTTGGACGTAATATAAGAACTAATTGGGAATTAGGTTTTGAGGAAGGTCAAGTAATTACATTAGAAAAGCAAGAAAGTTGGACGGACGGTGGCGCTTTTACGGTTTGTAATGATTGCCCGGTGGAATATAATTTTGAAATTGAAAACGAAACACCTTGCCACATCGTTGATTACACCAATAAAGAAGAAGTAGTAGCGCTAGGTGCAGAAGATTGCGAAGAAGAAAAAGAAGTATTGTTGCCAGCTGGGACTAAGTTAGAAGTTGTGTACGGAGAGCGCGAAGACGATAATGAAGAAATGGGATTTTATACTGTTATTTTTAGATACGTAGAGGAGGAAAAATAAAATGGCTGGATTTATTAAAAAATACTTAGAAAATAAAGATTGGACAATTTATCAATTAGGAAATGCAACTGGACTTGCACATCAAACAATAAGAAGTGCTGATTCAAAAACTGTCGACCAAATGTCTGCAAAAAATGTGCGTTTAATATCGGATGTTTTCGGATTTACACCTGGTGAAATCTTAGACGAATTCTACGAAATTGAAGAAGAAATAAATAATGATGCTATTATACAAGAATTAATTAATGTATTTGAAAAATACGGCTATAACACAGATGAAATAAGTCTTGAATTGCTAGATGGTGAAGATATTAAGCTGGAAATGTCTGATGATACTATAACGCAACTCGCTGACGCTGTTAATGCTACTAAATACTTTACGGCATATGTGGATGCTTCTACTGATTTTATGATTATAGAAAAAATTTGAGGTGAATACTGATGAACAATCATATTATTGATTTAACAGGTAAGAAATTTGGAAGATTGACAGTTAAAGAGTTTGTTCGTTCAGAAAATGGAAATGCGTTGTGGAAATGCGTTTGCGTTTGCGGTAATGAAAAAGAAGTATTAGCGCACAACTTGAAGCGCGGATATGTTCGATCTTGTGGATGTTTATCCGAAGATACTGGTCGTAAATATGCGTATAAGAATTTAAGGTCTGAAACCGCACAGAAAAACGCACTTAAAAGAAAACTAGAAGTAGACGCAGTCGACGGCACTATGAAATCAGCTTTAACTAGAAGCCTATCAACAAGAAACAAAAGTGGGATAAAGGGTGTGCGTTGGAATGAAGCGAGAAATAAATGGGAAGCTTCTATCACCTTTCAAAAAAAAGCACATTTTTTAGGTAGATTTGAAAAAAAAGAGGATGCTGTAAAAGCGCGTAAAGATGCAGAAGAAAAGTACTTTAAACCGATTTTAGATAAAACGAATTGATATAACAATTACGCTAAGCTTATGTTTAGCGTGTTTTTTTGCATAAAAAAAGCCCTAACTGGTGGGTTAGGGATTTGGTTGCCACTCTATAAATTTTATTCTCGTTTTTCTTCTATAATTATAAGGACAATTACTTTTCCCTGTAGTATGTAAAGTAGTTAAAACAAAGAATCCTGTATCTATTCTCTTTCTTAATCCTAAAACGACGAACTCTTCAATTTTCTCTTCATAGAAAACAACATCTAGATTCATATTGTTAGGCTTCATATCCATAGTCATCACACAAGCGTTAATTCCTCCATGAAAAAAAATCTCATGCAAAAAATTATACTGTAACATTCTTTTTTTAGACTCTGAATAGCGATGGTGTTTTTTAATTGATTTATGAGTTATTTTCTCTTTCGAAATAGCATCACATATTTTTTTTGCACTATTTAAACTAGATGACTTATCCCAACCTAGCAAATGAGGAAGATCGTTTTTATGGAAATGTATTTTTATGACTTCTAATTTTTTATAGTTTGTATGTATAACTATATCTTTATTATGAAAATTATCAATATAATCATTTAAGATGTTAAGTAAATGTATATGATTTGTTTCGCAGCACAGATAAAAATTAGATTTTAAAGCTTTACCCTCTACTAACAAATGCTTATACACCCTCTCCAAATTAATAACCCTGCAAAAAGCAGGGTCTATGTAAGGGTATGGACAGGAAGGTGTCACCTGCCGGGACTAGTGAACAGATATAAGGCCTCTGTCGGGCAATATGGCTACCACACTACCATATCAACATAACTTTATATAGCTACGATGGATAGAAGACAAGGCAAAAACAGCATCAGAGCCCTTCTTCTCTATCATCATAACTAATCCCACAACCAAAGTAAATAACTTTGCACAAAGCTAAACAAATAGTGTTACATTCGACACTATAATACACAACATATAGTTTAATAAAAAGTGAAACAACGCAAGTACAAGGAAATTGAACTTCCACATTCTATATATTGTGTTTATGTCACACAATATGAGTTAATTCTTGCTTAAAAACACTTCTTTGAAATGAATGTAGCAGTTTAAAAAACCCCCGCAAACGCGAGGGCATTAAACTAAATCTTTTTAACAAACTTCGTGTTAGCAGTGAGATAGTAACCAGATTTCGTTTTCAAGCGAGGTGTTCCGCCTTTTGTTTTAGCCATTCCTGTAATCGTGAAGATAGTGCCTACCGGATATGTGCCACCCGTTTTGTTTTTTGTTGTAAAGTCTACTGAATTGTATAGATCACATTGTACTAGTGTTTTAACTTTTCGTGGGTTTTCTGTGTAGTATGTGTTTTTGCTTGCTGATGTGTGTGGTTTACTTGTGGTAGCAGCACCTTTTAGTTTCGCATTAACCGCATTTCTGAAACGTGTTAACTCGCTCGGCTTTGCAACCCAAGGCGCAGGGCAATTTTTACCAGTGACGTCATAATGTCGAATAATATCACTAGCTGTTAAATTATATGTTTTGCAAAGCTCCGCAACTACATCAACAGAACGATTAAATGTTGCTGCAGTAATATTCCCGTTTTTATCTAAGCACATTTCAATACCAATACTTGTTAGGTTTGCATTTCCGCCAGAATAGTAACCCGCTGTTGCTTTAAGCGCTTGTACCCTGCAAGCTTTCTCGTTCGCGTGGTATGCAACTTCATTCAAAGGGATAATACAAATAGCTTCTTTATCATCAATAAAGACATGTGCAGAAGCGTAACGCCCTTTTAAATCTCTAAAATATCGTCTGTGATTGTCTGCTCCAGCTCCAGGATTTGCAGTATAGTGCATAACAATTTTACTTACTCTTAGTAGCTTAAAACCTGAACGCGAAAATTTATTTTTATTAATATAATTATATTTTAGTGTTGTCATTACTTATCATCCTCTCCATATTTTTTGCTTCGATTAGTAAATTGTTCAAATAATCCAGTGCCGCCAGCTCCTGCTAAAGCACCTGCCCAAATCATCGTTGCAAGCGATCCAGAGCCATCCAAAAACGTTGCTAATGCACCCAGAATTGCGCCGATAAAAATACTTACTGTCGGAAGCCATTTAGACGGGATTAACTCAGTCTTCTTAATCGCCTGAACAAAAACAGGTGTTACGACTACTAAGAAGGTCATATATACAAGTAACTCTTTTCCAAATTCCATTTCTATCATCCATCCTTTACTTTGTTATTTTGTGTTCCAGTAAATCTACTTTGTGAGCTAACTTTCCGACTGATTTTGATAAACTGTCAATTGACTGTTGTTGTTGTCCCATCATGTCGTTTTGCTTATCCATCAAGCGTTGTTGCTCGTTCATCGTGCTAATAAACTTATCCCGTTCTTCTTTTGATTCTTTATCTCGCTTCTGGCGCTCGAACTCCATTTTGTCGCGTTCTTCTTTCATTTCTATTCTTACAATTTTAGAATCATCCCAAATTCTTTTTGTGATAATTAGTAAGATTATAAAAAGCGCTACAAAGAGCGCCGCGAAGAACATTTCTTTTGCTAATGCATAATCAAATACTTTTGCTAGACCATCATACATTTTCATCATCCCCCATAAAAAAATAAGCCTATTCGGCTTCTATTTCTTCTGACTGCATTCGTTGTTGTTCTTGTTTTAACTCATCCACTTTTGCTTTTACCTGCCCTCGCAAATTCGCAGGAACTTCTTCAATAGTTTTTCGATTATTCATCACTAAATTCACATAAATAGGTATCATATATGCCATGTTATTCACCCTAAATTACTTTCAAATAGTGCGGCTAAAGCCTCTTGGGTGAGTAGTAATTCCTCTCTTAATTTTTCTATTTCCGTCTTTTCCGCTGGTATGATTGGATTTTCCAACTCCCATTTCGCCTTGTCTTCGTCCCAATCATCCCCATTCCAATGCGGATAATACATTGCTCTTGCTATGCCGTTTTCGATTATGGAAGGTTCAATATTTGTAGAATTTTTCGGTTGATTGATTAAACCTTTTTCATCTTCAAACACAAGTATTGTTTCGAGATAATCACCATTTTCATCATATGTGTAAAACTGTTTATAGTTCATGTTCACTCCTCCTAGTTCCCGACTTCATAGCTAATACCAGAAAGGCTTATATAGCTAGGATTAGCATTATCCGTTGATGATACTTGTAACATTTTCCCGTCAACGGGTATCGCTATACGTGCGCCGTTTCCGTTATTCGAACTAACAGCAAAATATTCAGTGACTGCAGGTCTTGTTCCCGCAGGAATATTTGCCACTGTGCTGTTTGCCGTACTAATAAACGTGCCAGCTATAGCGCCTCTAAACTCTGTAAATGTTCGTTCACCATCTTTAGTAAATATTTTTTTTATTCTGTATTGGGGTGTATTGTTATCGCCCGTTGCAAAGCCTGCAACAAGAGAAAGATTTACCCATGACCCATAAACCGTTTTTACTGTTTCTACATAATTTTTAGCATCTAAAAAAGACTGTGCAGCTTTTGCTTGTGCTCCCGCAGTAGTTTCTTTTGAATTCCAATTTGTTTTATCTGTAGTTGTTACATGAATATTTGTGTCGTTTATATGATTTTCAAAATCTACTTTCTTGGGGAATTGGTCTGGATTGAGACTTTCGAGTGTGATTTTTAATTCAGTAGCTTGTTCATGCAAATTATCAATTTCATTTTGAAGAATATCAACTTTTTCGTTAAATATTTTTTCGTAATCATCCCAACGGGCAACGTAATATGTAACCGCTGGCAAGAAATTATCATCAATCATCGCTTTTTCAATAATAAAACTAAAGCGATGAATTTGCATTGATTGATTTTGGTATTTAACGTACAATTCTGCATTAGTTTGTCCATCGTGGGATATTTGATCATCAGTCAATGAGTATTCAAATACCCCATCTGCACGCCTTGTTATTACTGGATTTACAACATAAGTACTTTCATACTCTTTCCCAACCGACATTCTCATAGCGAGTGTTATTTGCGCCGCTGAAGACAATGGCAAGTTAGCATCATCTTTTTTTGCCTTCACTATTAGTTTTGCGGTTCCTCCTGTATCTTGTGTATTAAAGCAAATCTGAGGGACATTAGCTTTAGCATTCTGTGCACTAACAGAAAAATCAAGAATGGCTGATTTAAAAATTTGATTTGTCATTAGAATATCTGCCCCCCTGCCTGCTTCACTTCAGCAGTAGTAGCGTTAAGGTTTGGAGTGCCAGACTTAGCTAGAATACCACCACTGGCAGCCTTTAGCCCAACGTTAGAAGTTGCTTCGCATGTGTTTGTTGATGCGAATAAAGCATGTCCCATGTATTCAGAGGACATAATAATGTTTTGATTTTTAAAATAGTTGCTATAACAGTTACCTCTAGATTGATTGTATTGCACAGTTGTAATATTTGTAGCTTTCAAATTAGTGTCAAATCGGCATTTAGTAACTGTGCCGTACCAGCACCTTGCAAACTGAATTACCGTAGAATTGTTATTCACTGCGGTACTCATTGAATTAAGTCCTTGTACTACACACTGAAACATAATGCCAGAAAACAAGATACTTTTAACAAAAAAACCTGTTTGTCCAGTTGTTGGGTCGATTGTTGCTAAATTTGTAGGCTGGATATAAAAACATTCTGCGCCGCTGAACGACTGTACTACTACATCTTCGTTATATTGACCCGGCTCACAAAAGATATAAATAAAGCCTCCTACTTTTACTTTCGGAACCATATTTACAGCTTTTTGAATCGTCTTGAATGGTGCATCAATAGCTCCTGTTCCTGTTACATCATTTCCGTTTGTTGAACTGACATAGTACTCAATATTTGATGCAGAATTACCGTATAATTCATCTAGTTTACTTTTTAATACTTTATTTTCTTCGTTTACTATTTGAAGTAGCGCATTTGATTCAGCTAAATCATTTGCAATTGCTGAATAGTCACCATTTAGCCGCGAGTTTAAAGTGCTGTAGACTTGACCGTTTTTGCTAGTTCTAGCATCTACTACTTCAGTAATATTATTTCCGCTAGCTTCTAAAACAACATTATCAATTCTGTTATTAGTTGCATTTATATCTACATCTTTTGCTAATGAATCTTTTTCTAATTTTTCCATATTAGCATTAAACTGCTGATACTTATTAGAATCAAAAAGTGTATTTCCCCATTTTTCAAGATTTAACATCTATTTCGCTCCTTTCAATACTTTTGCTAACTGGGCCATTATTGCTACAATCGATTTTTTGTTATTAGATAAAGTTATCTCTGTCGCTTTCAACGTGAATGGGTATTTTTTGTATGCAACTATTTGTACGTCATAATCAATGTTAAGTGGTTCATAAATAAATAGAACATAATCACCTTTTTCACACTCATAATCATTCTTCAATGTCACACTTCCCGTCGTCGCTGGATAGTCTTGTAATTCGAGCTTAAGGCGCCGTTGCATGTTACCTACAACAGTGTATCGTTCATCAGAAACGGGTTCTTGCCAACGAATGCCCCATTTTTCTGCTTCCGGGCTAGTGTATGTGACTGGAGAAAAATAGTTATTTCCGTTACTATCAACTTTTCCATATCCTTTAATTTTCGTTTTTAACGAAAGAGTATCAATATCAAAACTTGCTTCGTCTGTATTGTATTTATATCTGATGAAATTTTCTGTCTTAGTTCCATAATTTTCACGCGGTTTAAATACTAAGTGTCGGTTATCTGGAATAACGACTACTCCATAATCATCCAATAATTGATCAATAAGTGTTAAGTAGTTGTTATTTCCAAAGTTTTCTTGTTGAACTTTTTCTAGTATATTGGCAGGGTCTATTATCTCCCATGAAAAACCCCTGCTATCAGATTTAAAGATATGAGTTAAGCACTGTTCTAAAGTAAAAGAACCTGTTATAGTGTCGTCTTGTCGCCCATCTTGACATGTATAATAAATGTGAGGCGCTTTAATATCTTTCGATAGCGTTTTTCCGACAGCATCATGACTTAATTGTTTAACGACAAATTCTTGCCCTCCAAAAAAAACAGAACTTTCATAATCTAAAAAAGAATAGCAGTGAGTGTTCTTGGGAGTTTGCACTACCTTAAAATCAATACTCCACATCTCGTTTTCTGTCCAACTTTCGCAAAAACTATCTTTATCGAAATCTGTTAATATTTCTTCGTTATTCTTCCAAAAATCAGCAACTATAATATCGCTATTCATATATTCACCTACTTATACAAAAAAGAGAAATCCCACTTCGTATCTAAATGACTAGTATTGCTAATCTCGATAAGATTCTCTCCTTTTTTCAAACTTATTAAACCGTGATTCGTTTTGCGACCGCAAGGATTTCCGTTTATTTTAGGTGTAGCACAATCAATAATTAATGTGTCTGTTGTACTTAACGCTGGATAATAGATAAATCTATCGCCTGTCGTGATATTATTAATTGTTAATTCTCCTTCATTCTGACCACGCAAAGTAATTGCTAAATAATGTTCGCGTGGGTCTATGTCAAAACTACCGCCATTATAGATGATGAAACGACTTTTAGTGTGAGTATATCTATAATCCGCCATTGCTAGACCTTGCCCGAACTGCCATTTATCGCAATCAATTTCAGAATCGCTAAGCGTAGAACTTAGTGATTCTGAATAACCTCGAAACACATCGAATTCAAGTGTCAAATCTGCGTATCCCGGTGCTTTACGGTCAATACCAACGCCACTCGGATGTACTCTATATTTTTTACCAGGCGTTTTAGAATGAACTAAAAAGTATTCTTTTCTATGATAAATAAGTTCCATTAATTCATCTAGTTTAACGTGATATAAGTCTGCTGATTCTGTTCTAAAATGGCATAAAATCGAGATAGGAAACATGTTAAAGTTACTGTCTGTCGTTCTAGCACCGTCTGAGCCAGCGAATTCAGTATAATTATTAACTATTTGCGGCGGTTCTCTGCTCACCTCTCCTACTTCTAAATCGAATAATTCATTAAGAATATATGTTTTACCTTCGATTACTAATGCGAGTGATGTAGCCATATTATAACCCCTTTCCGTAAAATGCTAGTGATGTAGAACTTCCTAAGTGATTGTTTGTATTATCTGCAATATCTTTTCCATCGACATTAAAAGTAATAGGTCTATCGCCAGATTGCTGAATGGCTTTGATTAAATCAGCGTTGCTTGACTCTTTTGTCTTGTTGTCAATAATCGTCTTAACTGTAATAGTTCTATTTAAATCAACGCTTTTTAGGCCCAGCGCTTTTTCAGCTGAAATCTTCGGCAGATTAATAACCGGAACGGTCATATTAGAAGCGGCGTTTACTACTTTATCAACCATTTTATTTGTTGATTGAACTGCACCTTTAGCACCAGCTAAAACACCATTTCCAAGTCCTCCGGTAAAGAACTTACCCAACTCAACCGCAACGCGAGAAGGCGAATGAATTTTAAGCGCTTTTTTCACTGAATTAGTGATTGTGTTAGCAATGCTCTTAGCTGTTTTTTCTAGTTGTTTTTTCTGACTGTTTAGTCCGTTTATAAGACCTTTCGCTGCGTTTATACCAGCGCTGTACATTGCATTAGCAGCTGTATTTCCCATCGCTTTAGACGCGGAATTGATTTGATTCTGCGTGCTATTAATCGCTTTGATAGTCTTAGCATCAGACTTGGCAAGAGCTTGTGCATAAGACGAACCATTTTCAACACCTGCCTCCAGGATGTCGTTTATAATGTCTTTGCTAACACCTTTTTTACGCAATTTTTCAACATTTGCTTGAAATGCTTTAATTTCTTTTAAGCGTTTCTGCATTTCTGCTTGTATTGATTGCGGATTTTCTGGGTCTACATTGCTAATTGATCCATAACTTTTCATTTTTTCAGTGATTGAAGCAGCATACTCTTTACTTTGTTTCGTCAAGTCCGCCATTTTAGTATTAGCGGCTTTTAATTGAGCGACTACTTTATCACGTTTCTTGGCTGTCGCTGCTAACTTGTTCGTTTGTTGTCCTATATAACCTTCTATGCTATTCAGTGCTTTAGCTTGTTTAAGTTGCCCGGCACTCTTATTCTTTGAATGTAATCCCGCATCAATCGCTGAGGATATTTTGTCTTTCAGTGTGCTAGATAACTTCTTGATTTGTGATTCAGTTCCAAGTGCGCCAGCTACAAGATTGCTTGCCGCTTTTGTTACTGCTTTTGTTTTGCTCGAGATACCTAACGAATAACCTGTACCAAAATCTCCGCCTAATTTTCTAGTTTCTTTCGAAGGGGAATGAGAATTTTGTTTTTTCTGTACAGCTGCTATAGCTTTTTGAGCTAGTGAAGCTGCTGCGCTCACAACAGCCCCGATGCCGCCTAAAATACCATTTTTATATCCGGAAGCAAAATCAGAACCGATGCCGCTAGAATCAACGGAAGCTGCGCCAGATTTTGCATTAGTAGCTAGAAATGTTCCTGCATTTAAAGACCCCGGCTTCCCGCTTTCGATACCAGCGTTGAAATTTTTACCAGAACCAACGCCTACTTTTAAAAATGCGTTTAAGTCAGTTGCGCCAGATTTTGCATTATTCTTAACTGCTGCTCCTGCTGATTTAGCTGCACCACCTTTTCCTTTTACGCCATCTGCAAAATTTTGTCCGCTATTTTGACCTTTTGTTTTTAATTCTTGCTCAATAGGAGCAGCGCCCATCTTCACGCCGTCAACTAAATATTTGCCTGCACCTTGATAGTCACCTGATTTTATAGCATTTATAAATAATGTTTTTCCACTTTGACCATTCAAAAACATGCCATTAGGCAAACTAGAAATAGTACTTAAAACATCATTGTTAATATTTAAAGCTGCTGTAGTATAATCGCCGTTTTGAAGCGCTGTGACAAAAGCTTGTACTCCTTGTCCGCCACGCTGTCCCATTATGCCAGCTAGTCCTGCTAACGTATTATCAATTGATGTGCTTGTAGAAACAAAGTTTTGCCATAAAGCGGATAACTGTTCATCACTAATATTTCCAAGCTGAGACAAACCGTTTGCGAATGTTTGTGCGTTTAAAGTTCCGCCATTCGCAATAATTGAGTTCATTTCAGATGCCCAATTTTTAAGGTTAGTAGACAATGTTTGATTTTTCTTTGTTTGTTCGTCGATTTGAATTTGATAGTTTGCTTTTTCTGTTTGTGTAGAAGCTTCAGCTTTCTTCTTTTTCAAATCATCTAAAGATTTTTCACCAGCTTCAACCGCTTTTTTCTTTTCTTCATACAAACTTTTTTGAACTTCTAAACTTGTATTTCTTTCTTTTTCAGTTAAACTTTTTCCTTGTTCTAATCGTAGCAAGTTTGCTTCAACATACAACTGATTTTGTTTCGCTAACTCCGTTTGTATATCAGCTGTTTGTTGTTGTAAAAATTTCTTCTGTTGAGCAGTTAATTCTTGACCATCCGTCCAGCGATTTGTTTTTAACATTTTCGAATAATCACTTTGTAGCGTTAGCAACGTATTATTATTTTTCGTCGTTTCATCTACTAATGTTTTATTCGCATCTTCTATAGCTTTTTTACGCTTATCTCCTTCTAAAGTTTGGGCTTTTTCCATAGCAGCAGTATAAGCATCTTGTGACTTTTTAGTTGATTCTTGATACTGACTGTATAGCTCTTTAGCAGAATTCAAGAACGACTTAGTTTTCTCACTAAGTTTATTGCCGTATTGATCTATTCCGCCAGACAGCATCGTATCTATTGCTTGATTTGACTTCGAAACCGTTGTTTCTGTTTGCTTAGCAGTAGATTCAACTAGTTTTAATGTGTCTTTTATCTTTTTACCTGATGTTTCTGTTTTCTTCGCTGTTTTTTCGGCTTCTCCACCCATTTGTTTGAAGGCTTCAACAGTACCAGTTAATGCATAATTATCTTTATTAAAAGCATCTTTAATAGCTGAGCCAGCATCGACAAAGGCATCTTTGGACTGTTCTAAGCTTTTCTTAGCACCTTTTAAATCACCTTGTAGCACTTGAAATGCTGCTTTAATAGCATAGTAAAGTCCCTGTAACGCTTTAATAGCTACTAACACTATTCGTGCTAGCACTTGAATAACATCAACTACAGCCGCTAAAGCGAAACCAAGTACAACCCACGCCCCCACACCGATATATTTCAATATGCCTTTAAACCCGCTTCCGACGGGTTTTAGGGCTGATACTATTTGTTTGAAAACATCTATTATCTTGCCGAATGAGTTTTTCACCGCTTCCCACATGCCAGATAGAAAGCTTTTTATCCCCGCCGTGTTTTCCTTAAAAGCGGTATACATTCCATAGATAACAGCTATCACTGCGCCAATCGCCGCAACAACAACGCCAAAAGCAGCAGTTGTTGAGCCGAGTGTTCCTACTAATTTAACGAATGACCCTTTAATTGTATTAGCTACAACTGAAAGTAATGACCCGCTAGACGTCAAACTTTTTATCGCTCCTGCTAGTTTAGCTACTTTTGAAAATACGCTACTAATAATATTAAAAGCTACAAATCCTGCGGCAACTTTTGCCAATAGTGGTGCCCACTCGATTAATACTGGTATAAACTCTTTTATTTTCTGAACTAAATCAGAAAGTTTTTTCTGGAATTCAGGGCTTGCTGTTACTGCCGCAAACTGTTTGAATGCGTTTTTAGCAACGTCTAACGCCTGAATTATCGGACCTTTTAGGTTTTCTACGATATTTGCAAGACTCTTAACAGCTGCAGTTTTCATATTTGCAAATGAACCGCTAATAGTGTTACCTGCAGTTTTTGCTAGACCTGACATTTTAGCCGTGTTACCAGCCATGCCAGTTGTTCCTTCTTCAATACCTTTTGTTAGCATTGAAATAGCTTTAGTCGATTCCAGCGATCCTTCAGAAACATATTTTTTCATTTCTCCAACGCTTTTACCTGTCGAGTTAGCTAAAATTTGCCATGCCGGTACACCTGCGTCAACTAAACGGTTAATATCATCAGAATAAGCAACACCAGACGCTTGTAATGCTGAGATAGCATCTGTCATCTGGTCGATTGATTCTGAACCATTTCCGACCCCGTACGCCGCATCAGCAATAGCAGTGAATACAGGTTTTACATCCGTCGCTTTCATACCAGCCGCTACCATTTTTTTAGCGCCTAATGCAACAGCATCAAGCGCAATTGGTGTGCCATCAATAGCCGCTGTAAGGTCTTTCATAACAAGTTGAGCATCTTTTGCAGAGCCAGTAAGGACTGTTAGTGATTTAGTCGCTGTATCAATCGTATCGACACGACCAATAGCGCTACCCACAACGTTTTTTGTTGCTGCAATTAATCCGAACGCTGCTGCTAATCTGAGAATACTAAAGCGAGCTTGTTCGGCGGGCTTTTCAACTGAATTTTTAAGTGCTTCACGCATTCCAGCGCCTGCACCTTTCGCCGCCGCTTTAGCTGTGTTAAATCCACTTACTAATCCACTTTTAATTAACGAACCAGTGCTTTTTGCAATATTCCCTAGACCTTTTAATGCTGAAATACCAGCTTGGCCAGTCGCTTTGGCTCCGGACTTCACAGCGCTAAATCCTGCTTTTAATGCTGATTTCACTGTTGTTCCTGTCGTTTTTGCCGCGCTTGCCACGGCGCTAAACGCTGTTTTCATTGCGCTACTTATTGCTAATGCCGCTGATTTTGTTGCGTTAGGAATAGCTTTCACAGCGCTAATAGTTCCTTTTACACTCATATAAGCAGCAACTACCACCGCTTTGTAAGCTACTACGAAACTGTTTTTCACTGCAACAGCTGCTGTTTTTGCTGCTCCAGGTATACTTTTAATTACATTTACAGAAGTTTGAGCAAAAGAAATAGCAGCCATTTTAGCTGCTTGTAAACTGCTTACTAATGCCGATTTAATACTACTTCCAGCACTTTTGATTGCGCTAGGGATGGATTTAATGACATTAATTGATATTTTAACAGCTGACACAATACTACTTTGTACTGTCTTAGCAATTGAAAAGAAGCCGTTTTTGATATTAACTGCTGTGTTTTTGATACTCGTTCCAAGATTTTTAACCGCTGTAATAGATGCTTTAGCAGCGTTTACAAACCCAGTTTTTACTGTTGATGCAAGTTTAGATAGTGCGGCTTGTACATTTGAAGGCAACTCACGCATAAAGTTCAAACTAGCTTTTAAAGCATTTGAGCTAGCACTTCCCATACTTTTAAACGCATTTACAAACGTGTCTTTTAAACGTTTTGATTGACTAGCAATATCTGATACTGCTTCTCTGTATGCTTTATCTAATGCCGCCCCCGCGTTAGTTCCTGCTTTTGCCAAATCTTTTTCAAACGCATTAAGTTGTTTATCTGCTTTTTTATCGTCTAAACTGATTTCAATTACTACTGATCCATCGCTCATGTTCTCACCTCTAATCTAATCTTGTAATTTATAATGATTTTTCAATTTTATAAGCGCTTCTCGTTCTTTTTCTGAACCTTTTCCAGTTGGCAATTCTGTTTGTCGAATATTCATAATAGACTTAATTGCTGTATCGTCTCGCAAACTATCGAATAATGCGCGAAATTTATACCAGTGAAGCTTTCCTCGTACGTCTATTAAATCAATATTGTAATCTTGTAAAAACGAAGCATAAATATAATCACTATCTTGTGTTAATGAATAATAAGCTTGCTCTTCCTCGCCTTCACTCGTTGCTACTGGCATCTTATTACCATCAATATCATATTGAATCCCTTTAGCATCGTCTTTTACAATATAATTTTCGAAAATGTCTAGTAGGACTAAACTTTTTTCTTGTATGCTTTGATACGGATTATCTTCATCAAGTTGCGACCAAGGAGTTTCGTTCTCGAATAAAACTTCAATGGCTAAATTCACTCTAAAGTAATCCTCAAGCCGCGTATCTCCATTTAATTCAAGCACACGAAGAACATTATCAAAAGTCAAATCAAGTTGATAATCTTCATTTTCATAAACGTAAATATCGTTTATTCCATCGGCAAGAGAAAGCATTTAAATCACTTCGCTTTTTTAGTCATTTTTGCTTTATATTTCTTTTGAATTTCATTTTGTTGTTTTTCTACTGAACCGACAATGATTTCTGCAACTTGATTGTATACTTGGTACATTTTTAAAATATCTTTGCATTGCGCATAACATTTATCGAATGCTTTTTCGTCATCCAATAAAATTGCATATGCTTCAGTTAAAGCCTCTTTTACATCTTCTTCTAATGTAAAATATTCTTCTGAACTCATTTCGTCTGTATTATCAATGTTGTATTTATTTAATTTTTCCAGTTTCTTCTTGTACTTCTCATCTGCTTCAATCCATTTGCGACGCATTTCATCGCCTAACCCGACTTTAAACAGTTCCGTGCCAAGCTGAAACTCTTGATACGATTCTTCTAATTGAATATTGATTACATTATTTTTTGTCATGTATGATTTCCTCCAATTTAAAAGCCCCTACAGAGTAAGGGCTTCATTTATTAATCTGCTGCTTCTACTGTTACTTGTACTACTTTATTGATAGCAGGGTTTTCTTTAGATGCGACAGTTATGTTTGCTGTTCCTTCTGCTACCCCTTCGACCACCCCGCTAGCATTTACTTTTGCCTTTGGTGGATTTGAAGAAGTAAAAGTTACTTCTTGACTTGCTCCGGCAGGTAATACTGAAGCAGTAATAGTGGATGTTTCACCAACTTTTAACGTAATAGTCGCCTTGTCCACTTCGACGCTGGACGGGCTCTCCTTAGGGTTTTGTAATTGTGGGTGTTTCATCATAGGCAATACGACAGGAAAACGCTGGGAATTCTGTAGCGTCGCCGCCACCCGCGGAGCCTTTAATTTCTGATACAGTTGCTTTGCCGATAGCTGTTTCAGTATCCGGAATTTCGATTTTAAACATAATCCCGCGATTTTCTGGCGTTCTACGTTTAGCGACAATTAAGTTTTGCGCAGCATCTTCACGGTCGTGTGTCCCTTCGAATGTGTAAGCTTCTGAGTAACCTAAGACAACAGTTTTTTCGTTGCCATCACCGTCGTAGTCGCCTTGTTCTTCCGTGTTGTCCGACCCATCATCAGACACGTTTGTAATCCATTTTGACAGGCGTTTCCACACTGGCTCGCCCGCACCATCAACAATTTCAGCTACAAAGTATTTCGTTTTCGCATTTTTAATTCTAGCCATTTTTATTTTTCCTCGCTTTCAATATATAATTTGATTTTGAAACTAGCGCTATAAATAAACGTCCCATCGTCACTAGCAGAAACGAGGTTCGGCACACTAGTTGTTTCTTTGTCTTCTAGCACAAAGCTGTTATTTAAACTCTGAATACTCTCTATTTCTGTATTATCAAAATAAGCAGTAATTGCATTCAAAACACCTAAAACTTTCATTTCTTGCTTGCTAGAACCGTTTAGGTTAAAAGAAAAAGACCGCTCGTATGAGCCGTCTTGATAACCTTGTTTGTCGTTATTTGGAGTCAGTAGCAAAGCGATTGACTCGGGTTTTAATATCGCTGTTCTTAATTTCATATCTTTTAAATCGACGTTGTTTTCGATAGCATCCATAACAATATCTAAAAAATCTAATGACATTATAATCCCTCCTCAACCGCTTTTTGTGCTACTTCTATCCAATTTTCTAGCTTATCTACTTTTGCACGTTGGTCCCATTTCGGGCCAGCTAACGGATGATGTGTGAGTGTGAAATTGAAGTTTATTCCGTTGTAGAGTCTCCGTGCATAAATAGATGTCCACATTATTTCTTTGTCGTTCATAATAACGTATTGATTTGATAAATCACCCTCCAAAAATGGGACATACAAAGAAATATCGGCAGCGGCTTGATTTATTAAAGCGAATTGCGCACCTTCCTTTGCTTTTTTTACATTCTTTTTGGCTTTTGAAAGGTCAATATTAATTTTAATCGGCATCAAACCACCTCTATCTCCCAATGGTGCACATTTTCAGAGGTCGCATAACAAGGTATAACTTTGACAATCTTATAAGCTTTTCCAGAGAAAAAAATTCTCGATCTACTTATAAAATCAGCTGGCACGTTCATGCTGTTCACTGCATCAATAAAGATAACCGCGTCATATCTATCACTATCGGATAATCCCGCGATTTGATTTGATTTTGAGAAATCAACACGAACATGTTCAATCTCAATGCCTTTTTCATAAACGACTTGATTATGTCTATCTTCTTCTTTGTACGCTTCATAACTAATGTTATGAATTAACCAATCGAGAGGTAACGGAGGAGCGTTTGTTATCGGTTTTAATACTTTCATTAACGAACACCTACCCCGCTATAAAGCAAACCTGTGTGCGCTAAATAGGACCTTACATCACTGCCTACTAATCCGCTGTTCAAAGATGTAGCAGTTGATGCAAAATTACTATCACTAATAGAAGTTCTTCCAATGCTCACGTTATCCGGCTTGGAAACAGCTAACTCACTTGTTCCGCCCGCCTCTTTGAAATACTCGATTTGATTACAAGTAGCTAACTGTATTTGATGCTGAATAAATTCACTGAACGATTCAATCCCGCTTTTGCGTATTCGGTAAAATGTCAATGAATCAATTTTTCTTTCGGCATGCTTTAACAGTTTGGCAAATTCTTCCTGTTCCAAATGCTCCCCAGCGTATTCATTAGTATAAAATTCTAATGTAGTGTAAGGCATATCACTCACTACCTTCCAATAGAGCCACTAACTCCGCTTTTTTCGCATTACTTGCAAATTCGATATTTCTATTCGCAAGCTCTTCTTTCAATTCTGCTACTGTCATAGCTGAAAAGTCTTTAATCGGCGCGCTATCAGTTTCACCCGACCGCGCCGCCATTAGTTTCCCGCTTTTGCTTTTGGTTGAACTACAGAGAATGCTTCATCTTTGACAACCATGAATCCAACTTCAAAAGTTGCTTTGATTGCCGCCATGTCACGTTCAGCTAAGTTTAGCGGTTTCCCAGTTTCATCTGCCACTGTTGTAAGTGTTGCCTCGGTCAAGATTTCGTATTCAACGCCTCTGAGTATTCCGTAATACGCTTGGTTCCAGTCCCCAACCAATTCGGAGATATCTTTGTCACCAAAAGTATATTTAGGCGTGTATGCGACTGGCAAACCAAGGACATCATCAACACCATTTGAAGTAGCAGTATTAAAAATTGGCATACCATTACCATCTTTAGTGCTGCGATATTTAACGCGTTGCTTACGAATCGTTGCAATTCCGTTCGGTTCCAAGTCCTCAGCTTCAATCAATCCGATAGCCTCGTTTAAATCATCATACTTATTAGCAGTTTCTTCTACCAAATTACTTGCATCAGTAGCTGATTTTAAAATGTTCCAATTGTATGGGCTTTCTACACCTGTAAAGACCGCTTGATCAAATTTCTTGTAAAAAGCTTCAACAATTTCAGCTTGCATAAGGCTAAAGAAGTTAGTTACACTATAGTTTAAATTTTCTTTAGTCGTTGGGATAATAACACCCATTTTTTTAGATCTCATTTTCGCTTTTGTGAATGTTGGTTTACTAGTTTGAATGCGTTCCGCTTCATCTACCCAAAAAGCACCAACACCCGACATAAATGTAAATTCTTCTTCTGGTTTCGTCATTGGCACTGCTTTAGCTAATTTCATAGCCGCTGAACCATTTTTCACGCCTGTAATGATTTGTTCCGAAATGTTAATCGGAATAGAACCTGTTTTTGCACTTTGCATTGTCGTTGTATCTGGATTAAAACCCATAATTTATTACCTCCGTTTAATAATTATTTTGTGATTCTGTGCTCATTTAATACCTGGTTAGGCAGCTTTAATGCGCCTTGTTCCCCTGTTCCACCTGTTTGGTTTCCGCTTACGCCCCATTTGAGTGCTACATTTTCGCTTTCTTGAGCAAACAAATAAGCATCGCTTTCTTGCAATGCCCCTAGCTGTTCGTCAAGGCCTTTCAAACCTTCGTCTGTTAGTTCTAGTTTGTCGTTATCCAGTAAAGCTTTTACAGCCTTCGGATTTCTTGCTTTCGCATTTGCTAAAGCTAAATCAAGTGCTGCACCTTTGCGAGTTTCTACTAATTTAGCTTCCG
Organism: Listeria immobilis; assembly: GCF_014322845.1. Lineage (NCBI taxonomy): Bacteria > Bacillati > Bacillota > Bacilli > Caryophanales > Listeriaceae > Listeria > Listeria immobilis. The sequence goes on along the minus strand of NZ_JAASUA010000001.1, from coordinate 43,432 downwards.
AATCTTTTTTCAAAGTTTCGTAATTGTCTTGCAGTGTTTCTAATTGAGTTTTTAAAGATTTGCTTGTTCCGGAATCAGTTTTCAAAGCTTCGATATCATCGTCCCGTTGCGCAAGCTGGCTTTTAAGCCCGTCTCTTTCTGCTTCCGCTGATGTTACCTTGTCCTTTTCGTTCTGAATCGACTTACCGTGTTCTGCCATAATAGAGTCGATAGTTTCCTTTTCCAAGCCTAATTCCTTCAAAAAGTCTCTTTCCATTTCTTATTCCTCCTACGTTGTTTTTACGTGATACGATCACGAGAGCCGACTTTTAACGACTTTCGTTCAGGTCGAATGTTATGCATATACTTTTTCTCTGTTGTATTGCCTTGTTAAATTATGTGTTTTTACAAATGCTCTTAGCTTACTTTGCTTCGTTCTAACAGCCTGTTTTGCTTTTTTAACTGCTAGTTCATCGCCTAATTCTTCGGCAGCTGACAGCTTGCGTTTAGCTGCTCTTATGTCGCGTTCCATCAATCGTTGTTGCTGACTCAACATATAAACGCGTTTGTTTTCTTCTTCGTCTACTAGCTCGCTCTCGTCCGGCGCAATGTTAATGCCTTCAATAAAAGCAAAACGATGATGACGGCAATTACAGCCGAAAACACCATCGCCGTATCCATATCTGAGTTCCGGCGAATAAATAGACATGTATTTATTGCCGTACTTCGTTTTTGTTTCTTCAACAGATAACAAACAGATTACTTTGCCTTGAACAAGTGAACACGTTGGTCGTGCTCCTATGTGCTGTGAAATACGCACTAAATCCACGCCAAATTCATTCATTCGCTCGTCTTCAATGCTGTTATAAACACTGTTAACTGTTGTTCTGGTTACAGTCCGGACATATGCTTCAGGTGTCCACCTTTTATTTGCCTTGTCTACAAGCGCAGGAACACCGTTTTCAGCGAATTTAGTTACTGCCTCAGCTAATGCTTGTCTATGTGTTTTTAAACCAGCTATAACGCTCTGTGTCGTTTCGTGAATGATATCTGAATAGATTTGTCTTGCTTGCGATAACATCGTTTGATTGACGCGATTATAGTTACTTTGTGCTAACTTAAAATAACTTCTCATTACTTTATCGACTATCGTTTGTCCGTCAGCCACAAGTGGTAACACAGCACCTGCTTCAGCTAATTTACTCAAATAGTTATCTACTTGTTTTAAATCGCTATATCCCGCATCTTTAACAACAGAAAAAAGCTTCTTAGCAGAAATGCCGGAAGCTTTGGAAATTCGTTCAATCATTTGCTGATCTAGTGCATGAACTTGATTAAGTTTTTCTATTTGCCAAGCAAGCACATTATCTGCGCTGATATTTTTCTTTGTTTTCAATCGTCGAACAATAAGAGTGAACAATTCATTTTCGAGCGTTGTGTATACATCAACGACCGGTTGCACAAATAAGTCTAATTGTCTAGGAGTTAGCGCCATCTAAATCACTCCTCTTCTCCAAATATTCCGGTCATATCATTGTTAGGTATTTCCGCTTGTTTTTCCTTTGCTAACATTTCAGCCCATTCATCCGCTTCAGCTTCAGTAATATTCCAAGCACGCTGTAAAGCAATTTTCAGCGGTATCATACCTTGATTTTTAGCATTCGTATAACGATTGATAGTTGTATCTTCATCTTGTGCTATAGAATCGTCAAAATCGACTGTAATAGTGTCTAACTCAATTACTTCGCCAGAATAAGTTTCGATAAATTTCCCGACCTCAAGAATGCTCACAATCATTTCTTTTATGCCTTGTTCAATTAGCTGTGAATGGCTGTTCTTAGTCTGATAGGTTTCTGACTTCTCGCTTACAACCTCTGTAGCTGTTTTTAAGCCGTTTTCATCGAAAGTGAATGTGCCTGCGCTTAATCCAACTTGCATGGCGTATATTCTCAACATTGCGTTTATAGACTCGATAAACTCAGTTGACCGAATCTCTACAGATATATCTTTTATCGCTTTACCGTTGTCATCTTGATCACCTTGATAAAGGAAAAACGCTTCATCGGTTGAATCAAAATACTGTGAAGTCGAGCCGTCCAAGTTGACAGCTGTTTTAACGAAACTTGAAGGCACCAACACTTTCTTTTTGCCTAATTTGAATTCTTGATAGTATGAATCGAACATCAAATCAAGTGTTTTCAATGTATCCAATGCGTTAGCATAAACAGAAATGCCGAGCGGGCTCGTTAGATTCTTGTTATTCGCTATATTAGGTTTAATATAAATGAAAGTCGGACGTGTAAAGTCAGGTAGCGGAACAACCGGCTCAATATCGTCAAACAGCAATGTTAAACTTACTTTTGTCCCAAGCTCGTTCGGGTCATCTGACTGATATAGCTCTGTTGTGACCGTGTATACATCGCCTTGCCACTCATTCCACTCAAGCAACGTATAATATTTATTGTTTTTGTGGAAACTATTAGCAATAACACATTCGTCTACATTCTCGCTATCATTTGACAAAGGATACATACAATCAGCTGTTGCAAATGAAACTTTGACGTTTTTATTGCCGTCGTGATAAACCTTTATCACGAAGCCGCCCATCGCTTCTCCGTATTCGATGTAACGCTCCATATTCTTCGTAAAACCGTTTGTTTTGAGTACGTTAAGCACGAACTCTTCTGCTGCTTCATCATCGATATTGATTTTCACTTTCTCGTTAAAAAGAAGCTTTGACATATACTTAGCTGTGACCTTCGGCAAATTCATAGATAATTGGCGTCTGTTGACTGGATTGCCATTGTGTTCGTAATTGAGATTATGCCATTCAGCATAATGGCCTTGGTACAATCGTTTCCATATGTCAATATACTTATAATCTTCATCATTAGCATTTACTTTTTTATGTTCCGTTACATCTTTCAGTGCTTTCAATAGCCCCATTCTCCGCATCACTCCTTTCACTCCCGCGATTATTTGGTTTATCAAGGTTTTCACCTCCTAATATTTGAGCCCCAATTTGCGTAAATTATCTTTAACATAGTACTGAAAAGCGTCGCACGTATGATCGTCTTCTTTGATGACCTCAGGCTTATCTGTGTTAACAGTTTTGACATCCCATTGATATTTGCGGTGTTCTTCGATGAATATTTGATTTTCTGGAATATCAAGATAATAAAAACGACCTTGTGCTAATAAATCTTGCACAAAGTCGACCATATCCACTTTTTTACCTTTTGCGACGGGGTGTAAGCTAACACCGTAATCTTTGTAGTACTGATTTCGAAGCCCGCCCTCCGCACTATCTACCGTTTGCATATCGACAGGCGCATTATACTTCGCGACTATTTTAGTCATGAACTCGCGTAACTCTTTTGAATAATCCGAAGGCGCTTTTTTAACAACTTGATTCGCGGGACTGTAATAGTACGTGTCTAGTAAGATAACATTTTTCTTTGCTGTAAAACCTAGCGCTAGACATGTGGTAGCTGATACTTGATGTCCAGTGTCGATAGCAAAGTCAATCATTATAATTCTATCGTCCGGCGGGATAGTTTTAAGTTTTTGGAATAAATTCATGTTATAAACGTTTGTGCCTAATCCCACCGCTTCTCCTAAATATAAATAGCGGTAATAGTCATAATCATTTTCTTTTATCCGATTGATTACATCTAGCATTTGGTCATTAACAAAACCTAACTCGTCATTCAAATAACTTGATTCATGAACTAAATAGGTCGAATTACTTCGTTGCTGGTCTGCCCATTCGTTTATCCATGAGTAAGGGTTGCGAGGAGGATTATATGACCAAAAGAACCGAACAAAAGCAGCTCTTTTCTGTTTTTGCCTCATAAACGTTGTGTTAGTTTGGTCGAACTCTTCCGCGTCTTTAAACTCGGCGGCTTCCTCATACCAAACAGCTATAATGTCGTTAATGTCATTAGACTTTAGTTTCTGAAAGTCATCTTGTCCGTAGAAATAAAAAGTTGAACCCGTCTTTTTATGGGTTATTTTAAAGGGGCTGACAGTAGTATCGAATTTATTTATCAAAAAGAACTTTTTCAAGGCCCATTGGATTTTATTAAATACAGAATCACGGATTGTATTTCCAACTTTTCGAATTACAACCACATTCGCTTTCTCGCCTCGTGATAGATACGGTATTAACAAAGAAACCAGTAACAAAGCTATAACGGATGATTTAAACGAGTTACGACCACCTTTTAGGACATTAAAAGGCTTTGCCGCTTTCCAAACTTCAGCAAAATGCGGGTTTACTTCTTTACGGATGTCTATTTCTTTTTTAGCCATCGCGTTCACCCCACGGGTCAATGATGGTAATTTGGTCGTTGTCGTCTTCTCCGTTATCTTTCAAGTACTTCATGAGCTCTAACATAGCTTTTTGTTTATCATAGAGCTTCAAAGATACGCCATCTTTCCCTTTTTTCACTTCTTGAATTAGCGAGCCATCAACTTCTGAATTATCCTTTAAAGCAACGAATGACGCTTTATAAGTAACAGGTTCGCCAGTTACTGGATCCAAGACTGCTTCCATTACGCCTTGTTCGTTTATATCAGTCACTGCTACTTCATCATTACCGAATTCAACAAAATCTGTTATATCGGCGAAAGCTTGCTTTACATATTCTTTCATCAAGTCTTGCACATTAACAAATAGCTCTTGTTGCAACTCTGCTTTTAATCTGTTCAATTCTTGCTTAATGTTATCTTTTGCTAGCAGTCTAATGCTATTAGATCTAGCGGAGTTATAATCACACTTATATGCCTGTTGATATGCCTTCGTTGCATTAAAGTGTTGTAAATAAAATAAACAGAACATTTTTTGTTGTTCTGTTAGCGTATCGTTTTCAATTATTAACTTAGTTTCTTTTTTGTGTGCAACCTTTTTCTTAGTTGCACCTTTTTTATCTTCCGGGTTGCTCCACTTCCGAGACTTCCAAGATTTCACTGTATTTATAGACACGTTGTATTTTTCGGCAATATCTTTATATTTCATGCCTTCTTTATAATCTTTATAAGCTAATTCCCAATTAGTCACTACATATCACCACACTCCCTTATTTTGATAAAATAAAAAGGACCATCACAGGTCCTCAGATAACTATTATCTCTTTCAATATTCTATTTTATAATCTTGTCATAGTACTTATAGTAAGATTCTGCATACTCATTTAGATTTTCAAAATATTTTATAGCAAAACTCTGCTGTGCTAATTCATTACCTTCATAGTGATTTAAGAAATTAAAGATTACTTGTTTTAGCTCATGCGGCTCAAAGATTTCATTGTTATTAAGACAATACTCTATCAATGACATATCTGGTCTGCTCGTACTTACTACAGACAATTCAATATCATTCATCTTGGCAACAATTTTTTCAATTGATTTAGATAAAATGCTTATTCTGTATTTTTCCAACTGGGTCTTCACTTTAGAATCTGATATACTGTGTTTTTTTATTATGGCTTCGTATATTTCCAACTCATCTATACTAGCTTCTATATCTTCATTTATACCGATTTTATTAGTGCTCAGCAAGTTTAAATACAAATAATCTCTCACGCTTTCGTTTAATTCTCCTAAAATATCTTTCGCTTCTTCTACCGCTTTTTTCACTTCCACTCCATCTTTCCCAATTTTAAAAGTTTGAAATTTATTAATACCGCAAATAAAACTAAATAACGCAGATGCTACTAGCCCTAATGTCACAATTTGCCAATTATAATTAAATAGTATTAAAACTGAAATCGGAGCAAAAATGATTATCAAAAACAATAATTTAATTCCAAAATTAATAAAAAACACCTTCCATTTTTCCTTAGTTACAGACATCATAATCCACCCTTTTATTTTTCACTATACCAAATAAAAACCAGCTGCTCAATTTTCAACAGATGGAAAGGGCTATATATTTAAAAAACTGGTTAACGCACCAGTCAGCGCCGCATGCGTGTTTTACATCCAGTGCAGATAGGATATGAGAAGTGGAGCGCAGACTCAATATATGATTTATTTTTGTAATCATCTTCACTTCTCACTAATAACATTTTATCACCTTTTTTTGCTCAAAAAGTGCCAGAAAAGTGCCATTTTCAATTCAACACTTCAATTCCTAAAGTAGTCGCCAACTCAATAACAGCCTTTCTTTTTTCACGTTTGTACTGTCTCTCCTCGTAAGGAATATCAAGCATAATAGTTATATCTTGTAAGTTATGAATAAACTTCTCAAACAGTATCTTTCTATGAATGTGCTCAAGTTGATTCAAAATAGCATCGTATTTTTTAACCGCTTCTTGTGCTGCATGAACGTTATCGACATTATGAATTGCAGCATCTTCTACTTTTGAATGAAATTCATTACTGAAATTCGGTGGCGTTAATTTGTATGTTGTCGTCATTGTTGGCAATTTACGACTTCCAGCCATTACACGCAGCATTAAATAGTCTTTAAAGAACTTTCTTACTGCTCTGACTGTCTGAATGTAGTTAATATCTTCAACTTGTGGTAGATTGAATAGTTGTCCCATAAAGTCGCCCCCATCACTTTATAAATTTTCGATAAACTCCCTTATTTTCTCAACCTTTTCAGCTGTATCAATAAAAGATTCTTCACTAATTGCTTCTAATTCAATATTGTATTTAGCGATTTCTATGTTTTCGCCGTTACAAATCGCTTCTCTGGTAACTACATTTAATTTTTCAATTTGCATTTTCATCCTCCTAAAACATATTTCCCCAAATCCATAAAATCCCTTTAACCACTAATCCTAGTACAAAAATCAGTACTAGGACCCACAGAGCATATATAGTCACAGCTCCTATAAATTTCGCTACTTTATCAATCATTTAACTGCTCCTTTTGTTTTACTTGTCACTCCACATTTCTTTATTTTTCTGATACTCCCTCATATCAAAGAGACGATAGTATTCTGTTCTGTTATTTCGTGTGTAATTAAAGACTACTGCTCTTGAAATTCCAAAGTGATCAGCAATTGCATAACCACTGAGTCCTGCATGCCTTAACTCGATAAATTCATTTAGTGTAATCTCTTCCCATTTCTTGTTACGAACAACCCTATCAAACGTTTTAGACCAATATGTTTTTTGCTTTTCTTCTGTGTTTTCTTTCATTAACCTATTTAGCTCTTTTTGTAATTCCTTTCTTTTACTCAATGATAAATTTCCACTTACTAAGTGACTAATTATCTCCCGCTGTCTTGCTTTATTCTCCGTCATCCCCATTACTGCCATTTATCACACCTCCACGAATTGTCTGCCTTTTAATTTCAAACACTTAATTGATTGCATATAACGCAGTTCGAAAAGTTTTTGCTTGATTCGAAACTCTTTTGTTAACATGCCTTTGACGTCGATTAATTCCTCGTGACCATCTTTGTAAAGAACGAGAAAATCAGCTTTATATTTAATCGCTCGATACAGTTTTCCATTTTTCCGAAAGCTTTCTTGTAGCACAAACTCTGGCTGTAAATCGAAACTCACTACTTCACCAGTCATTTTTAATAGTTTCAATTGCTGATAATAAGCTGCTTCTGCTTTGCTATCGAACTTTATATCGTCAATAACAACTTTCTTCGCATTATATTTACTTCGCGTACTCGTTCGCCTCGTTAATGACGTACGCGGTATACTTCGCTTCAATCTCTTCGTCCCCCATTTGTTCAATTTCGCTAATTTGGTAGTTTGTAACTTCTGCAATTGCATTAGCCATAAATCTGATGCTCATTGATCTATTTCTCAACTTTTTTATTGCTGTTTCTGCTGTCATTTTTATTCACCTTCCCAATCAAAATGGTAAATCATCCGGATTAATATCAATCGGCTTACCTTCATTTGCAAATGAATCACTCTTCTGGCTCGTATCCGCTCTATATGAGCTTGTTTTATTGTTATTTGAATAATTAGCTTGGTTTTGGTAACTATTCGATGTAGCGCCTTCTGCGTTGTTATTTTTAGGGTCTAAGAATTGAACTGATTCAGCAACTACTTCAGTAACGAAAACTCGTTTACCGTCATTATCTTCATAATTTCGAGTCTGTATGCGTCCATCAACGCCTGCCATACTTCCTTTCTTCAAGAAATTAGCAACGTTTTCTGCTGGTTTACGCCAAACAACACAATTAATAAAGTCAGCTTCTCGCTCTCCCTGTTGGTTAGTGAACGTACGATTTACAGCTAAAGTAAAAGTCGCAACTGCCACGCCAGCCGGAGTGTAACGTAAATCTGGGTCTTTTGTTAATCGTCCTACAAGTACTACACGGTTCATCATTTGCCTTCCTCCTCAAAATCTTTAATTTTTGGTCGTTCTCCGTGGGTTTCAACCATATATTTTTTTGTTTTTTCAACTTCTTTTCTAAATTTGTCTAATCCATTTGCTTCGATTTTTTTCTGGATTAAAGGAATCACTTTATCTTTATAAAATTCAATTGCTGTATTGCGAGTGGTTACATCTAGGAAATCTATGAGATTGATTGGATAATTTAACAATGAAGCTCCACTAGATATTTCATTAACGTGCAAGAATACTTGGGTTAATGTCCTTTCCGGATAAATTGCAAAGTCTATTCCGTCAATCGTCACTTGCATTCCAGTCCGTTCAACCCACCCAGCTTCCGTCGCAATCTGGAACACTTTATCTTTTTCAGATATTTTTATTGTGCTAGTCATTCGTTTTCCTCCTTCTTCAACGCATTCACCATTTGATCGATTGACTTTTGCGTGTTACCTATAACTATATTTTCAAAACCAACTTTGAACCCTTTTGCAAAATGTTTTCCTAACTCCTCTATTGCTGTTCTATCAAGGTTCATTTCCGTATAACATTCCTCTTTTGGTGCTATTTTTAATTCGTGTGTTTTAGTCATCTTCTTCCTCCCACTCGTCCCACCTATATGCAATTTTTTTCATAAATTCGTCTGCATGTTGATAACCAACCTCTTTCAGCCATTCTTTAGCTTCTTCAAAAGTTAAATTCCCTGAACCTGAACCGAGTTGTTTAATAGCTACATTGAAATCGACTTCATAAACGGCTAGCCATTGTTCTAACGTTACAAGATTTATATCTAATGACCTTTCATTAATTAAATAATATTCTAATTCCTCTATCGTCATGTCGTGATGCGTTGGAGCTTCTACTACAGTTGATATACGACAATACAAGTTGTTAGGTTGTTTTGCTATTAGTCCTGGCATTATTTGACCTCCGATCGCGTAACTTTTCTTGCCAAATCCTTACTCAATTCTATATGAGCTAAAAAAGCTTCTTCATCTTCCGGGTCCTTAGTGCTTACCCCCCAGGTGCTGAGTATTATATCTTGCTTTAAGACACGATGGAGATGATAAACTTCTTCTCTCGTCATGATTAATTCGTATTTTTTCATTCCGCCACCTCTCTCTTGCACGCTCGTACTAGCACCACTGTTGTTCCGCCAGCTAACACATTCCAGTCTGACGAACTAAAAGAAGCGTAGTGTACCTCTATAATTTCGTGTGTTGCTGATAATTCATTTAACTGATCTGCAACAGTATTATTCTTTGTGCGTGACCTACATTCCTCAAACTCGAACCACTCATCTGTCTTAGTCATTTCGCCACCTCTTTTAATCCCCACGCGGCAAATTCGGCTAGTAGTTCGTACTCTACTTTTCTATTTTCGATTGCAAGGTAAGCCTCTACAACTTGCCGAGGAGCTTTGCTATTTATGTTTTCTAAGTCAAAGAATAGTCTGAAAGGTGTTAAAAATTTACTGTTTTCTTTCAACCATTTCAGGATAATCTTCTTTGCTTCTTGTTCGTTCATTCCGTCACCTCGTTCAAAATAAAATCAATCACTCTGTAATATCTCTTTTTAAGTTTTTCGTTATGCTTATGCGTTTGTTCAACAGACGCTTTAAGCTCATCTAATGTTCCTTGGAAACAACCTGTTATCCATATATCTAATTCTTTGATATATGCTATTTGATTGTTTTTACGTGTCGTATATACTTGTACGCAGATAACTGTTAAGCCTTCTACATGTTGCCAGTTTACCCAATTTAAATTTGCATGTCTTAAATTTGCATATCTTAAATCTGCATGTCTTAAATCTGTATATCTTAAATTTGCATTAGCTAAATTTACACCTCTTAAATCTGCATTGTCTAAATTTGTACCGCTCAAATCTGCATAGCTTAAATCTGCATTGTCTAAATTTGCACCTCTTAAATTTGCATAGCTTAAATCTACATTTTTTAAATTTACACCTCTTAAATTTGCATTACTTAAATATGCAAGTCTTAAATTTGCAAATCTTAAATTTGTGTTTTTTAAGTCTGCATTACTTAAATCTGCTCTCTCGCCACCTTCATCACGCAGCCATTTCCCATGATTCTCTAATATGATGTTCAACTCTTCTTGTTTCATTCCACCACCTCCGATAAACTTTTTAGAAAAGCCACGTATTCCGCAATTTCTTTATCGTTCTTTTCGTCCCATTCCTCATCTGTATATACATGCCCGCAGTATTCACATACGAGCGTTCCGTTTTCGCCGTTAACGCATTCTCCATCGCACTCGAAACACTGCGGACAATAATCATCATCACCCATTATTCATGCCTCCAACAATTCCGGATTTTCATGTATGTTGCCTATAATTTCGATGTTATCAACATCTATCAATTGATATAGTCGTTTATTCTTGAAATCACTTACTGCCCACACGCAATCGATAAAATTAATTACACCAGCAATATCACCAACCATTCTGTCAAAAAACTTAAAATTAACTATATCCCCTTCGAAAATCTTCTTGCCGTTTTTGTCTTTTAAACCTGTGTATTGACCGATGGTTTTTAAGTCAATTTCAATTTCCGAAATAAACCCATGATAATGGCTATTCATATCTAAATTTCTAGTAATAATTTTATTTTCAAATATTCCTCCATATGCCCAACTGCCAACAATTTGCTCAAGACTGTTTGGGTGAATCGCTTTTCCTCTAAATTCAATCTCTCTCATTTTCGTGCTCCTCTCCTTTTACAATTAATTCAACTGGCACAATTTCGTAAAGCTTATTCGATACACGCCTATCATTAAACGCCACTTGCGCCGTGAAGTAAGATTCAAACAATAACGCTTGTTCGTTTGAAGTGCGCTGTCTAAATTTTGAATAGCGTTTATCAGTTCCGTATACGAACTTTTTAGTACGCTTATGTCGTATTGCGTACATCACGCCTCACCCTCTCCTTCCATCAAAAACTTCACTGCACTGTACAAATTATCCTCGTGACTACACCAATTTATAGTTGCTTTTGAAAACGGTACCCCTTGCTTTCTTTCCTGCATCGCATAATATAAGCTTGCGATTACACGCGCGTTGTCATTGTGAATTCGTGTAAAGCCTGTTAATTCGTTCTGTACAAAATGCGGTAAATCTGTCATCACGCCTCACCCTCCACTTCTACTAAACTGACTTCTACTATTTCGTCAGAACTATTTAAAGCGCATTTATTTTCTGCTGTTTCTCTTTTTACAAATAAACAGTCTTTCGACAGATAAGCATCATACTGACCTTGTGGAAAATGTTTGTAAAAGCCATCTCGCTTGATTGCATACAAGTTTTTACTCATTGTCCTCGCCCTCCGAATCCCTAACAAGAACAGAAAACTGCCAATAACGTTCGTCCATCGCTTTTATTTCAGCTTCCGTAAATTGTGTTTTAAAAATGTCATTTTGAACACTATCACTTAAAGACCGACGACCATCATTTCGTACATTGAGATACCCCAAAGAATTAGTAATAAGTTGTACATAATAAAGCGGTTCTTTCTCGACTTCGTAGCCGTCCATCCACGCGCGTGCAAATAGTTCTTGATTATCAGCTGTTGAAGTTAACCATTCATACATTTCATCAGGCATATCATTATTTTCATAGCTTATCGACCAGATCAAATTGTATCCTTCTTGTTTATGACGACTTATCCAATCAGCAACAAACTGCGGCACAACTATACGTTCTTGTTCTTCAACTTTTACTACAGCTTTATCTGAAAATAACAAATCTACCGGAGAATCGCTTTGCTTAATAGACACCTCTTGTGTTCCAGGATAGACGCCATTTATTTCTCCTACGCTTTTCTTATTTCTGTAAATAAATTCTACTCTGTCTCCTACTTTGAAATTCATGCTTGTTCCTCCTTAAAAAGATTTAATTGCATAGGCGGCTCAAAATTGCACCAAATAATTTCTTGCCTATCTGATTTCTTTTCTGATGTAATGCCTACTTTTGTCATTGTTTTAAGAGCTGGCCAGTCTGATAACTCTTGTTTATATAGTTCTGATTCATAGCCGCTTAACATTACTTTGCCCTCATGATTTTTAAGCACTTTTAGTAACTCTTTGTGTTGCTCTAAACTAAAGTCATGCTGATAATGTGGACTTGCTAAAGAAGTTGCAACATATGGCGGGTCACAATATATCAGTGTATCTTTATCGTTATGCTGTTCAATCAGTTTAATTGCATCTACATTTTCGATTTGAGCGTCTTTCAGTCTTGCTGCAGCTATTCCGATGCGGTTATACATGTCATTCCACTCATATGCATTGTAAGGACCATTCCAAGACACGTTTTTTCTAAATCCAACATTTGCATTAGTCTTGCCTCCGACGGCAAACCAGAGCCTCACAGCCATGCGTCTAGCGTCTTCTAATGAATCACTTGATATTTCATGCGAAAGCATATACTCTTCACGAGAATACAGCGTGTGCATGATTAAATACTGCAGTTCTTCTGGATTATCACGCATTGTTTTAAAAAGATTAACTAGTCGACCGTCTAAATCGTTTATCGTCTCTAAAGTAGCTTTTTGCTTGTTCATAAAGACCGCACATGATCCGCAGAATGGTTCTAAATAACTTTTATGCTCCGGCATATTTTCAATTATTAAATCTGCCAAACCCCATTTACTGCCGGGATAATTAAGTATTCGTTTCACTTTTTAGCCTCCTTCTGTTCCTCCTTAAGCCTTTGAGTAAGTGACAACACATACTTTCTTTCTACCGTTTCACATAAATTCAAACTAGCTCTATACTTAATTTCGTTAAACGTCATGTTTGTAACTGCTTTTGCGTCATCATAAATCGTTAAAGTTTTATCTTTGAACATTGCCGGATTTCGCAAAATAAATTTATACATTTTTGTAATGTGGTTATAGTGTCGAATTTCTGTCGGCTTTCCACCAAATCTTGACACGTGCCAGTAATATTTTCCCAAGAAATTTCATCCTTTCTAAACCACTCTAATTACTCTTAACCCCTTATCAGTCGTCCTCTTTTGATACGTAGGCGTAGCATAAAACAAAATCGTTTCACGCCTTCGCCTCGCTCCTAGCCGCTAATTTCGCTTTAATTTCAGCAACTTTCTTTTCTAAGTCTTCGCTTGATTCTGTTGTTGAAGTTTCTTTTTTTGTTTGTTTCTGCTCTTTGTCGAACCAATCTGGCAATATTTCTTCTTTAACTGGTTTGTTGTATTTGTTGAAAGCAGGCTTGTTATATTTTTGCTCTAGCTCTATCTGTCGTTGTTTTTCCGCTGCATCAACATCAACTATTGTTTTAAATCCTCTGCTTTCCCAGTTCTTGAGAATTTTATTAACATAGGCGTAATTTCGTTTATTAGCTCCTTGCTCTGATGTAACTTCTAAAGCCTTCATGACAATTTCTCGATTACCTGCAAAATCATCTACCCAAGCAAGCAGTTTTTCCATTTCAACTGGAAGCATCATTCCGAATCCATTTTGTTCCCAAAAATCTTTGAAATTTAAATCGCTGTTGTTGTTAATATCTTTCTTTAATTCTTTAATTCTTAAGTTCTTTAATTCTTGTTTATGTCCCTTTCGTTGTACCATTTGATGTTCTTTCGTTGTATCTTCCGTTGTGTCAATCGTTGTCCCTTTAGTTGTTCTTATTTCCTCAGAAATGCCTTGAAAGTCGTTGTAATTACTGATTTCATACGTTGTCCCTTTTTGTCTACTTTTAGTTATCGTTATCATGTCATTTTTTTTCAATAGTTCTAAGAACTTTCGAACCTGTTTTCTGTCCGCATTCCATCGATTTGAAAGCCATAATTCAGATGTATGTTTTTGTCCTCTTTTTATCGTTATTAACTCTCCGTTTATCAAAATATCCCTATCTTGGTGATTGGCTAAAAGGAGCAAATCCAACCACCATTTTAAATATTTTTCATTCTCCCAAATCCAATGTTCTTGTAGAGAACGATAAATTTTTATCCAACCACTAGACATGCTCCTTTTCTCCTTTCATTTAGATCATTGACCCTTGAACCTCCGAACCAGCTTCTAACGTGTCAGACGGCGTTATGGGCGCATCTATGATATCTGGTATTGATTCATCTTCTGTAACGTCTTTTCGTTCTCTCGGCTCTGCTTCGTCCTCTGTAACCGCTGTTTGCATATCGATGGATAAAATCCCCCATTTACTTAACATGTTTCTAAGAACGGTCTTTTTAGCCATCGCATCATAATCTTTTTTCCATCCAAAATCTGATTTACTAAATTTCTGTTTATGTGCTTCAATTTCTTTACGAGTCCAATAGACCGTTTTTTCAAAGCCATTAATTAACTGGAAATAGCCACAGTAGCCAACCACTTTTTCACTTGTATTGTTGTCTAAATCTAGTTCGATTTCTTCCGTAAGTCGGTTCCATTTCAGTAGCTCACCTTCGCGCACTTCGATAACATTAATGCTTTTATATTGTCCTGTGCGTAATGCTAACTGGATGTATCCTTTATAACCGAGCTGAAACTGCGCTCTGCCTTTGTAAGGAACAATCCACGCATAGCCTAAATTTTTGTCAATTGGTAAATCTAGTGTTGCAGCAACCATGGCGGAAGTAACAACTGTCATAGGGTCAGTTTTTTGTAAATAGTCGTCGCCATTGTAAAGATTTAAAAGGGAAGTTAAAAATTGAGGCGCTTTTTTATCTAGTACCTTTTCGAATTTCTTACGCATTGTCGGTGCTTCTAGCAAACCTTTTAAGTCTAATGATTGTGCGCTTGCTACTTGCCCTCCATTTTGTTTATTTGCTAATTGATTTTTTAATTCATCGTTAGTTGCCATTATTATTTATTCTCCTTCACTGCAAATTTTCTATAACTAGTTTCTTTACGTAATTTTTTGTAAATGTCTGGATGTTCTTCTTTTAAACGTTTAGTGTCTACTCTTGAGGTAATAACAGGCTTCCAAGTAATCGTAAATTCGTCTGCGATGCCTGTTTCAGCTTCTTTTAAATCATTCTTGATATTATTATCAATTTCTTTCTTTCGTGTCTCTAAAAGCTTTATATCGTGTTCTAAATTTGCTCTTTCAGCCAAAAATTCGTTGTATTTTTTTGATAAAATAACTTGTTTAGCTTCTGACTTAGCAAAACGATCTTTTAAATATTTTTCTGCGGCACTTGAACCGTCTAGTGCCGGCGCTACATGTCCTTTTACGTTCGTTTCCCAAAAATCTAACTCAAAAGCAATTATTTGATTGATTAACTCGTCATCGCGTTCAATTTCTTTCCAAATGAATTTATTTCCTCCAATTAGAACAGCTACATAGGCTTTACTTTTACCTGTGACCGCTAAATAGTGTTGTATTTGCACTAGATAAGTCGCTGGTACTTCGTCAGCTTCCCATTCTTTTGCTAAGTATGCTGATGCTGTTTTACATTCCAAAATAGCGTCTTCACTAACCACAAACCTATCAACGTTTGCCAACATAAAATCATGCTCTGGATGTTGATACATCATGTTGCTACGTCTTACTTTCTTTCCAGTTCGCTTTTCGAATTCTTTTGCGACAACTTCCTCCATTTGATTGCCCCAGTATGCGGCTTCTCCCGCTGATTCATCTGGTAAAACTTGGTCTGTCTTATCTAGCCACAGCTCAAATGCTGTTTTGTATTGATTTAAACCCATGATAATTCCTGCATCGCTACCGCCAATGCCTAGGCGCCGAGTCAGCAACCATTGTGTTCTATCCATGTCTTTCACGCTCGCTAAGATGTTCATTGTCTTTTCTTTTGCTACAGCCATATATGTTACCTCCATTGATTTTTTAATGAACCTGAGGTATAATTTTCTTAAGGTAATATCTCAAATCCTTAAAGCGCGCACTGCTATGCGTGCTTTTTTAATGTCTAAAATCATCGTCCCAAAGATCATCAACAACCATCGGATTCTCAACCATGTTTTTTATCACTTCCTCTCAGCCAATATCCCGCGATCACTGACATAAACGACACGAAAATCATTACTACAAATACTTCCATCAGCGTGTGACCTCCTCATAACCCTTTAGTTTTAACTCTTCGATATAGTCCGTCATTTTCTCGCAGCCTGTTTCAATAAGCGGTATTTTTTGCCGAAAAGTTGGATTAACTATCATTTTCGTTCTGTCATCTATGAAAATCTCACTATTACCGAAAATCGTTTGCTTACGAAAAATTCGCTCTGCCATTGTTGTAGCCTCCTTATAAAATGAATATCGCTATCACGTAATATATGTTTAGCAATAATAACGCCGCTGCTATTATTACTAAGATGCTGAATAACATTGGATTCTTCATCTTTTGACCTTCATTCTGAAAATTTCTATCCAGTTTTCCTTTACAAATTCTTGCATCCGCTCTGGCTCAATGTACCATTGCTTCCCTTTGCCGTCCGCATATACTACAAACCCGCCTTTCGTAATATCCAATTGATCTACAAAACGTGGATTATTAAGAATACAATCTCTAGCAAATGATTTTTCTAAACCTGTCTCTTTTGCAAATTCGTCTAACCCCCACACTAAAGCCATATTTTTCACTCCTTTACTAAACCGTTTTTTTGATAGAATTTATCTCGACTTTCTAAAATTTGTTGTAAATTAATGTTGAATGCCTTCGCTATACTTGTGTTAAGTGTTAAGGCTGTTGCGATTACATCTGTTATTTCTGAAATAGCTTGTTTTGCCGCTTCTCGTTGTAACATGTCACCTTTTCTTAGATTGAATGTCATCGTTTCTAGTCCGCTTTTTAATGCATTTACTGCCTCTGTTACTTCTAGTTCAAAGCGACAAGTTAAAGCCGCGTGGTGACTGTCTAGTCCGTTCAGCAAAGGTGGTATCATTCCATTTGAAAATTCATGTGCGAATAAATATGTGCTTTTTGGTTCGTTGTAGCTATCAATTAACTGTTCTGCTTGTTCAAGTGAAACAGTTCTCTTTCCTTTCATCTGATTACTTATTAAGGCTGGCGTTACATAACTATCTATCGCTAGTTCTTTTTGCGTGCGAGTTTCTGCTAAAACTTGCATCGCGCTTGTTGCCGATGTTGATTTTTGAAACATAATATCTCAATCCCCTTTGTATATTTTTTAGCGACTAATTAACAACTTATCGTTATATACTATTGTTAGTCGCTCCCCGGTGACTGTAAGTTGTCTGCGAGCGTCGTTGTGGTAGGCGGCGCTTAAATTACTTTTAAAGCTTCTAATTCATTTGATCTAATCCCAAACTGGATAGCCATTTCTTTTACAACAGTTAGATAAATTTCAATTAAGCGCTGTTCTTCAGCAATACAATCTAATTTATTTAATTTCTTTATAGCTGTTGGACTCATCCCTTTTGCCGCCATTTTTGTTTGCCGATTCTCTAATCGTCTATTTAAATCACAATGCGCACGACTCTCAAAACGTTCATAGCTCATTTGAATAATGCTTCTAAAAGGTTCCGCACCTCCGAAATTTGCCGCGATTTTTCTCAAAATTACTGTTACTTTTTCTCTCCATTCGTTAGCATTAACGCTGAAAATCAACTTCATGTTTTTAACTTCTTCTTTTACTTCTTTAGCTTCTTTTTCAGCGTTCGCTACTGCTAAGAACATTTGATTAAACATTTGTAGTTCCGGACTTAACTGCGAAGTATCAAGTTGAGCTTTGATGTGATTTTCCATTTTGTTAAATTCATTGATGTATTGAAGCTTAAATTCAATTGCTCTTTTTCCGGTGAATCCCATTGCCAGTAAAGTAAATCCATCACGGTTCATATAAATCATTCGGTACGTTTGTTTGTTTTGCGGGTGTACATAAGAACTTTCTTGAAATAGGTCTGCCGAATTTTCGGCTGCCCCTCTCAAATCGTCTATAGCTTCTAAAACATGTTTATGTTTCTTCTCGAAAACCTCAGCTACATTTAATGAAGTTGTAACTGGTTGATTGTTTTGTAGTACAACTAAATTAGTCATTTTATTTCCTCCACTTCGCTTACTCTCCAATCTGCTATAATTAGTTTGATTGGAGGTGATATTATGAAAATTAACTATGATTGTATTCGAGATGTTTTGTTGTCAGTGCGCGATCAAGAAGAATATGGCGATTTACATAGTGACTTTTTCACTGAAAGACTTGGTGACAAGTACTCTTTTCATGAACTTGCTAATGCGGTATCATTAATTCTGTATGAAGGTCTTGCAGTTGGTGATTATCCAACTGGTAACATGGACGGTAATTACGACTACATTATCCGTTTTCTAACAGTATCTGGAGACCAATTCATAAATTCTGTTAAAGATGACTCTGTATGGTTTAAAGCAAAAGAAGAAGTTAAAAATAATCCAATCCAAACTTTATTTTCTTTTGCCCAAATCGCCGTTAGTTTTTTCCGATAATCTATTAACTAATGAATTAATTTCTGAATAAAGTTCCGGCAAAATACTTAAATCGCTAAAATCTTCTCCAGTTATACTTAATTCAATGGTGAGTACTGACTCTTTTCTATTTCTCTTAGTTAGGAAAGAGTTTGTAAATGCAATTTTCCTCATTTTCTAACCTCCTGTTTTGTTTTCCTTTCATTTTAGACACACATAGTGTCTTTATTATCAAAAAAAATATCTTCAATTGGCACATCATAATAGTTTGCGATTTTGTTAGCTAGTTTTAACGATGGAGTCCGGTCTCCTCTTTCAATTGCCCCTAACATTTGAGGTGTTATTTTTAAATCTTTCGATACCTCCCGTCTCGTTTTTGATTTCCTTAGCTCAATAAGCCTGTTTCTCATTTTTTCACCCCCAAAAGAAACGTTTTGTTTCTCTATAAACATACTATATCAGAAACATATTGTTTCTGTCAAGCTTTTTAGAAACTTTTTGTTTCTGCATTGAAAAATTAATGGACTGGAAACCAATTGTTTCTTATAATATACATATAGAAAGCGTAGGTGTTAGAAATGTTTAGTAAAAGATTATCTGAGTTGCGAAAGAAAAAAGGTTTTTCACAATACAAATTAGCCGACGAACTTGGATTTTCTAGAGGCCAAGTAGCTAATTATGAACAAGGAACAAGAGAGCCAGACTATCAAACATTACTGAAAATAGCTGAATTTTTTAATGTATCTACTGATTATTTATTAGGAAGAGACGGTAATAATCTCGCTGACACAATCGCAGCACACATTGATTCAAACGCAACAGAAGAAGATATAAAAGAAATACTTGCTTATATAGAAGAAAAAAGAAAAGAACATGCAAATGAAAAAGAAATAAACATCACAGAAGTAGCTTCAAGAGAAGATAAAGAGATAAATAAATTTGTTGATGAAAACGAAGATTTTAAAGCTGTTGCATCTCGAGTAATGAATGACGCAGAAGCAGTCAAAGCTGTTAAGTCATTTATTGAATATTATGAGCAACAGAAAAAAGATTAAAGTATAATTTATTTACTTACTTGACTCTTGACTTGTAATTTATTTACTCGTTATTGCTATTGATTATTAACTTTCTGTGAAGACGTGCTATTTCTTATAAAAATTATGTATAATGTAAGTGCAACGTTGCAATAAAACCAACGGGGTATAAATACATGAAAACTTTAGATGAACTGAACGTACAACATGATATAGTGATACTAGAACACGAATTCACTTCTTGTTCATTCACTTTAAAAAAAGAAATTTTCATAGTTATTGACAGTAGATTAAGTCGAAGCGAAAAACTGGAAGACATCGCAAGACTTTTGAATAAAATATAACTATGTAACCAGTTCGCGGCCGCGGGTTGGTACATACAAAAGGGAGCTTGTAATATGAAAAAAGGGATTGTTTTATTAACAGGGTTTTTATTAGCTTTTAGTATTTTTTTAGTTGGTTGCGGAAAACAAAATGACGATATAAAAGCAAGCAAGCATAATGAATCTATTGAAAGCAATGAAAAAAAAGAAACGAAAACAAATACATTTAAAAATGGTATCTTAGAAAACGAAGACGTAAAAATAACAATAACAAGTCATAAAGTAATACCTGTTGGAGAAAAAGGTAATGAATATGGTGATAAGCCTGTAATAGCTTTCTGGTATGATATTACAAACAAGTCTGGCAGTGATATAACACCACTTGCTTGGATAGATTTTATCGAAGCGAATCAAGATAATAATCCTAATCAAGTAAATAAGATAGATGTTGCTAGTCTGCCAGATGATAAATTTTTGAACAGCCAAATGGAAGATATAAAAAAAGGCGGAACAGCTCAATGTGCAGTAGCTTATTATCTTGATGATAAAAAAACTCCTGTAGAATTAATTTACTTAAATATGGGAACAGATGAAATATATGGTAAAACAACATACGATATCAAATAAAGAGAGCCTCTGGGCTTTTCTTTTTATCGAAAAAAGAACGTATGTGCGAAAGAAGGTACTAGCATGGCTAATATTGTAAAAACTGAAACAGGTTGGAAATATCGCGTTTCATATAAAGAATCTGGGAAGTATAAAGTAAAGAGCAAAAGCGGATTTCCGACAAAAAAGCAGGCTTTATTAGCAGCTTCTGAAATGGAAGACAAATTACATCGAGGAGTAGACATAAACGCTGGTGAAGCAAATTTCGTTGAGGCTTTTAAAGAATGGTATACAACTTTTAGAAAGCAAAAAAAATCAATTGAAAATGATAAACATTATGATTATGCAATAAAATTTTGCGAAAAATATTTTGTTGGATTAAAAATAAATGATGTTAATAGAACAACATATCAAAAAGCTATTAATGAATTTGCGAAAACGCATGCGAAGGAAACTACAAGAAAACGTCATGTCTATGTTAGGTCATTTATTCGAGAAATGGTTTATGAAGGCGTGATTTTACGAGATCCTACTGCCCGTGTTATTATTCCAGACGATGAAACAACATATAAAGATTTAAAAGCTTTATCTGAAGAACAAGTCAAAAAATTAGTAAAAGAATTGAATAATCATTTCAACCCTACTCATTCTTCGATATCAGTTATTCTATTTGCTATAGCCTCTGGAGCAAGGTTTTCCGAAATAATTGGATTGACATGGGATTGTATTGATTTTGTCCAAAAAACTATAAAGATAAATAAGACGTGGGACTATAAAAACACAAATGCTTTTAGTAACACAAAAAACTATTCTTCAAATAGAATCATCACTATTGATGACAAAACGCTTTCTATGTTAAATAAAATTAAAGTCTATCAATCAGCTGAGAAATTAAAGGACTCAACATTCAACAAACACAAATTAGTTTTTATTAGTACTAACAATGTTCCTCCTTCGAACAACGCAATAAACAAGTCATTAAAGCGCTACTGTACAAAATTAGGTATCAATAAAGATATTAGCGTGCATGGATTACGACACACACATGCTACACTGCTTTTGTATAATGATTGTAATATAAAGTATTTATCTAAACGTTTGGGGCATAACACTATAGTAACAACGTTAGAAACTTACTCGCATGTAATTGATGAAATGGAGCAAAAAGAATCTTACAAAGTAAATGAGTTAATGAATAAGATTAATGAAACTTAAAATTTTTTGTACTTTATTTGAACTTCATAAAACAAAAAAGCGCTATAAACATTGTATTACCAACGTTTATAGCGCTTTTAATTACGTCCTGAGAGGGATTCGAACCCCCGACCGACGGCTTAGAAGGCCGTTGCTCTATCCAGCTGAGCTATCAGGACAAATGGCACTGTTTTTTCAACAGCCAAATACCATTTTATGTTTAAATTGCTTGTTTGTCAATGGTTTTCTTTAAGTTATTGGATTTTTTCTTTTTCGAGTGACTTTTGACCTAGTTGTGTTTTGTTACTGGAAAAATTTGTGTTAGTTCTGTTAGTTCGTTATCATCGCGATCCATAAAACGAACTTGAATTCCATTTGGTGTAGTATCAATGAGTGCGTACGTTTTTATATGAATACGTCCTCTTGGTAGTGAAATACTACCTGGGTTTAAGATAATTGTGTCATCAAGCATATCCACCCCAAGTTCGTGAGAGTGACCAAAGAAAACAAAATCAGCATTTAATTCACGAGCGCGGTATCTTAAATTCATTAGTGTCATTTTGATATTATATAAGTGTCCATGGGTCGTTAAAATTCGATATCCGTCTACTTCTCCAACCCAATCGTTTGGAAATCCCCCGCCAAAATCACAATTGCCCCGAACAGTATGGAACCCTTGAATTGCTGGATCATCTGCCTCTAGTTCTGAATCCCCACAATGAATCATCGCATCAACTGTGTTTTCGTATTTTTCTTTTAAATGTATTAAGCAGTCACGTTCTGAGTGGCTGTCGCTAACTACTAGTAATTTCATTTTATTTCCTCCCCCTAATGCTCCTACTGTTTCTTATTCTCTCACTTTTTGTTGACTTTTTCTACTACTTCCGCTAAATCTTTTTCTAGCATCTTAATTGCATTTGCACGATGGCTTATTTCGTTTTTCTTTTCTGCCGGAATTTCTGCCATTGTACAGCCAAATTCAGGTAAGAAAAATAATGGGTCATAACCGAAACCATTTGTTCCACATAGTTGTTCCGCAATAACTCCTTCTACTTCACCAGTGTAAAAACGAGTTTTCTCTGAAGGTGTTGCTACTGCAAGTGTACAGTGGAAGCGGGCGGTTCTTTTCTCAGGTAAGACACCTCGTAAATTAGTGAGCAGTTTTTCATTGTTTTTAGCATCATCATGCGCTACTCCTGCATAACGTGCTGAATAGACACCAGGAGCTCCGTCAAGCGCATCTACAATTAAACCTGAATCATCAGCGATAACTGTTTGATTAAGCAAGCTAGCGACTGTTTCTGCTTTGAGAGCAGCATTCTCAGCAAAAGTAGTTCCTGTTTCTGCGATTTCGCCGATTTCTGGAAAGTCGGCAAGAGTGGCTACTTCAATATTAAATTTAGCAAAAATTTTTTCAAATTCTTTCGCTTTTCCTTTATTGGCTGTCGCGATAATAATTTTACTCATGTGATTACTCCCCTTTTATCCTTGCTATGACATTTTCACCAAGTGTTTCTTTTTGGATTTCAATTAATTCACTAATTCCTTTTTTACCTAGTGCAATTAACTCTGCAAGTTCAGCGTCAGAGAATGTTGCTTCTTCCCCTGTACCTTGAAGCTCAACAAATGCACCGCTTCCGGTCATAATAATATTCATATCAACTTGCGCTGCGCTGTCTTCTACATAATTTAAGTCAAGTACTGTTCCGCCTTCTTCTAATACACCTACACTAGTTGCTGCTAAAAAATCTTTTACAGGGAATTTGCTAAATGGTACTTCTGCGTCTAATTTAGCGATTGCCATCACCATAGCGATAAATGCACCAGTGATAGAAGCGGTTCTTGTACCTCCGTCTGCTTGAATAACATCACAATCTAGCCAAATAGTCCTTTCACCAAGTGCGTCTAAATCAACAACGGCACGCAAAGCACGACCGATTAAACGTTGAATTTCCATCGTTCTACCGGTCACTTTCCCTTTGGATGATTCACGGATATTACGCGTATTGGTTGCTCTTGGTAACATAGCGTATTCAGCAGAAATCCAGCCACGACCCTCTCCGCGCATAAATGGTGGTACTTTAGATTCTACACTTGCGGAACAAATAACTTTTGTATTTCCTGATGCGATTAAGACCGAACCTTCTGGATGCATTAAATAGTTTGGGATTACTTCTATTTTTCGTAGTGCATTACTTTCTCTTCCATCAACTCTCATTTTTTGCACCTCTTATTTTCCTAATTTTATATGTTCTACAGTCATTTCTGGCATATTTAACCAATCTTTTGCAATATCTTGAAAAATTTGTGTTGAGCCCGTAGTGAAAAAACGATGCTTAATTTCTTTATCGGATGCATCTAATAAATTGTGATAATCAAGTAACGCGCTTACTTCACTTGCAGTTTCTTCGCCGGAATTAATCACCGCCACACCATCTCCCATAAAATTTTCAATAATTGGTTTTAATAACGGATAATGTGTACAGCCTAAAATCACAGTATCAATCTTTGTGCTTTTAAGTGGTAAAAGGGATTCAGCTACGACTTTTTTGGCAATCGCGCTTTTGTACTCGCCTGATTCTACGACAGATACAAATTTGGGACAAGCAAGTGAATCTACTTCTACTCGTTGGTTCAAACCTTTGAGTGCAGCTGGATAAGCCATACTTTCTACGGTTCCAATTGTTCCTAATACACCAATCTTATTATTCCTTGTCGCTTTTAATGCTGCTCTAGATCCTGGTTGAATTACACCAATTACAGGTATATCTAGTTTTGCTCTAATATCATATAAAGCTGCTGCGGTTGCGGTATTACATGCAATTACGAGCATTTTGATGCCACGTTCTACTAGAAAATTAGTCATTTCCCAAGTAAATTGGCGAACTTCTTCTTTATCTCGTGGTCCATATGGGCAACGGGCGGTATCCCCTAGGTAATATACTTGTTCATGGGGTAGCTGTTTTAGTACTTCTCGCACTACTGTCAAACCGCCAACTCCCGAATCAATAAATCCAATAGCTTGTTTCACAGTCTCGCCTCAATTTCTCTATTAGTTTCCAATTTTTTTATCTATACCTTCCATTTTCTTATTTTTTCCGCTTTTTCGCAAGTCTTTTTTATGAAAAAAGGTTTTTTATAGAAATTTCTTTGTTGTGCTTTCCATTTTAGGTTGATTTTGGTTATAATGGTGTATGAAAGTGGGGTTATCAAAAATGACAGAAAATGAACAAAATACACATTCAGAAAGAATCCTTATTCCTAGCTTTGGTTTAGATTTACTACGAGATTATTTAATCCCTGAAATTCTTGGAGATGAAGCACCTCACATAATGTACTGGGCTGGAAAAGATTTAGCACGTAAATTCCCGCTTAATTCACTAGAAGCAGTTATCGACTTCTTTGAAAAAGCTTCATGGGGTAAACTTAGTATAGTGAAAGAAAAGAAGGATGAATTACGGTTACTTTTAGAAGGTGATGTGATAGCCGTTCGCTTTGATTCTCAAGAAAATCCAACCTTTAAATTAGAAGCAGGTTTTATCGCCGAACAACTACAGGCGCAAAAAGAGTTTTATACAGAAAGTTATGACGAAATGGATAAACGAAAAAAACAAGTAATGATTATTGTAAAATGGGACCGCAAAGAAACCATTGATAATGATGAACGTTATTAAAAAAACACTTGAGGTAACTGAAAACTTCCGCTTAAGGAGTTTATCAGCGACTTCAAGTGCTTTTTTTATTTATCTAAGTCAAATTGATCATGTAATACTTGAGCGGCTTCTACCATTTTTCTTGCTGGAACTACAGTAGAAACTTTGATTTCTGAGGTGCTAATCATTTTGATGGGAATGTTGTTTTCGGTAAGTGCCTCAAACATTTGTGCTGCTACTCCTGGGTTGCTTACCATTCCAGAGCCAACTATAGAGACCTTTGCTAGTTCTTGTTCAGATTCTAATTTTTCTATTTGTAAAAGCTCTTTGCTTTCTTCTAAAACAGCTAGCGTGGAGAGCAGTGCACTCGTTTTAATTGTAAAGGACAAATTACCATGCCCTAATCCTGTAATACCTTGGATTATAATATCCACATCAATATTATTATCTGCTAATTTTGTGAACACTTTCGAAACGCGCATTGCTTCTTTTTGTTTCCAATGAATTGTTACACGTGTAAGTTGATCTTCAAAAGCAATACCACGAACTACTTTGGTATTTTCCATAGTTAAATCCTCCTCTATCATTGTTCCGGGAACTTGTTCATGGCTTGCCCTTACTTCTAATGGAATCCGGAAATTTTTTGCATATTCAACCGAGCGCGGATGTAAAACTCCTGCACCAAGATTAGCTAATTCTAACATTTCATCATATGTAATTTGTTCTAGTTTTTGGGCTTTTTTCACGTAGCGGGGATCTGTTGTAAAAACACCTACTACATCTGTACAAATAGCGCATTTCTCTGCTTTTAAAGCTGATGCAATTGCTACGGCTGTTGTGTCAGAACCACCACGACCTAGTGTTGTAATTTCGCCGTCTGCAGTTAAACCTTGAAAACCTGCAACAACTACAATTTTACCTGCATCAAGGGCTGATTCAATACGTGCACTATCAATGTCCGCAATTCGTGCGTTACTATGAACTGCTTCGGTTTCAATACCTGCTTGCCAACCTGTATAAGAAATAGCGTCATGCCCTTTTTCTTTTAGTGTCATTGCAAGCAGTGAAATTGTAATTTGTTCTCCAGTTGACAGTAACATATCCATTTCGCGTTTATCTGGCGCTTCGCTAATTTCTTCGGCCATTGCTACTAATTTGTCCGTTGATTTCCCCATTGCAGAAACGACGACAATGACTTTATTTCCTTGTTTTTTCTCATAGATGGCTTGATCAGCTGTTTTTCCAATTTTATCTACGGTGCTAACAGATGTTCCGCCAAATTTTAATACTACTAAACCCACAATCGTTCCTCCTGACTTTCTATCTTTTTACATCAATATTCTTATTTTAGCGCATTTATGTAGTGAAGGGAAGAGGGATTGGATCAACTTTGATTCATTTATGTAAAAAGAGTCAATAACTTTAACATGTCATTGACTCTTAATCCGCAAATTTATTTTTGTTTTGTGTTTTTGGCTTTTTCATTAAAAGCAGTGATATGTTTATGGACTTCTTCTGCAACATTGAGTGGAACGCCTGCTTCTTTTATCTCGTCAATGGAGGCTTCTTTTAATTTTTTCATTGAGCCAAAATGTTTGAGTAGTTTTTTCTTGCGACCCGGTCCAACGCCTGGAATGCCGTCAAGGATGGATTGAAAGCCTGTTTTGCTGCGTAATTGGCGATGGAATGTGATGGCAAAGCGGTGAACTTCATCTTGCATCCGTTGTAGTAGATAGAATTCTTGACTGTTTCTTTCTAACGGAATAATAACGAGCGGGTCGCCGAAAAGTAATTGACTTGTTCTGTGTTTATCATCTTTTGCAAGACCAGCTACCGGGATATCAAGACCAAGTTCATTGATTAAAACATCTTTGGCGCTATCAATTTGCCCTTTCCCGCCATCAATTAAGATTAAGTCAGGCATAGGTAGTCCTTCTTTAAGAACCCGCCAGTAACGACGGCGAATTACTTCGCGCATTGTTGCATAGTCATCTGGTCCTTCGACGGTTTTAATTTTATATTTACGATAATCGTTCTTGCTTGGTTTTCCGTCGAGGAATGTCACCATTGCGGAAACTGGATCTGTTCCATGAATATTTGAGTTATCAAAGGCTTCCACACGAGATGGAGTCGGGATTCCCATTGCTTCTCCAAGACGCTCTACTGCTCCGACTGTACGCTCTTCGTTTCGTTCTAGCAGCATAAATTTTTCGTTTAGGGCTATTTTGGCGTTTTTATAGGCTAGTTTGACTAAATCTTTTTTGTTGCCGCGTTGTGGTACGATAATTTTTGTATCTGGTACAACAGCTTGT
Source organism: Listeria immobilis (assembly GCF_014322845.1). Taxonomy (NCBI): domain Bacteria; kingdom Bacillati; phylum Bacillota; class Bacilli; order Caryophanales; family Listeriaceae; genus Listeria; species Listeria immobilis. The sequence goes on along the minus strand of NZ_JAASUA010000001.1, from coordinate 15,621 downwards.
ACGGCTTCACTATCTACATCATCTGGTAAATAGATTTCTTTTGGTGGAATGTGATTTGCTTTTTGATAAAATTGCCCAATAAAAGTAAGGAAATCTTCTTCTGCATCATTATAAAAAGGGAATTGGGAAACGTCGCGTTCAATTAACTTTCCTTGGCGAATGAAGAAAACTTGGACACACATCCAGCCTTTATCAATAGCATATCCGAAAACATCTCGGTCAACGAAATCATTCATCGTCATTTTTTGTTTTTCCATAGTAGTTTCTATCGCTGTGATTTGGTCACGAAATTCACCAGCTTTTTCAAATTCCATATTTTCAGCAGCTGTTTGCATTTTTTGTTTTAAATCATTTTTAACATTTTTATAGCCACCATTTAAAAAGGCAACTATTTCATCTTGCATTTCTTTATATTTACTTGCTTCTACATCAAAAACGCATGGAGCAAGACATTGCCCTAAATGATAATATAAACAAACTTTATTAGGTAGTGTGCTGCATTTCCGTAGTGGGTATAGACGATCTAAAATTCGTTTGACTTCATTCGCCGCATATACATTAGGATACGGGCCAAAATACTTACCTTTGTCTTTCTTTACTTGGCGGGTGATAATTAAACGTGGGTGTCTTTCATTGGTGATTTTAATAAATGGATATGTTTTATCATCTTTTAGTCGAATATTAAAACGCGGGTCATGTTTTTTAATTAAATTAATTTCAAGTAACAAGGCTTCTACATTGGAAGATGTTACGATGTATTCAAAGTCCACTATTTCTTGAACTAAGCGTTGCGTTTTGCCATCATGTGTTCCTGAAAAATAAGAACGAACACGGTTTTTTAAAATTTTTGCTTTACCAACATAAATGATGGTTCCTTGTTTATCTTTCATTAAGTAACAACCTGGTTGGTCAGGTAATAGCGCTAATTTATTTTGGATATGTTCAGAAGACATTTTATCAACTCCAGTTACGCATTTAAAAAGAAGCTTCGACTTGGTTAGTCTGAAGCTTCTTTTATTTTAGCATAATTTTAAATGTATTTGTTAATGACTTCATCCAGTTCTTCTTTTGGACGATAACCAATAATTGTATCAACTACCACTCCATCTTTTTTAATAAGAAGGGTTGGAATGCTCAGTACACCAAAGCTTCCCGGTGTTTCTGGATTTTCATCTACGTCCATTTTGACGATTTTAAGTGTTTCGCCACGTTCTTCTTGTATCTCTTCTAAAACTGGAGCCACCATGCGGCAAGGACCACACCATGTTGCCCAGAAATCTGTTAATACTAAGCCTTCACTAGTTTCTTGTTCAAATGTTGCATCTGTAATTTCTTTTACCATGATTATTCACTCCTTATGACTTTTGTAATCACAGTATAGCATTTACACCTATTTCGAGCTATGTTTTTGCTCAGTATTTTACTTAAACTCTACAATTGTTACACCATTGCCACCCTCTGCTGCTGCACCAAAACGAATAGATTTCACCATACGATGATTTTTCAAGTATTCGGTAACTCCAGTTCGAAGGGCACCTGTTCCTTTACCATGAATAATTGCGACTTGTGGATAACCAGCCATTAAAGCTTCATCTAAATATTTATCTACTTTTTGGAGCGCATCTTCATAACGTTCTCCTCGCAAATCAAGCTCGCTTTTAGCTGGGGAATCACTGCTTTGGACCGATGTGATAATACGTTGTTTCTTTGGTTTTTCTGGTTGAATGAACTCTAAATCGCTTGTTTTAATTTTCATTTTGATAATACCGATCTGAACATTCCATTCAGTGTCATTTATTTTGTTTAAGAGCGAACCTTTTTGGCCGAGTGATAAAACACGAACATTATCGCCATCTTGGAAAACATGAGGTTTTTGTTTTGGCGGTTGTGGAATTGTTTTATTAATTGTTTTCGGTTTTACTTTTCCTAATCTTGTTTTGGCGTCGATTAGCTCATGTTCTTTAATTCCTGCCGCTCCGTTTAGTTGCATGGTGCGGAGTTCGTGAATAATTTCTTCTGCTTCTGCTTCTGCTTTTTCAACAATTAGGGCAGCTTTATTACTCGCTTGTTCGATTAATTTATCTTTTTGTTGATAATAGCTGGCAATTTCTTTTTGTAAGTCTTTGAGTAAGGCATCGGCTCCTTGTGCTAGATCATGTGCTTCTTCGTACTCTGCTTCTGCTAAATTTCGTTTTTCTTCTAAACTAGAAATCATATCATTTAAGTCAGCGCTTTCCGTATCCACTAGACTTCTTGCTTCGGTAATAATCGTTTCGCTTAAGCCTAGACGACGTGAAATATCAAAAGCATTACTTCTGCCTGGCACGCCAATTAGTAATTTATAGGTTGGACTTAGTGTTTCAACATTAAATTCTACCGAGGCATTGGTTGCGTGAACTCGGTTATAGCCATAAGCTTTTAATTCTGGATAGTGGGTTGTCGCAACTACACTAGCTCCTTTAGCATGACTCGCATCTAAAATTGAAATCGCGAGAGCCGCTCCTTCTTGAGGATCAGTTCCGGCGCCAAGCTCGTCGTATAAAATAAGTGATTGTTGATTTACATTTGCTAAAATCGAAACAATATTAGTCATATGTGAGGAGAAAGTACTTAAACTTTGCTCAATTGATTGTTCATCACCAATATCAGCAAAAACATGTTCAAAAATGGCGATGGTGGAATCTTCTTGTGCCGGAATTTGTAACCCAGATTGTGCCATCAAAGTGAGTAATCCTAATGTTTTCAATGTGATGGTCTTTCCGCCTGTATTTGGTCCCGTAATAACGATTGTCGTGAAATCTTCTCCTAAATAAATATCATTGGCAACAACTTTATCTGCCTCTAGTAGTGGGTGTCTTGCTCCTAAAAGGCGAACAATACCTTTATCACTTAAATGTGGTGTGATAGCTTTCATCGCTTTACCAAAACGAGCTTTGGCAAGAATAAAGTCAAAACGGCCAAGAATAAAGGTATTATGATGAATTTCTTTATTCCAAACAGCTAGTGAAGTAGAAATTTCTGCAAAAATACGTTCAATTTCTTGGGCTTCTTTTGATTGAAGGGATTTTCGCTCATTATTTAAATCTACTACACTTTGTGGTTCGATAAAAAGAGTTTGTCCAGAGGCAGACTGATCATGAACAATACCGCCGTAATGACTCTTATACTCTTGCTTCACAGGAATAACGTAACGATCATTTCGTATTGTAATCACGGCATCACTTAACATTTTTGCTGCATTACGATTTCGTAAGTAGGATTCTAATTTTTCACGAACTCGGTCTTCTGTTCGACGAAGTGTACGTCGAATAGAACCAAGTGCTTCACTAGCTGTATCAAGGACTTTACCACTTTCATCTACTGAAATCGCAATATCATCCTCAACTTCTTTTAATACTAAAAGTTCATCTGCAAGTGCTCCAAGAAGCGGCAATTCTACTCCTACTTCAAGCAAATCAGCCATAAAATTCTTCATTTGACGACTAACACGAAGATTACTGCCAATTTGGTAAATTTCAAGTCCATTTAAATTGCCGCCTATTTCAAGACGTTTTAAATGGGCGTTTACATCGGTTAAACCAGTAATCGGTGCGCTACCTCGTAAACGAATTATTTTTGCTCCTTCTTCTGTTTCAAGTTGTGCTTTTTGAACTACTTGAAAATCTGTGTCTGGAGATAAATCTAAAATAGCTTGCTCTCCTAATGAAGAAGAAGCAAATTCAGTTAATTGTTTTTTTATTTTATCAAACTCTAAAATAGCTTCCACTTTTTTTTCCATTTGTCATCCTTCTTTTTCTTAGTTATTTATTCTGTAAAAATTGTTTAAACTCTGCTGCGGATTTTGTATTAAGTATTGCTGACTTGTCTAACCAAGCTTTTTTGGCTGCACGAACGCCTAATGACATAAACTCTAAATGCTTTGTATCATGCGCATCTGTGTTGATAGCAATTGGAACAGCAGCTTTATGTGCTAATTCCAAATGTGCTCGGTTCAAATCTAGTCTTTGTGGATTGGCATTAAGCTCTAATGCTGTTCCAGTATTTTTAGCTAGTTCAATTAATGCTTCCATATTAACATGGTATGGCTTTCTTTTCACGATAATTCTGCCTGTCGGATGTGCAATTAGCCTAACATATGGATTTTCACAAGCTGTTTTTAAACGTTTCATAATGTCTTGTTCTGATTGTCCAAAGCTCGAATGAATTGAAGCAATAACAAAATCAAGTTGTTCTAAAGTTTCGTCTTTAAAATCAAGTGAGCCATCTGGTAAAATATCAATTTCAACTCCGGAATAAACATCAATTTCTGGATAATTAGCAGCTACTTTTTTAATTTCAGCCTGTTGTTCCAGCAGTCTTTTTTCATCTAGTCCGTTTGCAACGCGTAAAAATTTCCCATGATCGGTAATCACCATATATTCATACCCTTTTGCAATACAAGCCTCTATCATTTCTGGAATCGCATAAGCTCCATCTGACCAAGTTGTATGCATATGCAAATCCCCGCGAATATCGTCTAACTCAAGAAACTTAGTGTCTTGAGTGACGCGTTCAATTTCTGAACCATCTCGCCGAACTTCTGGTGGTAAAAAGGGAATATTAAAATGATTAAAAAAAGCTTTTTCTGAATCAAAGTGGCGTATCGTTCCGTTAGCTTGTTCAACACCGTATTCGCTAATTTTTTCGTCTGATTGTTTGGCAAGTTGACGCATTTTGATATTATGTTCTTTTGAGCCGGTAAAATGATGTAACGTTGTAGCAAAAGCTTTGTTTTCTACTAAACGGAAATCCACCGAAATAGTTATCTTATCTTCTAAAACAGCTGAAACCTTTGTATCTCCTGCACCGGTCACATCTGTGATAAGAGGAAATGCTAGTAATGCTTTTTGAACTTCTGCTGGTTTTTCCGTGGCAATGACGTAATCTAAATCCTTGACCGTTTCTCGCAATCTTCGGAGACTCCCTGCTTGAGCAAATGTGTCAATTTCTTCCAAATCAGCCAAATATCCCTCTACTTTCCTGATAATAGGTAGTACATCATTTAAAGGATACCTGTCTGGTCGTTCACCCATTTCTCGTACTGCTTCCGCCATTTTTTCTGCTGATTTTTTCCCAAAACCTTTTAATGCTTCTATTTTCCCGTTTTCAAATTGTTCGAGCAAACTTGTTTTATCGGTCACACCTAGTTCATGATAAAGCCGCGACAATTTTTTACCACCCAGTCCTGGAACATCTAGCAATGGAACTAATCCGACTGGCACTTCTTTTTTTAGTTCCTCAAGTTCTGGTGACTCTCCTGTCGTTAAAAAATGTTGAATTATTTCTCCAGTTGTTTTACCAATACCACTAATTTTGGTAAAATCATCTATTTCAGTCAAACTTCGGCTATCTAGCTCTATTGCTTGAGCTGCTTTTCGAAACGCAGCAATTTTAAAACTATTTTCTCCTTTTAATTCCATATAAGTGGCGATTTCTTCTAATAAACGAATAATTTCTTTTTTATTGCTGGCCATTTATATCCCCCGTTTCATTCATTAAAAAATACCAGCGCAATCCTATCCAAAATTGGCTAAGAATATACATCTGGTATCGATTGTTTCTTTTTATTTTGGCAGAATATCTGTCATCCAATCATAAAATTGGGAAGATAGAATTGGTGTGTTTTCAAGTATCCACTGTGCTATACTCGATCCGTGAAGTACGTTTTCAGTCCAAGTTGATGGATAAATTGCCATTATAAATAAAGCTACAAAGATAAATAAGTATGCATTAATTACGCCAATAACAGCCGCAAGTAAGCCATTGATTTGACGCAAAATCGGAATTTTAGTAAGTCCGCCGGCAAGTGATGCTAACATATGGACGATAATAATCGCAATAATAAAAATAATCACAAAGCCTAAAACATTATAATACGCCGTCTCTGTTCTTAGTTCTTGAAGTATAGTTGATAATCCACTAGCACTATCCACATTCGGATAAGGAATAAATGTAAGGTGTGGCGCTAAATCTTCGTAATATGTGTACGAAACAAAAAATGCCAAAATATAGCCTACTAGTAAGATAAATTGTTTAATTAAACCTGCTCGAAATCCAGCAAAAAAGCTAGAAACAAGAATAATTAAAATAATCGCATTTAATATCATTAACCTCTTCCTTTAATTCGAGCTAGCTCTTCTTCCAACTCTCTGAATTTTTGTTCTAGTTTTAAATAATCATGAGTTGCATTTACTGCTGTTAAGACAGCGAGTCTGCCACTATCGAGCGCATGATTTTGGGAGCCGATTTCGTGCATTTTTTCATCGACCTCGCGAGCTACTTTTCGTAAGTGATCTGCTGTTTCAACTCCAACAATCGTATATTCTCTGCCATAAATTGTTGTCACTACTTTATTTCTCTCATTTGCCACGTGAAATTCCTCCTCGCCCAAGTTCATATAAGACGCTACTTGTCATAATCTTATCATGAAAAAGCGGGAAAGAAAAGAGGCAACTCCCCAACTAGACGATATTCAGTCTTTCGTCGTAGTATGTTACAATAGAACTTTGAAAGGATGATGCTTTATCGCAAATACTGTCATTGTAGTTAACCAAACAACCATGGAAAAAATGAAACAAACCTATCTCCCTTTTTCAAGTCCAAAACTTCCACCAGGTGCCATTTTTGCAGCTAAAAAACCTGGTGTATCTATTACTGGCTATAAATCCTTAAAAGTTATGTTTCAAGGAGTAAATGGCGAAATAGAAGCCAAAAAATGGGTTACCTCTCTTCCGGTAACTACCAAAAAAGCGCCTAGTGTATCTAAAGGTGTTCTCCCACTAAATTTTGCTAGTAAAAATGTTATTGGATCTGATGAAGTTGGAACAGGTGACTTTTTTGGTCCGATTACTGTTTGTGCAGCTTATGTAGAAGAAACCATGATGCCCCTTTTAAAAGAGCTTGGTGTTAAAGATTCCAAAGCGATGAAAGACCCAGAAATTTGTCGCATCGCCGAAAAAATTATTCCTGTCGTTCCACATAGCGTATTACTTTGTCCAAATCCTAAATACAATGAATTACAAAGTCGTGGGATGAATCAAGGTCAAATGAAAGCACTTCTACATAACCGAGCACTCGAAAATGTTTTGAAAAAAATTGCACCGATAAAACCAGATGCTATTTTAATCGATCAGTTTGCCGAAAAAACTACATACTACCGTTATTTAGCAAAAGAACCAAACATAATTCGTGAAAATGTTTTTTTTGCAACAAAAGCAGAAGGGTTACATCTGTCAGTTGCTGCTGCATCCATTATCGCACGTTATAAATTTGTCCAAGCTTTTGACGAAATGTCACGCGAAGTTGGTATCCTTTTACCAAAAGGAGCTGGACCACATGTTGATGTCGTTGCAGCAGAAATTATCCAGCGTTTTGATATGGAAACATTAGCAAAATATACCAAAAAACATTTTGCTAATACCGAGAAAGCATTAAAAATCGCCCAAAGTTAACTAAAATACCCCGTTAGTCATTAATGTGGTATTTTAGACTGTAGACAAAGCGAGAAATCATTTTGTCTGCAGTTTAAGAAATCCAACAATTAATAAAAAATTGTTGGATTTCTTTATTGTATTAGAATGACTAAACTAAAAAATCACTGATAAAAATTATCATTGTAAGTCTTTGTGTACAATGTCATCTACTTGAATTAAGTCTTTTCTAGTAAACTCAAACATAAATTTTCTTGCTGATAAATATGGTACTACTTTTTCTTGGTAAATATAATAAATATTGTCATCTATACTTATTTTAACTAACAATGTATTACCTATCATTACATTATCTTCCACAATGGTACAATCAACACTTTTTTCACTTCTTGTTGCTGTTGTTTCACCAAATAATTTAATTTTACAATTATATTCTTTTCCGATTTCCATAAAATCAAAGTTATTGTCAATGCTTACTAAGGCTGAGTCATCAAAACAAGTATCTATTGTTTTGGTACTCATATTCTCCAAAACTAGTCTCCTAGTTGCAGTGGATTCATTTATTAAAAGTAATTTATACATGCAAACAATCTCCCTTTTTATTAGTCTATTGGATAAAATGAAACTATAAAACCATTTGTCCGATAAAAAACCCTATATTTAACTCCATTAACTAGATAATCTGCGAATGGTCCATTTTTACCAACACCTGTTTTGATTGGCTTGGTTTTCAATATCTCATTCAAAAAACTAGGTATATCTTTTATGCCTTTAGTCTCAAAATCAGCAGCATAACCATCGACAATATGTTTCAGTCTTACCTTGCCGCTGCCTTTTTTAAGCCATAATAATTTCCCATCAGGAGTTTTTGTTATCATAACAACATCTTCAGGATTATACTTAACTCTGCTAGCTGCCAACTTATCTAATAAATTCTTGTCCAAGACCTTATTAGCTCCACTGGCTTTCTTAAAGTGGGAAACCATATGTATATGACCGTTTTGCTTTACATATTATACTTCGTTCCTCTTTTACTAAATAGCCCTCTGGGACTAAATTAGCTAAAAATAGCTACTAATTGATTTTCTGCTTGTAGTTGATTTTAAAAAATTTTTTATCATCTCATTATTTTATGTAAGCTCTACTATCATTATAAAATAAAAAAACTGCAGATAAAATGATTCCTCACTTTGTCTACAGTATGATATCTTTAAAAATAACTTTCAGCAATATCAATGTCATGTGTCATTTCTAATTCCGGGAATTTCTTATCTAGTTTTCTCAAACAGTCAATAAACTTTTGACTTTTCAAATTGGCAGAAATATCTTCAAATATCTCACTTACCCAATATAAGTCATCAGCATTGCAATCTTCTAAATATTTTATTGTAGTATCCAGATCATTTGACAAAAGTTCCGTCATTTTATTCCAACATTTTTCAATACCATAATCATCATTCATATTTAATTTTTTTCTTCTAGAAAGTACAATATTCATATTTTCTTTTAAGTCCATTATATTTTTCCACCTTTCAATTTTTATGGTTGTCTAGTAGCATCAGGAAAAATTGTACCAATTTTACCATTTGTTTTTATTACTCCTACTCTCACTCCATTAACTTCTCCAAAAAGAACTTCTCCATCATTTACTTTTGCAAATTCTGGAAGTCTTGCTATCTGTTGTCCAGCATTTTCAATATCAGCAGCTGTCCAATTTTTAGGAAACCAAGATTGATTTGAACCTTTTTGTTTAGATTTTGTCTTGTGTTCTGGAACATTTCCGACTCTTACACCATTTGAATATGTTTTTTCGATATTCACTTCTATACCATTTTTTCTCAAAAAGTCAATATTATCTTGCCCATGCCCTCCACCTTTCATTTTTGAAATTGCACCGGTCTTAGGATTTTTAGTGAAGTCACCTAGATTAGCATGCTCTAATCTTTCTTTAGAAATTTCAATTTTCACTTTAGCTCCACTAGCTTTCTTCGTACTCTTTTCAGCATCTTTCCCCTTGTCTGCTTTTTTATGGAGCTTACTTAGGTCTTCTACGCCTTCTGTTACAAATTTAAACCCTTTGGCCACATATTTTCCTATCTTAGCAAGTGGAATGATAAATAACAAGGACAGTCCCCGTTCGCCCCATGATAGCTTGTCTCCGGTTATCGGGTCTTCTCCAGTCATAACTCTAGCACCGTCTCCTATTGGTGTAAAGAGGTCAGCTATTTCTTTTATTGCTTTCACTGGGTCAAAGTTTTTCGCTTCGGCTTTCATTGCTTGTGTTTTTGATATTCTTTCCTAACTGGCTTTCTTGGAGCTATAAATTAGCTCTAGATGTAGAAAAAGAAACGATTGCACTCAATCGCTTCCTTTCTCAAAAATAAATTTTTCTTACAATGAATACAAATTAGCTTTGGTTAGCTTTTGGCAACTTGATTAGTGAGTTTATGCTTACTAGTCAGGCTCTATTTTCTCGATGCTAAGCGAGGAAGTAAAGTGTCTTTTTTAATTTATAAAAACTATATTTCCAAACTGCTCTTAACTTGTTTTAATAGTTCTATTAATTCACCTTCTCCTGAATTTTTTTCTATCTCAATTTTTACATTTTCTTCTAAATAGTTATAAAAAGTTTTAAAATCTAAATACGCTATTTGGTCTATTTCGACAGCTGGAAAGCCTAATTCAACTAAAACATGTTTATCATCTAGCAATTTAGGTAATTGAGCCATATCGTAGTCGTCTAAGTCATTTTTAAAAGAAACAAAAACTATTTCTATTCCATATCCTTTTTTTTCTTTAAACGCAGCTAAAGCCTTTTTTAAATCTTTTCCATTTACTATTGAAAAGTAGGTTAACATTAGTTGGTCTACACTTTTTTTATCATTTAAAATTTGAAATTCATTTTCCATAATATCACCAATCCAATCATTCTAGTTTAATACAGGGAAAAAGTTAGTTACTTCTCCTGCATCATTTAAATAACCTATAAACTTTACACCGTTTGGAGAAGTGCCAATAATTGTCCGACCATCTGATTGGATTTCCCCATTATTCAGGGCAGTCTGCCCCCATTCATACATTTGATTGTCACTAATTTTTGTTGGGTCATAAACTGTTTTTGGTTTTTCAATATTCTTATACGATACCGGCTCCGCAACATTACCTGCCATATCTTTTCTAGGTATTTTATATTCTACTTCATAAATACCATCAATAGTTGGGTGTGGTTTTTTTGAAACAATCAAGTCTTCTGGTTTAAACCCTTGATTCTTCAATGCATTATTGAATTCATCCATATTATGACCACCAATAACACCTTTTTTAGTATTAATCGCTTCTACATTTTTCAAATGATTCCTTGAATTACTTCCAAATTTAAAATTATTAGCCCCACTAGCCTTCTTCGTACTTTTTTCTACCTTTTTCCCCTTGTCTGCTTTTTTATGGAGCTTACTTAGGTCTTCTACGCCTTCTGTTACAAATTTAAACCCTTTGGCCACATATTTTCCTATCTTAGCAAGTGGAATGATAAATAACAAGGATAGTCCTCGTTCGCCCCATGATAGCTTGTCTCCGGTTATCGGGTGTTCACCTGTCATAACTCTAACACCGTCTCCTATCGGTGTAAAGAGGTCGGCTATTTCTTTTATTGCTTTCACTGGGTCAAAGTCTTTTGCTTCGGCTTTCATTGCTTCTGCTTGGGCTAGCATTTTCCCTAATCCACCATCTTTTCCTGCCCATTTATCATGTTTTACGGTGAATTGAATATCGTCTTGGGTCAGTGTGCGGCCATCTTTGGACCACGCCCATATGTACGTCCCGTTTCCTAAGTCTATTCGTGTATAGGTTCGGCCCGTCGTGTCTGGTTCTTCTTGTGCCTCTTTTTTCTGTTGAAAAGCTCGAATGGTATTTGCCCACGCTAGTTTATCCTGGCTTGGCACTACAAAGGTACCCGATGTTGGATTCCATGCGGTCTTTGTTTGAGCCAAGCCTTGATCAATCGCCTGTTTCAAACTTGCGATTTCGGAAAAAATACTGGGCGAACTTGCGTGAAAGGCGATTAATTTTTGAAGTTTTTCTTCTAGTTCTTGTTTGCTCGTTTGATACGCTTCCTTTAGAGCCTGATTAAATTGTAGCTGCATGTGCTGATCTGTTTCGGATAATGAGGACTGCCTCACTTGATTCTCAAGGTCATTTGCTTGGTGGATGAGTTCATTGACTCGGCGTATTTGTTCTTCCAGTTCGGACTGTTTGAGATCCCAATGTCTACTTCACTTTGGTAATGTTGTTACTGTAACCGCTAGTGTACTTGTCAAGAACCCTATAATATTATGATACGATAGGGGACATTTATTCCATCAAAAAGCTAAAAATATTTTTAACTTTAAATAAAAGAACAAGCCGATTTAATAACTTGTTCTTTCATTCACTCCAAAAATTAATTATCGATTTCTTGATAAAGTGCCTTTTTTAATTTAATGCCATTTCTTCTTTTTTATTTTCAGATAATAAAATAATATTTCTCCCAAATTGCTCAATTAGTCCTAACTCACTATAAATATAAAATTTACATCTGTGTTTTCTATCAGGATTATCGTCAATTTCCATATCAAGTTCAATTTCTACACGTCCAGAATTATCAGCTTTTAGAAAATCCAAAGAAAATGCTGGTGTAAAATCTCCTGCTTTTTTCCCGAATTCTACATAACACTCCTCTTTTGAATCAAAAGAATAAGCGACAATCTTTTCTCCAATTTGTTTCAAATCTATATCTTGCACGTAACATAATTGATGAACTTTCACAAACTCTGCTTCTGCACTTACATTTATTTCTACTAAGTCATTATCTTCCCAATTCTTTGCTATCATTAAATTACTCATTTATTAGTTTCTCCTTTATTTAAAATCATCAAATTGTCCAGTAATCTTTTTATAAACAAAATGCACATTAACTTTTGTTCCATCTTCCAAAATAACAACATTTTGCATTTTTACCCAATCGTCTTCACTAGGCCATCTTTTGTCAGTCATTTTAATAGGTAATTCTTTAGCTCCCTTCAGTGGGTTAGACTGTACTTGATGCATTGCCATTTGTTCATTCAGATTATTAGGTTTTGTTCTACCAGTACACCTTTTCCTTCAATCTTTACAGGATTCCCAACACCTTTAGGTACATCAAGTCCACTGGCTTTCTTTGTACTCTTTTCTACCTCTTTCACCTTGTCTGCTTTTTTATTGAGTTTATTTAGGTCTTCTACGCCTTCTGTTACAAATTTAAACCCTTTGGCCCCATATTTTCCTATTTTAATAGGTGGGATGATAAATAACAAGGAAAGTCCTCGTTGTATAAAGAGTCCCTGAACTAGAAATTTGGAATTCTTTCCGAAGGGAAGCAGCGCTCTCCCCTTTAAGATACCTTTCTACAATTTGAATTTTTAGTTCGACTGGATAATAGGTATGTTTTGTCATTAGAAAACACCTCCAAATTTATTTTACTAAATTTGAGTTGCTCTTTTTAATTGTATCTAATTATAGCGGCAGTTCCGTCAAAACAAGTGTCTCTATTTTTATTCATTCTCTGTCACAATGAGTTCAAATCGTGGATAAGTTATTTTTTTTAACTCTTCATCTACTTTTTTACGAAAATCTTTTTCTGCTTCATTGAGATAACCTGTAAAATAGATTTCCTCAATATCTTCTTGATTAAAAAAATAAGAAGTTTGATCCGTCTGCCCATTGGGATATAAACATCCACTGTATTCAAAATAACCTATCACTCCTTGATTATTATACAGCGCGAAACGACTGATAATTAAGAGTTGCTGTTCTCCGTTTTTCAAACGTACTACAGAACCAAGTGGTAACAATTCTTCCATTTAAAATCCTCCATTCTCTATTGGTAATTGATTCTTTTTATAAAGAGCATACATTTTTTTTCTCTTGAAAGGTCTCTGTAAAACAAACAAGGGAAGAGGTAACATCCAAAAAAGAGCTGTAGCAAAAAATAAAATCGCCTCTCCATTGGAAAAGTATAATACCACGGTACTTCCTATAGCCAATAAAAACGTCCAATATCCTATTCTTAGATTTTTTTTAAATTGTTTTTCACCTTCTTCAAAGCAAAAGGATACTTTTTCTATTGAGATAGGAGTCCCAAAGTCACTTTTTTTACTAAAATGATCAATCACAATAATCAATAGCACACTGATAATGATACCTAATAAAATACTTAAGCCTGTTAGATAATTAGTTGGCATCTTTATAATAAATGATCCCAGAAGCGCATACAAAACAACTCCAACTGTTCCAGAGAGTAATGTAACAATAGTATTTTGAGCAGAATACTTTCCTTCAACAAATTTTTTTTCATTTACATTATAAAAATAATTTTTATTTTCTTTTTTATCATAAAACACTGGAATCCACGGTGATTTCATCATTTCTATCCTTTCTTAGCCAAAAGCGCTTCCTAAACCTTTCATAAAACTGGAAGCTGCATTTCCAATTTTATCTCCAACACTCTTAACACCTTTTTCTATGCTTTTTCCTACTTCTTTTGTTTTTTCACCGATGTCATCTACAATTTTTTTTGCTCCTCTGATGATATCATCTTTTTTATCATAAATCTTGTCAAAAACATAGTTGCCAACGGCTGTAATTCCAACGCCTACCGCAAATCCTAAAACTCCACCAACTACTGTTCCAACTATCGGTATAGGAATTGCCGTTCCAATTGCTGCACCTATTGCTGCACCTGCTTCTCCACCAGCAAAACCAATACCTACATGTACCGCAGATTTTATAACCGCATCGCCTACATCTTCACCTTGCGCAATTTGTGTCACCCCATCAATAACTCCACCAACAATCGGAAGTCCATATTTCCCTACTTTTGCCACGGTACTTCCTGTTTTAATCAAATTAGTTGTGAGTGAAGATGTATTGGGATTAACCATCACAAAATTACCTGCTCCACCTGGCCCCATTTTCCCTGTTAATGCAGTCAAAAGAAAGCCAAAGCTCTGAACTGCCTTTCCACTTGATTCTACGCCTGCATTAAATAAATCTTGTGGCAAATTGTCTATGATAGATTTTGGAATTTCATCCACATCTTTCATAAAATAGTCAATAATTTCTTGTGGTGGCTTCATATCAGGATTTGTTTGAGCTAGTGTGAATAATTTTGTTCGCTCAGCATCAGATAAATTTGGTACTTTTTTGCTTATTTTTTCTAAAAATTGAGCATCACTTTGTTTCACTTTTTTAGTAATCATATCAGCCCACATTAATTTTTCCTGCGGCGGAACATCAAAAGTTCCTGTCGAGGAATTCCAAGCCGTTTTTGTTTGGGCTAGACCTTGATCAATCGCCTGTTTCAAACTCGCGATTTCGGAAAAAATACTGGGCGAACTTGCGTGAAAGGCGATTAATTTTTGAAGCTTTTCTTCTAGTTCTTGTTTGCTCGTTTGATACGCTTCCTTTAGAGCCTGATTAAATTGTAGCTGCATGTGCTGATCTGTTTCGGATAATGGGGATTGCCTCACTTGATTCTCAAGGGCATTTGCTTGGTGGATGAGTTCATTGACTCGTCGTATTTGTTCTTCTAGTTCGGACTGTTTGAGATCCCCACTGTCTACTTCACTTTGGTAACGTT
The DNA here is from genome assembly GCF_014322845.1 of Listeria immobilis. Lineage (NCBI taxonomy): Bacteria > Bacillati > Bacillota > Bacilli > Caryophanales > Listeriaceae > Listeria > Listeria immobilis. The sequence goes on along the minus strand of NZ_JAASUA010000001.1, from coordinate 498 downwards.
CTGGGAATTTTTTAACAGCTGCTTCGGTCGCTTCTGATAATAAAATCCCTCCCTGCACGAGGGGGTAAAGCACGGTGCTATAATAAGCTTTGGCCGAGTCGTATGCTTTTCCTTTTAAAAAAGGCTCAAGGGTGAACTGACTAATCGCTTGTTGGAGTGCTTCATATCCTTCCAAGTGTTGTTGGCAAACTTGGCTTGTACTCGTTGCTTGGGCTTTGGATTTTGATACGTACATATCGATACTCATGATTTCGCCTCCTGTTCATCTAAGAGTGCTTTTCTTTTTTCGTAGGCGACTTCATTTAGTTGTTCTTCTAGGTCTCTTTTTTCTTGTCGTAAGGTTTCTTCCATGGTTTCAAAATGCGCTTGTGTCGATTGTGAAAGAGAAAAAACCCGTTCTTGTGTTTGTTCACGTAAAAAGGCTCGATCATTTTTCCGAAACTGCCAGCTAACTTCTTCCACAAATCGGAGTCCTTGTCGCAAATGGATGTCATAGGC